>CAZSSP010000014.1:0-10687 GCA_964609695.1 uncultured Bacteriovoracaceae bacterium
AAAACATTGCATTTGATCTTGAAAAACTCACTGAATTTTTTGAAAGAGCCTACGCCATTACTGGTGAAAAGGGTTTTTTAAAAGCTAAAAATTCATTAAAGGAATTTTATATTATCGACACCAAAGTTCTCTATAAACTTTTCTGGGGACGCTTACTCTACGCTCGATATTGGGTTGAAAGAGATACTCAATTAGTTCCACGAAATGAATCCAAAGCAGAATTCATGGCAGACTTATTCAACATCGATAGAAGTGCTTGGCACGGAGCTCTTTTTGATTCGTTGGGAACACTTGATTTGCTCAAACATATTTTAGCACTTGATTTAGATTTTTATAAATGGGCCAAACAATTAGAGAATGATTCACCAGAAACTTACGCAAAATTAAAAACAGAAATGGAGTCTATCGAAAGTCTTTTCCCGATGGAAAAGCTCCTCAATAATTTCACCAATCCTTACTCCGCCAAGCATAGTGAAATATTCCCCGGAGCACCTGCACCTAAGAAAAACAACTATGTCGCAACCGATAGAGAGTTCGACATTGGCAAGAAGCTTTGGATTAGCAAAGCCCCATTGACTTTTTAATTCACATTGCCGAAGCTGCGCCGCTAGCTTGAGCGCTGGCTTGTCTGGGTGAAGCTGGTGGCATTTTTAATCCGCCGCTACCGCCTAAATTATCTGCGCCAATTATCAATGGGCTTCCGCAAGTCTTAGCTTTTGCGATGAGATCATGCGAAGCAGCCCAAACAGCGACTTGCTGAACTTCAGCACGCTTTTGATCTTCAAATATTTTTTCCACATCAGCTACTTCTTCAGCTTTTGGCCGAGGCACACTGGGTGCGAATTCAAGTTCACGTCCACGTTGTGGCACCTTTAACTCAGGTTCAATCTTTGCGAATAGAGGATCTACAGTTTCTCTTTCTTCAGGTGCTAATTCCCAATATCGCTTTACGGGAAATTTAGTATAGTTTTCTTTAATTTCGTTGCCATTCAATTTACCCTTGCGAATGAGCGCATTAGCGAGCTCAACAGCCGCCGTGTAATTTGCAATCAAGACCTTACGAGCTAAGTCTCGACCTTCCTTAAGAAGCTTTTGAACTGCAGTATTGAATTTAACTTTTTGGTCTTCCGACAACTTACTAATAAATTCTGCAACTGTTTCATCTTTAGTTTGAAATCCAAGAGCACCCCAATCGTCTTCTAATCTGAACTCCAAAATGAGTTTTTGAGCAATGGCCGTGGCTCTTTGCAAGTCGTTACTTTGCCCCATGCTCACTCTCTCACCTCGGTTCACCAAACGTTGCATTTCTCCACCTGCAAATAGTTTTGCAATCATGCTCAACATATATTCACGCGTTCCCATGGAATTCTTAATCTGATTAGCCACGGCCACTCCGCCGTAATAAACCATTTCATTACCAATCTGCCCCACACCAGGAATGATTGTAATTTTTTCGGGATCGGTGAGATCACCCAGCAAGGCTTCACGAAGAATTTCATGTCCTGCTTCATGAAAACCCACTTGCATTTGAAATTCGAGCAAGTCTTTTGAGTCTTCTTCAACTCTTTTAGTTTCGAGCTTTAATTGAAGAGGCTCTGCACGACCCTCAACTTGCAAATTATAAATAAGTTCTCTCTGGTGATCTTCTTCACTCACAAGATCGACCTTATTAAAAGACAACAAGACATCGCTACCCACTGGAACTTTGTTGGCAATTAATAACAATCGTAAACGTTCGGCCAAATGCTTTTCTAAATAATTATCGAGTGAGCGCCCTTGCTCCCACAAATAAAAGCCTTCAGCTTCGATTCTTTCTAAGGCATCAACGTATTCTTTTTCGTTTGTAAAAACGACATTCCAATATCGACTGCCTACATTTTTCGCTAATTTTTTTAACGATTGAGCAAGTTTTAACTGCACCAGTTCTCTAACCGCCTTGAAATTGAGCGGAGGAAAAAAGAATGTTTGGTTAAAACCCACACGATTTAGGAAAGCTTGGCGAAATTTCTTTTCTAAGAAAGCACGTTGCGCCATCGGACTTTGCATCATTTTATTGTAAATTTCACTCATAGCGCCGCGCTGAATTTTTTCGGGAATATCACGAGGAATATTCTTGTACCATTCCTCCCCCGCATTTCCAGTCATGATGATAGTCACGTTTTTCATAGATCGTGGACGCCCATCATTAAATGCACGCACAATCTTTTCGTCTAATAATTGATACAAAGGAGTTAACACGTTGGGATCGTTAACGTTGGCAATTTCATCGAGCAAAATAACTAAATTTCCATTAGCTCGATCATAAGCCCTCATAAACTCAGAAGGACCATGGCCCTCTAAACCAAATATTTTTTCAGTCACCTGAGAAGGATGCTGAAGATTATTAAAATCTATGAAAGAGAATTCTTCTTCATTGCCATACAAAAAACGAGACAATGCTTTAGCCACTTCGGTCTTACCCGTTGAAGACAAGCCTAAAAACATAAAGCTTCGAGCCTTTTGCTCATCAGCTGAATGCCGCATATCTTCGGAAACCAACAAGGCTTCTTGTAGTTTTTTTGTCACATGTTTTAGACCAAAAACTTGTTTATTTAATGCAGTTTCTAATTCTAGAATTTTTTCAATCCGCTCATCGCTAATGGGCTCTTTGATACGCAAAGATTGACTTGCAAGAATTGGAAGAGAAATTTCTTGTAGAGTTTTTGAAGTATCTTTATCGCTGATGACAACTTTTAGGTTTAAAGTGTTGTCAGGATTTTTTTCTATATCCAAATCCATAACGGCAGCATCGTCGACTCTTTTAATAACTTCATTTTGAATAGCCTTTTTTAAGGTTTCCTTAACGAGCGCCTTAACGTAATCCTTCATTGGGCGGCCGCCATTTTCCGCGTTGTAGCGATAGGCTTTTACTGTATTCATTAAATTATCAGAATACTTAAGAGTCACGGGTCCTAAGAACGTATTCATATCCCCAAAGTATTCCAAAACTTCATCTTCCATATGGACTCGAACAATTTTCGATAAAGTTTCATCGGACAATGGGCGCATTAAAAAGAAACTAGAATCCGGAACGCGGTTTAAAATTTCATCAGAAATTCCCGCGTCTTTATCGTTAGTAACTCCTATAAGTTTCTTATTGGTGTTTCTTAATTCTTGGCGAATTCTATTGAAGTCTCCATGCAAATCATTCCACCAGGATAGAAGTTGTTCGTAAGTTCTAGGATTGGCGCTTGCGGGTGGAGCCAAATCATTAGAAGCAATCATAATAGTGGCAGGAAAATAAATCTTCGACACTCCACCATAAGGAGCGTTGATTTCAATATATCCCTTTTCAAGCATTTGCTTTAAAAGAACATCCTTGGCGGCTTTAGACCATTCACGAAATTCATTTATAAATAAAACGGCTGTGTCGGGAGGATAATATCCAGGCAAAGCATCCATACCTGGATGCCAGGCTGGGTTTTCGACAACGATTTCTTTTTTACTATCGTTAGAATATCCATCGACTTCCTTTATTTCATAGCGTCCACCAGAATGTTTAACTGCAAAGCGAACAAGCTCAGGAAGTTTATTAGAACCTACATAACCCGTATTGGATCCCAATAATTTCCAAGCGTCGGCCTCTTCTCGGCATACTGGTATCTTAAGCAAATGATCTTCGTGCGCACCTTTGTAACCATGGATTGCGTCCGTATAAACTTCAGCGTGAGTGTCTTTTCCTGTTCCACCCTGTCCAAGCATCCAAATAATTTCGGGAGTTTTTCTGCGTCCAGGACGAAGCACTCTATCCAATTCTAAATTTTCTAGACCCTTAATAAGTTCTGGTTGACCAAAGGCACGCTCCTCTAAACGCTTGGTCACTTCTCCAACCCAAGCTCTACCCATGTTTGATGCTTCTCGATAATCCGTTTTTTGACCAAGAATAGCTATCGGACCGTTAGCCCAAAATCCAGGGGCAGGTCCATTCTCATTTTTACTTCTTGGTCGCCAACCTTTTCCCGTGGCACTTAGAGTCACCTTCCCAGCATCATCAAAAGCATGATACCTATGAACAGCATTAGACTGCACCGAATCTCGAGCCGTAACCCAAGCCTTTACCAATACTTTGTATTTGTCGTTATCTGGCTTGATTCCAATTCGATCAAGAATTTTGTTGAGGTCTTCTGAAATTTTAACAAATGGAACGAAGTCACTTTGGTTGCCCACACTTTGAATCAATGAATACATTTCGATAAAAAACCAATCGAAAAATTTAACTTTGTCTTGATCGTTCAAATCGCCCTCAACCATATTAAGTTCCTGGCGAAGCACATCAAGAGCCCTGTGAGCTACTTCATCGTAGGCAAAGTTTTTCAGGAAAGAGACATGAAGGATAATGTCCTCTTTGATCTTATCGTTGGGAACACCCACATAATCATGAGGCGCTTTTAGTGCATGAAAATGAAGCAAAAAATCATCTTCAAGACCCGCATGAGCAATCGACACAACAAACAACAGCGCAGACCATAAATACTTCTTCAGATTTATCTTCACAGTGGCTCCCTTTAGTCACCCATTCCAAATTCGGAACGTTGAGCCATATGATCGTCTTGCTGCACCTAGGTCAAAATCAAAAAACTTAAAAACACTTACCCCATCAATCACATGCTAAAATAACTTCCATGAGCGAAAACTTATTAAGCATTTTTGGAGGCCTTCTTATTGGATTAGGCGCGTCCTTACTTTTGCTTTCAACTGGCAAAGTTGCAGGAGTCAGTGGAATCTCCTCCGGCATTCTCCAAAACAAACATGGCGATCGAGCTTGGAGATATATTTTTATTTTTGGATTAATTTGTTCATCTTTAATTTGGATTTTAATTTGGCCAGAGAGATTTGAAAGCGTTCAAAATCCTGAAGTCCTTCGCTTAGTCATTTCTGGAGTCATGGTTGGATTTGGAACTCGCCTTGCGCGAGGATGCACTAGCGGTCATGGTATTTGCGGAATGGCCCGAGGCTCGCGCGCCTCAATTGTTGCAACTTGTGTTTTTATTATGACCGCAGTTTTAACTGTATTTTTTATAAGGAAATTTTATGGAGCTTAAGCGATCACAATACACTTATGTATTTTTATCAGCACTCATGATGGGCTCTGGAATTGCTATAGCAGGTTTTACTAATCCCGATAAAATTCTTCGATTTCTCGACGTCAGTGGACCCGAGTGGGATCCCAGTATGATGTGGACAATGCTCTTTGCTGTTATTGTTTATGCATTATTTTATTCTTGGATAAAAAAAAGAGGAATGACTTTTTTTGCCACACCCTACAGTCCACCTCATGCCTCAAAAATAGGACCCAGACTATTATTAGGATCTATCATTTTTGGTTTAGGCTGGGCTTTAAGCGGTCTCTGCCCGGCCCCAGCAATCATGAGACTCGTCACACTCAACATGAGCAGCTTAATTTTTGTAGTAGCCATGTTTATTGGCTTCAAAATAGCCCGTGAATAGACCCCATTTGTAAAGACAATTAAAGACAGTGTTCAGCTTGTTCAATCTCTAAAGCTTAGCTAAACAATAGTTCCACATGAGCAAAGTCATGATCATTCTTATTATTTCATTAGTGTTTTTTATTTCGGCTTATACTTTCGCCAGATTTGGATCAGAACCTTTTTTCGCACCTCAAAGCAATAGCGTGCAGGAATCTATCGAAGACTCTATTCGCACCGCCAAAGCCGAACGCTTCTAATTATTTTAGTCACCTGTGAAAAACGTCGAATTTCGTTGTTGGTAGCAAAAAATTCTTCTGTGCGGCCTTATTGGCCGTGCTCGAAAAATTTTTTACTCCCGCCTAGAACTTCTCGTTTTTGACAGGCGACGAAAATTTGCAAGCTTTTAATCCAATAAAGGAGCAAAGCTTGCAAATTTTCTCAGAGAGGAAGTCATCCGTCAAAAAGCCCAAGGCGGCGCGGCGGATATAAAAATTTTGTCGGAGCTACGGCTTTTTAGCCTGCGGAGGCAAAATCTTTATATCCGGACGCGCTTGTTTCAACGCTTTGGGCTTTTTCACGGATGACTATTTTAAGTGGATTATTTTAACGAATTGAAGGCTATCAGAAGGTTCTTGCTGTGCTCTAAAGCCTAAATAGGTAGACCCAGAACTTCGCAAAGCTACTTTTGATTGAATGCCGGAGGCTAAATTTTCTTCACCACGAAACAATTTATCGGCTTTGCTTTGAGCCAATTGAAAGCTGCGGTGGGCAGCTAGGGGAGATGAACAAAATATGGGTAAATTAGCAAAGCTTTGAAATGAATTGATAGCTACAAAAAGCACAATGGTTTTAAAAATAACTTTTGAATTCATGTTTTAATATTTAAACCCCAAAGCGCAGCGCGTCAAGCCTGCTTCTATAAAGGCCGCCCAACCCAAAATCGAGTCACGTAGATCTTAAACTCAAAGTGTCCTAATCTCTTGAAATATTTTATGTCTCAAAACGTTGCTACTAAGTTTAAGGGTTGGCTCACAAATTCACCCTACGCCTCTAAGGCCTTCTGGGTAGGCGGCTGTCTTCGAGACGCTCAATTGGGCAAAACAGTAACCGATTGGGATATGGTCGTTGAAGAAGATGGAGGAGCCAAAGGGCTCGCCCATTGGTTACATGAACACTTTCCCAACGAAGTATCCACTCCCTATTTACTCGGTTCACGCTACCCGATTTGGCAGGTAATTGTTGAAAACTTAGAAATTCAAATTGCCGACACCCATCAAGAAAAATTTCCCTCTACTGAATCACGCCAAAGGGAAATATTTTTTGCCCCACTTTTTGAAGACTGCAAACGAAGAGATTTCACGATGAATATGCTCTATCAAAATGTGAGCAGTGGTGAATTCTTAGACCCCAGCGGCTGTGCGCTTGAAGATATTTCAAGACTCTATCTGCGCTGCCACCCTCAATCTTCAACCTTTGAAATTTTAGATAGCGACCCTCTTCGTTTGATTCGACTTTTTAGATTTGCCGCTCTTTTAAAAGCCAAAATCGACCCTGAATTAATTGAAAACATAAAAAAAACTAAAGCCCGACTTAAAATTCTTAGTGCCGAAAGAGTCCGCGATGAACTCATTAAAGCGGCAGAAAATGGGGTTTTAGGAGAATTATTTGATCAATTCAAAAAACACCAAATTCTCGAAGAACTTTTTAATGAGTTCCTTCCGATGATTGGCTGTGAGCAAGATAAAATTTATCACTCAGAAGGAGATGTTTGGGTTCACACGCTCATGGTTGTCGCCAACGCTCGACAAAGCTCATTGCTTCAATTTGCCGCCCTTTTCCACGACATTGGAAAACCCTCCACTCGAAGCGAACATGGAGATAGAATCAAATTTCTTGGGCACGAAGTTATTTCCGAAAAACTGGCCCAAGAATTTTTTATGCATTGGCATTTCCCTCAAGATTTTTCTAAAAAAGTTTGTCAGCTCATTCGCTTGCATCTCAGGGGCGGTGATGTTCAAAACTGGAAGAGTCTAAAACCAGCGCGTAAGTTTTTAAGAGACTCAAGTCCTCTCACCGAGGAATTGCTCCAACTCATAGAAGCCGACTCGAAGGCCTCTTTAGGGGCCGACGGAAAAGCCCGCCTCGAACACATCCCCATTCTAAGGGAAAAGATAAAAGAGGCCTCCACTCAACCCATTTCTTCTAAAGCTATCCTTGATGGTCATGAAATAATGTCGCTCCTAAATATTAAAGCCGGACCTGAACTAAAAAAAATTCAAAATTCCTTAATTGAGGCCGAAGACGAACATCTCTCGGAATTTAAGGAATGGAATAAAGAGATCGCTAGTCAGTGGTTAAAAAAGTGCTATAAAACTTCTTAAGAAAAATGAAAGATCTTGTTGTTCAAAAATTCGGTGGAACTTCAGTTGGAAACATCGAACGCATTCAAAAAGTTGCGCTTCTCATTAAGGAAACTTCTAAAATTCAACAAAATGTTGTGGTCGTTTCGGCCATGGCCGGTCAAACAAATTTATTGGTAAAATTAGGACACGATTTAAGCGAAGCCCCTCTACCAGAAGCTTATGACATGCTCTTAGCCTCTGGAGAACAAGTTTCGTGTGCCTTACTCGCTATTGCTTTAAATGCCTTGGGAATAAAAGCCAAACCTCTACTAGGTTTTCAAGTTGGAATTTTCACTGATGGGCTTTATAGCAAAGCCCAGATTCAAAAAATTAACACTCGAATTCTTGAAGATTGTATTCGAGAAAATTGCGTTCCTGTGGTGGCTGGATTTCAGGGCATCCACAGAAGCGGCGACTTCGACACCATCACAACCTTAGGCCGCGGTGGTTCAGACACCTCTGGTGTTGCACTCGCTGTAGCGCTAAAAGCCAAACGCTGCGATATTTATACCGATGTTGAAGGTGTTTATACTGCCGACCCAAGAATTGTTCCTGAAGCCCGAAAAATTGAAACCATTAGTTTTTTAGAGATGATGGAGCTCTCTAGCCTTGGAGCCAAGGTGATGCACATGCGCTCCTTACAAATTGCCGCTAAATATAATTTACCCATTCGAGTTCTCTCGAGTTTTAATCCTCAAGCCAAAGGAACCCTAATTATGCAAAACGATGATTTATTAGAAGCCCCCGTTGTCTCTGCCATCACATCCGACTCTGCAGAATGTTTATTTGAAGTCGAACTCGACAACAACGAAGCACAATTTCCAGCCCCTATTTTTCAACCCCTAGCTAAACATGGAATCATTGTTGATGTGATTGTCAAAACTCCGCCTAATGAAAAAGGTCGATGCAGCATTTGCTTTAGTCTTCCTAAAGAAGACGGGCCCAAAGCCAAAGAATTGTTGTCGGGATACCCCATAAAAGTGCAGCTCGATAGCGCCATTAAAATATCCATAGTTGGAGTTGGGATGCGCACTCATACTGGAGTGGCCGCAAAAATGTTTGATTGCTTAAAAGAGCAAGAGATTCCAACACACCTCATCACTACAAGTGAAATTAAAATTTCTGCCATTATTCAGGAAAAAGACAAAGAAAAAGCTATTCGAGCCCTTCACGAAGCCTTCGCCCTCGCCGATAATAAGACTTAATGTCGGAATCTGGCGAAAGCACTAAAATTGATTTTCCTAACTGGAAGAATTTCATTCCCTCCAAAGCTAAAACACCCTTTTATATTTATAGCGAAAGCGTATTAGAAACACTTTGGGCTTCATTTGAAAAAAATGTTTTAAATATTATACCCGATCTTCACTTACATTTTGCGATGAAGGCCAATAATAACCCCGATGTCCTTAGTTTTTTCAAAAGCAAAGGAGTAGGACTGGATTTAGTTTCATATTACGAAGCCGATTTAGCTAAAAAATTTGGCTTTGATCCACGTCAATGTGTGTTTTCAGGAGTGGGAAAATCCACCGAAGAGCTTGAACGTGCTGTTGATGAAAATATTTTCTTAATCAACATTGAAAGTCGCAGTGAATATACGCGCCTTAGTAAAATTGCCGCTCAAAAACAAAAAAAAGTTTCGATATCTTTTAGAGTCAATCCCGACGTCGACGCCAAAACCCATCCCTATATCGCGACTGGGTTGTTTGAACATAAATTTGGTTTAGATTTTGAAAGCGCTCTAAATCTTTTTAAAGAAGCCCATCAAGATCCATGGCTTGTCTGCAAAGGGATCAGCCTTCATATAGGTTCTCAGTTATTTCAATTAGAGGCGCTTGATCAAGCCATCACTTTGAGCCTTCAATTAGCGAGAGAGCTTAAAGGCCTTGGACTCAATTTAAAATATTTGGATGTGGGCGGAGGCCTGGGCGTTAATTACAAAGAGATCTCTAAAATTCCAAATTTTAAAAATTATGGAGAAATTCTAAGCAAGCATTCAAATAGCTGGAAAGAATTATTTGGCAAAGAGGCCCATTTAGTTTCAGAATGTGGGCGCTCTCTTTGCGCGCAAGCGGGAATTCTCGTCACTGAAGTTATTGGACTTAAAAGTAATCAAAAGAAAAACTTTGCCATTGTTGATGCCAGCATGACTGAACTCATGCGCCCCGCGCTCTATCAAGCCGAGCACCCCATGATTGCCATCACCTCTGAAACTCAGCAAATAACATACGACGTTGTTGGACCTGTTTGTGAAAGTTCAGATGTTTTGGCCAAAGGATATTCGCTCCCCAAACTCCAGGAAGGTGAGCATATACTCATCATGGGATGCGGAGCCTATGGTTATGTGATGGCCAATCATTATAACGGTCGCCCATTACCCGAAGAATGGTGGCTGAATAAATCCAACTCCGCTCGCCTGAGCCGCGCCCGCGAAGCTTTTGATTCTTGACTTAAAGCAGCGTTGAAGTTTTTTTGCAGCAAGACAGCTTTATATATTGGGTTTAGATTTAATTTCATGACAAATAAATTTTTCAAAGCTTTAACAATTTTAACCTTAAGCGGATCTGCGCTAAGCCCTTTGGCTTTTAGCAGCACGCCAAAAGAATCAAAAAAAAGCTCAAAAAAGGAGAGCAGCATGGACGTAAAAGAACTTAAAATTGAAACCACTCAAGCCGGTAAAAAAGACGGAAAAGTTGCAGAAAAAGGAAACACTGTGGAAGTGCATTACACAGGAAAACTTTTAAACGGAACCAAATTTGACTCTTCCCTCGATCGCAAACAACCCTTCTCCTTCACTTTGGGAGTTGGACAAGTGATCAA
>CAZSSP010000014.1:10787-46675 GCA_964609695.1 uncultured Bacteriovoracaceae bacterium
CTGAATTTCCAAATATATCTTCAAAAAACATCCCTGAATGGCTCAATGTTCTCGAAGAAGATGTGAAAAGTTATTTTAAAACTGGAAAGTCGATTCCGCCCACTGTTGAAAAGTATTTTGACTGGAATCAATTTTCAGATTTTCAAAAAAAAGTTCTTAAAAATACTTTTAAAATACCTCATGGAAAGACTCTTCATTACGGAGACCTCGCGCACAACATTAAAAGCCCTAAAGCGAGTCGAGCCGTAGGGACAGCTCTTGCAAAAAACCCTCTGCCGCTACTTATCCCCTGTCATCGAGTGCTTCCAAAGCAAAATGGCATGGGAGGATTCAGTGCCTTTGGTGGAAATAAAACTAAAGCGTACTTATTAAACTTAGAATCCAAAAAAGTATAAAAGCAAAAAAAATTCAAATTTCATAATTTTTTGGCATTATTTTCGCTAGGGTTTATGCGCCCACGAACGGGGCTTATCAACCAAGAAAGGTGGATCAGCAGAAACGAGGTGCCTATGGACCCAGTTGATGCTTTTCTATTATTCTTTAAGATACTGAAATGCATCCAGATGATAGTAGTCATCTGGATGCTTCTGAAGAAGCCAAAGCCACCTGCTTAGGCTTCTTCGTCAGATTCTTAGAAAACTTGAATTTTGCTGCTTAATTAACTTTAACGGCTGATTTTGAGGGATCAAGATGGCTCCGTTCGTGGGCAGCTTAGTTAAAGCTTAAAAACTCCTAGACTTTTCAGATTTCTAAAATTGGATTAAAAATCCAAAATGACAAAATTTTTAAAATTATCTGCACTTCCTACAATGATTTTACTCTTAAATTCTTGCGCCACTTTGTTTAGTGAGCGTAGCGATAAAATCACAATCAAATCCGAACCCAGCGGAGCTGACGTTTTCATAAACGAAGAACTCAAGGGCAAAACCCCACTTGTTTTTGATCTCGATCGACAAGCCTTTAAAGAATTCAAGGCGCGAGTGAAACTTCCCGGCTACGAATCTTCAGAATTTAGAATCAATAAAACCCTAAATACTGTTTCCATTTTTAATACAACCTCAATTCTTTCATGGGCTACCGACGCCCTATCTGGAAAAATGATTCAATATTCACCTACTGGATATTACGCTGAACTCAAAAAACTTGGCAAAAATGCTTCAAATACTATTGATGAGCAAAACAATTTAGATCAATTACGCTTTAGTTTTATCAATTTTCAAAAGCTACAAACAGATATTGCTCGTGGAGACGGTGAGTATTTAAATGAATATCTGAATATTGCTTGCAGCGATCATGAAATTAAAAAGAAAAAGAAAGATAAAATCAAAAATTCATCACAAAAATTACTTAGCATAACAGATGCCAAAGAACTTCATGATGCTTTAAAACATATCTAATGGTTAAAAGGTGGGGGTCGCCCTGTAGAAGTCGCTAGACGCCTTTTAGCGAGACGCCTTTTAGCGGGTGTAGGATTGGCCTTTGCGGAGGATTAGGGATTGATTGTCATTTGTATTGAAGACTGTGGGAATTGATTTTTTATCTCCATTTGAAGCTCTTACAAAAACCATAAAATGCAAATGAGGAGTTGCTGAATATCCGCTTTGTCCGGATTTCGCGAAACAATCACCAGCCTTAACTCGATCGCCGATTTTTACCTTTAAACTACCTTTGTCCAAATGATAATACTCAGCATAAGAAGAATCTGAATGTGCAATAACAACATAATTAGCTTCTTTTAAAAATTTTTCCTGTGGCCCTCCATCATTAAATCCATCTTTTAAATCATTAACAACTCCATCGCGGGCAGCACAAACATCAGTTCCCTTGGGCATTTCAAAATCTATGGCGTATTTATGAGCTCCCTGATGAGAAAACGAACCGCCGCGCCCCTGTAAAACTTCATAAGATTGCCCTTTAGCGTAGGGCAACTCATAAGAATAACTTATATCCACAGAATCTTCTTTAAGCACATCTGAGGGCACGACGAGTTTTAATTCTTGATAAATTCTTTTAATGAATTTCTTTCTAAAAATTCCCTCATAGGACCAAAAGGCATCCGTATGATTACCCTCTTCTATATGCCAAAATTCTTTAGGCTCTTTTAATAAAGAAAAAACCTTTCTCCCCCATTTGTAGCTTACAACTTGGTCTGAACTTCCATGCATCACCACAGTCGGAATGGGTTTCATTTCAGCTAATACATCTTTCGAGGAATATTCCTCTGTCAGAGTTAAATAAGGAATCCACTGAAAGGGCCAAGTGATCCAACTATTAGACATCACGCTACTCATTTCACTTCTATAAGAGTGAAAAGTTGAATCTAAGAAAAGTAATTTAATCTTATCTCTGTCATTAAATCTGTAAATAGATTGAGGAGCCACCGCTCCTCCCAAACTTTGCCCAAAAATTATGAGAGGTCGAGTCGGGTTTTGCTTTACGGCCCAAGCCATAGCCGCAATTCCATCTTCTATCGTAGAAATTCTAGTCACTTCATCGCGCGTATTATTAAATGTTGATAAGCCAAAGCCTCGATAATCAAAAGCCAACAAATCAAATCCATATTTACGAATCCAATAAAGATTTAAAAAATGTGAGGTTATGTTGCCAGAATTTCCATGGAAATAAATCACAACTCCATGACTTTTCTTTTCTACATTTTGCGGAAAATACCAAGCATGAACTTGCCCCTTTCCTTCAATAGGAATCCACACATCTTCAGGCTTGGCATCAATCATTTGAGGAGGAAAATGCAAGCCACGGCTTGGGTAATAAAAGAGAGAACTACAAGAGACTAAGAATAAAAATACAAATGCAAAAGAGTATCGAAATAAAAACTTAGAAAAAATACCTAAGCCCTGCAAAAACTTCATGCCCCTTGGAATCCTTCCCCCACTGAAGGAGACTATCCATATTTTTTGACCAAGCCCAAATAAGCTTAGCACTATGAGAATAGCTCCAGGAGTCTTTAAAGAAAAGGTGATAAAAAATCTTTGCATCGAAGGATAGCCCTAATCGAGAGCTCATGGGTCGATAAAAAATCAAATGGGGCCCCATCGATTGCCGGAAATAACTTTTATTAAAGCCATCGCTCGCCGCTAATTCATAATCACCCAGAAGGCTCAAATTAAATTTCCAAGGGAGTTCTACACTGGAGCCCCCACCCACTCGTGCCACAGCGGCAAAACATTCTTGATTCTTACAATGAGTTTTTTGACCAATTCTCTCTGCCCCTACCTTGAGGTCCCAAGACAATGGAAAATGATAAGACTTAATTGGATTCAAAGATTCGATACTCACTAATGAAAAATTCTGTAAATAGGGTCGCATTTTCTCCAACCCTAAACGAATTTGAGCATCTAAAAGTTCCATACTCGTATATTTTGGACTTCCAGAAGCCCACTCAATTTTATTATGAAAAGCTGAGCGATATTGAATTTCTACAATCCCCTTATCAAACTGACTGGCACCACCAAACAATCCAAACACACTGGGATCATGACTAACAGCGGGATTTTCGTCTGCGGGAGCCTCAAAACTTCTCATGGGAGTGACAAGGGCAATTTGGCTTCTGGCTAAAAGATATTTTTGCTTGAGCTCCATAGCAGACTTTTCTTCAATTAGAATGTCTCTAGCTCTACGAAAATCCCAATAATCTATAGCGGTGTCTAAAACTTTTTGACGAGTCTCATCACTCAAATCTTTTGAAAGATCGTCAGGATTGGAACGATCTATAGAGATAAAAAAGGCTTCGCGTTCATTGGCGTTCAGTTTTGAAAAACTTGTTTCAAAAACGCGTCTTGAGGAAGGTCGAAACTCTATTTTACTAATTAAACCTGGCGTTCGAGCCAACACCTTAACTGTTTCGGATGGAATCACATAACCAGAAGGTAGTTGTGAAGAAAAATCCCATCGATCATCTAAAAGCTCTAATAGTGTTATCAAATGATAGGAACAGTTTTCCGAAAGAAAAAAATAATCAAAATAAGTTTGACCCAATTCCCACAAATGTTGAATCATTTGATCAACCTGAAGCTGAGTTAAATTAAGTTCAAAACTCCAAAGGTCCCTTGACTCAAAATCCGCATATTCACGAACCTTGTAATAATACGGCAGTTTCGCAAAATACCCCTTAAAAACTCCCGTTAATCCATAAAGTCCATAGAGAAAGGCATTGGAAGTGGTGGTTGCCGCTGCGTAATTTACACCACTATCAAGCAACTCTGCCTTTTTTCCAAACTGAGAAGACTGTTTTCTATGAACTCTAAGAAAGGTATGACCAAAAGCCGACGAAGGATTGTTGAGATAATAACTTGAAAAAACCATTGAAACTTTTTCAGCATCAACAACAAATCTAAATTGCTCAAACTTAGGACACTTCAAATTTTTGGGTAAATTGAGCAAGCCCTGGGAAGCCAACCAATCCCTACGAAGAGGAAATCGACATAAAGGATGATCATCGGCCTTAGCTTCATCAAAAGGACTTCTTAGGGCTTCTAATGTAGCTTTTAATTCGGCCTCGGGGTCAGACTTCCCCTTTGGACTAAAGAAAAAACCGGGGCCATCAGCCTCACTATTCCAAGAGCCCCAAAAGCTTTTTTTATAGTGAACTAATCGATGCCATCTCGTTTGACTGGAAAGTTCTTGAAGATTGTCTTGAGCAAAACTTGTGAAAGTTACTGCAGAAAATAAAAAACCCAGAAGCAATAACATTGCTTCTGGGTTTAACAGATCAAAGATCTGAGATCAATTAGCTAGCTGAACAGCTAAGAGCGTTAGCTTTGATAACGTTCTTAACAGAAGATTCAACAGACTTAGCTTCTACAGATTGAGAAGGGAAGATGTTGTTGAAGTTCTTTTGCATAGCAGAACCGAAAGCTTTGCTATCTTGGCAGCCCATCATTTGAGAAAGAGCAACAAGAGCTTCGCCTTCGCCGCGAGAAGCGTCGTTAGAAATCGCAACTTTGTTAGTTTCGATATATTGAAGAGCAGTTGGGCTTGAACCGCCACCGCCGCAATTCAAAGTACCAGTAGTGATACCGAAAGTTTGGCTTCCAGAAGTACCGTTAGTAGTAGCTGCAAACACTTGCATAAATCCGGCTTGGTTTCCGAAGATCATGGAACCGAATCCACAACCTGCGTCGCCGTATGAGCCCGCGAAAGATGCTGATGTTAAAACAACTGCTGATGCTAATCCAAAAATTTTTTTCATGTTTTTTATGCCTCTCCTTTAAAAAGGTTTGTTCTAGGTAGAATAATGAAGCTCTTAAAAAAACACTAGGTGTTGGAAATTTTCTTAAGATACACCGCGTCTGGATAAGTCTTTAAAAGAACACTTATATTTCATGGTCGACAAAATATTGTACAGTTTCCTTAATTCCTTCTTCAATTGACTTTTTAGGTGACCAATTTGAAAAACTTTTCAACTTATCCACAGAAACAGCGGAGCGTTTTAACTCACCAGGGCGTAATGGCGAAAAATTTGGTGAAGAATTTTTCTTAAGCCACGATAAAACCTTCGAATGCTTCTTATTGTCCTTACTAAGAACGTTTAAAAGTTCTTCTCGCACCAATTTATAAATTAACTCAGTAGGAACTTCGCGAGTGGCCCCCACATTAAAAACGTCATCAATGGGTTGCAATTGCATCTTCTCAAATATCGACATAAATGCAGCCGCGACGTCTCCAACATGCACATAGTCTCGAGTTTCGCGACCACTTCCAAATATTGAAGGAGTCTTTTGAGCCAGAAACTTTTCCGTAAAAATAGGGATCACTCCCGCTTCACCTTTAGAAATTTGTCGTGGTCCGTAGACATTAGCCAATCGCATAGAGGCCCAAGAAAAATACTTCGAGGAGCTGGGATTAGAATCACAATCTCCCGAACCCTTCCAACTAAAACTCAAAGCTCTCAAATATGTTTCCAAAAAAGATTTAGTCGCACCATAGGGAGACAGAGGATTTAAAACAGATTGCTCTGTTGTCGGTATTTGAGAGGCATCTCCATAAAGAGCTCCGGCAGTGTTAGCGTACATCACAAAGCGAATTTTCCTTTTTCGAATCCATTGAATGATATGTTCGACGCTTTTCACATTCCAAGAAAAATCTAAGGGAAGTTGAGACACAGAAGCGGTCACGGATGTTTGAGCCGCAAAGTGAAAAAAAGCATCAAAAGCTGGCATTTTTTTCCAAACTTCTGATTTCGAAATGTCTCCGCGAATAATTTTTAACGGCTTTTTATTCTTTTTTGAAAGCTCAATGGCTTGCTTTAAATTACTCATTCGACCACTTTTAAAATGATCAAGCACTGTTAGTTGGTGTCCCCTTTGAACGAGTTGATCAACAACGTGACTTCCTATGAATCCAGCTCCACCTGTGACTAAAATTTTCATATAGCTATTCTTTCATGTTTTGATATTTTTTGGAGTCCAGTATTTTATAAATTTCACCTTATTTTTTTGCCAACGCAAAGCGCAAACAGAAGACTTCTTGAGCTCAGAATTTTTCCATCGATTTTGCTGAGGAAATAAAAAACTTAAGAAACGACTTAAATGAGGTTCATGACCCACAATCATTAATGATCGACAAAAACTCTCTAAAAATGACAACAGCATAACAAGCTCTTCGACTTCTGCCTCTGGAGTTAAAACATTCAGCAACACTAAAGGATTTTTCTTCTTCATCTTTTTAGAAAAAATCATTGCCGTGTCCTTGGCCCTTAGATAAGGACTCGAAAGAACCCACTCAACATCGGATAATTGATTTTTTAAATACTTAAAGACTCGCTTCGAACGCTTACGGCCCTGAGGCACCAGAGGTCGTAGTGAATCCTCTTGATGAAATTGACTCCTAAACTCTTGACGATCCATGGCTAAAGCATGTCTAACAATCCAAACTTTCATGGAGAAAATTCTGAAATAAGCTTTTCTTGAATGTGATACTCATGCGAAGTGGAATGATGAAGATGGTATTTTCCCTTACTATTCATAATCCATCGACGAGATTGCTTAGCCAGTAACAATTGTAAATAATCCCATAAATGGCTTTTCGCAGAATAATCATAGACGGGAGTGATGAGCTCCACTCTATCGTGTAAGTTTCTTCTCATCCAATCTGCAGACCCCATATAGAATTGTCCATCGATTGGATCCTGCTTAGCATTTTGAAAATAAAAAATTCGAGAATGCTCTAAAAAACGACCAATAATAGACGTGACTTCAATGCTTTCACTCAAGCCCTTCACGCCAGGAACAAGGCAACTAAAACCCCTTACAATCAAATCAATCTTCACGCCCTCAGATGCAGCCTGATAGAGTGCTAATATGATTTCATGATCATCAAAGTTATTAAACTTTGCAACGATTCGCGCCGGCCGTCCTGCCTTTGCATTTTTTCTTTCGTTTTCGATTAAACTTAAAAATTTTGACTCCATATTAATAGGAGACACTAACAAATGTTTATAATCTTCTTTGAGAGAACGACCTGTTAAATAATGAAAAAACTCCGTAAGCTCCTTAGTGATTCTAAAATCAGAGGTGAAAAGTCCAACATCGGTGTAATAAAGAGCTGTTTGCGCGTTGTAATTACCCGAACCCATATGTGCGTAGGTCACAAATTTAGAACGCTCTTTTCGAACAACAAGTGTCACTTTTGCATGAATTTTGAGATTAGGCATGCCATAAACAACATGGACCCCTTCATCTTCCAAGCGACGTGCCCATTGAATATTCCTATGCTCATCAAGTCGCGCTTTGAGCTCAATCAAGCAAACCACTTGCTTTCCATTGCGAGCGGCTTTTAAAAGAGCTTCAATGAGCAAACTTTCTCGACCTGTTCGATACAGCGTCATTTTAATTGAGATCACCTGTGGATCTTCTGCGGCTTCGTCGAGGAATCTTAAGACACTTGCCTCAAAAGATTCATAGGGGTGATGAACTAATAAATCTTTTTCTTTTATAATTTGAAAAATACTTCGACTCTTATCACGGAGTCGCTTTGGAACCATTGGATTATGTTTTTTATATCGAAGAGATGGCAATCTTAATTTGGTAATAGAATCTAAACGCTTCCACTCCAAAGGAAAATCATTGTAAGAAATTTCTTCTTGAGTCACTTCTAACTCATCTTTTAAAAAATTAATAAGCCACGGAGCTTTCTTGTTCGGAAACTCTATCCGCACGACTTCGGCAAACTTACGTAGCTTTAGTTCTTCTTCAATAAATTCCAAAAGATCGTCTGTATCATCCGTTTCGCGCTCTTCAATCTCAAGACTTCTTGTAACTTCAAACGATGTGACTTCACCAATTTCCATTTTTGGAAAGACCCGATCGAGATACTGGCGCATGACATCCATGGTGCTAATAAAACGATAGGGAAAATCGGGACTTCTATAGGGAAGATGTATCCAAGTTGGAAATAAATTAGGAACTTTTATTCGAGCAAAAAGCTTCTTTTTCTCTTCTGGATGCTTGAGTTCAACAGCTAATGAAAAAGTAAGGTTAGAAATAAGAGGAAAAGGATGCCCTTTATCTACGGCCATGGGGGTGAGCACAGGAAAAATTTTCTCTTGAAAAAATCGCTCTAAATATCGTTCATCTTTCTGCTTTAAATTCTTCCAATCACACAATTCCACCCCAGACTCACCTAGAGCCGGAATCAAGCCATCTTCCAGCAAGACTTTAGAACGAAACTGGAGCTCTCGAATCTCTTTAAGCATCTTTTCCCAGCGATCGAGATCCTCGTGATACTGTTTGGTGTTGTGTATTAGCAAATGAGCGAGGTGCTTTTTAAAACGTGCCACTCGCTTCATAAAAAATTCATCAAGATTGGAATGAAAAATATTAGAAAAATTCAAACGCTCAATAAGTGGAGTTTGTGGGTCTTCTGCGAGTTTGAGCACCCGGCTATTAAACGCCAACCATCCTAATTCTTTATCGTAAAAAAGTTTTTCTTCCATATATGACTTGTATTTTCTATGGTTTATATCATGCTTGTAGAAACAACTCATGAGGAATTTAAAAGGGCCCTTCGCGGCTATTGATATAGGATCTAACGCAATACGACTTTATATTGCCTATCCCAAACCCAACGGTTTTTTTCGAGAAATTCTAGCCAAACGCTATGAACTTCGACTGGGACAAGATGTTTTCCGTGAACAACGCATAAAAGAAGGCACCCTTAAAGAACTCATTCGCGTATTTGAAGACATAAAAGAGCATTTATCGTCTCATAAAGTTGTTGCTTACGCCGCACTGGCCACGAGCGCACTTCGAGAAGCTCGAAACCGAAAGAAAGTTATTCAAAGTGTTTTCAACAAAACTTCATTAAAAATTAGAATTCTCTCCGCACATGGAGAAGGTAAAACCATATTAGAAGCTATAAAACACGCAGGCTTCGAAAAAGACTCGAAAATTGTCCTCGACCTTGGTGGTGGAAGCTTAGAAATTGTTCTCGACATTCCAAAATCCAAAGTCAAAATTCAAAGCTACCCTCTAGGAGCATTACGTACACTTCAGCATTTTTCAAAAGAATCTCAAGATTTCGAAAAGCAATTTCTTCAAACTCTAAATCGAGAAAACCCAAAATGGAGAACTCTTTATTGGGGAAATTTATGGAAACCCAAAATTATCATTGGAACAGGCGGGAATATTAGAGGTTTGCTAAAAATCTGGAAAAAAATTCATAAACACAAAAGTCGAAATTTTTTAACCAAAAACGATATCCTTGAACTCCATTCTAAGCTCGTCGGCATGACGGCAATAAGAAGAAGAAAACTCTACAATCTTTCAAGAGATAGAGCCGATGTTATAGTGCCAGCGGCAAAAATATTTGCTCTATTTCTACATTATTCAGGTTACGAACGCATTGAAGTTCCTGATGTGAGTTTAAAACATGGAATGATTGTACTTTTAGCTCGAAAAAAAATTATGGCTTCAAAAATTTATTTCAAAAATCTAAGCACCTAATAATGGCTTAATTTTAGAGATAAAACGCGCTTCATTCAGTGGCATTGCAAAATAAGAATGAGCCCCTAATTTAATAACTTCTTGAGCCAAAGATTTATCTTGATCTGGGGTTAAAGCGAGCAATGAATTATAACCCCCCATTTCCTTAATAGCTTTTAATATATCTTCAACAGCTAATGAATCGAGCGCTACTGAAACAATTAAAACTTTATAGGGATTTTTTTTATTTTTAGCGACCCTCAAACGAGCCAGGGCTTCTGGCAAATTAGTAGCCTCATCGCAAGACGACAACCGAGCGGCCTGTAAAGATCTTACTACAAAGTCCCGATTCACGGGCGCGTTGTCCACAATCAGACAATTTAAACTCATTTTATTATTATATCGTGTTAATTAAATTTATGTTTTAAGAGATCTTAAAATTAAAATTGCATTATGGAATTTATGGGCTTGCCCTTCCATTGCAAAGTATTTAATTGAGTCAAGTTAATCAAAACTGCAACTCCCCTAAGATCATAGCCAGCTTCATTTAATAGCTCTATCGAAGCCTTGAGAGTACCACCCGTAGCCAACACATCATCTAGTAAAATCACTTTCCCCTGCCCGGCCTTGACCTCAATTTCTGCAGATCCGTATTCTAGTTTATAAGATTTCTTTAAAACAGGAGGAGGAGTCTTTCCTGCTTTTCTAAGCGCCAAAAAACCCTTTTTAAATCGCGCGGCCAATGCAGACGCGAATATTACACCTCGCATTTCGACCCCCACTATAATTTCAGCTTCATGAATGGGTAAAATATCAGCAAACGCATCTAAAGTTTTTTCGAAGGCCTCACCATGACTCAACAAAGGCGACATATCTCGATATAAAATACCTGGCTTGGGAAAATCTGAAACTTCTGCAATAAAATCTTTTAAATTCATACTTGGTTTAAAATTTATCACGATTTTTTTATTCAAGCTAAAGCCAAGGCCTTGCCAGCTAAGAGACTTCAAGCCAATCTAACTGAGAAAATGAAAGTCAATATTAAAAATGAAATCATAGGTGGCATCACCACCTTTTTCACAATGTCCTACATAGTTGTCGTCAACCCCTCAATCCTTTCGACTCCTGGAACCGGAATGCAATTCAGCGGAGTTCTCACTGCAACAGTACTTTTATGCTTTGCCATGACTCTTCTCATGGGTCTTTATGCCAAATTACCCTTTGGTGTAGCTCCTGGAATGGGAATCAATGCTTTCTTTACTTTCAATTTAATTTTGGGCAAAAAAATTCCTTGGCCCATAGCCCTTGGTGCCGTATTTTGGGCGGGTGTATTTTTTCTTCTAATATCGATCACCCCTCTTCGTGTTAAAGTCGCAAACGCCATTCCCAAAACATTACGGATCGCTTCAGCCGCGGGCATTGGTATTTTTTTAACATTCATTGGTCTTAAAAATGCTGGATTTATTAGCGCCGATCCAGTCACCTTCGTAAAAATGGGCCCTATGGGCACACCCTCTTTTTTGTTTTTAGCGGGAACAGCTCTCATTGTTTTTTTTATGAACAAGAAAAGTTCTTTAGCCTTTATTATTGGCATAGCTTCCATCACATTAATAAGTATTTTATTAGGAGCCACATCTATCCCCAAAGATGTTTTTAGTCTCCCCGACTTTTCGAGCGTTTTCTTAAAATTAAATTTAAAGGATTCCCTCAACATCGCATTAGCACCTGCGATTTTTGCATTTTTATTTACAGACTTTTTTGACTCTATCTCGACTTTTGTGGGCGTCTCGCATGCTACAGGACTTGTCGATAAAAAAGGAGACGCAAAAAACCTCAAAGAAGGTCTAATCGTAGATGCTTTTGCGACTATGAGCGCAGGATTACTCGGTACCTCATCGGGAACAGCTTATATTGAAAGTTCAGCAGGAATAGAAGCAGGAGCCAGAACGGGACTCAGTGCAGTTATCACAGCTCTATGTTTTTTACCCTGTTTATTTATAGGTCCACTGGCCTCTATAGTTCCTGCTTACGCCACCGCACCTGTTTTAGTTATTGTCGGCGCATTAATGTTTCGCTGTATCACGGAGTTGCCTACAAAAAAACTAGAAGAACTGCTTCCCGCCTATCTTACTGTAGTATTAATTCCACTGACATTTTCAATCACTCAAGGCTTACTATGGGGATTTATTAGTCACGTAGTTCTAATGAGTTTATCGGGTAGAAGAAAGGAACTAAACCCAACTTTGATTATTGTATCTATCATTTCAATATTTATGCTTTGGCTTGAGCACAGATCCTAAGAGCAAAATTTAATCGATTTTCTTTAAATGAGCTTCGATCGTAATTTTTCCTAACAAATTTGTAACCGCATATTCAGAGAGCATTTCCAAACTCTCTTTATTAAATAACTGATGACTGATGAGCGCATTAAAATCATAAAGCACTCCGCCATCACTTTCTCGCGTAAGTAGCTTTATCCCATCAAAAGATCCAATAATGGATTCACCATCACTCGAATAAACATCATTTCCGACTATGGGCATTGTATAAGGACCCCAATCGCTAGGCGCCGAAGGACAATTAGACTTGTATGAATTTACAGTGAGAGAATCATTTTTGGAGCTAAATACAATTTCCACATTTGAACAGGCCTCTGTCCTTGGTGCTTGACCTTCCATTTTAAGAGTAGCCGGTCCAATCCATTTCCCATCAATAAAATTAGGCCAAACAGGAGACGATAACGCAAAGACCATTGCCAAGCTTAGAGTTTTCATAAAATTCATTATGAGAGAGCTCTAGATTAAAGTCATCCTGTCTGGCCCGGGGGAACAGCTTTTAAATGCCAATCTTTTGGCCCTGACATCACTGAATTTATAACTTTAGCTAATAAAAAAACATGACAGTCACTACGACGGACATGACAAAGATCATGCTTATAAAACCCCAATATGTGCTAGCTTAGTGATGGAAAACGATAAAAGTTGAGGTGAAGACAAATGAAAATTCCTGAAACAGTCTCTATTGCTACAATGAAAGACATCATCACTATTGATATTGATGAAGGAGTCGACACAGCCCTAACACTTATGAAGGAAAACCGCATCAGACACCTCCCCGTTACAAACGATGATGAAATTGTTGGGATGCTCACCACTCGAGACATTAGTAGAGCTTTGTTACCTCAATCACGATTTAAAGATTGGAAGCACATTACTGACGAAGATCTTAGAAATAACATTTGCGCTGGTGAACTTATGAACTGGCCTATTGCAGCCCTTCCCCTAAAAAGTGATTTAGCCTTCATAACAGATTATATGATTGACCATAAACTAAGTGCCATAATTCTTACCCACGACGACGGTCGTGTTGCGGGGATTTTAAGCCACGAAGACTTACTTCACGCATTAGCGGAAATACTTAAACACCCCGAACTACCGCTTCGTGAAAAAATCAAAGAATGGTTTAGCAGAAGTTCTATAGGAGACTTTCTTAAGCCCCTCAGTGATTCCGGAATTTAAAAGAAGAGTTTCTCTAAATAAATCGTCAATAGTTTGACATTTTTTTAAAATGCTAAATAAGTTCTAATTTAGTCCGAAATTTATTGGATGCCTAAACTCATTCATAATCTTAAAAGCACTTCAACTTTTAAGAAATACATTATTAATGGATTAGGATTTTTATTATCTTATTATTTATTAACTCAAGTAGAACATTTCAGTGGCGAATTTAACAACTCTATTCCATTAGTTTCAGCTAGTGGAGCACTCGGTATATATTTACTCCTCTTTTGGGGACCCAAAAGCTGGCCAATATTAGTTCTTGCCTCCCTCTTTAGTCATTTTGAGCACGCTAGCGACATTAAGTACATCCTGTTTTCAACATTCGGGAACACAATTGAAGCTCTCCTTAGCTTTTATATTTTTAGCAAAGGAAATCTTTTATTTAATAAAACATTTTCAGATTATAAAAAAATATCAAGTTATATTTTAACTCTATGTATACCCGTTGCTATAAATTCATTAATTCAAAGTTTCGCTTTATCGTCTGAGTCAAACCTTAACCAAACATACAATTTAATTGAAACATTTTCCTTAATCTGGTCGAGTCGGACTTTAGGAATATTATTGATTTTACCTATTATTTCCAAATTAAAAACGTGGAACTATCAATTCAATTTAAAAATAACTCTTCAATCTCTTTTCATTATTGCAATTGGGGCAGCCACTTCATACATAATATTTAAAAACCCCACACACTCAATCACCTTATTTTTTCTTATCCTTCCCTTGATTTTTTTATCGACTCAAATATCTGCATTGACTTGCAATTTATTAGTCTTATTAATTTCTTTTACTTTACTTTTTTCGCACTTAATCAACACTAGTCATAAAGATATAGAGAATTTATCTATCCTAAACTTACAGGTATTACTTATTTCAATTGCACTCATATCTTTCCTCTATATTCGATTAGAAAAAATTAAGACATTAAGAAAAACTGCAGTGTTTATTTTGGGCACATGGATTCTAGGCAGTTTTTCAGTTTTCATGTTAGAGAATTTCGAAAAAAATGAATTCAACACTTATTTTGACACCCAAACCAGTGAAGGAATTGAAAAGATTAAAGTCAGAATGTCAAAATATGAATCAGCCCTGAGGGGAGGAGCAGGACTATTTTTAGCTTCCAAAAGTGTCGAAAAGGATGAATGGAAAGCCTACACTGAATCACTAAACATAAAAGAAAATTTTCCAGGAATTATGGGAATTGGTTTTATAAAATATCTTCCCGCTAATGAAGTTGATGAGTTTTTTGAAAAAGTCAAAAAGGACCAACAAAGCGACTTCGAAATTTATAACTTAGACAATACAAGTTATAACAAAATGGAAACTTCATACCCAATATTATACCTGGAGCCCCTAGATTCTAATAAAAAGGCCGTTGGCCTTAACATAGCTTCTGAAATTAATCGAAAAGAAGCTGCCGACAAAGCCACTAAAACTAAGCAACCAACGCTCTCAAAAACTATTACGTTAGTTCAAGACAACAAAAAAAGAGCGGGATACCTTTTACTATACCCCGTCTTCAAAGAATCAAAGCTTTTAGGATGGATATACAGTCCACTTGTATTAGATGAATTTTTGGGAGGGATTTTATCCCCTTCAACAAGTCAAATTGGCTTTAAGGTTTATGACTTTCAGGACACCTCACAAAAACAAGCGCTTTATGAATCTGACACTCCTCAAAAGCACTCATTTTATAAATCTATGGAATTTAATGCTTGGTCACAAAATTTCAAGATAGATTGGTTTGCTAAAAATAACTTTTCAAAAGACCAAAACTTTAAAAGTTTCCTGGCCTTTATTACTCTTAATTTAATTTTTTATTTGCTCACAATTATGATGAGTAATATTAATTTACAAGGATTAAGAACCCAAGAACTTGTTGAAATCAAAACACTTGAAATTACAAATAAAGAAAAATTATGGAGAACTTTAACAGAATCGTCTCCAATAGGAATTTTACAAACTGATATTTTTGGCACTTGCCAATACGCTAATCAAAAATTTTCTCAAATAGTTGATCAACCAATAACACAGATAGAAGGTAGCCTATGGACCAACTTCTGCCACCCAAGCGACCTCGATCATATAAACAATGAGTGGAAAAATTATTTAGACACTCAAAATTTAAATATCGAATTTAGAGCTAAACCAAAAGAATCAAACAACAGCGATGTTTGGATTTCAGTTATTGGAAGTCCTGTCTTTAATGATGATGGTTTTATTCAGTCTCATATTTTAAGTTTTCAAGACATTACAAAAGCCAAAGCTCAACTCCTAACCTTAGCACAATCTTCAAAAATGGCATCCCTTGGAGAAATGGCTTCAGGCATTGCTCATGAAATCAATAATCCACTTTCTATTATCAATGGCTACGCTCAAAAACTCTTAAGAAATGAAGAAAAAGGTATAAATACCACTGAAATTCTTAGAACAAATTTAGAAAAAATATTAAATACAACACAAAGAATCACTCACATCATAAAAGGACTCAAAAACTTCTCTAGATCGGGAAACAATGATTCCTGCGCTGAAAGCTCTCTACGAGATTTAATCGAAGATGTTTACTCATTCTGCAGTGAAAGGTTTCGAAATCACTCTATTGAGTTCACATTAAACGTACCAAACAATGTTAGATTTGAATCTCAAAGCACACAAATTTCACAAACCATTTTGAATTTACTCAATAATTCCCATGATGCTATTATTGAACAAGCTGAGAAATGGATAAGAGTGGATTTTGAAACTTTAAACGAAGAAAGATTTCGCATCAAATTTACAGACTCAGGCCCTGGAATCCCTCCAGAGATTCTAGATAAACTCATGCAACCTTTTTTCACCACAAAAGGCCCTGGAAAAGGTACTGGTTTAGGGCTCAGTATAAGCAAAGGAATAATTGAGTCCCATAATGGAAAATTTTATGTAGACCAAAATTCACCAAACACATGCTTTGTTATTGAATTGCCCTACAAACAATCTATGAAACTAAAAATCGCAGCTTAATGATTGCGCTTTGATCTATAGTAGTCGTAATCGCCTTCAAATATATTAAGCGCACCTTTATCGACTTCAAAAACGCGATTGCTTAAAGATCGCAAAAAGTGTCTATCGTGGCTCACAATCATAACTGTGCCTTCAAATTTCTTTAGAGCTTTTAACAAAACTTCACGTGATTTGATGTCAAGGTGGTTTGTGGGTTCATCCAAAAGTAAAAAGTTAACGGGATTTGCTAAAATCGTAGCTAAAACCACTCGACTCTTTTCGCCACCAGAAAGAACACCAATCTTTTTATAAACATCATCTCCACTAAACAAAAAAGCTCCAAGTAAGTTTCTCACAAAACCAATACTGCCATTGGGAACACGCGATGATACTTCTTCAAAAACTGTCGACTTTGGATTTAAAATTTCCAAAGAATGCTGACTAAAATAACCTAATTTAACATTAGCTCCTATGACGGCCGAACCCTCGGTAGCCTCAGTCAATCCAGCGATTACTTTTAACAGTGTTGATTTTCCCGCTCCGTTAACTCCGACAACAGCAATCTTAGATAACCTTTGTACCATTCCCGTAATGCCCGAGAAAACTAGTTTTTCTTTGCCATCTTCTCGCTTCCAAACTTTTTTAAGATCTTTTAGCGCAACCACGTCATTTCCACTTCGAGGAGGTTCTGCAAATTCAAAATCCATCACTCGTTCTTCTGCTGGAATTTCAATTCGCTCTATTTTATCTAGTTTTTTTACACGAGATTGAACTTGAGCCGCATGAGAGGCTCTCGCCGCAAAACGAGCTATAAATTCTTCTTCTTTAGCCAACATATCCTGTTGCTTTCGATGACTGGAAAGCAATTGCTTTTGCCTTATCTCGCGCTCGCGCTCATAAAAATCATAATTTCCGCTATAATTTGTTGCTGTTTTTTGAGAAATTTCTACAATACGAGTGACAATACGATTCATAAACTCTCGATCGTGACTCGTCATAAGCAAAGAGCCCTTAAAAGATTTAATCCACGACTCTAACCACTCGATACTTTCCAAATCCAAATGGTTTGTAGGCTCATCCATAAGCAGCAAATCTGGAGCCATCAATAAAATTTTGGCCAGCGCTATGCGCATCTTCCAACCACCACTAAAACTTTCAACGGGTAGCTCGTAATCTCCTGGGCCAATACCTAAACCTGTGAGGATTTCTTTAGCCCGAGCCTCTAAATCGTAGCCTCCTAGATTTTGAAATTCCGATTGTATCTCTCCAAAGCGCTCCACCAAATTCATCATCACTTCATCATCGAGGGGATTTAGTGCGGCATTTTCAAATTGTTTTTCAATTTCGTGAATCTCTAGGGCCAAAGTTGAAACTCGACCTGCTCCAGATTTCACCTCTTCCAGCGCCGAGCGACCCTTCATTTCACCAACATCCTGCGAAAAATACCCAACCACTGTTCTCTCAGGTTTATTGACCGTTCCCGTATCAAAGCCTTCTTCACCGGTAATTAATCGAAATATTGTGGTCTTTCCGGCACCATTAGGACCCACCAAACCAATTTTTTCGCCCGGATTAACCTGAATACTGAGATTATCAAAGACTATTTGATCGCCAAAACGCTTAGAAATATTTGATAAATGAACCATAATTCTTGGGGGCTATTGATAGCAGATTCTGCTATGGTCGTCTCGGAAATGATGTTGGTCAACGCTCATAATCTACAATGCAGCTTTGCAGCTCGCACTTTATTTAAAAACCTCTCATTCGGCATTGAATCCGGTGAACGAATTGGACTTATCGGCCCCAATGGAGCCGGAAAAAGCAGTTTGCTAAAAATTATCTATGGAAAGCTTCAACAAGATTCCGGAACTGTGTCCAAAAAAAAGGACCTTCGAATTGCCTATCTTGAACAATCACCGCAACTTAGTGAAGGAAAAAGTATTTACGAAACCATTATAGAGGGTTCCAGCGACCCCTATGATTGGCAAAACATTGCTTTTGTTCATGAGCTTCTTTCTAAATTCTCATTCCAAAGCGCAGGCTTGAGTGAAGAGAGCATCGTAGACGATCTTTCTGGTGGCTGGCGAAAAAAAGTGGCCCTCTGCCGTGAGCTCTGCAAAAATCCCGAACTCTTATTACTCGATGAACCCACTAACCATCTGGATGTGGAAAGTATTTTATGGCTCGAGGAATATTTAGCCACTCAAACTCAGTTTAGCACCCTCACCGTGACTCACGATCGACTTTTTTTAAATCGAATTTCGAATAGAATTTGGGAACTCGATAGACGCAATCCTGCTGGGCTTTTAAAAGTCGAAGGGGATTACGCCGACTATTGTAACGTTAAAGCCGAACAGCTGGCCACACTTCAAAGACACGAAGAAACTCTTCAAAACACACTTCGACGCGAAACAGAATGGCTGCGAAGAGGCCCCAAAGCTCGCACCACCAAACAACAAGCTCGAATCGACCGTGCACACGATTTAGCTGATGAAGTGGATTCTCTAGAACGCCTCAATAAAGTTCAAAAGGTTGGCCTAAGCTTTGAAAGCCTCGATGGCACGCCAAAAAAACTTATTGAAGCCAAACACATTTCAAAAACATACGCTGGACGCACACTTTTCGAAAATTTTTCAACCACAATAGAACGAGGGCGCAGAATAGGATTGCTCGGGCCCAATGGTGCAGGCAAATCTACACTCATTCGACTTTTATTAGGTCTAGAAAAACCCACTAAAGGAACAGTTGAACACAGCGAACGTCTTGAAGTGGCTTATTTTGCCCAAGACCGTGAAGCTCTCGACCAAAATCAAACTCTTGCAAAAAGCGTATGCCCCGAGGGAGATCATGTTAAGTTTCGCGGACAGTTTATTCATATAAGAAGTTATCTCGATCGATTTTTATTTAGCGCCGAACAGATGGATAGTGTTGTTGCGAAACTCTCAGGAGGCGAGCAAGCGCGATTACTTCTGGCCCGACTCATGCTCACGGACGCGAATTTACTAGTGCTCGACGAACCGACCAACGATTTAGATTTAGCCACTCTTAATGTTCTTGAAGAGCGTCTCAAGGATTTTGATGGAGCCATAATTTTAGTCACACATGATCGCTATTTCTTAGATCAAGTGACCCAAAGAATTTACGCTATTGAAGATGGAAAAATCGAAGAATTTTACGGCGTCGAGCAATGGGAGTCTTGGTTTAAAAATCGCCCAACATCCTCAAGAAAAGACTCAAATAAAGATACAAAAGTTGCAACTCTCGTAAACGATCAAGAAGACACAGCTAACACAAAGAAAAAGAAACTCAGCTTTAAAGAACAACGCGAATTAGACCTCATGGAATCCAATATTAGTAACGCCGAAGCTAAGCTCACTGAGCTCACTAGACTTAGTAGTGATGCTGAAATTTCTAAAAATTCAAAAAAATTATTAGATATCACGAGCGAAATGGCTACACTTCAAGAAGAGATCGAAAAGCTTTACAAAAGGTGGAACGAGCTCACAAAGGAATGAAATATTTTTTAGCATTTTTTATTTTTGGATTAGGAAGTCAGTTTTCATATTCGACAACACCCAAAGAAGACTTATTAAAAGAGTTCGAAGCACTCTACCCCCACTTAAGCTCTACCCAGCTCAACGATAAAATTAACAACTCCACCAACGTCTTCAAATTTTTCAGAAGCTTTGTTCCTTTTTTTTACAAAACTGCAAAAGATCTCCAAATCGGAAACGACAAGCAGGATTCACTTAATCCAATTCACCAAGAAATGGGCTGGTGCGTGGGAGATGCCCACCTTGAAAATTTTGGAAGTGTCGTAGATCAAAATAAACTCATTGAATTTAGAGCCAACGACATAGACGATTCTTCTCTCTGTCCACTTTATTTAGATTTTCTTAGATTTCTAGTTTCTTACACCTTAATAGATGAAAAATTAGACGAAAGTTTTTTAAGTGACGTACTCGAAGCTTATAAAAACGCACTCAATGATAAAGAGCATAAATTTTCGAAACTTACTCAAGAGCTTTTAAAAGAAGCCTCTAGCAAAAAGCTAGAAGCCCCCAAACATATGCTAGAAGATCATGATCGACTTTATAGAACATCGCCAGACCAAGAAGTGGATTTAGAATTAAGAAATTTAATTCTTTCTATAATTGAAACTTCGCTTGGTGAAAAACTAGAATTCGTAGACATCATTAAATATATCCCTAATAGCGGCGGCTCTAGCCATCTATTGCGCTATAGAATACTTGTAAAATTTCCATCTCACTCCAATCTTCTTCCAGAGAATTCACCGACCCAACAACTTCTCGAACTTAAAAGCCTTGCTCTACCTGGAGTTTTTCCGGTAGTAGATGGTGAAATTCCAAAAACCTCAGAAAGAATCAAAAAAAGTCTCTCCATCATAAAAGGAAAACTCGCGAGCCCAATTTTTAGAGTTCTAGATATCAATCAATGCGAAATGCTTTTACGTCCTCGTTGGGCGGCGGAAATTGGAGTCGAGATTAAAAGTCTTTCAAAAACTGAGATTAAAGATCTTATAATTGATGAAGCGTATACTCTGGGAAGAATTCACTCTCTAAGTGCCTCAGAAAATTATATTAGCCAAGTCTCAAAATCCCAAGCAAAGTCATGGCAAACTTCTCAATCAAAACTCAAAGATAAAATCACAAGCAGTTATAAATTGTTAAAATAATTTTTCGAAAACTAAAAAGGACGATTCGTGGGGTCACCATAAACAGCCGCACCACCGCCCCACCCAGAATCGTAGCCAATTTCTTCAATTGTAGTTCCACCCGCAAAAAATAAATCTCCAAAATCTTTAATGACATTAATCATACTTCCATAAGTATATCTTTGGCTAAAGCGAGGCACGTATGAATTTAAAAATTGAAAGCTATTGAGGTCATACGCCATCATCATGGTTTGAGCGGAGTTACCCGAAGGATAAACGTTACCTCCGATGAGCAATACGCCATCGCTGTTAACATCCAATGCACCAACTCTTTCTGAATTAGGTAAAGCCAAGATACTTGGCGTAAAAGCTGGATCTATTGTTAAACTCGTTGAACTATCTTCATTAAAACGTGCCAAATAGTTTTGAGCTAAACCACCAATACCAGTGAAATTCCCACCAATATAGAGTTTCCCATTATAAAACTTAAGAGCTTTCACCGGAAGAGACGAAGTTGTAGTTATATCAAAATCGTAATTAGTGGCATCATAATTAGACATATTTAGTGAAGTCATTTTACTAGTGGCTACAGTATCCAGTGTTGTGAAATTACCCGCAATATAAACTTGCCTATCACCGTGAGTAATATCATATACCGTTGAATTGAAGTCCCTTCGAGTTCCCACTCTCACTGGAACCCCACTACTCATATCGAGTATGGCAAAGCCTTGGTTTGTAGAGCCGCTAACATTTGTAAAAGCTCCACCAATAAGCAAATGATTTTTCGTAGGCAAGTAGTCCATTGCAAAAACGCTTCCGCCAATTGGAATATTAATATCATCATTCATGGTTTCACTGCTTAATGAAATCCCAGACAAATAAGAGCGATACTTAGAATTGACTTCATAAAAATCACCTGCCACATAAAGATTATTCTCATCTTGAGTGAATGCATAAACGGCCCCATTGGGTTTTAAGACTGGAAGCTCCAAACGATTCGTTGTTTTATTAATGTTGGCTAAATAAGGTGATTCTGCCGTTCCATTAACTGACTGAAAGAATCCAGTAAAATAAGGGTGCCCACTAAGCATTGCTACCGTTGGTGGATTAGACGTCGGAAATTCAGGGGCAAAAGAAGTTAATGAATTATCACTTAAATCTATACTTAAAACCTGATGACGAGCAGTGGCTCCATAGCTTGTAAATGAGCCCGTCACATACAATAATGAACCATCACTATCTAAATCGCCCACATATCCATTTATAGTTTGGGGATTAAAAGTTGAGTCTATGCTTAAGCTAGATAAATTTATTGCCGCTAATCTGCTATAAGGAACTCCATCAATTTGCGTGAAACTTCCCCCTATAAACAGTCGATTGCCTACAATTTTTAAAGCGCTCACACTATTATCTAAATCAAAATTCACACGAGAATCTAAAGCTAAGGTCGATGGATTTATTGCTGCCAGATATTTTCTTGTTACACCGTCAAATTGTGTAAAGGCCCCAGAGATAAACAAAAGATTATTAGAAGGGTCATAAAGCATTTTACCAACATTTCCATTCGGTGAAGGATCATAAGAGAGCATTGAATTGTAAGTTCCACCTGAAAAATCAAAGGCTGCAAATTTATTACGAGTAATATTAGGAGTGACTCCAGACATTCCAGCTTTATCAAAAGCTCCTCCTATAAACATCCTGTCGATTCCAGTACCACTATTATATCGAGCAAACCCATAAACTTCGTTGTTGAAATCTGGTGAGGATGCCAACGGTAATCCTGTATTGGGATTCACTGTAGCAAATTGAGTGAAACTTCTTCCTCCATAGTTGGTCAGCACCCAAGAACCCATATGCAAAAATTCACCGTCAAAATCTGCAGTCAATTGATTTCCATAAATAGAACTAAAACTTGAATCTATAGCTCCATCTGCTTTAACTCGGATAAGGCCTCGTAAATCATTAGTAGCCCCGTTTGTATTATGAAAAATTCCCAACACAAATAAACCACCATTCCCATCAGGAACAGCGTTATAAGCTAAACCAGAAATTCTAGGAATTTGAGAGTATTCTAATTTAAGTTCTCCCGAACTTTTATCGAGCCAAGCTGTTGATCCTGTACAGGCACCTACTTTTGTAAAAGTACCACCAATATAATAATGTGAATTTGAGGATTCAGCCGCATTAACATCGCCGTTGTAACAAAGAGGAGCGCCACTGGGATAATAAATCACCTGAAAGGGCTGTGAATTTCCTAAGTCTTTTGATTCAATTTTTAAATTCAACGTCGAAAGACCACCTCGTGTTAAACCTCGAAAGTAAATTTTTAGCTGACCATTCACTTCAGTCGATCTTACGTATTCAACTTTAGAAGTACCATTAACACTCACACTCACGGAGTAAGGCCAAATATAAGGAATCAAAATCCCATCTTTATTTTTTAAAGTCACTGTGGCCGATTCTTCTACGCCAATACCAATAATATTAGTATCTAACTTGAAGCTGGATTTTGTCGCGTCGATTTCCTCAGCCTTAAATTGTTCGGGAGGTTTGCTCAAAAAAACCTGACTGCAACTATCTAAAAAGACAGAAGCAATGAGTAGGCAAAAGCCTAGGCTCGACGAACGTCCCATAGTCTATATTGTAGCTTAGTCCTATAGTGAGATTTATTAAGATTAGGTGAATTCTCTATGCAAAATCTATCAATTTAAATAGTTAACACAAAGTTTATCTATTCAAATGCTATTCTAAAGAAGATGAAATTAAACATCAGTTCAAAAAGTGGATTCTCATTGCCTATGGTGCTCGTGTCGAGCCTTATTGCTGTTTTAGTTATTTTCAGTTTCAGCCAGTTTTTAAATGATGCCGGAAAAAAGCAAGCCTCAATTCAAAACGGAGTCGATTTTCAGATAATCAAAGCTTCGATGCTACAAATTCTCGAAAGCCCCAGTCTCTGCGATGGTGCTTTTCGAGATGCCACTGGAAATCCAGTACTTTTAACAACAGGATCACTTCCAGTGAATATCTCCAAAATCATGTTAGGACCTCTAACATTTCTAGACATCGTCAATAAGCCTGAACTTGGCGGAGGACTCAAACTCACTAAAATGAGATTCACTCAAGCTGTACCCGATGGATCCGTATTAATAGGACCCACAACATACGATCGATACATGGCGGCTTTAGAAATTGAAGTGAAGAAATCCGACCAAGCTTTGAAGAATTCTGAGAGCTCGAAAGAATTCTTTTTTCGCATTTACACCCGAAGACCCACGGGTGCTGTTGAGAAATGCGTTGCTCAAGCTCCCGTTGCAGTTGGCACTATTTCAGCTTTCGCCTTAGGTTCATGCCCTGTGGGATGGAAACTTGCTGATGGTTCTGTTTTGAACAAATCTGATTACGGAGATTTATGGAAAGCCATAGAAGATTCTGGAAATGCTGCAAGCGCCACACTTTTAACAAGTTCAACAATTAAACTCCCCAACCTTCAAGGAGAGTTCATAAGAGGTGCTGCCGCTGGCGCTCAAATTGGAGTCGTTCAAGCTCAAAGCACACAATTAAAGTCACACACTCATGGTGGAAACATGTTTTGGGGAGGAACTGCAGCTGGAACCGCAGCCAACCCTCGATTTGCTCAAACTGTTGGAGAGGGGCACGAGCATTGTACAACGGATTCGGCGGGGAATGTATCATGCTATGGGAAAACAACCGCTGTATATTCTGGAGTTATTGACACCCCTACACTTGCAGCTGGAGACACCGACGAAACACGCCCTCGCAACACTTCTGTTCTCTACTGTATAAAATACTAATTTTTTATTTATTAGCATTATCAACAAGAGCACGAATTTTTTCAAATTCTGTCTCTGGATTTTCAATATCACGGACTGAGATTCCGCTAGCAGAAGTGCTGCTAAAACCTAAGGCAGAAAATGGATTCACCGCATTTCCTGCCCCCGTAGCCATAGTGGCCAAATAAATTGTTCCCAAATTATTGGCTCTTTGGAGCACACCTCTTCGAAGCGTAACTTCCTTAATATCTTTATATCGAATCACCTTTTTATTAATTGTAAAAAAACCTTCCTCAAACTCTAATCTATCTTCAAAAAATCTATATTCAGTTTTTTGATAGTTAAATTTTTTACTTATGACGACCAATATAGGAATTAAAACAAACGCTATTCCTCCGATTAAAAGAAAGGGGCTCAAAGAAAACTCAACATATTTCCCTAAAAATGCTTGCGACATTCCTCCAAAAAAACCTCCACTCCAAACTGTAAAAAACAGTTGCAAAGGAAGTTGTGTCAATAAAGTTGTCCACAAAACAAAGATTGGTTTTAAACTAAATTTAATCATTAATTGAATTCTCTCAACGAAGTTGTCTTTGGTCAACGATGTCTATAAAATCCTCTTATGTGCGCTCAAATTTATTTAAAAATTAAAGCCAATTCACTCAGCAAAAAATTTGGCGTAAAAATTCCTGAGAAATTATTATCTACAGACATCGATAAAATGGTGCATGGATATTTAAAAACAGAATTAGCACCTGTCATTGTTTATAACGAAGGAAAGCTCCAAGTTAAAAACATGTATTTCTCACTTTGCCCCTCTTGGAGTAAAGAATTTCCTTGCGAATGGTCCACTTATAACGCTCGAATGGAACGCCCTCAGGAAGACAAGAAAACTAAAAAAATTAAAACTCAACATATTTACGAAACCCCCACTTGGCGCGAACCCTTTTGCAAAGGCCAAACTTGCCTAGTGCCCATTTCTGGTGCCATAGAGTCGAGTTACTTCGGCACACATGCTGGCAATATTTTGAGATTCAGCGAAATGCGCGGTGAAGTTTTTTATGCTCTTGGTATTTGGTCGGAATGGCTGGATAAAAAATCAGGAGAAATCAAAGAAAGCTTTGCTCTTCTGACCGATGATCCCTATGACTTTTATTTTAAAGCGGGTCACGACCGCAGTATCATTGTTATTGACGATGCGCATTTCGAAAAATGGCTTTGCGACACAAAACTAAAACCCAAAGAGCGCTTTGATTTTATTCGAAAATCTCGCGTAAATTGCGATTGGAAAGTAGACATTGAGCGCCCCATGAAAGCGGGATGGGAAAAACGCGCCCCCACAAAAGCAGAGATTGGCAAAATCGCCGTGTGGAAGTAACCTAGTTTACGGGATTCTTCAGATAGGTTTTTAAAATGCAAAAAGTTCTGCATAGGAACGTTGAAATCCCATTTTTTTCTTCCGCAGTTTCCTGCGGCTTTCCCAGTCCCGCCGAAGACTACATAGAAACACCTCTCGACCTCAACGAGCTGCTCATTAAAAAACCCGCAGCCACTTTTTTTGTACGAGCCAAAGGCGACAGCATGATAGGTGCGGGAATTTTCGATGGTGACCTTCTCATTATTGATCGTTCAATCACCGCCCGCCACAAGCAAATTGTACTCGCGATTCTAGACGGAGAGTTCACACTCAAACGGCTTTCCAACATTCATGGCAACATTCTGCTTCTTCCCGAAAATCCCAAATACAAAGCCATCGAAGTCAAAGAAGCCATGGATTTTAAAGTTTGGGGAGTGGCCACTCACTGCGTTCATAAACTCAGCTAAATTTTAATTTATGAACAACGAAGTTTTTGCCCTCATTGATTGCAACTCATTTTATGCCTCATGCGAGCGAGTCTTTCGCCCCGAACTCCAAAATAAACCCGTCATTGTACTCTCTAACAACGACGGTTGCGCCGTCGCGCGAAGCGATGAAGCCAAAGCCATCGGAATTAAAATGGGCGAACCTTATTTTAAAATTAAAGAACTCTGCAAAAAACATTCTGTTCACGTGTTCTCCTCAAACTATTCACTCTATGGAGACATGAGCCGCAGAGTGATGCGCACCATCGCAGAATTCGCTCCTGAAATGGAAATTTACTCTATCGACGAGGCCTTCATTTCACTCAAAGGTTTTCAATCTAGAGATTTGATGGATTATGCCAGCAAAATAAGAAACACCATTTTTCAATACACGGGAATCCCAGTATCGATTGGCATAGGCCCCACCAAAGTTCTCGCCAAAGCGGCCAATCAAATTGCCAAAAAAAATAAAAAGAGCACGCAATGTGTTTTCTCACTCCTCGACGAAAAACATAGAGAAGAGCATTTAAGAAATTTTCCCGTTGGAGATTTATGGGGTATCGGCCGAAAATCTAGAGAAAAACTTGCCAGCTACAACATCAACACGGCCCTAGACCTAAAAAACGCGAATGAATCCTTTATAGAACGAATGCTCAGCATCGTAGGGCGAAGAATACTGCGAGAACTTAAAGGCGAATCGTGTATTGAATTAGAACTATTTCAGGAAGATCGTAAGCAAATTATTTCTTCACGCTCATTTGGTAAGCCTGTTTTTGATTTAAACAATCTTCAAGAATCTATCGCCAATCATGTGAGCACCGCCGCTGAGAAACTTCGCAAACAAAAACTCATCACACGATCTATTTTAGTTTTTATTCAAAGCAATCCCTTTAAAAACACTCCACAGTATTACAACTCAGCCACCATGAATTTGCTCTCAGGGTCGTCGAGCACCAATAAACTCATTAAAAATTCTTTTGAATTGCTCGCACAAATTTACAAGGCAGGTTTTGAATATAAAAAAGCGGGAGTGATTTTTAATGAGCTCCAACCCAAAATCGGCTCCCAATTTGATTTCTTCGGCGCCTACGACTCACCCCGCGAAGACACCCTTATGGAAACCCTCGATCGCATTAATAACATCGAAGGAAAAGGTGCCCTAAAGTTTGCCGCCTGCGGAATAGACCCCTTTTGGCGCATGGCCTGCCAACTAAAAAGCCCTTCTTACACCACCCGCTGGAGTGAATTGCTCAGTATAAACAAATCCAAAGCCACAAAAATCTAGCTTAAAATACAATAATTTCAATCACTAAGAGATAAGGCCCACAAAATCTAATGAGACTAAAATCGATGACAAAATTTTATTTAGTTAAAATCATAGATTTTTTGCAGCTTTAGACAGAAAATGCTAGTAAGTCTTTTTAACGTGCCCTCTATTAGTGCTCTGGACCCTTTTAGTCCTAACCTCTTAGTGGCGCCCTAGCCTTAAGGAGGTTATATGGGTAAAAAGTTATTTGTTGGCAACCTGCCATTTTCAGCAACCGAGCAATCGCTCAAAGATGCATTTTCACAATGTGGAACTGTTGAATCTTCTAAAATCATTACTGACCGTGATACTGGTCGTAGCAAAGGTTTTGGATTCGTAGAAATGTCTTCAGACGCAGAAGCTACTGAAGCGATCTCTAAGCTTAACGGCTCAGAAATCGACGGTCGCGCTCTTTCTGTAAGCGAAGCTAAACCACAAGCTCCACGTGATGGTGGCGGTCGTGGATTCGGCGGAGGCGGCGGTGGCCGTGGCGGATTCGGTGGCGGAGGCGGTGGCCGTGGTGGTTTCGGTGGCGGCGGCGGTGGTCGCGGTCGTTACTAAAAACTGCTGAATTAATAATTCAACAAGTTAAAAGCCTCCTGCAAATAAAACTGCAGGAGGCTTTTTTATTTCCCAATTCAACTAAACTTTAACTAAAACAAAAAACATTCCTGGCAATTTGCCTTAAACGACGCTGATACTTATTGGCGATCCATTTCATTGTATTCTTCGAATAAAAGCAAACATGAGTTTCGTCGCGAGCATAATACCAATCCTTTAAAAGTCGACCCTCTTCAAATATTTCAGTCATTAGAATCAAGCGTCCATTGCCCTTAAGAATTTTAAAAATTTTAGAAAACTCTAAAGCAGCCTCTGTAAAGTGCTCTGCGACCTCAGTGCAAGAGATAAAATCATAAACAGCTTCACCATTTATAACTATTGGAGAAAAAATAGGGTCATAAGCCTCTACTTCAAAGTTCTTCTTTTTTAAAATTTCTACAAGAACCGGAGTTGGACCAGAACCATAATCCAAGCCCCTTGCACCTGGTTGAAAGATAGAAGAAACTTCATCGATTACGGGTTTAAGAAATTCTACGTAAGCTAAATCATCAATAGAGTTTTGATGCAATAAATAGCGAGCCTTCTGTAATTCAAGACTCAAATGCTGAGAGGGGTCTTTAAAAATCAATTCACAATCCGAACATCGAAAATAAGCATCACTTTGGAATTGAACTATTTGAACAGACAAACACAGAGGACAAATTGGCGACTCAGACATCTTTTAAAAATTGTAATACTATATAGATTCAATGAGTTCATTTACTAAAAAATTTCTACTGCTTATCTTCTGCTGGACTTCTTCGATTTGGTCTTTTCCCTGGCTAGCAAGGACCCAAATATGCACACGCGGACCTAATGAGGGCCGCCGCATAGAATTAACTTACTCCAACAAACTTATAAGAACTCCATGCAAAACTGCAGTTTATTTAGAAAGTGAGAGCTACCAAAAGCCACACATTTTGTTTGAAGCCATCACTTCAAGCGGAATTTGCGAAAGAGAAGAAAGAAATTATCTGAATCGATTAAAAAAACAAAACTTCCAATGCTCTCTCACGGAAGCTGCAGACAATACAAATAAAGTCGCCGCTCAAATCACTGAAAAAAAGATTGAAGCTAAGGTTGAAGAAAAAAACACGAACAACATCCCAAACGAAAGCAACTCTTTAGAACTAAAAGCGGGATGGAGTCACGCTGTCATAAATCTTGATACCAATGGAAAAGCGGAATTTAGATCAAAGGCGCTCTCTCCCGAATTAAAACTCAACCTAAGTTATTCCTTAGGTAAAAACTTAGACATCCTGGCCTTAAGCGAGTTTCAATACATGAAGTTTTACAATAAAAATTCCTCAGGCAATTTCGATGCACCATCATCGCTCATTTGGGCTGCGGGCACTGGCCCACGCTTTCACCTAAGCCCAGACCTCTCGCTACTCTTAGATGGCAAAGTGAAAAGGCGTGTCTTTGTTCTTCGCTCAAATTCAAACTATCAGGGCTTTAAGGCTGCCATAGCTCAATCAGACCTTAGTCTTCGCTATAGAATTCCAGTAACAGAGAAAAATGGCCTTTATGCTGGAATGGGCATGAGTTATCTTTTTTCCACTAGTACCATTAATTGTAAGGTGAACTCAGGTACGGCTTATCAATTTGAAATAGCCTGGGAAGAGAACTTCAACGATAAACCTATTTCCATAGGTATTGATTATGAAAAAATCAAACAAAACACTCAAAGCACCCATCAATCACAATGGGAAATCGGAATTTGGGCTGGAATGAAATTTAAAGATCTCTTTTAAACGCCATAAACAAAAACTAGCTAGGCTCTAGCAAAACGTGCTAAGCGCAATATCACGCATGATTCACAATGATGTCCTAAGAAGTCTTCGATACATTCTTAACGTTAATGACTCCAAAATGGCTGATATATTTTCTTTAGGGGGCATAAACATCAAGGCTTCTGAAATTGAAAACTTACTCAAAAAAGAAGATGAGCTTGGTTTTGTTGCATGCAGCGACAATATGATGGCCCATTTTCTAAATGGTCTTGTATTATTTAAACGTGGAAAAGATGAAAGTCGTGCGCCTCAAGCTTTAGTCACCCCAGTTACAAACAATATTATACTTAAAAAAGTGCGCGTGGCTTTCGAATTAAAAGATGATGATCTACGTAAGATGATAGAAAAAGCTGGCCTCACAGTTTCAAAAACTGAACTCAGTGCTTTTTTTCGCAGCCCTGATCATCGCAATTACAGAGACTGCGGCGATCAATTTTTAAGAAATATACTCAAGGAACTAAAATCATAAACTTCAAAAAGTTTAATAAAATTAAATTTAGAAAATCTATTTTTAAAGTCTTCTAGTGGTTCTATTCAATATAAATGACCTAAATGCAACAGATGTAATTACAATGATTCCACCGACAATAGCCCAAGGTCCAGGCTTTTCAGCTAAAATTAAATAAACCCATATTGGATTTAATATCGGTTCAATCAATGCAATTAAAGAAGTTTCTAAGGCACTCACATGAGAAATGGCTTTAGAGTAAAGAGCATAAGGTAAAGCCAACTGAAATACACCCAACACAAAAACACCACTTAAACCTTGATAATTCAAATCACCCAATGGCCAAGCCCAAGAAAGAGATATTATTGAAGCGAGAAAATTTCCTAAAACAATCATTTGAATTGTATTTTCCGAGCCCGATTTACGGGTAATCAAGATAAACCACGCAAAACAAAATCCCGAAAAAAGCCCAAAAAGATTTCCTTTGAAATTTTCCAAGCTAATGTTGTCTTTAAAAAAAAGTAACATTCCCAAAGCTACTAACACTAAAATCAAAGAGTCTTTAATTTGGATTTTTTCATTTAAATAAAAAATCCCAAAAAAAGCGACATAAAGAGGTGCCGTAGATTGTAATAAAATGGCACTGGCGGCCGTAGTCCATTTTGTAGCAATTACAAATGAAATAACTGTTAACGCATAAGTTAATGACCCAAAAAATACACGACAATTTAATGGAAGTAATTTTGGTCTAAAATAAAGAAATAAAAAAACCCCCGCCACTAAACTCCTCAAACCAGAAACAATTAACGGGCTAAAATCAACCCACTTTATAAGCACGCCACCTAAACTCCATAAGATGGCTGTAAATATTAAATAAAACTTTGCAGTTTTTGCGGATTGCACCTAGGAACACCTTTAATTAATTATAAATGACACTCGCTCTATCTTTAATAACATTTAGAATTATTCTTCTAGTGTTTTATTTAGATTTCATCCCACGAAATCGTTGGCTAGACCCCTGAATCCCTCACAATTTTCACGAGATAATTTTCTCCTCAAACGAGGAACTTAAGTGCGAGCGTAGCCAACGCAGAAATTTTTGGGTGCGCTTTTCGCTCGCGACAAACGCTCGCTCGGTACTCCCCCTTTTCAGCTTCAAAATCTGAATCAATTCAGATTTTGCCGCAGAAAAATGGTGAGCCAAATGTGACGAGTCTCAAAGCTGAGCTCGCTTTCGAATAAGCACTTGACTTAATTAACGCATTGCATTAATTAAGTCTAACTAATGCCAATTAAGCTACTAAAAACAAATACTATATTGTTTCTAGTAATTTACATTGCATTCTTATTCACTGCCACTGCCCACGCCAAGGAGGTCATTGTTGCACTCTACAACACAGATGACGCCGAAAATTTTAAGTACGGAGATGTAGAGCGATTCACCGATGCACTTGAAAAAATTACAAGCGCATCACTCGACCCATCCACAGAAATTAAAAGAATAAGTGTTTCTCGCTTAGAAGTCGCCGCTCTCGCCATAGAAAAAGCGCTTAATCCGGATGATCGAATTTCTGGAATTATTCTCTTAGGGCACGGAGTACAAAATCAGTTTCAATTATCTAAAACAGCTCGCTATTCGGGTTTACGCTCTTCTCAATTAGTAGCTGAATCTATAAAGCACCGCCAGGTAACATCGAGTTTAGCAATTTTTTTTTACAGCTGTAGCCTAGGTCATCGTGGATTTTTTCATGATTTTGTCACTGAGTTTTTTTTAGATTTCGAAATGCAGCTTTCGATGCAAAACAAAACTAGCAAAGCAATTGTACTGGCCCACACCAATAATGTGGCCGCGACTTTTGCTTACGAAAAACCTTTGCCAACAGGCGGCCGCTTTTTCTTTGAATGGAAGCTATTCCGATTCGTTCCAAAAATATTTCGGAGTGGATTAGGCATCCCAGCCGGAGCAACTCTCATTGCATCGTCAGTGGCTATGTCAAGCGGCAGTGTCGGGGCTTTTGTAGCTGCTGGACTCGCATCCTTTGGGGCATTGATGTACACCACAATTATTGCGAGCAATGAACTTCGAATTGTTCAGCGAGACGCTGAAAATCACATAAGGAATTCCTACGCTCTCAGTCGAGAAAAGCTGCGATCTACTTTTTGTGAAAGCCAGCTGTCAAGATAGGTGCCCCATACCTTTCACAGCTTCGAGTCCCCCACAATTTTCACGAGATAATTTTCCCCTCAAACGAGGAACTTAAGTGCGAGCGTAGCCAACGCAGAGATTTTTGCTCATATCACCGTGGCAATTTTCGACGAGTGAAGGAGTTTAGCTTTTACTTAAATGACTAAGGCTAGGAGAAAAGTATCCGGGTGCGCTCTTCGCTCGCGACAAACGCTCGCTCGGTACTCCCCTTTTTCAGCTTCAAAATCTGAATCAATTCAGATTTTGCCGCAGAAAAATGGCGGAGCGGACGGGACTCGAAGTCAAGCGAGCGTAGCCAACGCAGAGATTTTTGCTCATATCACCGTGGCAAAATTAAACGAAGGAAGGAGTGTATTTGAAATATACATGACTGACTGAGTGAAAATTTTGATACGGTGAGATGACAAAATGATCAAGTTGGCGGAGCCAACGGGACTCGAACCATTTAGATGCCCTTTGTAAGTATTTCCAGTGCTTACAGGGTGCGCGCTAGCTGCACTATATCGAAATTTTCCAAAATCCTTCACGAAACCAGAAAAACCGTGGCGAACTCCACTTACATTGCGATGCATTATAGGCCTCTTAGAGACACTACTTTTTGGGTAGGGTCTATCGGAGGAAGAACGCTGATCTTGTCGGTGACTCCCATCACTTCAATTCCTGCGTATCTTACATAGCGTTGCATGGTGGAAAGGTCGCGCCAGCCACATACCTTCATAACCTTCACGGCTTCAACTCCTGAACGCAGCAGTTGTGTCGCAAAACAGGCTCTGAGTGTATGGAACCTAATAGAGGTAATTCCAATTTCCTTACAGAAGCTTCGCAATACATGGGCTTGAGTTCCAGTTTCCCAGTTGGCAATTCTAGGGAGAACAAATTCTCCCTGACCAGTAATGGGCCTAAGTTCCTCAAGTACACGCATTAGCTCATCCCCAATGGGGACGTCGCGCCAGTAGCCAGCTTTCGTAGATTTGATAATCTTCTTGCTGAGTTCATAGGACTTGCTCACTCTCATCATGCGTTTATCAAGATCAACGTCTTGCCAGCTTAAGGCTAAGAGTTCTCCAGACCGCATTCCCGTTAAGAGCGCCGCCGCCCAAATGTGTCTCCAAGGGTGCTTACGTCTAATCGCCTCATCTACAAGCTTGAGAATTTCATCGGTAGATAAAATTTCAGGTACGAATTCTTTTGTTCTCGCAAATTTGAATTCAGGAGTAGGGGTTTTCGTTCCTTTCGGAATAATTCCATACGCGCTTCCAAATTCGTAAATACTTCGAATCATGCACCGGAATTTTGTTAACTGACTGATGCTGTATCCTTCAGCTCGTTTCTGTCTAGCTATCTCTGTAACCATGTAGGCAGTTAGAAAAGATGCTGGAGTGCCGAGATGGGGTTTTAGCCAATCAAGCATTATTGATCGATAACTTGTCACCATTGCTTCGCTCACTTCACCAGAGGCGACACGAGTGTAAATAGTGTGCTTTGCCCAACGATCAATAAGTGCTGAGAGCTTTTGGCCGTTCATTTCTTTTTCAGCCATCTTCTTTTCGCAGAATCGAAAAAGCTTCTTTTCCTCAGCTACAGCTTCGTCGAGGGTCTTAATTCCCAATGTCTGACGTCTGAAACGAAGGGTCGGATTAAAGCGGCCCCTGATGTTGATAACGACTTTATAAAGAGTGTTGCCTTGCTCATCTTTATAATCCGTAATCATAGGAGCCTTCGTTCGATCTTGGTACTTTCAATAAGCTGATCGAGTTCGCAAGTTTTAAATCTCAGTAAGCGCCCGAGCTTGTAATATGGAATTCTCTTCTCATAAACAAAGTTGCGGAGGGAGCATACCGAGGAAAGCTTTAAGTAGGCGGTAGCCTCTTCGGCTGTCAGCCACGAGCTGTCACCTGACGGTTTGGTTCTTCTGTTTGGTAAATTTTGGGGCAGATAGATCTGCTGTTTCTTTGGGTTTGATTTCATATGAATTTCCTTTCAATTTTGGAGGATTCAAGCCACTGGTCGAGGTCACTGATTTTAAATCGCAGTAGTCGACCCAGTTTATAATACGGAACCCGCTTTTCGTAGACGAAGTCATAAAGCACTCCGACCGACGCAAGCCTAAGATAACGAGCAGCTTCATCTGCTGTAATCCACTTCGATATTTTCAAAGAACAATCTGAGTCTGAATTATTTAATTCGGACCCATGCTCAGTTATAGAGTTTAACTGAGATCCTAATTCATTGCTAGATTTTTTTTGGTTATAGCGCATAACGCGTTAACTCCTTGAAACTTTACATATTTGTAAAGTCTGGTTAATAGCGAGGAAGTGGAGTAAAAGGGAGGTGTTGTGGAAAAGCTGGGGAAGCTAGATAAGGTTGATGGTTTCAAGGTGGAGATCTGTAGGCACTTTATTAAGTACCTCTCAGAAAATCAGATGGAGCAGCAAGCTTTAGCGAAAAAGTTGAAATTAAATCCGGCTCTAATGAGTAAGATAGTAAGGTTTCAGTTTCAGGAGTTTACGATAGATCGACTTCTTAGATTATTGGGGCCTATTCGTCCTGATCTAATTCCAATTCTAAAAAAATCAAGCAAAGCGATAAAACAAAAAAGAAAAAACCCTTAAGTTTTTATCCTTAATTGTCTTCTGTTCCCTATCCCCGTCCTAAAAAATTATATTAATTCCTACCCCCGACCCCCGATAATCATCAGTAAGTTGACCACTCTCTACCGTTGTATGTAATACATCATCTGCAAG
>CAZSSP010000015.1:0-32285 GCA_964609695.1 uncultured Bacteriovoracaceae bacterium
GGACATTGAAAAAATCACCGGAGTTTACTTTAAATGTAAATGAGGATGATTTTTTCAATGTCCGGACGCGTTTTATTTAATGCTTTGGGCTTTTTCACGGACGACTATTGAGTCACAAAGCGTTTGATACGAGCCAATCCTTCGGTGATATCTGCTTCAGAAACAGAAAAACTAAAGCGAACATGGCCAGGCATACCAAAAGAATTTGCTGCATTGATGGCGACTTTTTCTTCGTTGAGTAATTGTTCAACAAATTCATTGGTATCTTTGCTGCCTTTTCGTTTCATAGCTTCTTCAACATTCATAAGAATGTAGAAAGAGGCTTGAGGTGAATAAGCTTTTACGTGGGGGATTTGCTCCGCAATAGACATAAACAAATCTCTTCGTTTTTTAAATGAAGCAATAATTGGCGGGAGATATGTAGAAGAATTTTCAATTGCAGCTACAGCACCTTCTTGTAAAAAAGGCGGCACACAAGTGAGCACTTGGCTTTGTAAAGCGGATAGTGCAGCAATATTGTCTTTGTGACTAGAAATATAACCAAGTCTCCAACCAGTCATGGCATAAGCTTTAGAGAAAGCATTAACGCTGACCACCCATTCCGAATCAGCTTCGTTGATGAGGGAGAGCGGTGAATTGTGTTTTTCACTTTCGTAAACAAGTCTTTCATAAAGTTCATCAAAGACAAGAAGCACTTTTTGCTCTTTGCACCATTGAATAATTTCCTCTAACTGTGCTTTCGGAATCATGGAACCACTTGGATTGTTGGGTGATGCCATGATGACAGCTTTAGTTTTTGATGTCTTATATTTTGAGAGTTCTGCAGCTGTTGGAAACAAATGTTTCTCGGCGCTCGTGTTAAATATAACAGCTTTAGCGTTCACAGCTTTGATAATGCCTGGGTAAGAAACCCAATAAGGTGCTGGGACCAAAACTTCATCGCCTTGTTCGAGTAACGCAGAGAGGACCAGATGAATTCCTTGTTTTGCACCAACAGATAGAAGAATGTGTTCGGGGCGAATCCAGGAGATATTAAGACGCTCTTTTTGATCCTTGGCCAAAGCGTTCAATAAATCTGGTATTCCTTGTGTGGGTCCATATTTAGTGTTTCCACTTTTTAAAGCGCTATAAACTCTTTCAACAGCTTGAGTGGGGCTTTGAAAATCACTTTCACCAGCAGCAAAAGAAATTATGTTTTCGCCTTTAGCTTTGAGTTCTCGAATTCTTTGAAGAAGGGCAAGGGTTTCGCTGCCAGATATTTTTTTAGGAATCATTTACGCTTTACCTCCGGTATTTTTTTCTTAATCGCAAGAGCCACATTGTTCGGCACCAATCCTTTTAAAGAGCCGCCGTAACGGGCCACTTCTTTAATGAGAGTGCTGCTTACAAAGAAAAATTTTTCGTCAGTCATTATGTGAAGAGTTTCAATTTTGGGATTTAAATGTCGATTCATGGTCGACATTTGAAACTCGACTTCAAAATCACTCAAACTACGAATTCCACGAATGAGAATTTTTGAATTCACTTTTTCACAAAAATGCACCAATAAGTCGGACCAAGAGTGAATTTCAACCTGCCCCTTTTTAACTTCATTTTTTAATGAGGCTTTAATTAAGTCGAGTCGTTCTTCGACGGAAAAAAGCGGGCCCTTAAGCGGATGAGTGGCGACAACAATATAAAGTTTGTCGAACAAAGGAAGCACTCGCCTTATCACGTCGAGGTGGCCATGGGTGAGGGGGTCGAAGCTTCCGGCGTATACAGCCGAACGTTTCATGCTATCGAAAGTTATCACTTCTTTCTTCGAAAGAAAATGAGTTTACCTTCTCCATGGCCTCGTTCTTTTAGAAAATCCCAATTCTTAAAAATTGGGATCTCTTCTCGCTCGTCCATTTCAACGATGAGCACAGCGTTGTCTGAAAAAATATGAGGCACAGCTTCAAATTTAGGAATGACTTTTTCTACGAGCCCAAGACCATAGGGTGGATCGCAAAAAATAGTGTCAAAAGGAAGAAAATCCGTAAGTTGAGTGAGTCTTAGAGGCCATTCTTTTATTCTGTTACTGGCAATAACGCTGACTGTTTGTGGGCTAATTTGTAATCTCTCAATATTCTCTTTTATGGATAATAAGGCTTTAGGGTCTTTTTCGATCATCACTGCGCGATGCGCTGTGCGGGACAGTGCTTCGAAGGATAGAGATCCTGTACCGGCAAATAGGTCTAAAACTCTTTCGGAGTTGTGGGCTAATCCATGTTCTAGAATATTAAATAGAGCCTCTTTTCTGGCTGCAGAAGTGGGGCGGGTGCTTTTACCGTCGGGAACTTTTAGATATTGACCCTTCCATTTGCCGTTGAGAATTCTAATCATAAAGTGCTTTGAAAGCGGGACCTTTGTCGTTGAGTGCTTAAAATCGTTATTTTTCTTTCCATGTAGAATTTATTGTTAATTTTTTCGCAATGACTCAGGCAAGGGATATCCTGCATTTTTTCCAAAAGCGACCACCACTGTAAACGATCTTTAACAACAGCTTCTTTCACCCACATGATTGAATCGAAGGCCAGCGCCATGGCTGCGCTTGGAGTTTTTTTATTGAGAAATTTTGAGTATTTTTCGAGAGTATCTAAATTATAGCGATCTGGGTCTTGAGAAAAATAATCTATAGGAAAAAAATTTCCAGCTAAGGATTCTGAAGGGACTTTATAAAAACTTTCTGACTCCCATGAGGGGTCTCCTAGGAATGTTACTTTTAATCCACTATCGTTTATGGCTTTTATCAAAGCTGCACTTTTAACCTCATCGCTAGAAAAATAGACAAATTTCCATTTATTTTTTTTTGCATTTTCAACAATGGAGTTTGTATCAAGAGGACTAAAACTTATAGAGCTTTCACTCAAATTTTTTCCACTTAATTTTTTCCAAGACTCTTTAAAGGTTTGTGCATTTTTCCAACTATTTTGGTTTCCAATCTCGGAAACAACAGCAACAGATTCGGCTTTTAGACTTTCTTTGGCAAAAATGGCCATGGCTTGAGGATAGCGGTCAGGGTGAGTTGAGAAATGAATTAAAAAAGATGATTTTTTTTCTACCAAAAGTGGGTATTTATTTAGGCTGATAGTGGCCTGTTTTAAGTTTTGGGATAATTCGATGGCTTTTGGCAAACACCATCCAGAAAATGGACTTATAATTAAATCTGTTTTTTTCTTGTTCTCTTCAATAAAAAGACGAGCGCATTCTTCAGTGGAGCTTTTGGTGTCTATGAAGTGGATTTCGATGGGTGTTTTTTGGGTTTTAAGATCCACTTCGGCCATCTTAAAGCCTTCTTCATATTTCTTGGCTTCGTCCTTGAGTTCGCCACTGAGTGGAAGAAGTATTGCGACTTGAAAATTAGCGACTTGACGCACGTCTTTGTCGCTTGACGTCGCTGCAGCGCTTAACGCCAATAAAAAAAACTTTAGAAAAAACTTTGGATTTTTTATCATCATGCCGAAGATATCTTGGCAAAGTAGGGAGGATCAAGCAAGTGTCTGATGAAAACAGCAGCGATGGTAAGAATTCACTTGTAGGTGAATTTCTGCTCACTTTGGCCAGGGCTCCTGAACCTGTCCAAGAGGCTATAATCGTGCAAGCGATTAAAGTTCTCATGCCGTATTATTCAACACACATTGCTCCTTACCCCATGCTTTCTCACTTAGTAGAAATTCTGCAAAGACAAGGGGTCATTCAAGTTCCCTCTAATAAGAAAGAAAGTGCTTAAAGTTATTCTTAGTCTTGTTTCTGGTAACACTTTAAATATTCGGATAGGTTAAAAATATTGTGGCACCTGAGTATGGATCCCAAAATATAAAAAGATTAATTCCAGAGCCTCGAGATTCTGGATTTGTGATTAGTTTTGATGGCACCTCAATTTATTGGGAGATGCATGGTCCGGATCCTAAGGAAACTCAAAATCCACCTTTACTTTTTTGTTATGGATTAGCTTGTTCCGTTAACCAATGGCGCGCCCAAGTTGAGTTTTTTTCAAAAACGCATCCTTGTTTGTTGTTTGATTATCGTGGACATCATAAGAGTGATTCCCCTTCTGATTTTAGGGCCATGAACTTAAGCGCCATTGCTAAAGATGCGGCAGCCGTAATTCAACAAAAAATATCTCCGAAGGCTTCCGTTCATGTGTGGGGCCACAGTATGGGTTGCAATGTGGCTTTGGAATTGGCATTAGCAGAGCCTGAGCTTTGTCGATCGTTGGTTTTGTGTTGCGGTAGCGCAGAGAATCCCTTCAAGCGAATGTTTGGAACTAATATTTTAGAAAAATCGATGACGAGCTTACTGAATCTTTTCCCCAATAATGAAAAGATTTTTACAGCATCTTGGAAAATTTTACTCTCTAGGCCTGAAATCACTAAATATATTGTCATGTTTGCAGGTTTTAATTGGCAGGCCGTTGAGAGTGAAGATATTGAAACTTATGTGGCAGCCGTCGCATCAGTGCATCCTAAAACTTTTTTTCCATTGTTAACGGAACTCGCTAAGGGGCAAACTCAAAACGTATTATCGCGTATAAAAACTCCAGCACTGATAGTGGCCGGCACGCATGATTATGTGACCCCAAAGAAGAATCAAGAGCATTTAGCAGCAGCTTTAGTTAATGGAGAATATTTTTCGGTACCTAATGGGTCACACAATGTTCAGCTCGATTTTGGTGAATACGTTTGTTTGAAGGCACAAGATTTCTGGAAGAAGCGCAATCTTTTGTGATAGGCTTTGCTTGAAGTGAAAAAGAGAAGTCTTTCTGGAATTAAACCTACTGGTCGTCCACATTTAGGAAACTATTTGGGGATGATTAAACCTGCCTTGGATTTGCAAGAAAAATACGATTGTTTTTATTTTGTTGCTGATTATCATGCACTCACTACAAACCCTAATCCCAAAGATCTTAGGGATTCAGTGCATGAAGTGACTGCAAGTTTTATTGCCAGTGGATTGGATCCCGATAGGGCCACTTTTTTTAGACAATCTGATGTTCCTTTGGTGACGGAATTATCATGGATTTTGTCGAGTTGTGTCTCTATGGGCGATCTTACGCGTGCGCATGCTTATAAGGCGGCAAAAGATAAGGGTATCGAGGGAACGCTAAATTTGGGAGTTTTTTCGTATCCTGTTTTGATGGCTGCCGATATTTTACTTTATGACTCCGACGTTGTGCCAGTGGGTAAAGATCAAATCCAACATTTGGAAATGGCTAGAGCTATGGCCAAACGTTTTAATCATTACTACGGCGAAACTCTTAAAGAACCTTTAGAATTAGTTCAGGCCGAAGTGGCTGTTGTTCCTGGAATTGACGGTCAGAAGATGAGTAAATCTTATGGCAATGGAATTGAGCCTTTTGCTTCTTCAAAAGAATTGAAAAAACAAGTTATGGCCATTGTGACTGATAGCAAGGGACTAGAGGACGTTAAGGATCCCAGCACTTGTAATATTGTAGCGTTGTATCGACTCTTGGCTACTAAAGACGAAGTTTTAGATATGGAATCAAAATATCGTGCTGGTAACTATGGCTATGGTCACGCCAAGTTAGCTTTGCTCGACAAAATTGAAAATGTTTTTGGTGAAGCTCGTAAAACTTATGAAAAAGTCCGTCATGATGACAAATATCTTGAGGGAGTTTTAAAAAAAGGTGCCGATCGAGCTAATGATTATGCTCAAAAGCTTTTGAGTCGTGTTAAAAAGGCTTGTGGAGTTTCGCCATGAAGCAAGAAATCGCACAAAAGAAAATTAAGAACCCCTTTTATCGTTATTTATGTTTAGGGGTTAGCACGGCGGGTGGATTGGGTTTTGTGCCTGTGGCACCCGGAACCGCAGGGTCCATACCCGGTGTGTTTTTGGGATTATTACTCATTAAAATTCCAATTTGGCAGTCGCTTATAATTCTCAGTGTTTTAATTTTTATAACACTTCCTTTAATTCATAGAACTTGTGAACATTTCGGTGAAATGGATTCACCGCACATAGTTTGGGATGAAGTCATTGGGCAAGCCTTGGGCATTTTAAGTTTGAGACATTTCTGGCGAGTGGAGGAAGTCTTGCCTCCATGGACTTTTGTTTTAGCGGCGTTTTTAATTTTTAGATTGTTAGACATTTTGAAGCCGTTTCCTGCGAAATCATTAGATCATCAACCTACAGCCTTTGGTGTGATGGCCGATGATGTTGTGTGTGGTCTTTATACATCATTGATACTGCACGCCTTTATTCGCCTCAGCCCAAGCTTTTAGCGCGCTTTATTAAGTCAAAAATAGTTTATCTTAAAGACTCGGCAGGGCACCCCCTTCCTCAGGTCTTCGCCTAAGGGCTCGACCTTCGGGAACCCCGAGTGTCTTTAAGATAAACTATTTTTGACTTAATAATGAGCAATGAGTAGCAAGGCTTTAGAGGTGGATAAGTCATGAATAAGTTTTTCTCTTTAAGCATTATTACAGTGTTTGCTTCGAGTTTTGTATTTGCTGATCAAACTATTACAACTGATCCTGTGGATGTTGCAGTTTCTCAAGTGGCATCTGTTTATAATCTCCAACACAAACTTGAGTCCTCACCTAAGAAACCCTTATTTGATAGCTTGAGAGTGCTTATTAGTGAAAAGAATGGCTCACACACAAATACATTGGGCATGGCTTACTTATTAATTGCTGGACCAGAAGATGGATCAACCCCAGGGGCACTTCATAAATTTCAATTGGGAATGAGCAGTATTAAATCTGTGACGAATAAATGGGTCAACGCTGACAATTCAAGTGCAGGTGGTTATTTGTTTATTAAAGGTGTGAGAATGGATCCTAAAACTTCAAAGGCTCGACCTTATTCTGTAACTGTAAAATACACAGACTCAACAAATGTGTATTTAGACGAGTTGGAAATTTACGCATCTTATAGCGACAAAACGAATTAGATAGTTTCGTAAATTCCACGAAGGAATTTAAGAGCTGTTTGATTTTCAGGGTCGAGTTTGAGCGCATCTTGCCAGGCCCTTTGTGCACTTTGCTTTTGTCCACACTCAAAGCATATGCGGCCTAATAGCACTTGGCCTTCAACCCATTTGGGATATTTAAGAATTTGATCGCGTAAAAATCTTTGGGCTTCGCGACTTCGGTTTGATCGGTGTAAGCATCTTGATAAATTCAGTGCCGACTCTTCAGTCTCGACCCAGAAAAATGCTTTTTCAAAACAGCGAACGGCGTCTTCAAATAAATGAAACTTTAAATAAGCTAGGCCCATTTTATTTTCAGCATCGGCTAGTTCTTTTCTTTCAGCATGTTTTAAGGTGATTTTGTCGTTGCTCTCAGCCAGCACTAATGAGGGAGCCTTTTGCTGAATAGAAGATGTGGAGGGATATTCTTCAAAGTGTTTTAGAGCCTCAGCGTTTTTAGGGTCGCTGTCTAAAACTCTCTGGTAAGCGTAGGCAGCTCTTTCAAGTTTTCCTAATTTTACAGAGGCTCGAGCTAAGTGCAGAAAACCCTGGAATTCTCGAGGGTAGCTTTGAATCCATTGTTGAGCCCAATATTCAACCTTGTTCCATTCGTTGAAATCTGAAGACTCTTTAATTCTAGATAAAAGTTCTTGCTTTAAATATTCACTCATTTTTTTCAGAGGCTCTCTTTTGAGCGTAAGAGGCAACGTGATTTTTCGCAAGTTGTATAAGTTTCTTGCCTTCTTCTCCCGCTTTATCTTCTAAATCGGAAAATTCATTTAAAAGGTTGAGCCATCTTTGATTTGCAGATTCTAGTTTGTCTTTTCTTTCATAAAATTTAGCAATATAGGCCTCTTTTTGGGCTAGGCGGGTTCGGGCTTGGATAAGGATTTCTTCCACTTCTTTTTTAAACTGACTGTTAGGGTAGCGCGCCAAAAATTTGCGGGCGGAGTTAACAGCTTCGGCAGCAGGGCTTTGATCGCGGGCAATCTTTTCAGGGGAGTCCTTTAAATAGGCGGAGGCTTTTCGAAATTGAGCATAAGGTGCTTGCTCGTGATTGGGGTGGAGATCAACAAAAACGCCATAAATTGCGGCTGATTCTGTATAATTTTCTTCACTGTATTCAATGTCGGCAAGTTTTAAATCTGCAAGAACGGCAAATCTTGATTGAGGAAATTTCTTCTTAATGGTGTCGAGGTAATCCTTGGCTTCTAAATAATCTTCGTCTGCAATTTCTTTTATAGCCTCATTATAAATGGCTTCAGGATTGTCGGAATCTTTAACTTTATTTGAAGAACAAAAAGCCAAAAAAAAGACTAAAAGAGAAAGTAAAACATTCATAGCTTTGTTTTAAGCAATAAAGCACTCTTTAGTAAAGCACCCGTAAGTGGCCTTAGTCTTTGTTTTTTTGGCAATAGCTTAGAGCGTTGTCGTAAAGTTGCTTAAGTATCAATAAATGCTGAGCTGGGTCTTTTTCTTTTCTTAAAAAATCCTTAAAAGAGTCTCGAGCGCTGGCAATTCTTTCACAATAATCTTTTATGACTCTCGCAGTATCAAAATCTTTATTTTGATGTTCAAAGTCCAAAAACGTTTCAAAGCTGGGAAGAGTGAGTGCATTGAGATCGACAACTTTAAGTTGATCAAGGTGTTTGGCCTGACTCAAAAAGATAAAACTTTGGATTTCATCTAAGGGAGCTATTCTTACGGGGTCATCTCCAAAGGATCGGCATAGTTTTAAGGTTTTGAAACTTATAGTTTTAGCGTCTGGATTTTTTTTCTCGTGGTAAATAAGGCATTCAGCAAAAATTTTATTTTGTTTTTCGCGAAGTTTCATGAAGGCCTCAAAACGAATAAATTCTGGAGTATTTTTTTCTTGAGCGGTCTTATAAGAGTCAAGTTTTGGAATGAGTTTATAGAAGTCTCCAATTAAAAATTGTAGCCAATCCACAATAATCATAGAGGCTTCGGGAAGAGAGGGATTCATAATAGCGCTAATCCAGTGTTGGGTTCTAAATAATTCACCATTAAGAATTCGAATGCTGTCAGAGTTCCGAACTCCAAGCGCAAAGGCAATAGCATAAAGTCGCTCGTGAGAAACGACTAGAGCTCGATTGAGATCGTCTCTGAGCTTATCAAAAAGTTCTTTATCTATGGAAACTGAAAGGTTGCTTGGAATTCCTTTTACGTCTTCAGTTTTTCTAACCGCCAGTTGGACCATAACGCAATTGGGGTATTTCTTGAGATCAAATCGAGGGCGGCTATCATCAACTTTGGGAAGTTTGTCATCGAATTCAAAGTTTCCAATTTCTATTTTTTTTGAAAATTCTTTATAGATCAAATGAAAGAGCGGCGAGTATTGAATGAAATCTTCTTCAAGAGTCTTTAAGTATCCATCAGTATTTTCGGCATTGATATAAATCCCCATATTGTAGGGAAGCTTGGGGTCTCGATCTTTATCTTTGCTGTTTTTAGGTTTTCGTTTGTTTTCCTCAAGCCATACAGATTCGCGAGTTTCCCAAAACTCTAAGGTGCTCAGTTCTTGAATTTTTGGAAGTATAATTGCCTTTGTTTCTTTAGTTAAATAGCCCTTTGTTTCATAATCATGGTTAATTAATTTAATATATTCAGGGGTTTTAGGGTCCTTTGAGGAAAAGCACATTATGCCATCGTCCCCACTGCTCACCCATCCACCAGCTGCGACTAGGCGACATAGTCCTATGGCAAAAATAAAGAGAAGCTTCCGCATTTTCTTGTCTTATAGCCATTATAACGCTATGTGTAAATACCTAATGCCTTCAGTAAATCTTTCGACTTACCTTAATAAAATCATCTCTGAAAAGAGGGCTCAGCAACGTCATCTTACACTAAGTCGAATTGCTCGTTTGTCTGGTTTACATACAAGTCAGTTATCCAAGGCCATGAAGGGCAAGGAAGCACTTCAGCCCGATCACATTTATGCCTTGGGGGAGTCCTTGAAATTAAAGTCCGTTGAGCTCAGTTGTCTCGAAGCACTCAATGAATATGAGCGTAGTTCAAACCCTGGTCGACGTGAGCAATGGTCGCGAAGGGCTGATAAATATTTGAAAGAAGCTGAAAAACTTTCAAGCTCTCTTGAGGCTCCTCAGGCGGCGAGCGATTCCATGCTCAAATATTTTCTTGAACCTAAAATAATGCTTTTGCATTTATTTTTAGGAACTCAGCCAGATTCTAAAAGAATGAAAGATTTTCAAAATTCTCTACAAATGAGTGATGCACAATTAAATTCTTGTATAGAAGAATTGCTTAATTTGAAATTGATTGAAAAAGAGGGGCTTCAGCTAAAAGTTATTAAAGATCATATGCATTTAGATAAAGATTCTTCTTGGTGTAGCGCTCATCAAAATTTACTTCGTATGATGTGTCTTAAGAGAATTTCAGCAAAATCCTCTAAAAAGGATTTAAATTTTATGGCGACTTTTTCTGCCGATGATGATGCGTTTGAGGCTATTCAAGAGGATTTTAAAGACTTCTTAAAAAAATCTGAGCGAAGAGTTCTTAAGTCGCAAAAGAAAAATATTTACCAAATCAACTTTGATTTATTTCCCTGGCTTTAAATTTCTTTGATTTAAAAAGGAGCACCAAAGTCTAGAGTAGCGCCCCAAATTTGAGTTTTAATACCCATTCCCACTCTTGAGCCCAATATGTATTTGCGCATTCTGTATTCCATTTTTAAATTCATAGTAGTGGTCATATTAAGTGTGGTGTCGATACTTCCGTTGGTCGCTTTTTTCCAGCTTCCATTGGTGATCATTAAATTAACTGCTGGACCGGCTGCAAATTTCTGACCCATTCCGAAAAGGTAATAGGGTTCAAATTCGGCGCCGTAAGCACTTGAGGAAGCCTTATAAGCAATATTTGTTGTTTTAGAACTTTTGCCTTCGCCTGTTAAATAAACGGCTCCAAAATAAAGGCCAGATTGTCTTTTACCCCAATCACGCTTGAAGGCGGCACCTACGCTTAAACCATAATAAGTTCCATAAACTCTATCGAGCTTTGATGTAGAGCTTTCATAGAAAAGATCTTCTTTAGTTAAATATAATCCTCGTAGCATCCAACTGCGGTTTTTAGCGCCTGTGGAAGAGGGAGCTTCTGCAGCTGGAGGAGCTTCATCGATATTTCCAAAATCTGAGCTGTCGTCGAGTGTTAATGAATTAGTTGAAGCCACTGGATCAGCCGGTAAATCACCTGCGAAACATTTTCTTTGAGCTTTAAATTCTAATCCTTGTTGAGAGGGGCTGGGGGTGCCGGCCAATTGAAAAATAATGGCTGGGTTTTTTCCCATTTTAGAAGCGCCAAGAGCTTTGATGTCGGTGCCTTTGGCGAATTTTTCAGGAAAGGGCATCCAAGCTTTGGTGTTAACTTTTCTTGCTAGAATTTTACACGCCGGAAGATTCCAAGACGCAGCTTCTGACGATACAGAGCTCGCGAAGCTCACAAAGAGCATAGAAAATGAAAAGACTTTAATCTGTGTTGTAAAACTAAGAAGTTTTGATTTCATAACTCTTATCTTACGCATGTCTGATGGAAATTCTAGATCAAGGGAGTCTATAATTTGGACAAAGGAAAGACTTTTAAACAATAAAATGTCTCAAATTTTCAACACGTTACGAGACTCTTCATTTTCTTCAATTAGAAAAAAAGCATTTTTATTGTCATCAAATGAGTAAACTTCGGCCTTGGCGATATCAAACCACCAACCGTGAATGTTGAGTTCACCTGCTTTTATAAGATTCTGAACTAAGGTGTAGGTTTTTAGGTTTTCAATTTGTTTGAGAACGTTGAGTTGCGAAAGTCTATTATGTTGGGCCAAATCAGATGCAAATTGAGGTTTTGTTTTGAGCCATTCCAAAACAGATTCGCTATTGGCTAGCCAAGATTGTAATCCCCGCGAAGTGATTTTATGGAGGCCCTCATTGAGAGCCATCATGGCGCCACATTCTGAGTGACCACAGATAATAATATTTTTAACTTTTAAAGTTTCGAGTGCAAATTCAATAACTGCGGCTACGCCATCTTGTGTTTGATCGCGGTCCCTATAAGGGGGGACCATGTTGCCAAGATTTCTGTTTACGAATAAATCGCCAGGATCTGTTGAGGCGAAAACGTTTACTGCGACACGAGAATCTGAACATCCAATAAAAAGGGCATCGGGTTTTTGGCCCAAAGCTAATTTGGCAAAAGTATCTTTATAGCTTGGAAGTTTCTTTTTTCGAAACTCAATTATACCTTTAACCAGTTTTTTCATTCTTAAAGATGATAATTAACAGTAAACTGGGAACTATTCGAAATATTTCTATGGCGCCTAGAGTTAGCGGTGTGGGTTGGGGTGCACACCGCTAAGTTGCTTAAAAAGATTAGAGAGCTAGACTTTTTTTAACTTGATCTCGGCAATAGTCTAAAAGTTCAGAGGTTTTTGCTTTGAAGTTATAAACCCAGTAGCCAGGAAATAAAGGATCACCTTTGGTTCGTTCAAAAGACCTTGTTACTGTTAAGCTCAATCGACCACAGGCGATATCACCTTCAACCGTTGCATTTCCACTGAGTGTTACTGAAGATACGGGGTTTTTATGCCAATCTCTTTTTTCTGAAAAGGTGACTGAGTCGGTCATTGAAACATATTGTCTAAAAACTTTTAATTTTTCTTGGGCTCCATATCCGGTGAGAATGTCGGCAATGGTATTCACGGTAGCTAATGGGTAACCGATTTGGCAGGGCTCTTTCTTTTCTTCTTTAGTCGTGGCTGAAAAGCTTGTAGCCAAAAGGGCTGTTAATAAAAATAATTTGGTTTTCATAAAGACTCCTCTCTGCAAATAAAAATTGCAGTGACTAGAAATTCTAAGAGCCTCAATTTTTAAACAAGGAAAATAAAATCAAAAAAATGAGAATATTTTGATTATTTTTTACGTTTGATATGGGTGGGGTCTATATCTTCTATTTCAATATCTCTAGGGCCACTGTTGGTGTCTACTTGGGCGGAGCTCGATCCACTTCCACTTGGATTAATCCCTCTAAGTTTTAGTTCCATATCTGCGGGACGAGTGGCGTTTTCAACGGCTTGATCTCGTTTAATTAAACCCTCTTGGTAGAGGCGCATGAGTGATTGATCAAAAGAATGCATTCCATAAGCACTCCCCTTTTCAATGGCTTCATAGAGAGCTCCAAGCTTTCGCGGATCTTCTAAGCATTCTTTAATTCTTGGAGTGCCTAGTAATAGCTCGGTAGCAACAACATTAGTTTTCTTTTGGCTCCGGTCTAATATGGGCACTAGTCTTTGAGAAACTATGGCTTCTAAGCAAGAGCTCAGTTGCCATCGAATTTGATCGCGAGATTCGGAGGGGAAAATTCCTAAAATTCTGGAAACTGTTTCAGCGGCATCACGTGTGTGTAGAGTGCTTAAGACTAAGTGGCCAGTTTCGGCAGCGCTTAAGGCTTGTTCAATGCTTTCTCGATCTCGCATCTCTCCAATCATGACGACATCGGGGTCTTGTCTGAGGGAATTTTTAATTCCGCTTTGAAAACTTTCGGTGTCGATTCCAATTTCTCTTTGAGTCACAATAGATTTGCGATCGCGAATTAAGAATTCAACCGGATCTTCAATGGTGATGATGTGGCCACTTTCAGTTTTATTGCGTTCATCAATCATGGAGGCCAAGGTTGAGGATTTTCCACTACCAGCTGGCCCTGTAATTAAAACGAGGCCTCTTTTTTTAAGGGCAATTTTTTTTAAAATAATGGGTAATCCCAGGTCTTCAATAGATTTAATTTCAAATGGAATGAAGCGAATAGCCATAGCATGTTGGCCACGGTGTAAATAAATATTGAGCCTGAATCGACCCACTCCAGAAAAGCTATAAGCAAAATCAATTTCTTTCCCGCTTTCAAAGGATGAGCGAAGTCTTTGTGGAAGAATGGCGGATATCATTTCCTCTATCTGTTGCTTATTCAAAGTTTCTTTTGATTTAGAGAGAACCCTGATTTCGTCTCGATATCTAACCAGCGCGGGAAGACCAATTTTTAAATGCAAATCACTGGCGCCAACTCCAACGGCATTTTTTAGTAAACTTTCAAAGAGTCCCAAGCTCATGTTTTCACTTTGAGGCACGCTGGGTATTAGCGTCAAGACTCACTAGTCCTAAGAATTAGACTTTTCTTCTGAGTGACTCGGTTCTAAGCTAGGTCCTTAGGGATTTTCCCATGGATAAAGTGCAGATGATTCTTTTGTTTTTACCTCCGTTTATCATCAGCTTAAGTTTCCATGAATATGCGCATGCCTGGGTGGCTGAGCGTTTTGGAGATTCCACAGCTCGTTATATGGGGAGAATGACTGTAGACCCTATGGCGCATATCTCCTGGTTCGGAACGGTAATTTTTCCGGCTCTATCTATTTTAATGGGTTCGCATTTACTTTTTGGTTGGGCCAATCCAGTGCCTGTAGATTCTAGAAATTTTAAAAAACCATTTCAACATATGGCTTTAGTCGCCGCGGCTGGACCAGCCTCAAATATCCTATTGGCCATAGTTTTCGCTTTTATAATGTCTATGTTGAAGTCGCATGTGCCTGGGTCAATTTTTCAAGCTATGGAAGTTCAGGGAATGATGGGATCGGGTTTGAAAATGCTAGATATGGCTGTTCAGTTGAATCTCTTTTTGGCTTTTTTTAATTTATTACCGCTTCCGCCCTTAGATGGCGCTCGAATCATTCAAGGCTTAGTAAAACCCGCTACGGCCTTAAAAATAGATGAATATTCAAATCAAGCTCAAATTTTATTGATTATACTCTTATTTACTGGGGTTCTGAGGTATTTGGCGCTTCCAGTCACCATTCTCTATGCCCTTATTTATCAAGTTTTTAACATCATTTAGGCTCTTTGATTTTAGCTTTTAAAAGCTAGGGTGCGGCCTTTAAAAATTCATGTTAAAACTATTCGTAAATGAGTGTACGAGACAATTCGGTGCCTATTGATTGCCGGGTTCAACTGGTTGATTTTGAAGGACCTCTCGATCTTTTGCTTTATTTAGTTAAAACGCATGAGCTCGATATTCTTAATCTTCCAATTGCGACAATTACTCAACAATATCTTCGTTACTTAAACTACATGCGAGAGCTTAATCTCGATGTGGCCAGCGACTATTTAGTTATGGCGGCCACGCTGACCTATATAAAGAGTCAGTTGATTTTGCCTCAAGAAGTTCAAGACGAAGCCATGGGCCCCGATCCCAAGAATCGTCTGATTAGACAATTGTTGCAGCTCAAGTGTTACAAAGAATTGTCTCAGATGCTTGAAGATAGACCTCGTTTAAATCGCGATGTCTTTGTTTGTCGAAATACAGGTTTGGAAGACATTGAAAATGAAATTGAACCGCAAGTCGCGCTCAGTAATTCGTTTCAGCTTTTAGAAGCTTTTAGAGAAGCCATAAAACGTGAATCGGGAGTGGTTCATAAAGTGTTTAGTGATTCTGTTCCAGTTTCAGGAGCGATTAAAAATATAGTTGAGCGATTAAAAGCAGAAGAGAGTTTTACTTTTGAATCTTTGATGCCGGGCTTACATTCCGTTCCCCATTTGATATCGAATTTTTTGGGTTCTTTGGAAATGGCGAAATTACAAGTTTTGAAAATTAATCAAACCGAAAACTTTGGACCTATAGTCTTGTCTCGAAAAATGAATCCTGAAGAGATTGAAAGTTTTGTGAAGCTTACAAAAAACACCTTGAGCTGGGATTAAAAGCTTTAAAAAAAAGAATTAAAGAAGAAGAATTTATGAAAGAAAAAAAGAAGAAAAAAAAGAAAGAAATTGAAAGTGAAGTTCAGCCTGTTTCTACTGAAGAAAAAGTAGAAGTCATTAGTGCTGAGAACAACGAAGAAATTGTTATTGTGGCCTCCATGACAGAAGAAGAGGCTCTTGTAGAAGTCGAAGCAGATATTCCCGCTGAAGCTCTTGAGCTAGAGTCTGAAGATTCTGTTGAAGTTGAGGCGTCTTCTGAGTCTGACTCAACAACTACTGTTGCAAAAGAGGGCTTAGTTTACGATCGCGATGAAATTATTCAGGCTATAGAGGCGCTGATTTTTGCGAGTCCTAAACCTATTAGTCTACAAAGAATTAAGCGTATTTTAACTTCATTAAATTTTGATACTGAAAATTTAAAAGAAATTATTGAAGAGATGCAGGCGGCCACTGAGAATAAAGGTGTGCAGCTTTGTAGAGTGGCACAGTCTTATCAATATCGAACTCATCGTAAACAAGCCGATGTTGTTCAAAAAATTGTTGAAGAAAAACCTGCCAGACTTTCTAAATCCGCTCTGGAGGTTTTGGCTATTGTTGCTTACAAGCAGCCCGTCACTCGTGCTGATCTTGATTCCGTTCGTGGAATTGATTCGGGTCACCTACTTCGTGGATTGCTTGAAAAAAATCTTATTAAAATGGATGGCCACGCTGAGTTGCCCGGACGTCCAATGCTTTATTCCACAAGTCCTTATTTTTTAGAGATATTTAGCCTTAATTCCCTCGATGATTTACCAAGTCTTGAGGAATTTAGTCGTGAACTTCAGGGTGGGGCAGATGCAGATGGTATTGTACTTGCTGCTGATCCTGAGCTAGATCCACTATCGCCACTTGCAGCTAATCCTGATCGTGGCGATTTTGACGTGAACGATCCGGCTGAAGAACGTTTTGAGACTCCACTTCTTGATTCTGATGTCCCGGTTCCTTCCGCTGAAGCATAAGGAAGCTAATTGTGAGCCAACCCATTCGATTACAAAAATTATTGGCCGACTATGGCTTAGCGTCTAGAAGACAAGCTGAAGAGTGGATAGCTTTGGGAGAAATTACTGTTAATGGTCAAGTCGCAAAATTAGGAACAAAAGTTATTCCTGGAAAAGATCATATTAAAGTTCGTGGAAAGCTTTTGCATAATTCGAATGCTCCTAACAGAGTTGTGATTGCACTATTTAAACCCAAAGGAGTTTTACCACAGCGTCCGAGCGATCAAGTTCTTGAACGTGGAACAGTGTTTGATCTTATGCCTAAAGTTAAAGAGCGAGTGATACCTATTGGTCGTCTTGATACCGATGCTGAAGGTTTACTTTTGCTGACCAATGATGGTGAATTGGCTCAAAGGCTGAATATGGCCAAATACGAAATTCCCAAAACGTATTTAATGAAAATTGATGGCCATTTAGAAGAAAAGCAAATTAAAAGAATTCTTGATTCAAAAGTTTTAGTTGAAAATAAAAGAATTAAAATTAGCGATATTGAATTAGAGCGCGCCACTGAAGGAAAGCAGTGGTTAAGAATCACCACAACTGAGCCTCAAAATCGAGCCATTCGAAAACTGTTTGAACAAATTGGTCGTCCGGTTGATAAATTTTGTCGTGAAAGCTTTGGTCCAATTTCACTTGGAAAAATGGTACGCAGCCAATATCGATATTTACAAGCCGAAGAAATCGAAGGCCTTAAAAAGTTAGTTTCGCTAGAATAATTTCTAAATAAATAACTAGCCGTTGTTTCTTTTACTCAAACTACAGAGATTAACTAAGGCGCGAACCCATCGTTTGATTCTTCCAGCGGGTTCATTTTTTTGAAGAGCTAAACTTTCTGCGTGAGCTTCTTTAGAGACGGGACCCCAAATATCGATATGTGGGTTATCAGAAAGCTCTCTAATTTTAGTAGCCATCGTATTGTAATCTGATTGCATGTCGGCTGGAGGTAATGGATTAGTTCCCTTTATAAATCCTTGTAAATTTTTTCTGGTAGCTTCAAGTATAGAATTCTTACCTTCAAAGGCTAGTAAATCAGGATACATTTTTTGTAAATGTTCTCTAACAGCTCTATTAGAGAGTATTTCGGTCCAATCATTCCACATCCCTAAAAATTTAGAAGTCGCAAATGAGTGAGGTTTTTTTGTATAAGCAGTATACATTCGACTCAACCATGGTTCTAAGCGCGCAGGATTTCTTTCGTATTGCAAAAGTTTTTTAATAAGTAAATTAGAGACACCCTCGTGGCCTTTGCGTTTTAAAAATTTTTCAATAATACTTTGGGCAAAATGGTCATTTAGATTGGCAAAGATTTCAGCTTCTCTAAATTGTCGATTGTTGAGATCGTAATCCCATCTCAAAACTCGCATACGACTATCTAAGTCAGCCTCATTTTTTAAAGGTGAGGCCATCCAGTTTTTCATGGCTTCATGAAATTGAAAGGGCAAATTGCTTCTATTTCGAATTTCCAATTCAGCAAGCGCGAGTCCTGCAGGGATTTCGTTGTAGTGTAAAACTGGATTTTTATTTGAGGCGATTAAGTCATAGAGGGCAACTTGATTCTTGTCTGGATTTTCATAATCTATCCAATCATTAATTACTGATTTACTTCGAACTGAAAGAGCTATGGGCAGTGATCTAGGGTCGGAAAAATCTATAACCTGTAAAAGTTCTTTAGGATTTGCACCTATTTTATATTTGGCCCAAGATTGCTCTCCTTGCGTAAGTTCGTTTAAAAAATTTAGTCTTGATTCTGGCGAAATCTTTTTTAAATTTAAAATGGCAATTCTTTCTAAATCAATGGAGTGAAGCGAAAGGCAATATTTAATAGCCTCAAGCCTTAGTGCTTCACTTGTCTTGGAGCTTTTCATTAATTTTAAAGCATAAGGAATTAAATCTTCATCAGGGATCCATGCCTTTTGATAATCTGGATGTATTTTTAAGAATTCAGCCCGTAAACTTTCAAAATAAGGTGTAACAGGAACATATGTTAATCCACCTCTTCTGTATTTTTTTGTGAAAACCGCTAAATCTTCAGTTGTAGGATTGAGTTCATAAAATCTCATTTCGTGGGCTTTGACGGCATCAGATTTAATACCATCCCATTCACTTCTACCTAAAGGCAACTCAGTTTCAGCGGCTTTGAGCCATTCTTTTGCGCTTTTAGCTTCTTGAAATCTTTTCGCAATAAGGGCTTTATAAAAGTTTGTAAAATTTAAATCGCTTTCAGTATGTCTTAAGTCGCGTAATGTGAATGAATCTGCCCCACTCATGGTGGTGTATCTATCAATGGTACCCATATAAAATTTTGAGGGAAAATTATGTTCTTTAGCTATTTTATTGGCGCGCTCATTAATTAGCCTATGAATGTTAAGGTCACCGCGAATAATGGAGAGATGTTTTCCGCCATCGGTGTAATCTATTTGAAGATTATATAAAGCTTTTAAAAACTCATCCTCAGAACCATTGCGTATTTTATCCACATAATAATCATAGAGAGAACCAGTAAATTCACCTTGATCGTTAGAAATTCTCAAATAGTCATCATTCTCAGTGCTTTGAGAGAAGGTAAAATGTGCGCTAGTTAAACTTAAAATAAAGATGTTTAAAAACTTTAATGATTTCTTCATGCCCTAAATCCCCTTGTGCCGCTAGATTTAGATTAAATATCTTAATGTTAAGATTGTGTTAATTTTTTGAATATAGTGAACTTACCAATCACAAAACGTGTTGAATCTTTGAAGCCAATGTTGATAATTTAAACACCTAGAATTGTTGCAAGATTGATTCTATTTTTTCTCTTCTTCTGGCTTGACGTTGAGACCTAGGTGACTAAAGACTTTGTCTATAATTGAAGATTGATGGCGGCGGGTGTGGATTTCAACCTCAAATTCTCCAACTATTTTTAGAGCTTCTGCTAGTGAAATTTTCTTTTCATTTAATTCAGCTCTTTTCATGGTTTCGAACACATCTACGGCAAGTGACATAATTTTAATAATATCGGGGAGTGGCTTGGTGCGAGTGCCTCGGGGAAAACCACTACCGTTATGAAACTCATGATGGTTCAGAATAATTTGAAGTCCAGAATCCGTTATAAAGGGGAGTTTGGTGGTAGCCATTAAGTTGGCCTTTGCGGGATGCTGTTTGTAGGCTCTTAGAAAATCTTCAGAGGCTGAGCTGGGATCGCGATAATAATTGTCTACATCTTCTTTGATAAAATCTAAAAGATTGACGTCCATAATTGTAGAGGTGGAATGTATATCCATTATGGCTTTTTTTGAAGTGTATCCATTGGCTAAAGAAAATAATATAGCCAGCGCTCGAATGGCGTAAGAGTCCTCTAAGCGAGAGAGGTCGCTTAATTGTTTTAGCATTTGGTCTTCATATTGTTTTGTATCTGAGAGAACGCTATCAGTGATTTCGTTGGCGATTTGAGAGAGCTTTTTTAAGGCGCCTTCAGAGGGCTCCGAACCATCTAATAAATCCAAATATAAAGAAGTTATAATTTCTTGAGTTTCTGCTCCAATTTTATTTGGATCAGAATCTTTAATTTTATATTTCTTGTGACGATTTTGCCATTGTTCTGTAGGTGTATAAAGACGTGGGTCGGGATGTTGATAGAGTTTATTGATTCTATCTGCATCTAATTTTTCACCTTCACTAATAAATAAAATAAAACGATCAGCAGTTGGAATTCTTACGTAGAGGTCAGTTAAAATAACTCCGTTTTCATCCGTTGGCGCTTGTGAGATAACCAGAACTTTGAGGCCTTTTTGGGTGATTTTTGTTTCAAACTTGGCTGCCATAAGCTCAGTTTAAGGCGCTTTGCCATTGAATGAAAGCTGCTTTCAAGAAAAGACTTTAACTGAATTTGGAAAAGCTTCATTCCTATGCTTCTATAAGGAGAAACAATGAAGTCTCATCAAGGAAAGCATAAATCTGGATTTTATAGAAAAAACATAGTTATTGCTTTGGCTTTATCATTGATGGCGTTTTGGATTCATCACCTTCGAATGGACGTTTCATTGCTGAACCCAAGGGAAGACAAGTGGCTATGGCAAACGGATTGGGCTGTTGAGTATTTAGGATGGCTATATTTTAGATTTCAAAATTGGGCTTGGCCACTTGGATATTTGCCTAAATATATTTATCCGTTTGGTGCCTCCATTGGCACGACCGATTCTGTTCCATTGGCTGCTTACTTTTATAAAATGCTTTCTCCTATATTGGGAGAACCCTTTCAGTATTTTAGTTGGTGGTATCTGCTGAGTATTTTTCTTTCAGGATACTGTTCTTATAAAATTTTAAAATCAGAAACGCGCAGTCGAAATTATTCTTTTATTGCATCATTGTTTTTTATGATAGCTCCGCCTTTAATGGGGAGAAACCATCATATGGCCTTAAGTGCGCAATGGATTTTGCTTCTAGGCGTGGGCTTTTATTTGAAATTTGCAAAGAGGCAGATAAGTTTTCGTTTAGATGCTTTTTGGATTTTTAGTTTCATATTGGCAAGTTCATTGCATCCCTATTTGTGGGCCATGTATTTGGCTATTGGATTGGCTTCAGTAGTTGAAGTTAAAACTTATAGAATCGCTTTTAGTTATTTTTTAGGTCTAGCGCTGTCATTAATGACGCTTTGGGTTCATGGCTATTTTCGGATTGGGGATACCACTAATTCGGGTTTTGGATATTATTCAGCCGATCTTTTAAGTTTTTTTCATCCCCATGATTTGCCTGTTCTATTGCCTAATTTGCCACATGGCGAGGGACAGTACGAAGGTTATTCCTTCTTGGGTTTAGGTTCTATTTTACTTTTATTGTATGTCTTTTTGAGAAAACTATTTAAGAAGGAAAAGTTCCTTAATCATTCGTATTATCCTTTATTCGTATTAGTTTTTTTAATGTGGATTTATGCGCTTGCGACTCCAGTAACATTTGCAGGAAAGGCTATTTTAAATTTAGATTTTATATATAAACATTTAGGAGTCGTCGCCAATACGTTTCGTTCCTCGGGGCGTTTTGTCTGGCCCTTTTATTATTGCTTAATGTTTTGGGCGTTTATTGAATTTTTTAAATCACAGAAAAGACAAGTGTCCCAATTGGCTTTGTTTGGATTATTGCTGATTCAATTTATTGATGTTTGGAGAATCGTAGATTACCCACGATCTCCGGATATAATTTATAATGAAGTTGCTCTTGATAAACTTAAAGAGTTTTCAAAAAATAAAAAAATCGAAAATCTTGTAGTTGTTTATAGCGATGAAAAAGAGCTTTGTCCGACTCAGAGCTTTCATTGGGAGCATTGGTATTATTATCCCTTAATGGCAATGGCCGCAAAAAATGATTGGACTGTTAACATTGGGTCAGCAAGTCGATTTCCTTGGTCAAAGTATATGGAAACTTGTAACAAAACTATGAGTGCTTTGAGGAGTGGTCAGCGCGACAATAATACACTCTACGTATTCAAACCTGAAGCTTACTTTTTATATTCGAAGACAACACAGGGCCTTGAGTGTGGTGAAATCGAAGACGCTCATTTTTGCTATTCTAATTAAAAGCAATTGCATTAGTTGGATAGTCCAATGTCTGCTTCTGCAATATTTGAGAGTAATGACGTGCATTCATTCGCATCAAATCGAGAAATTCTAGGAAAGTTTCTGGGATTTCCTCGGCTAACTCCAAGCTTTTCCCAATGACCTTCACGTAATTCTTTGAAATTAGCTATTTCTGTTTCTCTGTAAGAATTGAGTTCGCTTTTTATGGCTTCGTTGGTTTTTGTGTGTGTTGAATCTAGAAGTTTTCTAGTGAAACTATCGTCTTTTTTTACAACAATATCTTTGGGGTTAAAAACATTATCGTGAAATAAAAATTCATTATCTAGAACGTCTTCGTATCCTATGAAATAGGCTCCAAACTTTAGTTCTGGTCGTCGCTTTTTATATTCTTTAAGAAGAGCAGTAAAGCTAAGGTGCGTAGCTCCCATCCATAAAACTCTGTGAATAATAATTTTTCTTCCTTTCAAGATTTCGTCTGGTGGAATGATCATGTCCATCATTTTAAAGAAGGTTTCTTTAAAGTTGATTTCTTTTTTGTTTCCCTCAGAAATCATGTAATCATTGATTCCGGAGACCATAAGTTCTTTGTAATAATTTTTATAATTGGGTCCGAGTTTATCTCTTAAGTAGGCTCCAGTGAGCGCAGTTGTGTTGCCAAATCCAATCACAAAATATTTTTTAGGGTCAAATCGATTTAATAAATCTTGAGAGTAGTTTTGAGAACTTTGTAGAAGATCTGTTTCTAAAATGCTGTCGGAAGTTTCTTCTCTCGCATATATCGAAAATGTAAGCGTTAGTAATAGGAATATAACTTGAATGCATTCATTCAGTATGAGTTTTTGAATGACACATTTCATGTTTAGCTTTTCGGGATTATTTGAGCGGGGCTATAGGCATAGCTTATTCTTATTTTTTTATTATTTATTTTAGTGTCAAAGTTTTGTCTGATTTATAAATAAAAAAACCCTGTCTGAGTTTTAACTCAAACAGGGTTTTAATTTAAAACTTTAAAAAGTTTTAGGCGGTGGCTGAAGGTCTGGGTCCTTTTTTAGCTGCAGCTGCGCCGTTAGCTTTTAACTTTTTATCTTCGTCTTCATCAACGACGGCTGCGCTAGTTGCTGTTGGAGCAACGCTAGCTTTAGGTGCGGGGATGGCAACCTTACGATTGATGCCTAGTTTATTGTAGATAGCTTGTTCGATAGAGGCCGCCATGTCGGGATTGTCCTTCAAAAATTGAATGGCGGAATCTCGACCTTGGCCTACACGCTCTCCATTGTAGCTGTACCAAGCTCCACTCTTTTCTACGATGTTGTGGAGAGCCGCAATGTCGACAATTTCTCCGAAGCGATCGATGCCTTCGCCGTGAAGCATGTCGAAGTCACATTGTTTGAAAGGAGCGGCCACTTTGTTTTTAACAACTTTGATTCGTGTTTTTGAACCAATGACTTCTTCACCATTTTTAAGCGCTTGAATACGACGAATGTCGAGGCGTACGCTTGCGTAGAATTTCAAAGCATTTCCACCTGTGGTGGTTTCTGGATTTCCAAACATCACGCCAATCTTCATACGAAGTTGGTTGATGAAAATCACCATTGTGTTGCTGCGGTTAATGGATGCGGTGAGTTTGCGAAGTGCTTGGCTCATGAGGCGGGCTTGCAATCCCATGTGACTGTCGCCCATTTCACCTTCGATTTCAGCGCGTGGCACCAATGCGGCCACTGAGTCGACAACGATGAGGTCGACGCTTCCTGAGCGCACGAGCATATCGGTAATTTCTAAAGCTTGTTCGCCGGTGTCGGGTTGAGAGACAAGAATGTCTTCAATGTTCACGCCCAATTTGCGAGCGTACTGAATATCGAGCGCATGTTCGGCGTCGACAAAGGCTACGGTGCCTCCTGCTTTTTGGCAGGCTGCTGCGACTTGTAATGAGATAGTGGTCTTACCAGAAGACTCAGGTCCAAAAATTTCGATGATACGACCTTTGGGAAGTCCACCAATTCCTAGGGCTATGTCGAGTCCGAGGGATCCAGTGGAAATTGTGGGGATACCTTCGTTAGGTTTAGAATCCGCCCCTAACTTCATGATGGCACCTTTTCCAAATTGTTTATGGATGGCGCCAAGGGCTAATTCTAGGGCTTTTTGCTTTTCGGTGTTTGTTGCAGACATCTGCTTTCTCCTTAAAAAATGATGATTTTGAGTATCCCTACTTCCTTTAAAGAGGCTTTATAGGGAAAACGCAAGGCATTTTCCGTTAAGACCCAGCACACTGTGCGCCAAGTTGTGATGCGCAGCGTTTGTTGCTTTTTAAGTTTGGAGTTGTTTTGGCATTAATTTAGCAAGGGCCAATCTGCCATGCAGGTACAAAGTTCATAAGAATGTGAAGCGCGACAGAAAGGATAGGTGTGTATGAGACACCTCGAAATTCTGTTATTGGTCTTTCGTCTAATCCAAAGCGTAGTAGCGCTTTGGATGAGCTTAAGCAACGAAAGCGATCTAACCGTCGTAAGTAGGCTATCGTCCACCTTTGAAAAAAACTTGATACTCAAATTGTTAATTTTAAGTAACCCGTTGCGGTGAAAATTATTTTCTGTGCCTGCATGGCACTCAACATAAAGACAACTTAGGGTCGAGCAGGAGAAGGCGCTCCGCCCGGGAGCCATTCTAATTCTTCTTCTTTGAGGCGATCTTCTTCTTTTTTTCTTTTAGATTTTGGAAAATTTGGTTTTTGGGTTGTTTCTTGAAGAAAGGCAAAAAGTTTAGATTTTTCGTTAGCTTTTGAGACATAGACTAAGTCGAGTGAAAAATAGACACCATCAAAAGATGTTTTGAATGTTGAACCATAGTGAGCAGAACTTTCGTGGAGTGAGTCCTTTTTTTTGAGCGCTTCTTGTTGGACTACGTAATTTATAAATTTTCCAAATTTTCGATCAATTTTCCAGGGCGACACTTTATCCAGTAGAGAAATGGCCATCATTCCCCCAAAAAGAGAGAGTCCACCCATGAAATTTTTGTGTAAAAGTTCTGAGGACGTTATATTTTCAAAATTTGGACTCTTCATTAATACTGCAAATGCATTAAAGAGGCTTGCTAATCCATGTCCAATTACAATTAATCTCCCAGCTCCTGTGGGTACATTTTTTGTATAAAAGCGATCATTAATTAAATCTTTGTTGAGTGCTTCGAGCAGCGGAGCTTTGTCGTCTAGTTCAATTTTATATCCGAATACGCTCACTCTATTTCCGTTAGTGGCGGAGCTCTCGGTGGACTGTGTTTGAGTTTCTTGTTGCGTTTCAACTTCTTCAACAGCTACGGCACTTTCGTCGTCTTTTTGAAATTCAGAGTAACGCATTTTTAAAACTCTCAGTCTCGACTCAGAAGAAAGTTTAAAGGTGTCTTTTGATTGGTGTGTGGAAAAGACGTGACTATTTCCTAAAAGTTGAGAGTCGCGCCCTATCTTTAAATCGTTGACCAATTCATCAACGTCACTTCGATTGGCCAGCTCTGCGTTGCTATTATTTAGAGCCCTCATTAACTTTAATTGGATTTCTGAATCGGCATTGTCTCTGCCGGAATTTTTTGAAAGCCTATCTATGGCTTCACTTAAAATTTCTCTAAAAGATTTATCGTTGAGTTTTTCTTCGCTAAGGCCGCTAATCAGGGGCCAATTTTTGAGTGCTAAAGCAAAGTCGCATCTATGGGGTAGGGTTAGCCAGTTGCTTTTAGCGGCATTAGCAAAATTGATATGGGCTAAAGCTAGTAGCAGGATGTAGACTCTTTTGAGAAAGAATTTGAAATTGTATCCTAGGCCCATGCGGTGGATTAATAGTCCACATAGTGCTATGCGTCAAATTGATAAATCTATTTAATTTAGAAACTTAGATAATGTAAAATCAGAGGATTCTTTAAGAATTTGAGCTCAATTAAAGCTCTAAATATTTAAAAATTCTAAGTTATCCATGTAGGGCTTCGACACGAGGTGACATCCTCTTAGAACTAAGGTAACTATTGCCTACCCTAAAACCTAGGAGGTTAGAAATTCGTGAGCTCATCAAAATCTCAATCATCATTTTTCAGTATTCTACAAAAAGTAGGACAGTCTTTAATGGTCCCGGTGTCGGTATTGCCCGCCGCTGGTCTTTTGGTTGCTTTAGCGCGATATCTGCAAGGCATCGCTGTTGATGCTGCGGGCGTTGTCACTCATCCCATAATCAATGCCATCGCTAAAATTTTATTCACTGGCGGAATTTCAATTTTCGAACAACTTCCAGTGGTTTTTGCTGTAGGTGTTGCCATCGGTTTTACGGGCGGTGCAGGTGTGGCTGGATTGTCGGCTGTTGTTGGTTATTTTACTTTGGCCAACGTTTTAAAGGTGATTACAGAACTTCGCGAGCTCCCCTTAAAAATTGATACAGGAGTTTTCGGGGGAATCATTATTGGATTGCTGAGCGCTCAACTTTATAAAAAATATTATCAAACTAAACTTCATCCGGTTTTCGGATTTTTTGCAGGTAAACGTCTTGTTCCTATTATCACAGCGGCTTCTTCGGTAGGTGTGGCTATACTTTTAGGTTTCATGTGGCCCCCAGTTCAATCTTTAATTAGAAATTTCGGTGTTTTTGTAATGGGCTCTGATTTGGGCCCCGCATTTTATGCAGCTGGAAAAAGATTCTTAATACCTGTTGGTTTGCATCACGTTTACTATCCTTCCTTTCTTTATGAATTCGGAGAATTTGTAACTAAAACTGGCCAAGTTTTACGTGGAGATGCCACTCGTTACTTTGGAGGCGATGCCACTGCGGGACGTTTTATGGCTTCAGAATTTCCAATCATGTTGTTTGGATTGCCTGCGGCTGCATTGGCTATGACACTTCGTGCGCGTCCTGAGCGAAGAAAAATGGTTGCGGGTGTGATGCTTTCTGCAGCTCTCACTTCCATCATTACTGGTATCACTGAGCCCATTGAATTTGCATTTATTTTCGTGGCTCCTATACTCTATGTGTTCCACGTTTTAGCGGCTTTCTGTTCTGGTTATCTCACTAACCTTTTTGACATTCACCAAGGTTACACATTCTCAGCCTCTTTGATTGACTGGGCTTTGGGATATTTCAATCAAAAGAACAGTATGTTTCTTTTTGGTGTTGTAGGTCCTTTGGTCGGAATTATTTATTTTGGAGTATTTTACACGGCGATTGGTTGGCTCAATCTTAAAACTCCTGGTCGTGAAGAAGGCGATATATTGGCAGAAGGTGAAGATGTTGCTGAAGGGTCTGAGCGCGCACAAGAAATTCTTGTGGCACTTGGAAATACAGTAAATATTCTTGAGATTGATGCCTGCATCACTCGTTTAAGACTCACTGTAAAAGATATGTCTCTTGTTAATGAAGCCCGTTTGAAGGCCCTTGGCGCCTCAGGTGTTATGAAGGCTACAGGTGGCAATCTTCAAGTTGTTTTTGGAGTGGAGTCCGATCAACTTAAAGAAGAAATCAAAGCCATTATGGCTGGTAAAGAACTTCCAGTGCGAACTCAAAAAGCAAAAACTTCAAACGCCTCTCAAAAGGGTGGTGCTTTGAAATTGCTTTCTCCAATGAAAGGCGAAATTCTTGCGATTACAGAAGTTCCCGATGATACTTTTGCCTCTAAAATGTTAGGCGAAGGTTTTGCGGTTAATCCTACTGAAGGCGTCGTTCGTGCTCCTGTAGATGCAGAAGTTGTTCAAATCTTTAGAACTCAACATGCTATTGGTTTAAGAACCAATGAAGGAATCGAAATTCTTATTCATGTGGGAATCGATACAGTAAAAATGAATGGTGAAGGTTTTAAAGCTCTTGTTAAAGAAGGGCAAAAAGTTGTTGCTGGCGAAAAATTGATGGAATTTGACCTCGAACTCGTTAGAGCAAAGGCAAAATCTACTATCACACCCGTTGTGGTCACAAACATGGACGCGGTCAAAGGTATCGAAATTGTTCAGCAGGGAATGGTAAAAGTTTCTGAGCCCGTGCTAAATGTTGAGCTTAAACTTTGTGAGGCATAAAAAGGGACTATGGAAAAGAAACTAACCATACTTAACGAAGAAGGCATGCACGCTCGACCTGCGGGTGTGCTTGCTAAAACTTTATCGGCATTTAAATCAAACGTGGAAATTCATTTTAATGGAAATGTTAAAAATGCCAAATCGATAATGGCTATAATGAGTTTAGGGCTTCAAAAAGGTTCAGAAGTTTTATTTGTTGCCCAAGGTGAGGATGAAGCTCAGGCTGTTGAGACGATTGAAAATTTAGTCAACAATCGCTTCCAGCTTCAGGGCGCTTAAGAAGAGCTCATGCAGGGGCAGATCACGGAAAATTCTTATAAAAAGAGATTATGGGGTAAAAATGCTTCACCAGGTTGGGTGGTGGGGCAAGCCTTACTCTTAGACAATGAAGTTCCTCATATTCAAAATGGATTGAGTCCATTTAGTTCTGCTGAAGAATTAAGAAAATTAGATTCTGCCCTCAATAAGGCTCGTGTTGATTTAGAAAATCTACGCCAAAAAACATTTACAAAAATGGGTCCCGAAAAGGCGCAAATTTTTGAAGCCCATCAAATGATTCTTGAAGATCCCGAATTATTATCGGCTATAAAATCAAAAATCGAATCCGAAAAGTGCTCTGCAGCTTTTGCTGTTCAAGAAGTGGGTGCTGAGTGGATTGAAATTTTTAAGGCCATGGACAGTGAGTATATGAGAGAGAGGGCCTCTGATGTTCGCGACCTTTCTCAGCGTTTATTACGTTATCTCGTTGGCAAAGATGTTGTAGATCTTGCAGTACTCGATAAAAAAGTCGTACTTGTGGCTCATGATTTAAGCCCTTCAGACACGGCTACAATGAATCATGAATGTGTTCTTGGTTTTCTAACAGACATTGGTGGAAAAACCTCACATACAGCCATTATGGCGCGTTCCTTGGAAATTCCTGCGGTGCAGGGATTAAAGGAAATTACTCAAACTGTTAAGAGCGGCGATTGGGTTGCTTTCAATGGGGAGAGTGGCGAAGTTTTTATTAACCCTTCTTTAGATCTTCAAAATGAATTCATACGTCATAAAGAGCAAGATCAGCTTGAAAAGCAAGAATTGCAAAAACTCATAGGCCAAAAGAGCTTAACTCAAGATGGCCAAGCGGTACTCTTAGGTGCCAATATAGGTTCAACTTCTGATTTAGCACCACTACATAGAAATGATGCCGAAGGTGTGGGGCTCTTTAGAACTGAATTTTTATACATGGATCGAGATCAGTGGCCCAGCGAAGAAGAGCAGTTTCAGTGTTATTCGGAAATTCTAAAAAGTTTAGAAAATAAGCCTGTCATAATTAGAACTTTAGATATTGGTGGCGATAAAGAGCTTCCTTATATGAAGTTTGAAAAGGAAATGAATCCTTTTTTGGGTTTAAGGGCTATTCGTTTTTGCTTAAAAAATAGAAATATTTTTAGAACTCAACTCAGAGCTTTATTGAGAGCAAGTGTATATGGAAATTTGGGAATTATGTTTCCAATGATTTCCTCACTTGAGGAATTTTTAGAAGCTAAAAAAGAATTGGCTCTTTGTGCTGAGGCTTTAAAAAGTGAAGGTCAAAAAATTTCTGAAAAAATCGAAGTGGGTATGATGATTGAAATCCCCTCGGCGGCGATTATGGCCGATCAGCTGTCAAAACATGCTGATTTTTTAAGTATTGGAAGTAATGACCTCATTCAATATCTCTGCGCCGTGGATCGTATGAATGAAAGTGTCCATGATTTGTATGATTCTTATCACCCGGCTCTTTGGAGATTGCTAAAATTTGTGAGTGAAAGTGCCCGTAAAAATAACAAATGGGTTGGTATTTGTGGCGAAATTGCCGGACAAATCGATTTAGTGCCACTTTTAATTGGATTAAAGGTGCATGAACTCAGTATGGCTCCTCCTTTTATTCTAAAAATGAGACGAAAAATTAGCACTTATAAAGCCTCTGATTGTGAAGAACTCTTGTATAAAGTGATCGCAGCCCAATCCTCTTCTGAAGTGAAACTTTTGCTTAAGTAATTGAAAGTAATTTAATAAATTCTTAACCCAAAATTAATATTTATTTTTTGAACCTTTTCTGGGTCGCTGCGTCTATGTGTGTAGAGGGGAAAAAAACAATGAAAAACTATTCATATATATTGGCGGCCTTTTTGGCATCGAATGCTTTTTCTGAAGGATTAGTAGAAGATCGATATCAAACACGCGATTCTAATCAAGATCGTCGAATAGAATCGGGAATTGCAAATGGCTCAATTATAGAGGGGGAAGCTAGCGTTTTAGCTGAAGTTGATTCAAATATTCAGGCGGCTTGGGACAAAATGAATGAAGATGGTGTTGTGAAGCAAGGTGAAAGACTTCGAATCAAGGCTAGGATGGATCGGCAAAGCAATCGTATTTTTAGAGCTAAGAGCAACCATCATTAAGGAATAAATTCCATTTAAGGACTTCATTTAAGTTAGGGAAAGAAATCCTCTTGAGCAACTATGTTGCTCAAGAGGATTTTCGTTTATTGTATCTCTTAATTGAATATTATTTTTTGAACCTTTTAATGACCCATGCGTCTATCTCTATGAAAGGGAGATAATACAAATGAAAAACTCAAATTTACTAGCCTTAACTATGATTGCTTTTTCCGTAATGCCTCTCATGGCTAAAGTTCAAGGACGAAGCAATCCTATGATTCAATGTTTAAAAGAAGAGCTTAGGCCAACTAAGAAAGAGTTGTTGGCTTTAAGACAAGAAATGAAAAAAGTTACTCCTAAGATTAGAGAATTAAAAAAAGAAGTGGCTTCTAAAAGAACTCAATTAAAGGAACTTTTAGGAAGTTCAGCGGGTGAGTCTGAAGTCAAAGAATTTCTGACTTCTTATAAAGAACTTAGAAATGAATTGATGAGCCTTCAGGTAGATCGAATTTTAATAATAAGAGCGAAGTTAAGCCCTGAACAAAGAAAAAAATGGGGTGAATGCCAAGATAAAATCAAAGCTCAAAAAAATGAAAGTTCATCAGAAGAATAAAACAGTGAAGACGATTAAGGATTTTACAAAGCTTTATGATGAACATGTAGGAGCTGTTCGATCGATACTTTATAGAATGTGTCCAAGGCAGGACCTCGATGATTTAACACAAGAGTGCTTCATTAAAGCTTGGAATAATTTGGATTCGTTTCGAGGAGATTCAAGTTTGGCAACATGGATTAGGCGAATTGCTGTTCACGTAGCTTATGACTACTACAGAAGAAGAGCGGTTCGTCCTCAAACAGAAGAGTTCGATGAATCTACTCAAACCGAAGTAGCTGCGGGGCCTTTAGAGGCTTTGCTGAATAAGCAACTCGTTCAAAATTTGTTAGTGACCTTAGATGCTGATCATCGAAGTGTACTTGTACTTCATGTTTTAGAAGAACTGAGTCTTGAAGAAGTGGCGAGCATATTGGAACTAAAAATTGGCACTGTAAAATCACGTTTGTTTTATGCTCGCGAGGCCGCTCGAAAATTTTTAATATCAAAAGGAGTAGATTATGGATCGTAATAATGATGACTCAAATTTAGATGAGTTTTTAAGAAAAAATTCATCTAAGGTTCCTGAAGCTTCGCCTTTGTTAAAGGAAAGACTTTTGGCTCAATTGCGCCAAGAAGAAAAAAAGATTTCAAAGAGTGCCAAGAGTTTTTGGTTTTTGAGGTTAGTCACGCCTATGGCTTTAGGATTGTTAGCCATTGTGAGTACTTTTGTTTTAAATAAGAAAATGAATGTTGTTCAATCTGATTATGCCAATCAACAAGAAGTGGCTCAATTTATTGAAGATAGTTTTCAGTCAGATGAAGACTTTGACCTTGATGGCTTGGATTTATAGTTGATAATTATTTTCTAAACATCATCATAATCATCATTATCGTTGTCATTTGAATTCACATTATTGTTATTCTCGTTTTCATTGTTGTTGTTATTATTATTGT
>CAZSSP010000015.1:32385-45791 GCA_964609695.1 uncultured Bacteriovoracaceae bacterium
GTTATTATTATTGTCGTCTTTGCTTAAATAATTATCGACTAAAGAATAGCCGAGAACTCCGGCACCAATTCCCGCTCCAACTTTAAGAACTGTGGAGGCGCTTGAACTCATTCCAGAGGCAGAGTTTTTTGCTGCTGAATGTTGTTGCTGAGCTCTTTGATTCATTTGCTCGATTCTGGATTGATCATTGCTAATGGCTTGTTGAGCAAGCTGTGGATTGCTTGCGTATTTAGATTGAAGTTCTTGAGAAGCTTTTTGCTTACCGTAGCTGGCATCGTTATTGGCTTTAGCTGCGGCAGTGCTTGAAGTAGCTTGTAGGGAGCTGGCAGCATTTATAGTATTCTGACTACCTCCGCTTAGAGTGCTTGCACTTACTCCCGTATTATTAATACCCTATGCAGTCTCAGTCACGGCGGGTACTGCCGATGCCGGAGCTGCAGCGTTTGCATTAATCCCATTTGTTAAGTTTTGTGCTGTTTCAGTACAAGCCAGGCTTTGGCATCCACTGGCCAGATCGCTAATTTCAGAATTTGCAGCAATGGGATCGTCTATTGCAATTAGAGATGTGCTTGGAGTGCTTGTGGTTAATGTTCCCGATTCGCTGACTCCAGTGTCACCAATAAGGGCGGGGTCTGTTGAGAGCTCAAATTGTGATTCAGTTTGAGCATAACTAGTTTTGTAAATATTATTAAACGCAAAAAACAGAGTTATTAAAGTTTTTCTGTTTTGATAAATTCGAAAAATAATATTTTTCATATGCATTTCCCTTTAACTTATTTTCGCAATTTAGAATGGCATAAAGATGTCTTAGCTTTGCTTTGCAGATGGAATTAAGAAGCTTTCAATTCAATGGCTTAGAATTCATCTTGACGTGGTTTTAACGAGACTTTTATTGATTATTAATTAAAGGGAGTGATAGATTTCCGGGCCCGTTTCTTAGCGCACAATTGAATCAATTAATCAAAAGAACAAATACAAACCGCTCGAAGCTCCTAAGGCACCTGAGAAGCCGCCAGACGCATTAATGAAATATTGAACTTGGGCAACAAAACCCATTCCACTTTTATGTTTATATAGAAGTCCAAAACCTGGATAAAGTAGATGAGCTCGAGTGCCTGCTACTAAAGAGCCATCTCTTTTTTCTAAAAAACGTTCTGCCATATGTTGAGGAAAAACTTCTTTACCAGTCTTCGAAACTTTATAGACATACCAGTTTGAATATCCGCCTTCGACGAAGCCTGTGAGAGGGGTTTGTCGAAAAAGATATCGACCGTGGAGTCCCCAAGTCCGATAGCTCATTCCAGTTCCAATACCGAGGCCTGCGGTCCAGTCATCGGTCACTTTTAGGTCTGTTTCAGCACCAAAAATTCCGTAAGCTCCGCCCCCGATAAAACCAACTCCAAAGTTTCTTTCTCCGGCCCATTCGCTAAGACCTCCAGTTCTAAATCGAGCACTGCTTCTGGGGGCTTGATAAACTGGTTCTAATCCTTGAACTGGAACAGTTTCCAGTTTTTCATCTTGGTTGAGTGCCTCTTCGGTTCGTTTTATGCCGGTCGCATATCGATATTGTGAACTTTCAGAATTTGCTTTTAGTGAAGCGGGTGGATTGTCGAGATTTCGGTTGTTTTTTGCCAATATTTTACTGACTTCGTTTGCAGAACTTTGAAAACTTAAAGTCAATAGGATGAAGGGTAGGCTTTTATGAAACTTAGCTAAACAATCAAATCTCATTAAATATGAATATAACTCAAAGCGAAGGTCTTTTTAAGCATAAACTCACCCCAAAACCCCATAAAAAGCTGACGAGTGGCATGAGATAGGGCATTGGGGCCTCGTTAAAGGGTTCTGGCATAAGTAATTGAGTAATTAGAAGATAGAATAAGAAAAAAAATAACAGCACATAACTGGGAACTTCATAGACTCTGATCCAGCCAGGACCCACCACTAAAGTAGTGGTGTTTTCCCAGATGCTTCTTTTTCCGGAAAGCCCCATTAAAGCAGCGGTGAAAGTTTCAGGAGCTAGAATTGGACTGCTGATAAATGGATGGACCCACTGATAAATCAAGAAGGAAAGTTCAACTCCAATGATGGCGATGAATATTTGTAAAAGTGGACTTCGTTCCTCGAATAACTTTGGAGTAAAGGCCCAAAGATAGATGAGATTAATGAATAAAGAAAAAAAATGAGGATGAAAAAGAAAAGATAATAAGCCCGAGCCTTTCCATTCATTGTTGTGAGCTATCAAATTTAAAAAATCTAATCGAGGTCCAGGCCAAAATCGTGAAAGAAGATCAAGAAGAATTATTACTATGATGACTAAAAGACTGCTTCGAGGAAAGCGGCTTACGCCCTCGGAAGATTTTAGGGGGATCATTATGGAGTCCTATTTAAGCTCAAAGGCTATAACTGTAACGTTATCTTCTCCGCCTTGTAGATTGGCGAGTTCAATGAGGTTTTCTGCAGATTTTTCTATAGGGAAATTATAAAGTATTTGAGCAATTTGAATATTTGATACCATGCCTGACAAACCATCACTGCAAATGATGTATCTATCGCCAGACATAGCTTTTCTCGAAAAAACATCTACTTGAACGTCTTCTTCATAGCCTACAGATCGAGTGATGACGTTTTTATGAAAAGAATGCAAACTGGCTTCGTTGATCAATCCGGCTTTGAGCATTTCATAAACCTGTGAATGATCCTCAGTAAGTTGGAATAAATCTCCATCTCGAAATAAATAGCAGCGAGAATCGCCCACTTGTGCAATGTGAACCCATTCTTTATCGAGTGCACATACGGTGATTGTAGTACCCATTCCCATGAGTTCCGAATGAGTGCGTGCATGTTCAAAAATTGCTTTATTGCAGAGAGAGACACAAGATGTGAGTAGTTCGGGTATTGTTTTATGCTTTTCAGGATTTTTTTCGTAGAATTTTTCTAAAGTTTTAATGGCTAATTCAGAAGCCACTTCTCCGCCGCTATGACCACCCATTCCATCGGCTACAGCAAAAAGCTGAAGTTCTTCATTCACTAGAAATGAATCTTGGTTGCCGCTTCTTTTCTGACCAATGTCAGTTTTTCCGGCAACAGTCACTTTAAAAGCTGATCTCATCTCTGAACGGCATCCACCTGAATTGAGTTTACCACAAAACTTGGTGCACCATAGTGGTGCGCCCATCGGAGGTCTCGACCCACAGCAATGATCTTAGAGAGTAATTCTTGAAAGCTAGTTTTTAAGTAACATCCATGAATGGCGTGTTTGAGGTCACCGTTTTCTATCCAGTAACCTCGGGCCTCAATAGAAAGTTCCCCAGTTTTTATAGAAAATGAAAGTGGTTTTTCAGAAGCTTCCAAAAATAAACCACTACCAAGTGCTTTTAAAAGGTCAACATCGTCAAAATGCGAAGGCTCAAGAAAAAAGTTATGACACCCAATATAGTGTCGTCCCTTTTCTAAATCTATAAAAGCATGGCCCGTAGATTCAACACCATATTTCTTGGCACTTTCTAAATTATGAGCCAGTGAAGTGAGCACTCCATTTTTTACAAAATAGCTTCTTTGAGCAGGAACTCCTTCAGAATCCCATAAACAAGAACCCGTGAGACCGTTAAGGAAAGGGTCGTCAATTAGAGTTAAATTTTTTGAAAAAACTTGTGATTTTTCAAGGCCCGCTAAAAAAGATCCATTTTTAAGACAATGGTCAGCGCGTAAAGCTTCAAACAAGGCGCTGATTATTTTTTGCCCAAGTTTTTGTCCAATGAAAATCTTTGCTTCTCCGCCCTCCCAAGCTTTCGAATGCAATCTGTCGTTGAGCATTCGAGCGGTTCTTCGGGCAAGTTGAGACCAATTTAGATAGTAATAATGGGTTTGAAGATCATTGTTAAAGGCTTGTGCATGCTTATGGCTTTCGTTGATTTGGGCATCAATACCAATTTCTACATAAGTCGATTTTTCTGAGAGAGGATCTTGTGATCCGAGAGTCCAGAGTGCTTCTTCTATATACTTTTGAGTATAGAAAGCTTCGAAATTCAAATCCTTTTGTACTAGATTTCGACACTTATCTTCCATGCGGAACAGTTTTGAAATTTTTTCACTTTCTTCTACAAGTGGAAGGTTTTCATCTCCCCAGTCTATGTCTCGAATTGGACCATCAAATGAAATTTTAGGAATTTCTTTATCGCTTTCAACAGGCGAAAAGCGAAGAAGATCTAAAGTTTTTTGAAAAAGATCAGACAGGGCATTTCTAGATGGGTCGGTGCCTAAGCTTGTGGCCAGTCGACCTTCTTTAATGAGTCTTAATACAATATAAAAATCTTGCGATTCTCTTTGAAAATCAATGTTTTTATTTTTAGAGCGTAATAGAAATTTTTTAACACTTCGAACGTAAAATTCTGCACCATCAAAAGTGCCTGCACCACTTAAAAGTAGCCTTAGATGTTCAAGAAGTTTAAGTGGACGAGTGTTCATGGTTGAACCGCTGCAGGAATTTCAGCTTTTTTGGCTTTTTTAATGAGGTCTTGAGCGAGTGCCATTGCTGCTTTGGATTCGGAAGCTCCTAACATTCGGGCAATCTCTAGGACCTTAGCTTCACGACTAAGATGCTCAATCTTTGTCGATGTTTTAGAGCGATCGCTTCGTTTTGTGATTGAAAAATGTTCGTCAGCGTAAGCAGAAATTTGTGCAAGATGAGTGACCACTATAACTTGGCTGTTTTGAGAAATAGTTTTTAGGGCGATGGCAACTCTGTGTGCAGTTTCGCCACCCAGTCCCGCGTCCACTTCGTCGAATAAATAGGCACACACTTCACTTTTGCCAGATATAATTTGTTTGAGTGCGAGCAAAATTCTAGAGAGTTCCCCGCCAGAGGCTACTTTGTGAAGAGCTTTGGGTTCAAGACCGGGATTGGCGCTAAAAAGGGCTTGGATTTTTGTGCAACCATAGGCTCCAAATTCTTCAACTTCAGTCAGTTCAAGTATAAAAGTAGCTTGAGGAATTCCTAGGCTTTGAATGTATTTTTGCCATAGGCTATTCATTTGCTTCGCGGCTGAAATTCTTTTTTCATGAAGGCTTCGAGCTTGTGTTCGCAACTCAGATTCAATTTTACTTTGCTGATGTTTGAGATCTTCAAGTTCTTCCTCAAAGCGCTCAAGCAAGTTGAGTTCACTTCGGGCTTCATGGAGTTTTGCAAGTAATCCCGTTGTGTCGCAACTGTATTTTCTTTTAAGCCGATTGATAACGCTCAATCGATTTTCCATTTCATTAAGCGTGGAAGGATCGATGTCTAATTTTTGATGGTATTTTTGTAGATCGGCATGTCCATCTAAAAGTGTTGATCGTGCTTGGTCTAAGAGTTCAAGTATTCGGGCTATTTCTGGATCTAAAGAGTCAAATGGGCGAAGTTCCTGAAGAGCTAATTTGAGATTGTTGAGCGAGCCAAGGCAATCCCCATCAGGATTTTCTAAAAGGAAAAGAGATTTTTCGACGGCAGTGATAATTTTACCTAAGCTGCTGAGTCGCTGACGATCTCGAGCCCATTCTTCTTCTTGTATTGGAGTGCTTTCAGTGATTTCAGCTTTTTGAAATTCTTCGATTTGATAACGTCTTAAATCAATAAGATGAAGGCGGTCGGAGGATTTAGATTCTAAATCCATACGTTTTTTTTCAGCTGCTCTTAAGCGAGCTAAGCTTGCGCTGTAGAGATTTCGAAGATCTCGAAGATCCGCGAAATCGTCGAGAACGTCGAGCAAATAAGATTCTTTATTGAGTCTTAAAAATTCATGCTGACCAGAAACTTCAATCCAATCCCCCAAAATGTCTTGAAGCTGTTGACGTGTGGCTACGGAACCTTGAATCCAAACGCGATTGCGTGAGGCGCTTGAATCTTTAGCAATTTCTCTTTTAACAATGAGTAAATGATTTTCGTCGCAATCAAAACCTAGGGCATCTAAAAGTAATCTTTTTTCAGGATGTTTAGATAAATTAAAAGTTCCTTCTACGTAGGCGGATTCAAAACCTTCGCGAACTAAATCTTTTTGATTTTTAGAACCTAACAAGAGAGTGATGGCAGCCAAAAGTAAACTTTTTCCAGCACCAGTTTCCCCTGTGAAGACGCTGAGTCCTTTCCCGAATTGGATACTTTTGTCTTCTACGATAGCAAAGTTGCGAACGCTTAGTTCTACTAACATAGGCTCTCCTCCACTAAAGTCACTAACTTTAGTTAATGGCCCCAAATCCTAATTTATCTCGAAGAAGTTCAAAGTAATTCTTCGTGATTAAGTTTTGGCTTTGAGGAATGCACCAGCGCACGGGCTCAAGTGATTTACGAATTCTTAATAGCTGACCACATTTAAGCTCCATACCCGTTTGTCCGTCTTCAGTTAAAAAGCAGGGGCTTTTTGACTCTAATATTTCGATTTCAAGAATAGATTGTGGTCCTAAAAGAATAGGGCGATTTGAAATTTCATGGGGGCAGATGGGAGTCATCATCATGCATTCAAGTTCAGGACTAATGACGGGCCCACCCGCCGAAAAGGAATAGGCGGTCGACCCTGTGGCAGTGGAAACGACGAGTCCATCTCCGCGTAATAGCGGATAAAGAATAGTGCCATCGGCGCTAACTTTTAGTCTGACCATTCTCGATAATGATCCTTTGCTAAGCACGCAGTCGTTCATGGCCCAAAATTCCTTTTTATCGACATTCTGAGATTCAGGTCCAAGCAAGGAACAGGCCAATCCCCATCGATTTTGAATTAAAAATTCATTGTTTTTAAATGCAATTGAAAATTTTTCCGCTAGTTTCTTAATCTCATCGCTGTCTTGAGGCATGCTGAGGGAATGCAAAAATCCAAGACCAGGGCTACTGTGTATTCCCATGACTGGAATGGAAGTTCTGAGCGAGCCTAAATTGCGAATCATAGAAAGTAGTGAACCATCGCCCCCAATACAAAGGGCTAAATCAGTATCAATTTTTGCTTGAGTTTCAACCTCAATGCCCAGCTTCTTTAGTTGAGACTCAAAAATTGATTTTCTTTCTTGAGTTCGACTTTCTTGATTAGGTGAAAAAATCCAGATTTTTTTCATGGACAGGAGTAAAACTAGCATAAAAAAGCAAGTCCATAAAACTTAAGATTTATTCTCACTAATTATTCAGTGACAAATCTTAAAAGGCTGCTTAGTTTAAGCACTTCCATGGACTCTTTGGCGCGTCATAATGAGGGTATACAGATTAATAGAGACATCTGGAACCAAAAGGAATTACTACGAAAAGTCTATTCGGAATTTTATAATTTATTCAAAACTAACTTATCCAATCCTGCTCATGGGCTTCATTTAGAGTTGGGTTCAGGTTCGGGTCAAATTAAAGAGTTTATTCCAGAATGCACTACTTCTGATCTTTTTGAGAATTCTTGGGTCGATCGTAAAGAGAACGCTTATGAACTTCAATTTGAAGATCAAAGCGTTGATAATCTTTTGCTTTTAGATGTTTTTCACCATTTAAAATACCCGGGTTTAGCTCTTGAAGAATTTTTTAGAGTGCTTAAGCCAGGGGGAAGAGTTCTTATTATTGATCCCTATATTTCGTTGTTAGGTAAGGTTGTTTACGGAGTTTTTCATCCAGAACCGGTGGCCTCGGCAGATATCATTGAGTGGTTTCCCAAAGAAAAAAATTTTGAGCACAATTATTATGCGGCTCAGGGAAATTTTTATAGAGTTTTTTTTAGTGAAGAATTCTCTTCCAAAATTCAAAATTGGAAAATCGTGATGAAAAAACGATTGTCTTCATTGAGCTATGTTGCCTCGGGTGGTTTTGCTAAAACGCAATTGTATCCACTAAGAGCCTATCCTCTTATGAAAAAGCTAGATAAAATTCTTGATTTTTTCCCGGAGATTTTTGCGACGAGAGCTTTTGTAGTACTAGAAAAATCCTTGTAATAGCGGAACGCGAATCGTCTCTGATGTTTTGATGATGTTTTTTTCTACCGCAAAGCTCGTGGCCACAAACAAGAGAATGTCCCACCAGGAATGAATAAAGATAGATTCCGAGAGCGTCCAATTTCTTTTTTTACTGACGTAGGCAAAATGATATCCAAGAATAAATTGGGGCCATGGCACTCGAACGTTGGGGTAGTGAGCTGCTGCAAAAAGTAGTGAGGTGCTTACGTTAGACCAAAAGAAACTTCCATAAAGTTGATAGAACATGGGAAGCATCCACCCTCTAAAAACCATTTCTTCAGAGGTGCCTGCAGTGTAAGATTTTGAAAACGAAAACAACAATTCAGATCCATACAATTGTTTGTCTTTTTCTGCTGCAATAACAAGTCCCGAGAGGGCTAGTCCCAAACTTAAAGGAACGTAACTTGTCCAATATTCTAGGTGAGAGAATTGAAAGGGCGCTAGAAATAAATCTTTGGGGCTCTCTTCGATTTCAAGAAAAGTGAATTTACCATAGGGTTGTTGGGTTTTAACGGCACTTCGAAAACTATGGTAGAGACTCGCTGCACCCACGGCCTGATAAGCTTCAAGCCCGAGACTGTATATTTCTAGTCGGGTGTCTTTGTCGGAAACCCAGTTTCTCCATAGGGTATGGCTTGTAGAAGATGTGGCCCAGAGGAGCCCGCCTACTCCAACTCCTGAGTAAATTTGCGCATATTTATATTGCTCTTCAATCCACTGGTCTAAACCTGGAAGAAGCAGGGAGAAAAAGGCTGGAAAAAAATAGTTTCTTTTTTTTTCAGGTTCTTTGAGAAGTGTGTATGGGCTTTCTGCTTGGAGTTTTAAGCTTTGAAAAAGAATTAAAGATACAAATAAAACTTTAGTGAAACGCTTCATTCGAGACTCTTTTATTTTTCATTCTGCACAATGTCAAAACCCATGAGTAGCAAGTAATTCCGAGAAAGCCAGAGAGAGGACAGCCCCATAATTATAGGTTAAGTTTATGACCTATGCTTTTAAAATACACCCTGCAGAAAATCGTGGGCTCTAAGCACGATCGCGAGGTTAAAAAACTTCTTCCCAATGTTGAAAAAATTCTACGTTTTGAACCCGCTTTTCGAAAACTGAGTGATAGGGATCTCCAAGCTAAAACCGTTGAATTTAAGCAAAAGCTAAGCCAGGGCGCTACACTCGACGATATTTTGCCTGAAGCTTTTGCGGCTTGTCGTGAGGCGTCTTCGAGAGTTTTGGGAATGCGCCATTTTGATGTGCAACTTATTGGGGGCATGGCACTTCATCGCGGAAAAATTGCAGAAATGAAAACAGGAGAAGGTAAAACTCTTGTGGCCACTTTGCCGTGTTATCTCAATGGCCTTTCGGGCAAAGGTGTTCATGTTATTACGGTCAACGATTATCTTGCTAAAAGAGATGCGGAGTGGATGGGGCGAGTCCACCGTTTTATGGGCCTCGATGTGGGCACGATTGTTCATGGTCTTACGGATGCTCAAAGAAAAAAGAATTATGGGGCTGACGTTACTTACGGCACCAATAATGAATTTGGTTTCGATTATTTGCGCGATAACATGAAGCCGTCTTTGGATGCTTATGTCCAACGCGAACATAATTTTGCGATAGTCGATGAAGTCGATTCAATCTTGATCGATGAGGCGCGAACTCCATTGATTATCAGTGGTCCAGCTGATGAAGAGCCTGAGCTCTATTACGTGGCCGATAAAGCTGTGCGACATTTAAAGAAAGATGTGGATTATACGCTCGATGAAAAGCATCGCTCAGTCACTTTAACTGAAGACGGTGTTTTGAAGGTTGAGCAACTTTTAAAAATTGAAAATCTTTATGCTCCAGAAAATTTTGCTCTTGTTCACCACGTTCACGCAGCACTCAGAGCTCACTCCGTTTTTCGTAAAGACGTGGACTATGTTGTGCGCGAAGGTGAAATTGTTATTGTCGATGAATTTACGGGTCGATTAATGCCGGGACGTCGTTGGTCTGATGGACTCCATCAAGCGATAGAGGCAAAAGAGGGCGTCGCTCTTGAGGCCGAAAACCAAACTCTAGCCACGATTACATTACAGAATTATTTTCGGCTTTATAAAAAATTAGCTGGAATGACGGGAACTGCCGACACCGAGGCCGAAGAATTTAAAAAGATTTATAATCTTGGTGTTTTAGTGGTGCCTACTAATAAGCCCATGGTTCGAAGCGATTTTAATGATCTCGTCTATCGAAATGAAGCGGGAAAATATCGTGCCGTGGTTCAGGATATTATTGAAAAAAATAAAGTGGGTCGCCCGGTTCTTGTGGGAACTGTGAGCGTTGCAAAAAGTGAACGCGTTGCGAGTTTGTTGAGAAGAGCGGGCGTGGCTCATAATGTGCTCAACGCTAAAAATCATGAAAGAGAAGCTGAGATTATTGCGTCTGCAGGCCAGCGATCGATGGTTACAATTGCAACGAATATGGCTGGCCGAGGTACAGATATTATTTTAGGTCCTGGAGTTAAGGATATAGGTGGCTTGCATGTTATAGCCACTGAACGACACGAATCTCGACGTATTGATAATCAGTTGAGAGGTCGAGCGGGTCGTCAGGGCGATCCCGGGTCTTCTCAGTTTTATTTGTCATTAGAAGATGATTTGATGAGAATTTTTGCTAGTGATCGTGTGATTGCCATCATGGATCGTCTTGGTATGGAAGAAGACGTTCCAATTAGCGATCGCTTGGTTTCGAAATCCATTGCTAATGCACAAAAGCGAGTTGAGCTTCATCACTTCGATCAACGTGAACACTTATTAAAATACGATGATGTTTTAAACAAACAAAGAGAAGTTATTTATTCTATGCGCCGATTAGTTTTGGAAGGCGCGGGGACTAAGGGCTTGGTGAGTGAGTTATCCAAAGAGTTTTCTAATGATTTAGCTCAGCAATTTGCACCCGACGCTTCTATGGGGCGTGACCATTGGGATTTCGATAAACTCAGGGAAGCTTTAATGAGCAATTTCGGTCTTCAGCTGAGTGACGAAGAATGGAAAAAGTTTTCTGAATCTGAAGATGCTAAATTGGCAGATGTTGCTAAATGGATTTCTGCTAAGGCTGCTCAGCGCTATGAAAGTCGCGAAAAAGAATTTGGCGAAGAGACCATGCGCGAGCTTGAGCGATATTTCTTTATACAAAGTTTAGATCATCAATGGAAAGATCATTTATTGGCTTTGGATCATTTGAAGGAGGGTATTCATTTGCGTGGATATGCTCAGAAAGATCCTTTGGTTGAGTATCGAAGAGAGGGTTTTGCCTTGTTTAAAATGCTCGACAGAGCCATTAGGCAAAATGCTTTAAGTCGACTTTATACGGTTAGGCTTATGACCAAACAGGAGCGGGAAGAGCAGCAAAGACGTGAAGAAGAGGCTCAACAAAGAATGCTTGAGTCTGCTCAGATGAGTGGTCCAGCGCTTGATAGCGGTGGCTCACCTGATCCAGCTTCTGCGCAGAATCTTGAAAGGGGAGCACCAATGGATCCTCTACCTACTGAGGATTCTCGAGTGGGCTCTGTCGACGCTGCAAAATCTGCAGCTTCAAATTTTTTGCGCCAGTATCAAGAGCAAAGAATGAAGCAATTGGAAAAGGCTCAAGCTTCTGGAGACGGAACCATGCCTCAAGAAACAAAAAAAACTCCCATTAAAACGCAGGATAAAATTGGTAGAAATGATCCTTGTTTTTGTGGGTCCGGAAAAAAATATAAACATTGTCATGGAAAGGGTGAGTGAGGAAATTTATTTATGAACTTTATTTCTAGCGAAACTTTAGTGTCTAATCTTGAATGGCGATATGCTGTTAAAAAATTTGATTCAGTTAAAAAAATTCCTGCTGCAGATTGGAAGGCTTTAGAGCGCAGTCTAGTTTTAACTCCTTCATCTTATGGATTGCAGCCGTGGCAATTTATTGTTGTAGAAAATGTAGAATTGAGAAAAAAACTTCGTGCTGTATCTTGGAATCAGACTCAAGTTGAAGAAGCGTCTCATTATGTTGTTTTCTGTGCGAAACAAAGCATGACTGAAGCCGATATTTCGAAATTTATTACTTTAACTGCAAAAGAACGTTCTATGCCTGAAGCCAATCTTCAAGGTTATAAAGATATGATGATAAATAACATCGTCAAAGGGGCTCAGAAAACGAATATACCTCTTTGGAATAGTCGTCAGTTGTATATAGCGTTGGGAAATCTTATGACGGCTGCGGCGGTCATTGGTGTGGATACTTGCCCCATGGAAGGATTAGATCCTCTTCAATATGATGAAATTTTGGGACTTAAAGGCAGCGACTACGCTACAGTGTGCGCTCTAGCTCTAGGTTATCGCGCGAGTGATGACCCGTATTCTAAAGCCAAAAAAGTCCGCTATCCCCATTCCGACATCATCAAGCACCTCTAATTTTAATTGTGCGCGAGGAAACGGGCCTGGGATGATGGGTTTGGTATGGGATGTGCAAGGGTCTGATTGCTATGCAATCGGAACAACTATTTCAACCACCCCACTGTCCCAATAAGTATTGTTTAAGGCCTTATCTAAAGGCTAGACGTTTTACTGAGGCTTCTCCGCCGTATATTGTTAAGGGACGAGAATTTCGTTTAGATGGTTCTATTCGCCAGCGTTACTTGTGTAAGTATTGTCGTAGAAGTTTTTCTGATGCCACCTTTGATCTTAATTTTAGATTTCAAAAACGAGCTAGGTTTAATCACCGAATTTTCTTTGGTGTTCTACACAACCGCTCCAATAGATCGCTTGCTCGCGAGCTTAAAGTCAGTGAATGTCTTGTACGAACACGTGTCCTTAGGCTCTCCCAAATGGCCCTGCTTAGACATCATGAATTTATTTCTCAAATCAAAATCAACGAAGACATTGCCTATGATGGCCTAGAGGCCTTTGCTCATTCGCAATACGAGCCCAACAACATCAATCAGGCCATTGGTGCTAATTCCTTGTTTTGTTATCTCTTTAACTTTTCGCCCTTAAACCGAAAAGGCCGCACATCGCCTCGACAACGAAAGTATTTAGCAAATTTAGAGGACGCCTATGGACGCTTTGACCCAAGTGCAATTCGTAAAGCTAGTCTAAGCTTGTTTAAAGAACTCATCGCGCGCAAAGACCCTCGCTGTCGAAAGTTAGTGCTTCGCACCGATGAGCATTTTCAATACAGAAGAGCCATTGAAAGGGATCTGCGACTCGAGGAAAGGCTAAAGTTAGAACATCTTAGTGTTTCATCGAAGGCTACGCGTAATTATAAGAACATCTTGTTTCCGGTAAATCACCTGGATCTTTTGATTCGTCGGAAGGTGGCAGCCTTTAGTCGCGAAACAATATGCTTTTCAAAGAAGGCATCCAGGATGTTTCATAAATATGTGCTCTACATTTGTTACAAGAATTACATGAAGCCACAGTTTGTAAAAAAACATGAAGGCAATC
>CAZSSP010000016.1:0-2360 GCA_964609695.1 uncultured Bacteriovoracaceae bacterium
CCACTTTCATCTCCTCCAGCGTTGGGATTAATCAAATAAGGAGTTTCAGGAAGTTTTTCTTTAGGCAAGTGATGATCCGTAAGGATAACATCAATCTTGAGTTCGTTGGCTTTCGCTATAGCCTCAATGGCAGTGATTCCATTATCAACCGTAATAATAAGATTCGGGCTGCGTTCTTGGGCTAACTTTTCAATGGCTGCCACATGCACACCGTAACCTTCCTCAAAGCGATGAGGAATATAGTGACTCACGTTTTGAGCCCCACATTGCTTTAGAAATAACGTAAGAAGAGAGCATGCCGACATTCCATCAACATCATAGTCTGCATAAATAACAATATTTTCTTGATTCTGAACGGCCTTTAACAATCGTTCACTAGAGGCTTCTAAATTTTTTAATCGAAATGGAGACAACAACTCACTAAGGCGTGGTCGCAAAAAATTTTCCGCATCTTGAATGCTATTGAGATTTCTGGCCCAAAAAGCCTGGGCAGTGAGTAGCCCCTGAGAAGGATAGTTTTCTGGTGAAAACTCACCCTCTCTACGAAGTTTCCAGCGAGGCATTGTCAATTATTTCAAGCTCTACGCGTCTTTGGTGCACTGACTGAACGAGTAGAAAACCACTTATCGCCCATCAAATATGTAGGTGCTGCAATAAAAATTGAACTGTAAGTACCCACTATAATTCCAAAAAATAAAGCTGCTGAAAATTCTCGAAGTGCTGGACCACCCACAAAATAAAGTACAACACAACTTACAAGTGTTGTTCCTGCTGTCATCACTGTTCGTGAAAGTGTAGAGTTAATAGCCAAGTTAAGCATGTTCTTTTTATCCATGCTTCCTACTTTTCCTTCTAATTCCCGAATTCGATCGAAAACTACGACCGTATCGTTAATGGAGTAACCTGCGAGCGTAAGAAGAGCAGCAACTACAGTAGTTGAAAATTCCATTCTTGTTAAAATTAAAAAACCACTAGTCATCAACAAATCGTGAACAACAGCAATGATAGCTCCTGGGGAATATCGAACGTCGAAACGCCAATACATGTAGAGACCAATAAGAATACAAGTGTAGAACAATGCCAAAAGAGCCGATTTTCGAAGTTCAGCTCCAATTTTTGGACCTACAGTATCCATTTTTGAGATTTTATATGCGTTTGGATAGGATTGGTCTAAAACTTCTTTAAGTTGCTTAGATCCCGCATTCACATCGTCAGCCTGTACGTTTAAATAATATTCTTTTTTAGAATCAGCAGCTTTGGCAGTAGATTCTACAATTGTTAGGTTTTTGATCTTAGAACCAACAGCCTCACGAATTGCTTGAGAGTTTACCGAAGGATCAGTGAATTCTACTTGAGCTTCGATACCACCTCGAAAGTCGATTCCGTAATTAAAGCCTGGATAAAAAATCCCTACGGCACTTAAGAAACAGAGAACTGAAGATATAATTACAAAAACGTTAAAGGTTTTAGAAAAGTTAATTTTTAATAATTTCGGGTCAAAGAGTTCCATGGTCTACACTGTCCTTTCGTTGAGCCCAGAGAGCTCTTTACGGCTAAGTCCCATGCTGAGATTCTTAGAATTTTCAAAAAACACGTGAAATAAAATTTTACTAAAGTAAGTGGCCAAGAACACGTTCACTCCAATACCCACAATCAAAGTAAAAGCAAAACCCCGAATGGAACCTGTTCCATAATTCAAAAGAATAAAAGCCCCGATTAAAGTTGTAACGTTTGAATCTAAGATTGTCGCAAAAGCTTTATCAAAGCCCACATCAATCATCTTCTTACCCACTCGACCCGCGCGAAGTTCTTCACGTATACGCTCATAAATAATAATCAAAGCATCAACGGCCATACCGATTGTTAATACGATACCCGCAATACCTGGCAAAGTGAGAGTTGCCTTAAGAGAACCCAGCACAGCAAAAATCATCATCACGTTTACAAGAGTTACAAAGTTTGCCAATAAACCAGCAGCTCCGTAGTAAAGCCACATAAAGCCAAAAATCAAAAGAGTGGCATAGATCAATGACTTTTTACCAGCTTCAATGGCATCACGCCCGATACTTGGACCAATCACCCGCTCTTCTTGAACTTCGATTGAGGCAGGCAATGCACCCGCACGTAACACAATAGCTGTATCGTGAGCTTCTTGTTGTACTTGTTCCATATTTCCAGAACCCAAAGATATCTGGCCACTATCTGAAATTGTACTTTGAATGACTGGTGCACTTTTCACCAAATCATCGAGAACTATGGCCATTAAGTGTCCCTTAAATTCAGTCGTGAGTTGAGCCAACATAGGTGCCCCAACGCTATTCATTTCAAAAAGCACCACAGGGCGCTCTTGGCTCATCATT
>CAZSSP010000016.1:2460-42429 GCA_964609695.1 uncultured Bacteriovoracaceae bacterium
TCGCGAACAACTTTGTCGAGATCCACACCAAGAACCATGTGCACCCCACCCTTCAAATCCAAACCAAATTGCATACTCATGTCTGGTAAAAATGAAGGCTTTTGTTCGTCGTCGCCCTTATATAGGCTCCATAAAGTTGGAGTCACCATATAAAAAGTCAGAAGCGAAATAAAAATACAAAATATAAAACGATACTTTAATCCTTTGTTCATGAAGGTCCTCTTTATTTGGTGGCGCCTACAGCGCTATCCACTAGATTTTTTAATGTTCCCTGTATTTGTGCACGAAGAACCTTAATTTCAACATCTGGAGATATTTCGAGAGTCGCTACTTTTTCAGTAAGACCAGAAATAGTGCCGATAATTCCACCAGCAGCAATCACTTCATCACCTTTTTTGAGGCTCGAAAGAAATTCTTGTTGTTGTTTTTGTTGTTTTCTTTGAGGATTAATAACCGCAAAATAAAAGAACGCGAACAACAGAATAAGAAGGGGCAAATTCATCATTAAACCCTGCATGGGGCTAGGCGCCTTAGCTTGGGCTGCAGCTTCTTGAGCTAGCAAATCAAAAGATATTAAACTCGATAGGGCAGCAATCGAAAGTCGGCTGAACATCACTTGTCTCCTTAACTTAGAACTAAGTTTCAAGGTTTAACACGGAGTCGTTTTCCCGCCAACGCTTCAAACAATCTTCTTGAAATTCGGCATAAGTGCCCGCTTCAATTTGTTTACGAACTTCTCTCATGAGGTCTTGGTAGAAATGACAATTATGAATACTAAGTAACACTGAAGCCGTTAAATCATGGAGTCGAATCAAATGGCGCAAGTAGCTTCGACTATGATTTTTACATGCATAACATCCGCATTTTTCATCGAGAGGCAAAGTACTATGCTTCCATTTTTCATTTTTAATGCGGAGCGTTCCTTCCCATGTATACAAAGTTCCATTTCGTGCATTTCGCGTTGGAATCACACAATCAAACATATCGATACCATGACCAACTGCAATGAGAAGATCTGATGGAGTTCCCACTCCCATCAAATATCGAGGTTTATTTTGAGGCATAAAATCTACAATTTGCGAAAGCACGCGATACATATCTGCAGGCTCTTCACCCACACTAAAACCACCCAATGCCAATCCATCAAATTCCACTTCTGTTCCTTGAGCATCTGTAGTTTTCATAGCCGATAGTGCGGCAATGTGTTCTTTTCTTAATTCGGAATCAAGGCCCCCTTGGGCAATGGCAAACAGTGCACCACTATTTGGAGAACGAAACTTCAAGCATCGCTCAGCCCAAAGCGTGCTGAGCCTCATGGCTTCTTTAAGTTGCTCTGTTGTTGCGGGAAGTGCTGGGCAAACATCGAGAACCATCATGATTGTAGAATTAATGGCTTCTTGAACTTCAATAGAAGTTTCGGGACGAAGTTTTAGAGGACTCCCGTCTAGGTGACTTTGAAAAGTCACACCATCATCCGTAATTTTTCGGAGCGATGAAAGAGAAAAAACTTGAAAACCGCCACTGTCGGTAAGAATGGGTTTAGGCCAATTAATCCATTTTTGTAATCCACCCATTTCACGCAAAGTTTCAATGCCAGGACGTATCCAAAGATGATAAGTGTTGCCCAACATTATTTGAGCACCCATGTCGTTCAGATGTTGATGGATCACACCTTTAACAGCGCCCTTAGTTCCAACGGGCATAAATACAGGTGTTTCAATAACGCCATCACGAGTCTGCATTCGAGCTCGTCGAGCCGCTGAATTTTTATCTTTCGCTAAGACTTCAAAATTTACGCGCAAAGCCATGCGCAGGGTTTAGGGCGAGGCTCCCCCTTTTGGCAAGCCATTATCAGCGAAAAGCAACACCTTTTGCACGAAGGAATCGACTCATTCTATCGCTGATCCATTTATGTCCGCTTCTTGAAGGATGAAAGCAATCAGAACTCAACATAAACATCACCTCTTGATTGCTAAAATCATTCAAATGATCGATTCCAGCATCAAATGTAGGCCCAAAATATTTAGCATAAAGTCGATTCAAATTATTTCTATTGCGCTGAATGCCTGCTGGATTTTCAAAAACAGCGGGGCAATAACGTCGCCAAGCTGTATCGCAATAATTTATTAAACGATTTTTCGCATTAATTTCAGAAGAATTTCTCTCTGGAAGAGCCTGCAGAACTTTCATGATTCGACTATGGACATAGTCTACTTCAGGAACCCGCCAGAATGCATAATCCATTTTACGAGATCGGAAATGATTTTTTAAACCTTTGAGTTTGGCTTCAACTTGGGATTGATAACGAACTGAATCTATTCCCTGACAAGTGTCATTCGCCCCTATACTCATAGTGAGCAAATGAGCTCTCTCTGGATTCTCCACTTCTTTTATGAGCTGAACAGGGTCTTTAGCATCTGTATTTTTTGAATACTCAGGCATGAGCACGGCACCCGCATAGGAAGTGGCCACCAAAACCCATTCAGGATAAACATTGGGATCAGGACGATTTGCCCACTCAGGACTCAAAAAACCAAATACTCCATAATGAAAGCTGCTACCCGCAAACCATGTCGTAGCCGAACTCGGCAAATGTTGAAGCAAATCAAAAGCCGAACCAGCCCTTTGCAAGGGTCTTCTAGAAGCAGTTTGATACAATTCAAGAAGGCTGTCTTTGTTGGCCCAACCACTCGACAAGGAATCACCCGCTAAAATCCAAATTGGTCGGCTCTGAGCCTGAGGATCTTCATTTTTAAATATAAAATTCTGACCAAAGAGATTGGCTACACTGGCTGTTTTTAAAAGCTCCGTAGCAAAGACTGGCATCCTTAATGATGCTTGAGCTGATTGAACTAAAATGATGGATGATATGACAAAAGTTTTAAAAAGTATCTTCACATGGCCCCCCACGGAAAAGTCTCAGATATTAGGTTATCCCCAATTTATCCCCCACTAAAAGCCCATAACGCTACGCGTATAATGATTATATGCCGCTCCTCAGCTATAGTCCCGAAGGCATGAAACCTTTAAATGGCCTTTTAAAGCTACAAAATACACTCTCCCAACTTAGAGATCCTAAAAATGGCTGCCCATGGGATTTAGCGCAAAGCCACGAATCTTTACTTCCCTACTTTCTTGAAGAGCTTCATGAATTTCAGGATTGCGTGCTCAACGAACAGCCCGAGAATCCCCACTTTCAAGAGGAGCTTGGCGACCTCCTTTTTCAAGTCCTATTTCATTTTCAATTATTGGGTGAAAAAACCGGTGTTCAACTCGATGAGGTGGCTTCAAAAGTTGCCGATAAACTCATCCATAGACACCCCCATGTTTTTGATAAAAATGGGCCTAAACTAAGTCGCCCCGAAGACGTCGAAGCCCAGTGGGAAAAGCGAAAAAGCCTTGAAAAAAGTCATAAAAAATCAATATCTGAGCGTTTAAATGATATTCCAAAAGGTCTTCCTGCTCTCCAAAGGGCACAAAGACTTGGGGAAAAAGCATCTTCACTTGGTTTTGATTGGCGCTCTGATAAAGAAATCTGGTCAAAAATTAAGGAAGAAATTCTGGAATTCGAGCAAGCCACTGACGATGCCCACGCCCAAGAGGAATTTGGTGACATACTTTTTGTTTTAACTCAGCTTTCACGCAAAAAGAGCTGGTCCTCTGAAATCATTCTCACTAAAGCCAATGATAAATTTACTAAACGAATGACCCAAATGGAGTCCCTTATAAAAAAGCGGCAACTTGTTTGGGAAAAACTCAATATTGATGAGCTAGAGATGCTCTGGCAAGAAGTTAAAAAAATAGAAACTAAAGATGCGAAATGATCCAGCATTTGTATTGACAGCTCCCCAATAATGTTTGTATTTTGCGCGAATGGCAAATACGCAATCCGCAAAAAAACGCGCCCGTCAAACCATTAAAAAAACTGTTCGCAATCAAGCCATCAAAAGCCACATTAGAACAGCTCTTAAGCAAGCCTATAAACTCATTCAAGAAGGCCAAGCTGGAGACACCGTAAAACAAGGTGTTCTTGATGCTGTTTCCACTGTTATGAAAGCCGCTTCTAAAGGCGTTCTTCACAAAAGAAACGCTGCTCGCAAAGTGTCTAGACTCACTTCAGCCTATTCTCTTCTCCTTAAGAAGAGCTTAGGTGAAGCTGCCGATAGCGTTTCAGCAACTGTTGCTGCAGTTGAAGCTAAAGCAACAAAAGCTATCAAAGCTAAAAGCCCTGCTAAAAAAGCTGCCGCAAAAAGCAGCACTGCAAGCAAAGCTAAAAAGAAAAAATAACTTTCTTTAGAGAATACGATCAAGCATTCGAGCGTAAAGCGCTTTCGCATCGAGTGCTGATGTTTTCATCATTGAATCGAGCTCTGCGCACTCCTTAAGCCACTTCCAACCCGCCAATCGAGACTTCTTTAATTTTTGAATAACAAAAGGAGGCGTCTTATCCGGAGTCTCTCCCATTTGTACCGAATTGAGTAAGCGAGCATTTCTAGATAATAAACCCAAAAGTTGAAGAGGATCTTGTTGAGAGGCAAATACTAATTCGAGAAATTTCATGGCCTCTTTTTTTTGTTTATTCAAAATATAATCCACTAAAGCAAATGCGGGAGCCTGCTTAGTCACGTGTGTGAGGCCTTCACCTGCTGGAGATTTTCCTTGCCAGCCTAAAGACATTTCAGCCCATAGATCGCCCCCCAAACTCCAAAGCTCCATCCATTGTGAATATTGAAGTAAATCAGCTTCAAAGCTCAAAAGAAAATCTAATTTATCCGCGCCCAATTTTTCGGGCAGTCGCTGGTTAATTCGCTGAATCCAAAAATGCAAATCCTCTCCTTGTATTTCAGCAGAGATCACCGAAGCTCCAAGATCAGAGGACTTAGCTTTTTTCTTATCAGCAGGAAGCTCCAAAACTACGGCTAAACTTTGCCCATCACAAGCCTTAGAAATTTTATCAAATAAACGCTGGCCATCTGAGGTCCAATGATCAGGACTATGGGAGCTTTTAATCCACAATAAAGTGCCCCCACCAAAGAGGCCCATACCCATAGCTTCCGCTTCAATGTCGCTTCCTGGACCTTGTTTGTTGACACTAAAACGTTTTAGAGAAAATGAAATTTTATCAGCTAAATTTTTAATTTCAGAATAAAGAAAAGCATTCTCTCCAACGATAGTGATGGAATTAAATATTTTTCCCTTTTCTAAATTTTCAATAAGGTTCTTTAATTCCTTTGATGCCATCTAAAAATCCTGCACAACTTGATCGACCACTTGGCGTGACCATTGCTTCGCTAAAATCTTTAATTGAATCCGCTCACGAGCGTCGTTGATATAGGGAGCCGAAGAAGACGCCTTTGAAACTTCAAATCGAGTGGAAGCAGGAAAGACACTTTCCTGAGAATAACTTCTTTTCCATAGCAATTCTTTCAGACCCGAATCATCATGAGCGTAAAACAATCGTAAATCGACACCTAAATCTAAATGAATACCATCCGCAGCCAATTCTCCATTCCCCAATCCGCCCTGAGCCTGAGATGATCTAGTTCCAGTGACTGAAGTGGCACTTCTTTTCTTTTGATAACGAGCAATTTGCCCCAAAAGATAAATGTTGGCATCCTTTTCATCATGAACAATCGTGATTCCATCAATCTTGGATAGAGTGTCTCTTAGCTCAGCTGTATAAAAAAGCTCTGGGCCCGGATAAATTGTAATATTATCAAATATTGGAATGTAAATTCTTGGATTTTTTACAGGTTCTGAATTGGGAAGCTTTATGACAGTTTCATTCTTTTTTAAATGATAACTGCATGCACTAAGAAGAAATAAAAGGAAAACTCTAACCACGTCTTCAGCTTGCATAGGCCCAAAAGACCTGTCAATAATGATTCTCTGTGAAACGATTTTCACTGACTATATTAAAGGAAAAGTGCCGTGAGTCATAAATGGGTCAAACTTTCTGAGCTCTTGCCCCAAAACCGAGCCCTCGTCATGATTGAAGCTTGGAAAGAATGCGCTGGTCCTGCTTTACTTGAAAACGTACGATTTCAGGGAATTCATTTTAATCAAGGTAAAAGGTGCCTCTTTCTTGCTGTCAAAGACCCCGTTTGGCGACAAGAGCTTTATTATCAAAAGTCTATTATTTTAGAACGCTTCAACGCCCTCTTAAGCAAAGCTGGATGGCCAAATCACGAACTACCCACGGATTGCTTATTCCGACTCGATTCTACGGTGCCACTCAAGTCGACTAATTCTTAGCATTGCCGGAATATAGGATGGATCTAACCTAAGTGTTTCTGCAATTTTTTCTTGAGCGGCCTGAAAATCTCTTTTTTCAATAAGATTCATTGCCAAACCATAAATCGCATTCACATCTCTAGGTTTGCGACTTTGAGCGGCTTGGAAAAAAATTATAGATTGATCCAACAAACCTCTTTCAGAAGCCAAATTGCCCGCTAGAATCCACGGCATTGTTCCATGATAATCTTTAGCCGTGAGCTGAGGAATTACGCGATTAAGCACCTGACTGGCCTGATCCCAGTCTCCAGTTTCTTTAAGTAAATAGGAATAAAGAACTTGTCCCAACAAATCACTTTCAACAGAAAGTTTCTTTTCAATTTGTGTAATCGGCTCAGGAGCCGCATTAAAGGGATGTCTATTGTTTACCCAACGTAAATACTGAGCTTTGTTTTTACCAATTTCATTCTCAAAAGAAGCTAACGCAGTAATATATCCCTCTGCAGATTCTGTGTATAACCAATGAATAAAAAGAGGAGCTCGAAGTGGAGAATCTCTGAGTAAATCCGGATCAGCCCACAAAGCCTGCTTTAATACTGAAGGAATTTTCATTCGAACTTCTGCAGGTGATGAGCTGAGAGTCTTTAACCAAAGACCATAAATCAAACCATTATCCATATGAGATAATGCAATTTGAAATAATCTTTCCGATTGTGCGGGATTGTTTGAAAGTCCTTCCACATATCCCAATAGAGCATAAGGCAACCAACAATCGAGTGCTCTACATAAACTTTGAGCCGATAGGGCATACTTTCGAGCTTGATTTAATTGTCCAGTAACAATTCCAAAGATACTCGCGTTAATCAACGTATTGAGATCTGTTGGAGAAGCCAGCAAAATTCCATTTAATAAGTTTTGAGCTTCAGAAAATTTCCCCCTGAAGACATAGTAAAGAGCTAACTGATTAGACGCTAATATTCTTGCTTGAAATGAAGATGAAGCTGGCTGAGAAATCGTCCGTAAAAATTGCTCATCCCCCTCCGCCAAAAACAATGACCCTTTTTCATATTGTAAAAGTAAGGGTCTCAATCTTTTCAATAATCCAAATTCATTTTGATAGAGAGTTTCTGTCGCTAAAGGTTTCAAATCTTCAGGAAGATTTCCTATTTGACGCTTTCGTAATTGCGACCGAACTTCAAGCACTCCGCTCTTGCCTGATTCACTCAACTTTTCATCGTGTCTTTTTTTAACAAATACGAAAAGTGAAGATCCAAGCACCAATATCAACAATCCCGACAAACCTACATGCAAAGGAAAGATCGACGATATTGAAACTTTCTTAGAGCTTTTCTTTTTAGACTCTTTAACGCCTGTGGCTTGACGACTTAAAACAGCAGTCGGCTCTCGCTTCCCAGTGCTTTTAGGTTCCACTTGAGAAGGCAATGCGTCTTTATCCAATTCAAGAGAGTGTTCTTCTTCAACTTCATCCCATTTTTTAGCTTTTTCATTTTGAGAAGCCTCTTCAGACATGGCTTCAGTTTCAGTAAGCGTTTCAGTGTGAGTGTCCGTATTTGTACTATCTTCTGAATCGAGAAGTAATCCTCGAAGATCAGGAAAGACTTGTTGGATTTCTTTCCATCGATCATGACTCACTAAAATCTGTTCTCTAGCAGTTAACAAACCAAGACTTGCCAACGAATGAATGAGATCTAAAGGAACAGGCCCGAGTATTAATAAATTATTACTAAATTTTGGAAGAGACACCTCTTCAAGCCCAAGCTTTTCCATCAAATCGGTTGTGCATCTTGCCGCCGATCTTCTTAAAAGAGCCATGGGTTGCGCTTCTATCGGTAAATCTTTTTCACCTAGGAGTCTCTCAATTTTGTCGCCCATTTCACCAGCAAAAGTAGACAAGTCAGTTAACGTGATGGACTTCGTATTCTCAGTAACTGTTTTAGTCTTGTCTCTTTTTTTAGATGCCATGTGAATTTTTAAGGCACCCCTGGCAATACAAATAAGAGCTTGATGTCGTTATCATCAAAACGCAATCCTAAACCTGCATAAAAGGAACTCTTATGAGATCCTCCTTTTTTTGCCATAATGTCATCTACACCAACATTGAGTTTAAAATATCTCAGAAACTGTAGACTCGCTTGTGCGCGAGCATGAGCATTGTCGTTTTCACGACCAAAATCAAAAGCTTCAGCCGTCAAAGTTAAATCCTTACCCCATGGCAAATAATCAAAAGCCACACCGCCCTCGCTCTCAAACATTCCCAAGCGAATTCCCGCATTCCACACTCTTTTCACAAATTGAAGAGAATATTTTACAGCATTCTTTTTTTGTACGCGTTCTACAGTGGTTGTTACGGGACCGCCATTGACAGAACTTTCCGTGACTTTTGTTTTATAAGTTCCCTCAGGATCAAACACCAGTTCGGCCCTGTATCCGATATCATCCTTGGGCATAATATCTATACCCAAATAAGTTTTCGTCTGAGAAATTCTCTCTAGATATTGTCCATCAATATCTACTACAACTCGAGTTCTTCTTGCTCTTTCAACAACGTTGTTAATCGTGTTCAAAGTTCTATTGAGTTGATCCACTGTAGTAGGATCATTCACCAATTTGCCAAGTGTTCCTTCTCCATTATCAATTTTTGTCGCAATACTATTCATGTGCTCGAGTGATTTCCCCAATTCGCCCGCACTTTTACTGAGAGCTTTAATATCTTTACTCATTTGATCTGTATCAATTTCTTTAAGAGTGTTTTCAATTTTTCTGGAAATTCTATTGATCGACTGAATAAACTGCGTGAGTTCGGGCTTACTTGTTTTCACGAAGCCCTTCACATCATTTGAAATAACCTTCATATCGCCACTCACATCTCCCACCCTTCGTAAGAGATCATCCATGCTCGCGGCATTTTCTTTAGAACGAAGTACAGTAGAACTGCCATCATTAGCCTTCAGTTCAGCTGGTGATTGTTGGGCGCTCGCGCTCGGGACGACCCAATCTAATGGATTAAATCCAGATTCATCCGAGCTTTTTTCAATTTGCTCACCTTGTTTGGTCTCTCCTTGAGGTTGAATCTCAATAAATTTATCTCCCAAAATACCAAGCGGTCTTGGCACCACTATGGAATTTTTTGGAATTTCATATTCTTTATCAATAAGCAATGTGAGCTTTGCACGATTTCCTTCAAGTTCAATTTTTCGAATTACACCAATATCTATACCCGCCATTTTCACTTTAGAATTTTTAAAAATTCCTGTGGCGTCACTCAAAAAAACAACATAATTTTTTCCGTGCCGAAAAATAGGCGTATCGGTTATGCGAAAAGAAAAGGCCGCAATAATCGCACAAGCGAGAAAAACAAATAACCCAACTTGAACTTCTCTATCCATCCCTTTTGAGGGTTCCCTCATATGACACCCGCACTCTCTAAAAAATTCACAACGACCTTATCTTTAGATCGTCTAAATTCATCTGGAGTCCCCGACTCTATTATTTTACCTCGATAGATCATGCTCACAACATCCGCTATGCGCATGGCGGCGTGAATGTCGTGACTAACCAAAAACGCTGAAGCGTTTAATTCTCGAGTCGTTTTTGCAATCAAATTGTCTATGAGTTGTGTCGTTACGGGATCCAATCCCGTTGTGGGCTCATCGCAAACTAATATCTCGGGATTGAGCGCCATTGCTCTGGCGATGCCCACTCTTTTTTTCATTCCACCCGAAAGTTCTTCAGGCATTTTTTTGACATAGCCCTTCAATTCAACACGATCCAAGAGCTCATCCACCTTATCTATAATCTGCTGCTCAGTCATATCTCTTCTATGTTCACGAAAAGGGAAAGCCACATTTTCAAATACCGACAAGCTGTCAAACAGGGCCACGCTTTGAAATAGCATTCCAAAACTTTTTCTCATTTCTCTCACCTGATACTCATCTAGCGTTGCCAAATCTGCGCCCTTAACTCTAACGAGACCTTTGTCGGGCTTCATTAATCCAAGAGCATGTCGAATCGTAACGCTCTTTCCAGTTCCGGAAAATCCAATGAGCACATGAATAGATCGAGGAAGTATTTTTAAAGACATTTCATCTAGAATAGGTCCATGCTCAGGGCCAAAACTTTTAGTGACAGCTTCAAATTCTATAACTGGTTCCAAATCAGGATTTTTTATCATGACTGTGTTTTCAACCCCGTTGGCAATAAAACAGTTAAGAAATAATCGACGACTAAAATAACAACCATACCGTAGACTACCGATTCATTAGTGGCTTTACCCACGCCTTCAGCTCCATTTTTAGTGATGTATCCTTTGTAACAAGCAATTGAGGCCATCAGAAATCCAAAGATCGTGGCCTTAATCATCCCATGATACAAATCCCAAGGATCCAAATAAGATTTTAAATTATGAATATAAATTCCAGGATCCACACCACAAAAATGAACTCCTACAAAATATCCACCCACATTTCCAACAAGAATAAAAATGGCGCACAAAAGTGGAGTGGCAATAGTGGCGGCAACAATTTTAGGTGCAATTAAATATTGTTTTGGTGAAATAGCCAAAACTTCAAGAGCATCTATTTGTTCACTCACTCTCATAATTCCAATTTTAGCGGCCATGGCTGCTCCCGCGCGTCCAGTCACCACTATCGCACACATCACTGGACCTAATTCACGAGCTAACGCTAAACTCACAGAAACTCCCACCAGCGCCGAAGTCCCTACTAAATCCAGTGCTATCCAAGATTGAAAAGCGAAAACTGCACCTGTGAACAAAGCAGTTAGGGTGATAATTGAAAGACTTTGATTTCCTACAAATTCCAACTCGTCTATAATTTGTCTAAATCGGTAAGGTTTTGAAAAAAGCCAAGCAATCGATTGAGCCACAAATATAGAAATTTTTCCTAAATCTCGAAAGCCGTTAATAACGCTCTGATAAACACTGTTCATGTATTCGACTCCAAGTATTTTCTTTTTATTCGAGTATGAAATGAACAAAATATTTCATAACTGATAGTGTTAATGGCACTCGCCAATCCTTCAACAGATTGATCGTCACAAATCCAGTAGAGCCAGTCTCCGACTTGGCAAGGAACATCGGTGACATCCACCGTACATAAATCCATTGAAATTCTTCCACAGAAGGGTAACTTTCTACCCTTATAGAAAAGTCCAAAGCCAAACTCTTCTTTTGCAAAATCTCTTCTCAATCCATCGGCATAACCCAAGTTGACGGTGGCCAAACGTCTTTTCATTTTGGCTTGATACACTTGTCCGTATCCAACCCCATCCCCTTCATCAATTTCATAAATTTTTCTAATAGGTGCGCGAAGACTCAACACCGGTCGAATTTCGTGATTTTTAGTTGGCACTCGGGAATTTTCCTGGACTCCCCAAAGGCCTAATCCTGCCCGAACGGCATTAAAGGGTTCTCCCAATCCTATGTTATGAAAAAGACCTTCCGAATTGGCTAAATGAATCCACTTGGGTTTAGGTCCCCACGAAGTTTTCCACTGATTCATTAAAACTTTGTAAGTTTCCAAAAATTTTCTTTGTTGATAATTAGAAAATTTTTCAGCATCTTCTTCAGCTCGCGCCAAATGACTCATCAAACCTTCAATTAAAAATCCTTTTGCTGCAATCTGCTCAATTCCTTTTTCAAGTTTGGAAAAATCTTTAAGACACCATCCCATTCGATTCATTCCAGTATTAATTTTCAAATGTATTTTATTGAACTTGGCAGTAGCCGTAGGTAAGCGATCAATATCTTCAAAGCCGTGAATCACAGGAAAAGCATTATCGGGCCACTCTTCACTCTTATAGTCCCATTCACTAAAAATTAAACATGGGTGATTGATTCCGTTATAACGAAGTTCTTGGACCTCACCTAATCTCGCCAAACAAAAATAGGGAATTTCTTTTGTGCTAAAAGATTTCTCCAACATACGAGCAATCATGACCGCACCATGGCCATAAGCATTCGCTTTAATTACAGCAAAAACATGGGGGCTTTTTTTCAAAAGCAGTCGGGTATTATGATAAAGATTTTCTATGTTGAGCAAAATCTCGGGTGCAGACATAGACTTAGTTTAGCTTGATACTTAAAGCTTAAACAAACTCAGGAACGTTAAAAATGCGACACTTTATCGACGAATAACAAATCCAGGAGGCCACTGCGGCTGCTCAAGGTCTTCACTTTCAATAAAATCTATTTTCACAGGTTCAAGAAGTTTTTCTCGTAATGCTTTTTCAAAATCAACAACCCGCCAACTCTGGCCGTAAACGCAAACCTCAACGGAAGCATCTGCTAAATTTTTGACATATCCTGAAAGCGAACCAATTTGCAGTGCCCACTCTTGAACCTGAAAACGACACCCTACGCCTTGAACTCGACCTCTCAAAATAAAGCGCTTGCACATTTCATTGGCATTCATGCACTTTCGTTTTACTTCGATTAGAGTAAAAATTAAACACTATGACGACTTCTGACATGCCCGAAAATAAAATTCTCGACATTCTTAAAAAATCCTTCGGTCCCATTGAAATAAAACTTCATAACGATAGCCCTAAACACAAAGGGCATAATCACAAAGGAGAGGGCGGCCATTACTCAGTTTTTATGATTTCTGAAGCTTTTCATGGTCTCAGTCGAATAGAAAGAGAACGATCTGTTGTCACTGCATTAAAACCACTTTTCGACGCTCACTTAATCCACGCCCTTCAATTAACCCTGCGATCCCCCGAAGAAAGTCACTAAAATAAGAAGCCAAGGGTCCTGTTAGACTTTCCTTAATCATTGGTGCTAAACACGAATAGCTATGGAAAAAACCGCTTTTACTTTTGATGATGTTCTTTTAGTTCCTACTTATAATCATTATGAATCCAGACGTTTCGTAGAAACGGCTAACACCAGTAAATGCTCGAAATTAAAGATAGAAATTCCCGTAATTTCATCGAACATGGACACAATTACCGAAAGCCCTATGGCCAACTTTATGGGCTCCAAGGGCGGAATGGGTGCACTCCACCGTTTTTGCACTATTGAAGAAAACGTTAATGAATTTAAAAAATGTAAATATCCTACATTTGTTTCTGTGGGTTGTGCCGAACGTGACTTAGAAAGAGTCGAAGCCCTTAGAGACGCAGGTGCGACTTACTTCGTCATTGATGTGGCCCATGCACACGCTCGTTATATCGGACGAGTCTTAAAACAAATTCGAGTGGATTTACTGAAAGAGGAAAATTCTTGCATCATGGCAGGAAACGTTGCCACTTATGCAGGAGCTGATTACCTCGCTTCTTGCGGTGCAGATCTTATTAAAGTTGGAATTGGCGGAGGCTCTGTTTGCAGCACTCGAATTAAAACTGGCTTTGGAATACCAACACTCAGTAGCATTCAAGAATGCGCTCGAGTCGATCGATCCATCATTGCTGATGGTGGTATTCGAAGCCCTGGCGATATTGTAAAGGCGCTAGCCTTTGGCGCTGATTTTGTCATGATTGGCGGAATGTTGGCTGGAACTGCCCCCACCCCCGGAGAAGTTGTGAGCGACTCTCAAGGAAAAAAATTTAAAACATATCGAGGAATGGCGAGCCGAGAAGCTCAAGAGGATTTTATTGGTAATATGTCTGATTGGAAAACTGCTGAAGGTGTTGCCACTCGAGTTCCCTATAGAGAAGATCACGAAGCTATCATCGCAGATATCGTTGGAGGTCTGCGCAGTGGACTCACCTATGGTGGTGCAAAAAACATTCGCGAACTTCAAAGAAAACTAGATTATGTTTTAATAACTCCAGCGGGAAGACTCGAAAGTCTCCCGCACAAAACTTTTAGTTAATTTTATTTTTAAGGGAGGGAGCTTTGGGGAACAAAGCTCCCAGGGATTTCATTTAAAATCTTAAATGCGAATCCACAATTTTCAAATAGTCTCCTGTGGACAAAGTATTAAGTCCTTAACAAAAGTTAAAGAAAGTCTATTTATATGCCCCATCCTCTTTGACTTAAGTATTTATTTTTAAAGATAGCTTTTAAATTTTAGGGCACTTAACCGAATCTTACTGCCTTGCAATAATGTAAAGATTAATAAAGTCACCCTTTTCTGATTTTTTTGATTAATATGAACAGCGAGGGGTAGGACTTGGAAGCGGGGGATAGGCTTAATATTTTTGAGTACACTGACTATCGTCAGTATTTACGCGATTACTATCGCGTCCGAAAATCTCAAAATCCTCATTTCTCTTTCAAATCTTTTGCCATGAGAGCCAAATTGAGCTCTCCAAACTATTTAAAACTCGTTATGGATGGTGATCGTAGAATCACAGATAAAAATATCCATAATTTTATTCGAGGATTAGGTCTCGAAAAACAAGATGCCGAATATTTTAAAAGTCTTGTTTATTACAATGAATCTCACCAAAGCACTGAAGATAAAAAACATTATTTAGATCAAATGATCTCGCTTAAAGCGCGCTACAGCCGTCAGGCCAAACTTGTTTCCGATGATCATATTGAATTTTTAAAAAATTGGTACCATTGGGTCGTCAGAGAATTAGTTTTATTAGATTCCTTCGAAGAAGATCCTCGATGGATTGCAAATGCACTCGGTAATAAAATTACACCTAAACAAGCCGAAGAGAGTATTAAATTATTACTCACCTTAGGATACATTGAACGCACTCCCGACGGTGACCTCCAACAAACAGAAGCCTTAGTCACTACGGGTGATTTCAGCCATCAAGCACTCCTTGTGAGAAATCTACATTTTCAATTCACGGAACTAGCACTCAAGGCGGTCTTGAACGAATCTCCAAACTTAAGAGAAAGCAGTGGACTCACTGTTGCCGTAAAAGAGTCAGCACTTCCTGAAGTAAAATCATTAATTCGAGAATTCAGACAAAATCTCAATAAAATCCTGAGCTCGAGTATCGGCACTGATGCTGTTTATCACTTAGAAATTCATTTATTTCCGGTGGCCAGAAATCAATCATCAACTTCGAACAAAGATAAGGAAGTCGACAACAATGAATTCTAAATATTTATTAAACTTTTCCTTCCTAACATTCTTTTTGGCTTTCAATCTAAGTGCTTCAAACATCAAAGCTTTAGGTGGAGAGATTGGCCAAGCCCGAGAAATCGAAATTGGTCGGAAAAAAAATGGTGGCGAAATCGGCCAAGCACGTTTTAAGGAATTTAAAAGTTTATCAAAAGCCTTGAGCTTTCAAGCTCCTCACAGCTGGACGACACTCGAAAACAAACCTCTTCTTATTGTCTCCGATCCTCAATCAACATCCTTAGTGGATTCATCAGAAAGAATTTCCTTTGTACTTCTCGAGAACAAACAAATTGAAATACCCTCTGAACTAGAGAGCGAATTAAAAAAAATTCATAATGATTGGACCAGCGTTGACATCGATGGACACAAAGCCTTTTACCGCCAAGCAGATTCTTTTGCTGAAATTTGGGTTTATCGCCAACCTCATAAATTAGTTAAAATAGAAGTGGTTTTAAGCAGCGAAGAAAGCGTTACAAACGATATCGAACATTTATTGGAGACGCTTGAAATAGGCGCGCTCCAATAAATCTTAAGATTTTATTTATAGAATTCTTTTTAAGCTAGAAGAGCCGCAATCATTAAAGATACAACGCTCATAACTTTAATAAGAATCGCAATTCCAGGCCCAGAAGTATCTTTGAAAGGATCTCCTACTGTATCGCCAACAACAGCGGCTTTGTGAGCATCAGAACCCTTCTTGTGACCTTCAAGACCACCTTTTTCAATGTATTTCTTTGCATTATCCCAAGCGCCACCTGCGTTTGCCATAAACAAACTTAATACAGCACCCACAACCATGGCCCCAGCTAATGTTCCCGCCAACGCTTCGGCTCCTAATGTAAAACCAATAAGTGCAGGCGAAATAACTGCAACACATCCAGGAAGAATCATTTGAGACAAAGCAGCCTTAGTCGCCAAATCAACACATTTTGCAGTTTCAGGTTTTACACCAGGCTTTCCTTCAAGCAGTCCCGGAATTTCTCTAAATTGACGACCAATTTCTACTACAATTTCACCAGCGGCCTTACCAACAGCTCTCATTGTGCTCGCACCCACAATACATGGAAGCACGCCACCAATTAAAAGACCGATAAGAACTCGACCATCTGTTAATTCAAGAACTAATCCACCCACTCGCAAATGATCAATTTCAGCTTTAAATGCAGCAAAAAGCGCCACAACAGTAAGAACAGCCGAACCTATCGCAAATCCCTTACCAATAGCTGCAGTGGTATTTCCTACTGCATCCAACTCATCAGTAATCACACGAACTTCTTTACCCATTTCTGCAAATTCAGCGATTCCACCAGCGTTATCACTAATCGGACCATAAGCATCTACAGTCATAACCATCGCGGTTACAGCCAACATGGAAACAGCAGAAATAGCAATTCCATAAAGTCCTAACGATGCATAACTGACATAAGCCACTGCTGCAATCACGAGCATTGGAGCAATAACACTCTCAAGACCTACTGCTAGTCCTTGAATTAAATTTGTACCTGCACCCGTTAAAGAACTCTCTGCAATCTTTCTTACGGGTGTGCTTGATGTGTAATAATCGGTTATCAAACCAACGACTCCACCACCAATGGCTCCTGCAGAAACTGCAGACAAGATTCCCCAACCGAATGAAAACTTGTTAATCAAGCAAGCCACAATCGCTATAAAAATAACTGGAGGTAATAATAAAGCCCAACGCAAAACTAAGGCTGGAGATTTATCTTTAAAAAATCGAATTAAATAAATTGTTAGAATGCTAACCACGAGTCCAATAGTCGCCAGTGCGAGAGGGGTGACTAATGCGAGCGATCGCAAAGAAGTTTCATCCAAAGCAGCGCTGGGTTGAGCTAACAAACTTAAAACTTCAGGTTTTAAAGTAACAGCCAAAGCCATCGCAGCCACTGAAGCAGCTACGTAACTTTCAAAAATATCAGCGCCCATACCTGCAACATCACCCACGTTATCGCCAACATTATCTGCAATAACTCCGGGGTTACGAGGATCATCCTCTGGAATTCCAGCCACAACTTTACCGGCTAAATCAGATCCCACATCAGCAGCCTTTGTATAAATACCTCCACCCACTCGAGCAAAAAGAGCGATTGAGGAAGCACCCACTCCAAAGCCATGAATAACATGAGTGAAATGATCACTAGCGTGGAAATAATAAAATAGAGAACCTAAACCGATCAATCCGAGGCCAGCTACACACAATCCCATAACAGCGCCACCGTCGAAAGCCACCATCAACGCAGATCCGCGTCCATGTGATTTCGCTGCTTCAGCAGTTCTAACGTTAGAAATAGTAGCGGCTTTCATTCCCATAAAGCCTGCCAAAAGAGAAAGAAACGCTCCAAAAATAAATGAAGAAGCAGTTTCCCAACCCAAAGCACTCGAACCTAAAACCAAAAACAAAATTAAAGAGTAAAGAAAAAGGATTTTATATTCACGTGAAAGAAAAGCCATCGATCCTTCACGGATGAAGCCTGAAATTTCCACCATTCTGGCATTGCCCTCAGGTAAAACTTTAACTCGGTAAAAAAGAGCAAAAGCTACAACAAGAGCAAACGTACCTACTAAAGGAGCTAAAAACAAAACTTGATCCATAGATATTTATACCTTTCAAAATGATGCAATTTCAGAGATCAAAAAAGAGAGAGCTTACCAGCTAGCTTTTACAACGCCTGGAAGCAATCCATCCAACGCCATTTCACGAAATTTCATACGTGAAAGACGAAACTTGCGGTAAACGCCTTTGCTTCTTCCAGTCACTGAACAACGCACAACGTGGCGATTAGCCGCGCCATTTTTAGCGAGCTTTTGCAATTTACGAAAAGCAACGGCTCTGTCTTCAGGGCTAAGTTTCAAATCTAAACTTTGCTCACGAAGCGCTTTACGAGCTTTGCTTTGCGACTTAACCATTCTCGCTCTTTTATTATTTTTATTTACTGTACTTAATTTGGCCATTTTTCCTTCCTTTACTTCTACTTCTTTAATAAATTTTCAAAATCTACCAACTTTTTCTTTTGTTGTTGGAGAGTTTTTTCAAAGCCTTTAACTTTAGACTCTAAATCGGACACGCTTGATTTTCGTTGAGAAAGATTTTTACTAACCTCTGAAGTTGTTTTTGATTTATCAGAAACAAGACTATTAGAACCCTTCAGTCGCTCAACAAGTTTAGTGGTATCTTCATCTAAACTTTCTTTCGCCTTCTCTAAACTGCTAATATTTTGAACTCGAGTGGCTAAGGCCTTTTGAATCTCAACTAATTTCACCTTTTCGGCATCAAGAGCTTTCTCGAGTCTTTCAATTTCACGCTGAGAATCTTTAATTTGATTTTCAACATTTTTCTTCTCACGTTGCTCATTGTCTAATGAACTTTGATTTTTCTTTGTAAGCTTCTCAAGCTCTACACGCTTGGTTTCTAATTCTGATTTTTGATTTTTGGCTTCATTCAATTCGGAATCAGCTTTGTTTTTTAAAACTTCCAATTCCTCAAGAGATCTTTTTTCGCTCTTCAAAGCAGCTTCAGCCTGAATTAAATTTTTGCTGGCCACTTCAATATTCTGTCTTAAATTCTCAAGAGACTTTTTGTCTTCTTCATGAATCAGGGGAATATCATTTGAGTCGTCTGCGTAAATTGAAGGAAAAATCCAATCTATCAAATTATTTTGCGCTACTATGTTTTGACTCTTTTGAGCTAAGTCTGAAAAATATTCAATGACTGCTGGGCGAGTCCATCGCTGCGAACCCACAACTTTTTCTAAAACCCAAGAATCTCTTCGAATGATAAAAGTTTCGGGAAATTTTTCTGAACCCCAAACCTGAGCCGCATTCTTTTTAGGGTCCCAAAATAGTCTATCAGCACGAACATCAATGGCATTGTCGCTTAAAAACTTTTCAACTTTAGACCAACTATCATCCACGCTTATAAATAAAAATTCTACACCCTTAGTCTCGAGCTGACGTTGCAACTCAATCATAGATGGAAATTCTTCCAAACAAGGAGGACACCAGGTCGCCCAAAAATTCACAACAGTAATGGGGTTTTTATTCCAGTTTAAAGTTTTTGGCTCTTTAGCATTGGCTGTAAAAACGGTTGTCGAAGGCGCCTGAAAAGTTTGAAATGGAACTTGAACTTCACCTTGAGGCGACTTGAACTGATAGGCGTAGATAAAACCCAACAAGGGGACCCCGACTAAGACCAAAAGTTTGAACAGTCTTAGAGGAAATCCTTTAGACATGGGCACTATTTTTTAGCTTTTTTAGAGCTCTTCTCTTCAGAAGCAGCTTCTGTCTCATCAGCGCTTTTCTTTGAAGAAGCTTTCTTCTTAGCCTTGGCTTTAGGAGCAGCTTTCTTTTCTTGATAGTGAGGCACTAAGGCTTCTTCACTCCATTCAATCAAAGAAAGATCCGCAGCATCACCAACACGAGGATTAACCAACTTCAAAATTCGAAGATAACCACCGGGTCGAGTTTTAAACTTAGGAGAAACTTCATTAGCAATCTTAAGAGCAACTTTTCTATCACCGAGCTTAGAGCTAGCAACACGAATATTGCTAACACTTGGCTCTTTTAATCGAGTTACAATTTTTTCAACAAAAACGCGCAAAGACTTTGCTCGAGCCGTAGTAGTTTTAATACGACCGTGCTCAACAAGCGCTGCTGTTAAATTTCTCAAAAGAGCAATTCTATGTGCGGTTTTAACACCTAATCTTCGGGATACGGCCTTATGTCTCATATTAGTCTAGTCCTACTTTTTTCTTATGGTTCTTGATTGCGTTCACGTTGACGTTCAGCAATCATTTCTGGGGTAATATCTAATTTCATTCCCAAACCTAAGCCCATCTGAGAAAGAATATCTTTAATTTCGTTCAATGATTTACGACCGAAATTCTTAGTACGAAGCATTTCAGCTTCAGACTTTTGAACCAATTCGTAAATATAACGAATGTTCGCATTTTGTAAGCAGTTTGCACTACGTACAGAAAGCTCGAGTTCTTCAACGCTCTTGAAGAGGTTTTCATTAACATCGCTCTTCCCAAGATCTTTTTTAACTTCTACAACTTCAACTTCTTCGTCGAAGTTAATAAAGATGCTAACTTGTTCTTTAAGAATTTTGGCAGAAAAAGCAATCGCTTGTTCTGGAAGCAAACTTCCATCAGTCCAAATATCTAATGTTAATTTATCATAATCAGTTGATCCACCAACACGTGCATTTGAAATAGCATAGTTGGCTCTGAGCACAGGAGAATAAACACTATCGACTGCAATTGTTCCGATAGGTGAATTTTCTTGTTTTTGTTGATCCGCAGAAACGTATCCACGTCCCCAACGAACAACAATCTCACCACGAATGTGAGCATCTTTACCAAGAGTCGCGATGTGATGAGTAGGATTTAAAATTTGAATAGAAGAATCAACAGCAAGATCAGCTGCTGTCATAGTGCAAGGTCCTTTTTTATCTATAGATATGACCTTTTGAGATCCTTCAGCTAATTTGCAGCGAACACCTTTAAGATTGAGAATTAAATCAGCCATGTCTTCAGTAACGTCATTAAGAGTTGCAAACTCATGTAAAACGCCATCAAATTTCACGCTGCTGATAGCACAACCCTGAAGAGAGCTAAGAAGGATTCTTCGGAGTCCATTTCCAATTGTGTGCCCGTATCCACGCTCTAAAGGCTTAGCAATGAAGCGACCATAAGTGGGTGTCAAACTACTTCGATCAACTTCAATTCCCTTTGGTCGAATTAGTGTTGTCCAGTTTTCTTGTATCATTTCCGATAAACTCCTATTTCACTTCTTTTTAAAAACTTTTTTAAACTTGCATTAACAAGTTTTAATTCTAATTAAACTCTTCTTCGCTTAGCAGGACGGCAGCCATTGTGAGGGATTGGAGTAACATCTTTAATAAGAGTTACTTTAAGCCCTGCACCAGCGATAGCTCTCAATGCAGACTCACGGCCAGCACCAGGTCCCTTAATGTTAACAACAACGGTTCTCATACCTGCATCAAAGGCCATTTGAGCACAATCAGCAGCGGCAACTTGAGCTGCAAAAGGAGTGCTTTTACGTGCCCCTTTAAAACCTTTTTTTCCACAAGTGCTCCAGAAGAGTGAATTTCCGGCACCATCAGCGATAGTAACGATTGTGTTATTGAAAGTTGTATTAACGTGGCAAACACCTGTTGAAGGAACTTTAATAGATCTCTTCTTAGCTTTAGCAGGAGCTGCGCCGCCTTGATTTTGTGTATTTTGTTGTTGCGTAGACATTTTTTCTTCTGCTCCTTTATTATTACTTCAATGTTTTGACTGAAGCTTTTCCTGCAACAGTTTTACGAGGACCCTTACGAGTTCTTGCGTTTGAACGTGTTCTTTGTCCACGAACAGGAAGACCTTTTCTATGACGTAATCCGCGATAAGTTTGCAAATCGATCAATCGTTTAATGTTCATCGCATTACGACGTCGAAGTTCACCTTCAACGGCTAAATTTCGCTCTAGATAATCACGAATTTTTGCGACTATTGCTTCATCCATTTGATCTGTTTTAAGAGTTGGAGAAAGTTTCAAAGTCTCAATAATTTTTTCTGAAGTTTTTTTACCCACACCATGGATGTAAGTAAGTGCAATATTCAAATTTTTATTTCTTGGTAAATCGACGCCTGCAATACGTGCCATTTATTTTATCCTTGCCTTTGCTTGTGCTTAGGGTTCTCACAAATTACTCGTAAAATACCCTTACGTTTAACAACCTGACATTTTTCACAAATTTTCTTGATCGATGCTCTGACTTTCATAGATTTTCCTTACTTAAACGTGAAGCTCTAACTTTCTAACCTCGTTTAAAAACGAGTCAACTTTAAGCCCCACTTTCTAACACATTTTTAATCTGCTTTAAAAGCTCTTCCGTAATCATTTCTGGTTTTTGATTGGCATTAACCCGAATCCACTTTGCCTCAGTTGCTAAAACAGTCTCAATCGGGGCCTTCTCATCTCTAAATATTTGAAATCTTTGCCTAATAACAGATTCCTTATCATCATCTCTCTGAATCAATGGCCCGCCATCAACATCACAGACCCCTGCTTTAGCAGGAGGATTATCAACGATATGATAGATTTTGCCAGTTCTTGGGTTAATTAAGCGACCTGTTAATCTTTTAACAAGGACTTCCTCTGGGACTTCTAACTCTACAACCAAAGGAACTCGATTGAGGTCCTCTCGTCTTTTCAGCATTGATGAAAGATATTCAGCTTGGCCTTTTGTTCGAATGCAGCCATCCAACAAAAGCAAATCAACTTTTTGAGATTTAATTAAAGAATCAATTTGTGATTCAAAAACTTTCATTGTTGTTGCATCGGGCACTAATTGTCCCTTATCCAACAAAGATTTCAAATCATTTCCAAGAGCAGATCCAGACGCAATTTCTTTTCGGAATAAATCTCCAGTTGAAATATGTTTCCAACTCGAATTTTTTTCGGTGAGGATTTTAGACTGTGTTCCTTTGCCGCTCCCAGGAGCTCCTAGAAAAACAAGTACTCTCACCTTTTCCATCTATACTCAGCTTGCCGTACGTCCACGAAGTTTTGCGGACTTTAAGAAACCTTCATAATTTTGGTTTAATAAATGAGCTTGAATTTGGCTCATAGTATCCAAAGCCACACCCACAAGAATCATAAGAGTTGTTCCACCAAAATAAAAATTAACTTTAAAAGTTGCAATTAAAATACTCGGGAGAATACAAACCGCAGAAAGATAAATTGCGCCACTAAAAGTTAATTTTGCAATGATGTCATCAAGGTAATCTGCTGTTGCTTTACCCGGACGAATACCTGGAACATATCCACCAAATTTACGAAGATTGTCGGCCAAATCAGCTGGATTGGAAGTGATTGCTGTATAAAAGAAAGCAAAAAATACAATTCCAAGTACATAGAGAATATTGAAAAGATATCCTGAAGGAGTCAATATTTGAGTGGCTTCAGTGGCCCACTTAGCACTGATAAAAGAAAGTGCCGTCGCCGGAAATAAAATCAATGTATTTGCAAAAATTGGAGGAATAACTCCAGCTGAATTTATTTTTAAGGGTAAATGAGAATCTTGTCCCATATACATTTTCTTGCCAATCATTCTTTTTGTATACTGGATAGGAACCTTACGGAATCCTTGTTCCATGAACACAATAGCTGCAACAACAGCAACCATGATAACGGCAAGAAAGACCAAACCAGCAAATGTCATTTGATCATTTTGTAATGAATACTTTAATGAACTTATTCCCTTAAAAAGAGAAGACGCAATACCTGTGAAAATGATGATACTCGAACCGTTTCCGATTCCTCTCTCAGTAATTTGCTCACCAAGCCACATCACAAACACAGAGCCAGAGGTCAAAAGTACCATTGCAAGAAGTCTAAAAGCCAAACCGCCCTCGACTACAATAGGCATTCCTGAAGGACTTGTTTGACCTTCAATTTGACTAGAAATGATAAACCCTTGAACAAGAGCAATACCGACAGTCAAATATCGAGTGTATTGAGTAATCTGCCGACGGCCATGCTCGCCTTCCTTCTGCATACGTTCGACACTTGGAAACATAATAGTCGCCAATTGCATTATGATACTTGAAGAAATGTAGGGAGAAATTCCCAAACCAAAAATCGAGAGCTGCGCTAAGGCGCCACCGGAAAACAAGTTTAAAAGTCCAAACACTGTTCCTTGGCTTTTTTGATTAAAAAATTCAGCTAAAGCCTGGCCATCAACTCCAGGAGTTGGAATATGAGTTCCAAGCTTAAAAATAAAAACTAATCCAAATAACCAAAGTAAACGCGATCTTAGTTGTGCATCCATAATGTGGCTATCTTACCTCAACTCACGCTTTTAAGCGCTTTTAGCAGTTCTTTTTCTACCAATGTGACCATTCTTATATTCAACAAGATTGACTTTAACATTGCTCTTTTCGAGAATTGCCTTTGCTTGAGGAGATAAACGATGCACTTGAATAGATTTTGGAAGAGCCTTAGGGGCCTTAGTTCCAAAAACGCTAAGCTTTACTCTTGAACAAGTTGTAAATGACTTAGGTAGTAAATCTTTAAGAGAAAGATCTTTACCAGCATAATCGCCTAATTCAGTAAGATTTATTTTTACTTGAATAGCTTTTAAAGGACTATTGAATCCAAGTTTTGGCAATCGACGGTGCAAAGGCATTTGTCCACCTTCAAAAGAAGGATGAACATAACCACCACTTCGAGCTCTTTGCCCTTTGTGGCCCTTACCAGAAGTTTTACCTAAACCAGAACCAATACCCAAACCACGACGCTTAGGAGCCTTACGACTTCCAGGTGTAGCCTTTAAATTATTAAGCTTGAACATGTTTGACCTCCAGCCATTGTACAACAGCACGGATCATCCCACGAACAGCTGTATTATCTGTAATCGTACGAGATTTTCCAATTTTGCCGAGCCCAAGAGCGCGAAGCGTTCTTTTGTGGGCCTCTTTAGTACGAGCCATGCTACGCACTTGTCTGATAAAAATTTTAGTCGCCATGTTTACTCCTAATCAAACGGCCAAGCGCTTTTTATAATCTTCCTTAGTTTTTAAATTTTTAAAAGCATCCATTGTAGCCTTCAAAACGTTGTGAGGGTTGTTTGAACCAATACACTTAGTCAAAACATTCTTAACGCCTGCACATTCCATAACAGCCCGAACAGCTCCACCGGCAATAACGCCTGTACCTGTTCCAGCAGGAACAAATACAACGCGGCCTGCACCATATCGGCCTGTGACTTCGTGAGGAATAGTATCCTTAACAACTGGCACTGGAGCTAAATTTTTCTTAGCTTGCTCACCAGCTTTTCTAATAGCATCTGGAACTTCAGCAGCTTTACCTAAACCAACACCAACGCTACCATTTTTGTCACCGACAACAACGATCGCACTAAAACTAAAGCGACGTCCGCCCTTAACAACTTTGGCAACACGGTTAATGTGAATTACGCGGTCGATAAAACCGGATTTTTCGCTATCACGTTCTCTTTTATCGGACTTTTCTCTTTTGTCTGCCATAGATTCCTCTTAAAACTCCAGTCCCGCAGAGCGGGCACCATCGGCTACAGCAGCAATTTTACCATGATAGATATATCCACCACGATCGAAAACCACTTTAGCTATCCCTTGTTGTTTTGCCTTTTGGGCGATTTCTTCACCGAGTTTTTTTGCCAAATCAACATTGGCAACTTTTTTCATCGGTGTACGTGCACTGACTAAAGTTTTACCTTCTTCGTCATTAATAATTTGAGCCGTAAGAGCACGGTTTGATCGAGTGATACAAAAACGTGGTCGCTGAGAATCACCAGCAACTTTCTTACGGATTCTAAAATGTCTCCTTTGTCGAGAGATCACTTTTTCACTGGTTCTTTTTCGACTTTGACCAAACATATTCTTACCTCATTATTTAGAAGACGCAGCAGCCTTACCAGCTTTGCGGCGAATCACTTCATCTGAATACTTAATACCCTTGCCTTGATAAGGTTCAGGAGGACGTAGCGCACGAATTTTTGCAGCAACATCACCCAAAAGCGCTTTATCAGGACATTGAAGAATAATCTGAGTATTAGCTTCTACTTTTGCGACAATAGTGTCAGGTAAAGGGAAATTAACTGGATGGGAATAGCCTAAAACTAAATTAAGTTCTTTCCCTTTAACAGCAGCCCTATATCCAACACCTTTAATTTCAAGACGTCTCTCAAATCCCTGAGAAACACCTTTAACCATGTTGGCCATTAATGAACGGACCAAACCATGCTTAGCTTTTTGTTCAGCTGAATCATCTCTTCTCTTTGAAACAAGTTTTGTTCCATCAAGAGAAATAGTGACTCCAGCTGGGATATTATAATTAAGTTTCCCTTTGGGACCCTCAACCTTCAACAAAGAACCATCCACAGAAGCTTTTACACCTTGAGGAATTTCAACTGGAAGTTTACCTAAACGCGACATAAGTCCTTACCTCTTTTTATTACCAAACTGAGCAGAGATATTCTCCGCCTACTTTTTGTTTGCGAGCTTCTCTCTCGGTCATAACGCCCTTAGAGGTCGTTAGAATAGCAACACCCATTCCATTACGAATTCTAGGAAGTTTATCTGTAGAAACGTAACGACGTAATCCAGGCTTAGAGATTCTCTCTAGTCCTTGAATCAACGGCTTACGAAGATCTCCGCTTTCATATTTTAAAAATACTCGTAAATAATTACGCTCATTTTCTTGATGAAGCTTAGCAGCCTTTACGTAACCTTCACGGACCAAAATATCAGCTACACTTTGATTCATTTTTGTAAGAGTGGTGTCAACAGAAGTATGTCGAGCCATTCCAGCGTTACGAATTCTAGTTAAAAAATCGGCTAATTGATCGTTCACCATCTTATGCTCCTTGTCGGCGGAAGGGAAAGCCCATCTCGCGGAGAAGATCTAATGCTTCTGAATCAGATTTTGCAGTTGTATTAATTGTTATATTAAAACCACGAATTTTATCGATTTGATCGTAATTAACTTCGGGGAAAATAATATGTTCTTTAATTCCAAAAGAATAATTACCACGACCATCAAAGCTTTTTTCAGGAAAGCCTTTAAAGTCACGAATTCGAGGACAAGCCAAAGAAACAAAACGATCTAAGAAATCATACATTCTGTCGCGACGAAGAGTCACCATACATCCAAGATTGATTCCCGCGCGGAGCTTGAAATTTGAGATTGCCTTCTTAGACTTTCGAAGAGAAACTTTTTGACCTGCAATATTTGTCATATCTTGGGCCAAAGCTTCAAGAGCCTTAGGGTTCAAGAGGGCATCTTTTAAAGAGCAAGACAAAGTGATTTTATCCAACTTTGGCACCTGCATCCTGTTTTTGTATTTTCCAGAACCAACGTATTTTTGCAAAACCGTTGTGTCATAATGAGTTTTAAGACGAGGAGTGTATTTTTCAGCTGTTTTTGTCGCCATTTTTATTTACCTGTTACTTTAAATTTACAAGCTGGCCACCAACGCAAACCTTCAACAATACCGCCAGTGCGATTCTGTTGATTTGGTTTTTGATGACGCTTAGTCGTTCCAATTCCATCAACCTTAACAAGACCACGCTTGTGGTTAACTTCGATAACTTTTCCACTACGACCAAGATGAGCTCCTGAAAGAGCTTGAACTTGATCACCTTTTTTAAGATGAGAGACTCGAACACGTACCATTAGAGCACCTCCGGAGCGAGCGATACAATTTTAAGAAAAGCTTGATCAGCACGAAGTTCTCTAGCCACAGGTCCGAAAACACGAGTTCCGACTGGCTCTTTAGATGGGTTAATTAATACCGCTGCGTTTTCATCAAAGCGGATATAAGAACCATCATCACGACGAAGTTCGCGTTTAAGACGAACAATAACCGCCTTAACAACACTTCCCTTTTTAATTTTACTTTCAGGAACGGCAGACTTTACAGAGCAAACTATCACGTCGCCAACGGAAGCATAACGTCTCTTACTTCCACCAAGAACTTTGATACACATAAGCTCTTTAGCGCCTGAGTTATCTGCAACCGATAATCTTGAACGATGCTGGATCATGATAATCTCCTATTATGCTTCCAACTTATCTGGGGTAACAGCCTGAATAGCCTTCCCAACAAGCTTTAAAAATCGAAAGCGTTTATTTTTACTTAAGGGGCGACATTCAACAAATTCTACTTTATCGCCAGCAGCCACTGAAGTGTCTTCACAATGAACTTTATATTTATTCATTGTTTTTACAATTTTACCTGTACGGAGTTCTTGAAATTGACGACCTACAGACACAACAATCGTCTTTTGCATTTTTGCACTAGTTACTACACCTTGAAATGTTCTTCCTGACATACGAACTCCTATGCTAGCTGCCCGAGCAGACTTGCTAATTCTTTCTTTTTACGTCGAAATTCAGTGAGACTTGGATTCTGTTGATTAAAACGAATTCCCATAAGTTCACGCTTCAATTCACGAGCTCGTGAAGCCAACGCTTTTCTATCCATATTTTCCAAAGTAACGGTCTTAGCTTCTGCAGCTTCAGACTTCTTAGCAACTTTAGCCTTAGGCGCTTTTGTTTGCTTTTTAACTTTTGGAGTAGCTGCTTTCTTAGCAGCTGGACCTTTGCTAGTTTTTTTCTTTGCAGGTGCCATTTTATCTCCTTAAGCAATCAATTCAGAACGAGAAATTTTTCTCGTTTTAATAGCTAATTTATGAAGGGCTAAATCGAAAGCTGAATAAGCTACTTCCTTTGTAACGCCTTCCATCTCAAATAAAATAGTACCGGGTTTAACTACTGCAACCCAATACTCAGGATTACCCTTACCGCTTCCCATACGAGTTTCAGCAGCTTTTTTAGTAATCGATTTTTGTGGGAAAATTCTAATCCAAACTTTACCACCGCGCTTAATACTTCTTGTCATCGCAATACGAGATGCTTCAAGTTGTCTGGCTGTAACCCAGCCTGGCTCAGTAGCTTGCAATCCGAATTCTCCAAAAGAAAGACGACCGCCGCGAGTTGCCTTGCCTGACATTCGGCCTTTCTGCACTTTTCGAAATTTAACTTTCTTTGGCGCTAACATTTCGTCTCTCCTTTATAAATTAGTTGCAGGAATAACAGCAGCGTTAGAGTTACGAGAACGTCCTAAACGACTTCTCATATCGACTTCGCCTTTATTAATCCAAACTTTAATTCCAATAATTCCGTAAGTTGTTTTTGCTTCTGCAAAGCCATAATCAATGTCGGCTCTGAGTGTATGAAGAGGAATCGAACCCTCAGAATATTTATCTGAACGAGCGATTTCTGCTCCAGCCAATCGACCAGAAACACGAATCTTCACACCTTTAACGCCATATTTTTTAGCTTGTTGAATCGCTTTTTTCATCGCTCTTCTATAAGCAACACGACGTTCAATTTGATTAGCAATGCTTTCAGCAACCAAAGTTGCATCAGCTTCTGCTTTTCGAACTTCTGTAATGTTCAAAAAGACTTCTTCTGTAGGTTTTCTAAGTAAATGAGCAATTTCTCCACGAAGCTGCTCAATTCCAGCGCCCTTCTTACCGATTGCAATTCCAGGTCGCGCTGCATGAACATTGATTCTTAATTTAGAAGCAGCTCTTTCCAATTCAATTTTGGAAACGCCTGAGCCATAAAGTTTTTGCTTAACAAAGCGTCGAACTTTAAAATCTTCTTGGATAAGGTCACCAAAATTTTTCTCAGTATACCAACGCGAAAGCCATGGCTTGGTGACGCCAATTCGAAATCCAATCGGATGTGTTTTCTGACCCATACTTACTACTCTCCACTCTTTGTGCTTGTAGCACTTTTCTTTGTCTTCTTAGCGGCGACAGGTGCTTTTGTCTTTTGACGCTCTGAAAGTCGGATGAAAATATGAGAAGTTCTCTTTTTTCTTTCATCGGCACGACCTTGAGCACGAGGCATAAAGCGTTTAATTCTAGGACCTTCATCAACAAGCACTTCAGAAACATAAAGACGCTCAACGTCTACAGTTCCTTTTTGCTGAGCATTAGCCATGGCTGAACGCAAAAGTTTTAAAATAATTTTTGCAGATTTCTTCTTTTCTAAAAGCAAATTACGGTTAGCGTCTTCAAGACTCTTACCGCGAATAATATCAGCCACTAATCGACAACGATAAGGTGCAGACATAGCAAAAGATAGCTTTGCTGTAGCTGCTGTTGTCGCAATGTAATTAGGTGTACTTTTCATTTTTATTTACCCTAAATCACTTTCCGGGAGCTACGCTGGCTTTTTTATCACCAGGAGTATGTCCACCGAATCTACGAGTTACCGCAAATTCACCAAATTTATGACCAACCATGTTTTCAGCTACATAAACCGGAATAAATTTATTTCCATTATGAACTGCAAAAGAAAGTCCAACTGCATCAGGAGTAATAGTCGAAGAACGCGACCAAGTTTTGATCACCGACTTCTTATTGCCGCCTTGACGAGCCTTTTCAATTTTATCTTCTAAAGAATATTGAACGTAAGGTCCTTTTTTTAATGAACGAGCCATCTGCTAATTCCTCACTTCACGCCCGAGGCCGTCATTTTACCACGTGGACGACCGCGAATGATAAACGCATCAGTGCGTTTGTTATTACGAGTTTTATAACCCTTGGTTGGTTGACCCCAAGGAGAAACTGGGTGACGACCACCCTTAGCTCGACCTTCACCACCACCATGAGGGTGATCCACTGGATTCATTGAAGTTCCTCGATTTTTAGGTCGGAAACCCTTCCAGCGATTACGGCCAGCTTTACCTATAACCAAAGTTTCATGTTCGATATTTCCAACCTGTCCAAGAGTTGCATAGCAATCCATTGGAACAAGTCTAACTTCACCACTAGGTAAACGAACTTGAGCATACTCGCCTTCTTTACCTAAAAGCATAGCCGCTGTACCAGCGCTTCGAACCAATTGAGAACCTTTACCAGGCTTCAATTCAACACAATGTATAGTTGAACCAACAGGCATATTGCGTAGAGGAAGAGCATTTCCTGGACGAATATCGGCCTCTGGACCAGTTTCAACTTTATCGCCTTTTTTTAGACCAACTGGAGCAAGAATTAAGCCCTTTTTTCCATTTGAATAATTCAAAAGAGCCAAGCGAGATGTTCTATTAGGATCATAATAAAATCCATCAACAACCGCAGGCACGCCTATCAATTGTCGGCGAAACTGAACCATACGGTAAAGACGCTTATGACCTTGGCCACGATGACGAAGAGTCATGTGACCGTGGTTATTACGACCACCAGATTTTGAAATTGAAGTCAAAAGTTCACGGGGAAGTTTTTTTGATGTCTTTTCGAGATCGTCAAAACTCTCAACGCTTTTCTTTCGAATCGCAGGCGATGTTGGACGGTATGTTTTCATCTTACTTCATCTCCAAACGCTTACCCTCAGGCAAACGAACATAAGCTTTTTTATAGCTTTTAGCTGGAATAGTACCGTATTTATTAGTTTTTGATTTTTTACGAAACACAACAGTTCGAACTTCAGTAGGTCGTACACCAAAAACATTCTCAACGGCTTTTTTAATTTGATCTTTACTCATGCACTTATCAACAACAAGAGAATATTCATTATGAGTATTTTCCATCTTTGTTGATTTTTCAGTGACCAATGGTTGAATAAGGAAATCGTACTGCGTCTTCATTTTATGCTTCCTTCTTGAATCTGCTAGTTAAAGACTTCAACGCATTGTTAGTGAATATAACTGAATCAGACTTCACGAAATCCACTGGAGTCCACTTATCTTCAGAAAGAACATCAACAGACTTCATATTGCGAACACTCTTTTGAATCGCAGTCTCGCTTTTAGTTAAAACTATAGCGACACGAGCAGAATCTAATTTAAGAGACTTCAAGAGTTCACCAAAAGTTTTAGTTTTAGGAGAATCAAGCTCAGCATTAAGCAAACGAATCTGACCACCTGCTTGGCGATCAGAAAGAATAGAAGCTAATGCAAGCTTTCTGAGTTTTTTATTAATTTTAAAGTGACGCTTTTCAGCAGTAGGTCCGAAAACTACACCGCCGCCCTCATGATGAGGAGCACGCGCGCCACCTTGTCGAGCGCTACCTGAACCTTTCTGTTGGCGCATTTTTTTACCACCACCAGAAACCTCAGCGCGGCCCTTAGCTTTAGCTGTTTTTTTATAAAACCTGAAACGCTGACCATTACAAACAAAGAGTACTGCATCTTCATTCGGCTCAATTGCAAAAATTTCTGCAGCAACGGCTTGATGACCAACTTCTTTTCCTTTGAGATCTATAACTGGAATTTGTGTGCTCATGACTCTTCAGTTTCCTTACAGTTTAATCTCAACATCAACGCCAGCCGACAAATCTAGCTTCATCAAAGAATCTACGGTTTGTTGGTTAGGCTCAAGAATGTCGAGCAACCTTTTATGTGTTCTAATTTCGAATTGCTCACGACTCTTTTTATCGATGTGAGGACTTCGAAGAACTGTGAAGCGATTTATTTTTGTGGGTAAGGGAATTGGTCCCGCTATGTCAGCACCCGTTCGCTTCACGGTTTCTAATATAGAGCTTACTGCAGCATCTAAAAGACGACTGTCAAAAGCCTTAAGTTTAATTCTAATTTTTTGCACTCTCATATAGTCTTTCAACCCTACCTTTTGCGTTTCAAAGAACCAAAATGTATCGAAGTAACCTGGGGGTTATACACTCGAAAGTCACATGCTTTCAAGTCACTTAGATAAGAAATATTAAGAGAATTTAAATGAGTATTTTTTATGACCTAAAAGCCACAGTTCAAGAAATTAAATACAAGGAATTCTCAATCAAAAATTCAAAAAAGAAGCACCCAAAACTCCAAACTGAAATAGAATAAATCTTCAATATCAACTACTTAGTCCGGTAAGCTTTTCAAGAACCTGCTTTTCAAGAGCTTCAGACATGGCTTCATATTGCAGAAATTCCATACTAAAGGTGCCTCGTCCTTGAGTCCGACTTCTAAGATCTGTGGAGTACCCAAAGAGAGTCGCCAGGGGAGCTTCGGCATTAATAGCTTGAATATTTGTCTGCTTGACATCAATAGAAAGTATTTTCCCTCTACGAGAATTTAAATCAGAAATAACATCACCCACGCAATTTTCAGGAGCTAAAATTTGAAGTTTCATTATAGGTTCAAGTAATTTTGTTTTTGCATTTTCTATAGCGTCTCGAAAAGCCATAGATGCTGCTTGATGATAAGCCAATTCATGACTGGTGTTTGGATCAAAACTACTTTTCACCCAACAAATTTCCATATCCACCATGGGATAACCCGCAAGTGGACCACAAGCTGCAAGTGATTTTAAATTTTTCATAACAGCATCTTCTATTTCTTTTGGAAGAAGTTTTGGCGTGAGTGTGTGCGAAACTTTTATTCCTGAATTTCTTGGCAGTGGAGAAATTTCTAAAGCGACATGACCAAACTGATCCTTACCAGCAATTTGTTTATGCACTTGTCTATCGGCATGAGCCTTTTGTGTAATAGTTTCTTTAAATGCAACCTGTGGACGACCAACATTGGCGTTCACCTTATGCTCACGCAAAAGACGATCGGCAATAATTTCTAAATGCAACTCTCCCATTCCCGAAATCAATCTTTGGCCCGTATCTTCATTTACAGAAACTCGAAAAGTAGGATCTTCCACAACCATCTTCCCGAGAGCTTCAGCCAATTTATCTTCGTCAGCTTTACTCTTAGCCTCTAAGGCTACAGAAATAACAGGTTCAGGAAATTTCATAGACTCATAGGCAATAGGATTTTTTTCATCGCAAAGTGTATCGCCTGTTCGCGTAAAACGAAAACCAACGGCAGCGACAATATCTCCAGCTTCTGCACTTTGTAGTTCTTCTCGCTTGTTGGCATGCATTTGTAATAAACGTTGAATTCTCTCTCGCTTTCCTTCTCGAGAATTAAAACAACTTTTGTTCACTTCTATTTTTCCAGAATAAATTCTCAAATAAGTTAAAGCGCCAACAAAAGAATCATGCTGGATTTTAAATGCCAGTGCAGAAAAATCTTCGTCGACAGAAATTTTTCTCGAAAGTTCTTTTTCGTGATGATTGGGATCAAAACCCTTTATCGGAGGCACGTCTAATGGACTTGGTAAAAAAGAAACTACAGCATCCAACAAAAGTTGAACTCCCTTATATTTAAAAGAAGAACCACAAAGAACCGGAGTTAATTTTAATTCCAAGCATCCTTTTCTCAAGGCACTTATGATTTGTTGAGGATCTAAATTTTCTCCAGCAAAATATTTTTCCATTAAGGCATCATCAAATTCTGCGGAAGCTTCTACTAATTCTGTATAGGCAAGATCCGTTTCTTCAATGAGTTCTTCGGGAACTTCGCCGATTTCAACCACGGATCCATCGGTACTTTTTGAAGTTGGCCAATAATAGGCTTTTTTCTCAAGCACATTCACGACACCTGAAAAATTTTCCTCACTCCCAATAGGAAGCGTAACTCTAACTGGTCTCGCACCTAAAACTTCTTTTATTTGTTTAAGCACCGAGGAATAATCAGCGCCAATACGATCCATTTTATTTACAAATGCAATTCTAGGAACATGATATCGATCAGCCTGACGCCAAACAGTTTCGGATTGAGGCTCCACTCCACCTACAGCGCAAAAAACCCCAACAGCACCATCAAGAACTCTTAGCGATCTTTCAACTTCAACAGTGAAATCGACATGCCCTGGTGTATCTATGATATTAATTCGTGTGTTTTTCCAATGACAGCTTGTGGCTGCGGATGTGATTGTTATCCCTCTTTCACGCTCTTGTTCCATCCAATCCATGATGGTATCGCCCTCATGAACCTCACCCATTTTATGGGTCATACCCGTATAGTATAGAATTCTTTCAGTGGTCGTCGTTTTACCCGCATCGATATGCGCGATAATTCCGATGTTTCGAATTGAGTTGAGTGGAACTTTCTTAGGTGAAGCCATTTAAGTATTTGTAATACTATACTTAAGGCTTTCGATTAAGGGCTTTTATTGCGGCTTTACAAAACGAAAGAGCCGCCTGGAGCAAATGCCCCAGACGGCTCAATTTTATTTAAAAATAATAAAATTAATTACCAACGAAAATGTGCAAATGCTTTGTTGGCATCTGCCATTTTATGAACATCTTCTCGCTTCTTAATAGCTCCGCCCTTATTATCAGACGCATCCAATAATTCAGCAGCAAGCTTTTCAACCATGTTTTTTCCACTGCGATCACGAGCATTAGTAATAATCCAACGTGACGCCAATGTTTGGCGACGATCTGGGCGAACTTCTACAGGAACTTGATAAGTCGCTCCACCGACTCGGCGAGAACGAACTTCAAGAGCAGGCTTAACGTTATTGAGAGCCTTTTTGAAAATTTTCAAAGGATCATCACTTAACTTTTTAGAAATAATATCAAAAGCACCGTAACAAACGCGTTCTGCTACTGATTTTTTACCAGATTGCATAATGTCGTTAATGAATTTAGCGACAACTTTATCATTATACTTAGGATCAGGAATTACTTTTCTTCTCTCTGCAACGTGACGACGAGCCATTATTTACCTTTCTTCGCACCGTACTTAGAACGGCTTTGTTTACGATTCGCAACACCTTGAGTATCGAGTGTTCCACGAACAACGTGATAACGAACACCGGGAAGATCTTTTACTCGACCACCACGGATCAAAACTACTGAGTGTTCTTGAAGATTATGTCCGACACCTGGAATATACGAAGAAACTTCGTATCCATTAGTTAACTTTACACGACAAACTTTTCGAAGAGCTGAGTTTGGTTTTTTTGGAGTTGCTGTATACACACGAGTACAAACGCCACGGCGTTGCGGGCAATTGGTCAGCGCAGGGGACTTTGATTTATATTTAATTTTTGTTCTTCCCTGACGAACTAACTGATTAATTGTTGGCATATCTAATCCATCTCTCCGTTTCTATTACAAGGCTTCATTCTTTAACTTAAAGAATGAAAGCCTGTCAATACAAGCTCTGCCATGCCTTAATGGCTAGAGCTTATCGTTTTTTTCTAAACCCTCAAAACCTTAAAGGTTTGGGGCGTCATCAGTCTCTTCAATTGGAGGCGCTTGATATACGCGTCCAACAGGTAGAGCTTCTTCCTCAATGTCCATATCAGGAGTAATTCCTTGATATTGACGAACCCCAGTTCCCGCAGGAACAAGACGTCCCATACTCACGTTTTCTTTTAGACCGCGAAGATAATCTACGCGACCTTGTATAGAAGCTTCGGTGAGTACTTTTGTTGTTTCTTGGAAACTAGCTGCTGATACCCAAGACTCAGTAGAGAGCGATGCTCTTGTAATACCGAGTAGCAAAGGATCAGTTTGAGCTTCTTTTCCACCCATTTGCTTAACTTTATCGTTAATTTCATAGAGGCGGAATTTCTCAACACTTTCACCAGCAAGGAGATTTGTATCTCCAGAATCAGCCACGCGAACTCGACGAAGCATTTGTCGTACAATGGTCTCAATGTGCTTGTCGTTAATTTTAACCCCTTGAAGACGATAAACTTCTTGAATTTCATCAACAAGGTAACTTGCGAGAGCTTTTTCACCCAATACGGCGAGAATATCGTGAGGATTAGCCGCACCATCAATAATGCGCTCTCCACGACGGATAAAATCACCTTCTTGAACAATAACGTGCTTACCCCGAGGAATGAGATATTCTTTTTGTTTTCCATCTTCAGAGCTAAGAACGATTTTTCGCTTACCTTTAGTGTCTTTTCCATAAGAAACCACACCATCAAAGTCTGCGATAATTGCACAATCTTTAGGTTTTCTTGCTTCAAAAAGCTCGGCTACACGAGGAAGACCCCCTGTAATATCCTTAGTTTTTCCAGACTCACGAGGAATCTTAGCTAAGATATCAGCGGCCTTAACAGTATCACCTTCTGAAACTAGAATCGTAGATCCTACTGGAACTGTATAAGAATGCTTAACTTCACCACCAGAGACAACGTCTACACGTGGTCGAAGGCTAGAACTCTTATTCTCAACAATGGTTCTACGAGTAAGACCAGTCACTTCATCTTGCTTTTCAGTAACCGTCACACCTTCACGCATATCCACAAACTGAATAGTTCCTTCGGTTTGTGTAACAATTGGAATGGAGTACGGATCCCAGTTAGCAAGGACTTGTCCTTTTTTAACTTCAGAACCTTCTTTAACTTTTAATTTAGAACCGTATACAAGATTGTAACGTTCTCTTTCGCGACCTGATTCATCAATAATGATGATTTCAGAGTTACGACTCATAACAGTATCTAAACCATCGCGGTCTTTAATAATTGAAACTCGGTTTAACTTCACAGAACCATCAACGCGTGATTCATAAGAAGATTGCTCTGCTCTTCTTGTTGCTGCTCCCCCGATGTGGAACGTACGCATTGTGAGCTGAGTTCCAGGTTCACCGATTGATTGAGCCGCAATAACACCGACAGTTTCACCGATGTTAACCAAGTGTCCACGAGCGAGATCTCGACCGTAGCAAAGTGTACAAATACCGCGCTTAGCTTGGCAGGTTAATACTGAACGAATTTTAACTCGGTCAATACCTGCATCTTCAATCGCAGTGACTAGCTTTTCGTCGAGCATAGAATCTTTAGGTGTAATGAGTTTTCCAGTTGTTGGATTTTTAATGTCTTCCATAACAACTCGACCCAAAATACGATCGCCTAGAGATTCGATAAGATCTCCACCGTCCATAAGGTCAGTTAACTCAAGACCATCTACAGTTCCGCAATCAGATTCTGTAATAATAGCGTCTTGAGCTACGTCTACGAGACGACGAGTGAGATAACCAGAGTTTGCAGTCTTAAGAGCTGTATCGGCAAGACCCTTACGAGCACCGTGAGTAGAAATGAAGTACTGAAGTACAGTCAAACCTTCTCGGAAATTCGCAGTGATCGGTGTTTCGATAATTTCACCAGAGGGTTTAGCCATCAATCCGCGCATACCTGCAAGTTGTTTAATTTGTGTTGGCGAACCTCGGGCTCCAGAATCAGCCATAACGTAAATAGAGTTGAAAGATTGAGTTTCAATTTCTTTTCCGTCGTGAGTACGAATCATCTCTTTACTGAGATTTTTCATCATTTCAGAAGAAATGCTTTCACCGACTTGGGCCCAAATATCGATCACTTTATTGTAGCGCTCACCATCAGTAATCAAACCTTCAGTGTATTGATTTTCAATAGCTTGAACTTCTTGGAAAGCTTTATCGATAAATTTAGACTTACTTTCAGGAATTTCCATGTCCTTCATGGCAATAGAAATACCTGCTCGTGCGCCGAATCGATAACCAACACTTCTCATAGAATCCGCTAAGAGAACAGTTTTCTTAGGTCCGAGCAATCGATAGCAAACGTCGAGAAGTTCAGCCTGATCTTTTTTAGTTAAAGTTTTATTATAATGTTCGAATGGAATTTCCTCAGGAACAGTTTCTGAGAAAATAATTCGACCTACAGTTGTTTGAACGCGTTTTCCACGCAAACGACACTGAACTTTTGATTGCAATTCAACTTCGCCCAATTGGTAAGCCATCGCTGCTTCAGAAGGATCTTTAAAGACTCTTCCTTCGCCACGCGCACCTGGACGCAAGCGAGTCATATAGTAAATACCCAAAACGATATCCTGAGAAGGCATGATGATGGGTTTTCCATCAGCAGGCTTCAAAATATTGTTCGTAGACATAACAAGGACTCGAGCTTCAATTTGAGCTTCGATAGACAAAGGCACGTGAACGGCCATTTGGTCACCATCAAAGTCAGCGTTGAAAGCTGTACAAACTAGAGGATGAAGCTGAATAGCTTTTCCTTCTACAAGTACGGGTTCAAAAGCTTGAATACCCAAACGGTGAAGAGTTGGAGCTCGGTTCAATAGAACAGGGTGCTCACGAACCACTTCATCAAGAATATCCCAAACTTCATCTTTTTCTTTTTCCACCATTTTCTTGGCAGATTTGATTGTTGTTACAAAACCCTTTTCTTCAAGTTTGTTGTAGATAAAAGGTTTGAACAATTCCAAAGCCATCTTCTTAGGAAGACCGCATTGGTGAAGTTTCAATTCAGGACCCACTACGATTACAGAACGACCTGAGTAATCAACTCGTTTACCCAAAAGGTTTTGTCGGAATCGACCAGACTTACCCTTAAGAGTGTCAGAGAGAGAACGTAATGGACGCTTGTTAGGACCAGTGAAGACCTTACCGCGACGACCGTTATCGAAAAGAGCATCGACAGCTTCTTGAAGCATGCGTTTTTCGTTTCGAATAATGATGTCTGGTGCATTGAGCTCCATCAATCGACGTAATCGATTGTTACGGTTAATCACTCGACGGTAGAGATCGTTAAGATCCGAAGTTGCAAATCGACCACCATCTAGAGGCACCAACGGACGAAGATCCGGAGGTAGAACTGGAACAACTTCCATCATCATATTAGATGGATCATTTCCAGACTCTCTGAACGCTTCAATAACTTTCAAGCGTTTAGAAAGTTTTTTCTTAACAGCTTCGGAAGTCGCATTACGAAGTCCTTCTCGAACTTCTTCAGAAACTTTTACGACATCAATTTTTTTCAATAGATCACGAATGGAATCTCCACCCATTCCTACTTTAAATTTATTTCCTACTTTTTTAACAGTTTCTCCGTACTCATCTTCAGAAAGAATTTGTCCAACATGAAGATCAGTATCAGCAGGATCCACAACAACATAAGCTTCACAATAAAGAACTCTTTCAAGATCTTTAAGAGATACGTCGATCATCATCCCGATTCGTGAAGGAAGAGATCTCAAGAACCATACGTGAGCTACGGGAGTCACCAATTGAATGTGTCCCATGCGTTCACGACGGACTTTAGCTTGAGTAACCTCTACGCCGCACTTTTCGCAAATAACGCCGCGATATTTCATTCGCTTATATTTTCCACACAAACATTCGTAATCCTTTATAGGTCCAAATATTTTTGCACAGAAAAGACCATCTTTTTCCGGTTTGAAAGTTCGGTAGTTGATAGTTTCAGGCTTTTTAACTTCGCCATGAGACCAG
>CAZSSP010000017.1:0-28815 GCA_964609695.1 uncultured Bacteriovoracaceae bacterium
TCGTGAAAACCGTAGGGAATGGCGGCTGGTCCGTCGAAAACTACTGCAGCGATATTATCCAAAATCCTTGATTGGGAAAATTATCTCGTGAAAACCGTAGGGAATGGCGGCTGGTCCGTCGAAAACTACTGCAGCGATATCATCCAAAATCCTTGATTGGGAAAAATATCTTGTGAAAATTGTAGTAGATTCGAAACTAGAAAGATTTTTCATAATTTATGCGGCTTTGTTGAGACTTCTTTTGCTTTTTTGTTTGGGGATGTGTTTCTTGTAAAAAATTAAATTACGAATCGTTAAAAAGTTTAAAGGTAATTCAAGCTGAACATGTAAGAGGCTCAAGTAATATAATGCTTTGAATCCTTTTTGATAGTCATAAATATAAAGTCCAATACAAGACACGTATAAAAGTACCATGGCTATTGATCTATTTTTGGAAACTTTATGCCAACCCGTTAAGCCAGTTTTAGAAAACCAATTTAGATAATGAAACGTATAGGCAAAGGCAAGAAATCTCAAAATGGAATTTATATAGTTTTGACTTTGATTTAATCCTGCTGCCCATAAGTATGTTTGAGCAAGTTCTGTAAATTTGAATAAATTATGAGATGTCCAATTCGGTAGAAACGACGAGACATCGTTTTTGCTAATTAAAAAAAATATTCCGCTAAGACCCATAATCCCTAGTGCTATCAAGACATCTTTGTTTTTTGATTTAAGATATCCTTGGAACATAAAAAGACCCGTAAAAAAATATATGTGAATAACTGTTGGAAGAAATACTCCAATCAAAAAAGTAATCATTAAAAATTTGGGGCTTGTAAAAAAGTAGAGAAGGCTCGCAGATATTAAAAAGGATAAAATTTGTGGGATTTTATTAGCGGAAAATAAATTAGATGTGGCTAAGGCAATTCCCGAGCAAAAATAAAGTCTTTCTAATTCTGGTATCCACAAAGAAATGAGTCCTAAGAACGCTAATGCGTAAATGGCTTTTTGATTGTTAAAGTAATAGTTCTTAGTTTCTAACCAAGAAATTTCTGTCAAATAATGTGCTGGGCCTAGGAATGCAAATGAAGCTAATAATAATTCAAAAGGAAAAAAATAGGCGGCAATAGCTGAGCACAAAACTAATACAGTATTCACATCTTCTTATCGGTTTTGGGGCAATTATTCTTTAAATTTGATGTTTTAAATGGGAGAAAAATCCTGATGATCTTTAAGGTTTTAATATTAGGGTGGGCGAACTAATGTTTAAAATCTCAAAGATCATCAGGAAGACTTGTTTATTTCTTTATGTATCCAAGTAGACCAAATCCAACGTTTGCAATCATGGGCTCTGGAGCGCCACCATGATAAAAGTCGGGATCAAATCCCCAAACGCCAGGAAGTTCACAAGGATTTCTACCCGAATATTTTCTAGCGTTATACATCACGACTCTAGTGCCAGTGTTTCCCCAGCAAAGATAAAGTGGAACTGTTCCGCTATCTTGAGCGGTATGTATATATCCAATGGGATTGGAGTCAGATCGAGCACGATGTGAACCTGCGTAGCTATTGCAGTTTGGGTCGTTGGTGTTGAATTCAATGGAATAATCATAATCATAGCATCTATAAAGTCCACGTAGACCAGAAGTGTTTGTTGTTTCAATTTTTCCTATTTTTTGGACATATTGATATCCCCAATAAACAAACCAAGGTTGAGTGCTACCATTAAAGTAAGAGCTCATGATAGAGCCAACTGTTGGGTGTAAGTAATTATCGAGTTGATAATAACTTATACTTGAAGTTGTCGATAAAGTGCTAGTGCTGCTCGTAGAGGTGTTGCTGTTCGTATTTGTCGAACTACTCGTAGTGGCAGTTGTGTGATTGCTGTTGTTGTTTGAATTTGTACTACTTGAAGTACTTCCATATTCAGTGGACGAACTGTAAGTTGTTGCTCCAGTGTTAGAACTTGAAGAATTGCTATTGCTGTTTGAGTTAGATGATCCGTTTGTTCCGGATCCATTATTATAATTTGAGTTAGAGTTTGAGTTAGAGCCGCTTCCAGAGCTGGATCCACTACCAGACCCTGTGTTGGAACCTGTGGAAGAGCTTCCGCAAGCCACTAATAAACTGAGTATAATTCCAAATCCAAAGTAGTTAACGGTTGAGTTTTTCATTAGCCCTCCAAAACAACCGACAACGTACTTCGTGTTATTAGAATCTCAAATTGATGTGGAAAACTTATGGAAAGAAATATGTTTTTTTTGTTAAGAGCCGCTACAATCAAAATATGTCTGAAATTCTACTACTTGAGGACGATAAAACTCTTGGCGAATCTTTAAAATTTGCTTTAGAAAGTAGGGCTTTTAAAATCGAGTGGGCAAAAGACATTGCTTCCGCCAAACAAATATACACAAAAACCAAGCCTAAGCTATTGATATTAGATTGGAATTTGCCTGATGGCACTGGCTATGATTGGGCTCGTTTATTAAGGGAAAATCATCAGGATGTGCCAATTATTTTTTTAACCGCGAGAATTGATGAAGATAGCGCTGTAAAAGCGTTGAGTGTTGGAGCCAATGATTTTGTTCGAAAACCCTTTGGAACAGAGGAGCTTTTGCTTCGTATAAAAAAATGTCTAAAGGAATCTGTCCAACCTAATGATGATATTCGATTGGGTGATTTGAGATTAAAGCGAAATTCTCGTGATGTGACTTGGAAAGAGAAAAGCATAAAGCTCAATAGGAAAGAATTTGATATTCTCGAATTGCTTATGAGAAAGGGAGAAAACATCGTTACTCGGGAGGATGTTTTAGCGGTTATTGATACTGAAGGCGAAATTGTTGATCGCACCGTAGATTCTCATATTAGTCATATAAGAAAAAAACTCAAAGATGCAGGAGCCAAGGGAATCGCAATAAACACTGAGTTTGGTGTTGGTTATCGTTTGGAAAAAGTGCGATGAAAAGTCGTTCTTTGTTTTGGCGATTTGTAGTTATATCAATTTTTAGTACTTTGCTTCTTAGTTATTTAGGTTTTTATGCCTCACTAGAAATACCTCGTTGGATTGGTCCACCTCCAGGAGTGCGGCCGCCACTTCGCTCGAATCCTCAGGGAGTTTTGTCGCAAATTTTGCCTGGTCCTCCCCCAGACCCTTCACAAATGACAGAACTCGAATTGCGTGAAAATGCAAAAATGGTGGGTAAACATTTTCCAGTTATTATAATTGCAGTGATTTTGTTTGGGCTTTTTTCGGTTCTATTACTAGTTTTTGGCCTCAAGAAATTTTTTCTTAAAAACGCTGCTACTGCTGAAAAAGTTTTAGAAGATCTCAAGTCTGGAAATTTAAAGAGTCGCTTTCCAATAAAACACAATGATGAAGTTGGAAAACTCATGACGCAATTTAATAGAATGGCCGATCAGGTTGAGTTTCTTTTTGAAAGACTAAGATTAGTTGACCAGAGTAGGAAAGAACTTATTCAAGATTTGAGTCATGATTTAAGAACCCCTTTGGCTTCTTTACGCTTGATTTTGGAAAACTTAATTAGCGGAAACAGTTCATTAAACGAAGAAAAGCGGCGGAAATTTCTAGTTACAGCGTTAAATGAAAACATATATATTAATGAATTGGTGGAAAGCCTGTTGTTTCTGGCCATAGTGGAAGAAGCATCTTTTTCAGTAAAACTACAAAAAATTAAATTGGATGAATTTCTAAATGATTTATTTGGAAATAATTTAATAAATTTACCCGAAGCGAAATCTGTCGTTTTTTCAGTTGATAATTCTGCCAAATCACTAGAGCTATTGGTGGATCCTTCTTTGTTGACTAGAGCCCTTCGTAATCTTATTGCGAACTCTGCTTCATTTGCTACATCAAAAATTGAGGTGAAGCTAAATGTGATTAACCCTTCGCTAGCTCAAATAAGAGTCAGGGATGATGGTAAAGGGTTTGATGACAAAGGTTTGAAGAGTTTTGGAACTAGAAATTTCGGGGGTAGTTTTGTTCACTCTGATTCAGGAAGAGTATCCGTTGGACTGGGTTCAGTGATAGTGAAAAAAATTATAGAATTGCACGGCGGAAAAGTTGAGGTTTCAAACTATTTCTCTAGCGAGGGCTCCATATTAGGAGCTGAAATAAATATATATTTAAATATAAAGAACTAGAAAAATTCAACGGTTATATGGTTTTTTAGCGGGAAATATATTTGCGCTCTCTTTTTCCACATTCTTTCCACAAGTACCTCTTAATATGAATTTAATAAAAGGGGGAAATATGAAAAACATAAAAACCAGAGCCATAGCGTGGCTCGCAACAGCGGTGTATGGGACGTCGATGTTTCCAGTAGGAAATGTCCAAGCGATGTCTTTAGAGACAAAAGCCGTTAATTCAATGGTGAGAGTTGTGAACTCTTATAATCAAGCAGCGGGAGCCTTTAATCAGAAGCGATTTGTTGGCTTACGACCGGTGCTTCATAAAATGGGCATTGCACCCCAAGACATTGAAACTGTTGAATTCTATTTAGTCTCTGCCGAACGACTTCCTAACATCAAAATGCAGTCCGTTAACTCAGCAATTATCGAACTTGGATCAAGAAAAATCACGTTTACTGGAACGGGATCCGAAAATGAAATTCTTATTGATGGAAAGAGTTTCACTTACAATAAAGAGTTAAATGTGGCTAAAAATATGGATTTAGTGGCCCAACTTCTTAAGGAAAAGCAAGAAGTGGGTTTTAACCCTCTTGAAGCGCTTATTCCTTCAGCAAAAGCATTGGATACAATGACAATTGCTATCATCGCAGTGGCTGCACTCTTATTTTTCTGGATGTGGAGTAAGAATAACAGCACTTCTTCATCTTCAACGTCGAGTTCTAGTTCATCTTCATCTTTTGATGAAAAAGCAGCTATGGGTGCACGTCTTAGAACACTTGAAAACAAGTATTATAAGGCGACTCATTCCAGCAGCAGTGATGATTCTTAAATTTAGTTTAATCTAAATTCTTAAAAGCTCCCAAAACTTATATGTTTAGGGAGCTTTTTCGTTCTATCTAGGGTGATTACCTTATTGTGCTGAGCAGTGTTTTTATAGATAATGCACTACATTTGGTGAAAGCTCCCAGTATTCATATGGGTAAGCTTTGTAGAGGAGTTTTGAGCGTGTCTATAAAAAATACAAAATGCGCTCAAAAAATGGCAGCTTTGAAACTTTCAAAAGTTGCACTTGAAAAGAAACTAATACAAGAAAAATATAAACAAATAGAGCTAAAAAAATGGATTAACGTTTTAAAGCTTCGTTATGCAGAGTTGTATCAGAGGTCCGTTCTTGAGAGAGCCGCCACAGAAAAAAGTTTCGAACTTTTTTTTATTCAGCAAGAAGAAAATCGTAAAGAAATTAGTAGAGAGTTGCACGATGAAGTGGGCCAGGTGCTTACTGCTATTAATTTAGAATTAGAAGTTTTAATAAAAGAAGCTTCTTCTGATAGTTTAAAAATTAAAGAAAGAGTTAAAGAAGATTCTTCTAATAGTTTTAAGGTTAAAGAAAGAATATTAAACACTCAAAAATTAGTCGAAGAATCTGTTGAGATTGTGCACAGGTTTGCAAGAGAGTTAAGGCCCATGATTCTTGATGATTTAGGAATCATTCATGCAATTAAGTCGTATCTTAAGGAATTTCAAAAACTCTATAAGATACCTGTTATTTTTAAGTCCAATAGTAAATTTTCTAATATCAACGAGATTCCTAAAACAGTTTTATTTAGAGTTGTTCAAGAGTCTTTAACAAATATTGCTAAGCACTCTAAGGCCACTAGGGCTAGTGTTCATTTAAAAAGGGTGAATAAGAATATATTGCTGGATGTTGTCGATAATGGCAGGTCCTTTAATGTTAATAGCCTTTCTTCTTCAATTAGGAACAAAAGGTTAGGACTCATTGGTATGTCTGAAAGAGTTCGGCTGGCGGGCGGAACTTTACTTATAAAGTCTAGTAAAGGTAAAGGAACAACGGTTAGGGCCGAGATTCCAATTCAAGCAATTAAAAGGTGAAAGTTTTTTTAATAGATGGGATTAAAAATGAAAGCAGAAAAAATTAATGTAGTACTTGTTGAAGATCATAAAGTTGTTAGAAAGGGGTTAAGAGCCTTATTGGAATATGAAAACGACATTAGTGTGTTGGGAGAAGCAGAAAATGGTCTTGAGGCTATTGATGTCGTTAGAAAACTTAATCCTGAAGTTGTAATAATGGATATTGCACTTCCAAAATTAAACGGAATTGAAGCTTCACGGGAAATAATTAAAACAAACCCCAATATTAAAATTCTAATGCTCTCTGCGCATGCCGATGATGGTTATATTGAAAAAGCTTTATCATTGGGTATCGCGGGCTACTTGGTTAAGCAGTGTTCGCCACATTTGCTCATTCAGGCCGTAAGAGAGATTGCAATGGGCTTACAATTTTATGGACCGTCAATTTCTGAAAGAGTGAAAGTATTTAAAGAAAATCAAACAAAAAAAAATGGTCATGTGAAGCAAAAGACCCAATTGCTTAGCCCAAGAGAAACGCAAGTACTACAACTTATTGCCGAGGGCTTTGCCAATAAACAGGTGGCCGGTGAATTGAATATAAGCATTAAGACCGTTGAAAAACATAGGCAAAATGTTATGAAAAAGCTTAAAATTCACGACACTGCGGGACTCACGAGATACGCAATTACTGAGGGTATAATTGAGAATAGTTCTCAAAAAACCGTTATTTCTTAGTTCGCGTAGGGTGAATTGCCCATGAGAATAAACCCCATAGAAATTCAATTTTCTTTAGTTATAAATCGACACATAAATTTTAAATGTGCGAATTAGTTATCATCTAGTCGAATCAAAATACTCGCACTTTTTAAAATAAATAAAAAAGAAAGGAGCTTTTGCTTATATGTCGATTTTCCTTAATCGCGATAGCATGTACTCACGGACTTTGGTGGAAACTATTGGAAGGTTTCGGGCAAAGTGGGTTAGACTTTCTGATACCGAAATAGAAAATTCAATCAAAGACGTGGAACTTTTAGTTTCAAAAGTTCAGAGTGCATATGGGTGTTCTATGAACAAGGCTATCTCCGAGTGTTTTGATTTTATGGCTAAGATAAGAAAAAATAAAAAAATTTCTGAATCAGTCACTTCAAAACGGGAAATTGAGACATGGGAAATGGACGGGGGATCTCTTACCGTAAGAGGAAACTATTTATAAGGAGATAAATCGTGTCTGAAAAAAACAACAAACCTGAAGTTGAACACAGAAAGAAAATACTATTTCGAAAAGCAATTCCTGAAAGTTTTAAAACTAACAATAAATATTCCGAAAATATACCTGATGCTAGAAAACAGAAACCTAAAAGAAATTTATCGGATGCTGAACAAAGAGAGCTTTCAAATGAATCGAGATAGATGGTTGTTAAGTGAAAAAATTACAGTAAGACCTTTAATGAAAAAAATAAAACTTAGAAAAGAGAGAACTAAGAGTCTTTGTACTTGTCCACTGTGTGGTATTGAGTTTTCTCAAAGATCACGCGTTGAAAAGTTTTGTGATTCTTGTCGTGAAGAGGAGAATCTTTACAAGTATGGGCTCTTTAGCGCAATCTCTTAGTTGAGCTTCGGCTTGACTAAGTTCTTCAAAAGAGTCACCTAATTTTAATCGCCATTAAGATTAGGTGACTCTACTTTAATAAAATAATTCATGGAGGAATCTTATGAGAAATGCTCTTGTTGATCATAATGATTTTTGGAAGTTTGTAAGAACGCAGAAAGATGCTACTCACAAACACAGAAAGTCTCTTAATGTTATTTACTTATTTTTAATTTATATGCTCGTATTAGGTCTAGCTATTGAAGCAGCCTTGAGCAGCTTGAGAAGTTTTAATTTGAGTAAAATTGCATGTACGTCTTATGGTTGTCATGAAAGCGTGAAAGCCGATTCTTTAAAGCTTTACATTTTGCCTACATTCAAACAATAAAATTAGTCTCGATAAGCGCATGATTTTTATGGTTTTTTAAAAAGAGATCATTTGTCTATCTACTTGTAATTGTTTAAGATTGAGAGTATATTGCGCCGCGTGATTGCGCGCATGTTTTCAAAAATTTCGTATATTTCCATATTTATAACTTGTTTGGCGAATTCTGCTGGGCCTGATGATTTTTTAAAATTTCGTAAAGCAAACGGACCTTTTTTTCCGCATTTAAATCAAAAGCCATGTGACTCACCATTAATCAATCCTAAGTCTCCAGTTTCAATTTCATCGCTCGGTGGCTCTTTTTCTGGGAAAAAAATTTCCGATGATGAAACCTTAAGTCTTTTAATTAATTTATTAGGAGCTCAAGCTCCTGCGCAACCTCAGAACATGGAACTCAGGTTGTCAGACATTAATAACTATTTAAGCGATTTGAGAGCTTATCTAAAAAAGCAACCCTCACGCTTTTTTAGAAATTTAGAAGAAGAAGACAAACGCATCAACGTGAATAAAGTAAAGCACGATGCTCCCAGTAAAGCTTTGCTTGCTGCCTCAATCTTTTTTGAAGAATCTTCTTTAGTCATTTTATCAATTTTACCTCCAGATATTTTAAAGCAATATCATAGGAATGAACCTGGTACGGGAAATGCCTTTCTACAAAAGACCTGGAATCATTTATTTGATCATATAGAAAGATCCGATCGGAAAACAACGCTATTTGATATTAATGATAATTACGACAAAAGAATTTTTAAAGCACTAGTAGAGCACATGATATTTATTGCAGATTTTCATAAGCGTGCATCTACTTATCAAGGTTTTGTTTCTCCTATGACTATTCATGTTAATAGAATGCTCGCTTTGGCATTTGCATTCCAAGCTATAAAATTTGATAAAAGATATAGATTGAACGCTGATATTGGTGGTCGAGAAACTTTTGATGAATTGTATGCTTCGTCTCGCGAGGAAAAATTACAACTTCTTCAAGCTATTCACTTTTTAATAAAATTTATTGATAATCACCCAAATGAATTTGTTTGGAAGGGTGCGCCTGAAAATATCTGTCCCTATCTATTGGGCTCAATGACCAGTGTTATGGCGAGTGTATTGTTGGCTGTTAAAGATGACATTAAAACTTCAGAATATAAAGACTACGAGGCACTGCTATTGAAATTGGAGCCAGCGGCTAAGAGGGCTTTGAATCAACTGCTTCCAGGTATTTACCCAAACTTTGCGGATTTATCCGAAGGCCCATCAAATGTCGGGAACTCATTAAACTCAAATTCTAATTCTAATTCAAATGACAAAGCAGCTTCACAGTCTTCTGATAATAAGGGTGATGAAAGCTCAGAAAACATAACTCCAAGCAGTCCAAAAGATGAAAAGCGTGAGTACAGAGCAGAAAAGAATAATGAGAATAAAAAGGGCCCGAGGAAAACTAAGGGTGGACATGGATTTTCGGAAACCGTTGAAAAAATGAAGTTAGAAGCTGGAAAAAAAACAGTCGATGCTTCAAATGTGTTAAATGCGGAAACTCAAATTCGAAAAGTTGCTTTTCGAAATTCTAGAGTATCCAAGGCACTTCAGGAGTTTGAATCTCAAGGGGCACATCGAAAAAGAGCTTATGAAGCTTATTTATCATGGAAGTCTCTCATAGAAACTCATGGATTAGCTCGGGCCAGATCTCTTCCGTCTTATCCTCAAGATCGACTTCTACAAATTGATAAGCATAAAACTAGAAGACATCGAATTAGGTTGAACAATGTTGGCGATCGCCTCATTTATTCCGTAGATGAGGGCTCTGGAACGGTCTTTATTGAAGCTGTTGTTGAAAGCCATGATTATGGTGTTATTTAGAGCTTTTTGGGTTTTTCAAAAACTCGAATTCGGTTAATTCCACCATCTGGATAAACTCTAACTTTTAGTTGAGAAATTGATTTTCTATTATTTAGATAAATAACCTTGGTGTTAGAGGCATAAGCTTTGACGTTAGTTTTTTCAAAAATAAGTTGCCAGGAGTCCTTTGTTTTCCCGTAAATTTCAATTTCCTTTGGGTTATTGTTTACAAAATATGTGAAATCAAATTCGATTATTGAAATAATCCCAGGACGCGCCAATTCAATAATGAGTTCTTCGTGGTGATTTAAATCTCGACTTCTAGAAGATTCAAAACCATCAAACATATGAATTGCCCTGTAGGGCGATAGAACGTTTTCAGCTTTACCATAATGTTGGTTGCTAGCGCTTAATATTTTTGCTCCTAATTCAAAAGAGGCAAGATTGATTGAGCCGTGGAATGAATTTTTTTGTAGTTTAGAAATTACATTCGATGAACTTTGAACTGGGATAGATAGTGGTTTGTGAACATGAGGTATAATTTCATTGCATGGAACACATTGTGCTAATTCAATAGGTTGAAATGCGCTTTGAAGTTTTATCGGAAGTGAGTTGTCGAATATTTGTAAACGGCTCAGTCCGCCGTCTGGTATCGTGATAATTCTTAATTCTGAATAAGTGACGAATAAATTATGATTTATCTTAATACGCTTTATTGAATGACCTTCAAGCGTGGTTTTGGGTATTAAATTGACCCATTGCTTGTTTTCGGAATTTCTAGCTTCAATCATAATGTGAGGAACTTGGTTACCAAAATGATAAGCTGTCGAAATGAGTACAAAGTGAATATAAGTTGGAGAGGGGAGGGCAAGATGAAGTTCTTCGCGACCATTTTCACTGTGGCGTGCAGATTCCCAGCTGTCCATAATCTTGCCTTCTTTTCCAAATAAGCTTGGATCAAAGATGGGCACGTGTGGACTGATTAAGTTTTCAGCTCTTGCAAATTTTTGATTGGTGCAAGAAAGAATTTTTGAATTTAGTATTTTATTGTACGGACTGAGAGGGTCGAGTGCTCCTCTTGTTAAAATGGCTTCAGGGAGAGCTTCTTCAAAAGCATCAAATATTAGTTCTTTATAACCACGATTTACGCGCTCTTCTTCTTTTATATTAGAATATTGAAAATTATCGTTAAATTTTTCGAAGTTAATCCCTTTGAAATCAAAGTCTTTTAAAAAGCGCTGTGTGCATTCTGAAATAAACTGTACTCCGTTCATTTCTGAATTACAAAGAGCGACGATTCCCTTGTCTCGATCGGGACCTTTGAAACAATATAAGAATAAAGCTCTAAATCCATCATTAGCGCCTTGATGAATCATGAATTTATTGTCGCCAGCTTCAGCAATAAAAATGCCTAAGCCCATTTTCGCTCCCATGAATTCAAGGCTTCCGATATCTTTTCCTTCGAGCATTCTTACGGCGGTGTCGTGAGATATTGGGCTCTGGCCGTAGGGATTTTTATAGGCATCTGAGAGATGCTTTAAAAAAACTAAAACATCGTTTGCATTGCTAACGGCTCCAGCCGCAAAGGCGGGAAACATTTTCCAAGCACCCTCAACTTCGATTCCATCATCTTTGTACCCATGAGCAAAAGAACTATTAGAAGGGTCTTTTTGAATGAAAGAAAAATTTTTAAGACCTAAAGCGCTTAAAAAATCTTTGCTCAAATCTTTTATGTGTTTATTTTCAAGACTCTCAATAAGGTGTTCTAGAACAATAAATCCGCCACCAGAATAATGAAAGCATTTACCAGGACTATCAATAAGCTCAATAGGCGGATATTTGTATTCAAGATTTCCTTCTAAAAAATCACTAATCGTTGGCATGGCTTTGTTTGCTGGAACTCCATTCACATAGTGAAGATTTAGAGCGCTGTGATTGAGTAAGTTTTTAATTGAAACTTGATCAGTATATTGCTTCAAGTTTGGGTTTGAAGTTTTGATTCGAAAATTAGAAGAGCTTTTAGAGAAAACCTCATTGACAGAAGTGTCTAGGGATATTCCTTTTTTTTCGAAGTATTCAATAGCAAAGGCTGTTGCTACACTTTTGCTCAAAGAAGCAATTTCAAAAAGATTATCATTTCGTGTGGGGCTTCCAATCTTAGCTTCTCCAAAACTAAGAGTTTGAATGCTAGAGATGGCGGATTTGAGGGCTATTTGAGCCCCTAAAACTTGATTTTTTTTGAGTGAATTGTAAAACACCTCTTGGATTTTGGATAAAGGCTCATTTAAAATTCTTTTTTCAGCAATGGTCCAAAGAGCCTCGCGTGCATTGATAATTTCGTTTTCTTCTGAATTCAGAAGTCGATCCTTTAAAGCTTCTAATATTTCTTTGGGTGCTTTGCCTTGAGCTGAAATTAGAAATTTAAATGAAAATCTTTTCAGGTAGGACTCAGATAAACTAATGAGTTCTTTTTTGATTTCACTGTTGTCGTTAACCACGAGGGATTGTTCTTTAAGTGCTAGGGAGTCAAGAACGGCTTTAGCTTCACCAATATTTCCGTGAAATTGAGCAGCTTCAATTATGTCAGATTTGTTAAATTTAGAAATGAGTTTCTTTCCAAATTCGAAATCCGTGACTGGATATTGAGCCATTTGCGCGGCCCAGTTTTTATGACCACATTTTTCAAAGTAATAAATAAATCGCCGAGGCTTTTCACCTATTGAGTATTTTACAGGATCAATTTGAGTTATGGCATTCCAAGGGTCAGTTTCGTTCCTTATGTTTTCAATAGTAAATGGAATGAGTAATTCGGTGGCAAATTCGGGTGGATTGGGATCGGTCATGAGTTTTATCATGATTTTTAAGGCAACGGGGTACCATTTTGCCGAATTTTGATTCCACTTTACTTGCACTATTTTTTTTGTGTCGGAGAGATCTCGGCGAATAAAGTTGAATTCCTCAAAAGTGATTTTTATAAATTCTTCTATAGAAATTCTATTGTGATAAATTTCGTGCCAGACTTCCCATCGAGATCGTTCTGCAGTGGCTAAATCATCCATGACTCGAACGGCCACTCCCCCAACTTGAGCCGGTAAGGCAACGCAACCATTTCCGCTAAGCCAATCGGTTAAGTATTGAAGTGATTGAAATACATTGTAGCGAATTTCTTCGGTGTCACTATTAGCCATCAATTCTGATTGTTTGAGGTCTGCTACAATTAATGAGCGAGCATATCTTGTATTTTGGGGATCAAGACTTTCAATGTCCGGGTTTTCAATGAATTCTAATATTTCTTTTTGATATTTTGGAAGAAGTAATGCTTCTACAAAGTTGTTTAAGGGTTTTTTGTTTCCTTCTTTGTAAAATTTCCAGGCCTCTACCATGGCCAGTCCAATTCGAACAAAATCAGGATGTGCTACCCAAAAACCGTCTAAATCTCGTTTGAGTTGAGTAATTACGTCTCGTATGTAACCTTTAATGGTTGTTTGGAATGATTCTGATTTTAAATCGTTAGTGAGAGGAAGAATTCCATACATTCCTCCCACTTTGATGCCTCCTCGGGGCCCAACAACTTTAGCAAGGAGCTCGTGAGATGCTTTTATATATTTTATAACAATATCAGGGTCGGCTTTTATTGGAATTCTATAATTTCCATCTTCTTTAAAAAGACGGGCCGTAGATGCAAGAAAGTCGTGCCATCCTAGCGATGCTCCTGCAAAATAAGGGTCGAGTTCGTCTATAATTTCATGTGTACGAAATATTGCGCGGGGGTTTTCTAGAACAATCATTAATCGAACACTTCCGACTTTATACTCAGGATGTTCTTTAAGTATTAAACTTTCGGCTGCCTGAATCATATTTTTTATGTAGCGAGCTTCTTCTTCGTTTTCTAATTTAGGGACATAAAAAACTAGGGCCTCGGGGTGATTCCAATTTTTGTAAAAATGAAGAGCAAAATCATATAAGTGCAAAGGAAGAGGAAGTCCTTTATAAAACAAAAAAGAGCAAGGAATGGCTAAACCAGGGAATCTTTTAATTGGAAGGGCTAATTTTTCTTTAGCCAATTCATATTTCTTATCCTCTGCTTGAGAGGTAATTTTAATTTTTTTTGTAAAACACTGGGCAAGGTTTTCTCCGGAGGAAATCAAATCTTCACGAAGAGGAGTTTTAGAGTCTTCGTCGTCGGCGCCCCATTTTGGAGAGCTTTTGTGTGTTTTTAGGAGCTCTTCGATAATAGCAGGTTCATCTTTTAATTTGCGATGATAGGAATTCATCGCGTTGATGCACATTTTTTCAGATTCAGGAGGACCAAATAGAGTGACGTGTGGACCTTTTAGAAATTCTGGAAGAGGTGCGATGTCTTTATGATTTGTTTTTTGCCAATAATCTTTTTGCAGAGGACCCCAGACGATTCTTCCGTTGTGATCTTCAAGACCGAGCACGCTTTTGTAGGCTTCATCACTAGTCTCAAGTCCTGCTTCTTGGTTGTAGTCATAAAGAACTTTAGTTCTTTCATCTATAAATTTTCTATCTAGAATTCTTTGATTGAGAATTGTTTCTAATTTAGTAGCCAGTATGTTGTTTAGAGAAATTAAAAACTCTAATGACTTTTTATTTTCAAGGCCACCGCTAGGCCCAATAGATAGCAAGTCCGGAATAGAAAATAGAGGCTTAGCTTTATCTAGTAAAAATTTTCTAAGAGATGGGGAAATGAAGTCCTCATAGGAAAACACCGATCAGCTTCCCCTGTAAGTTGAATAAGAAAATGGGTTTAAGAGTAAGGGAATGTGATATTTTCTTGAGGTGTCGGAGATTTCAAAACACACTTGGACATTTTGAAAAAAAGACTCTTGGCTAAGCTTTTTAAAATAATTTTTAGTGTTGAATGTGAGTCTATAAGTTCCTGCATTTTTTGCAGTTGAATATTGAATGCGACCGTCTTCGTTGGTGCTTTGCTTTTCGAGGACGACCCATTGACCAGACTCTTCTTTTTCTAAAAGGACTTCAACGGCTTTTGCGGGGTGGCCGAGCGTAGTGTCTAAGATGTGGGTGCTAATCATGCTTCTATTTTCCTATTTTTTGAAAACAATTGTTAGTGGTTCCGGATCTTTTTCATTAATATTAATGCTTAATATCTGTTTGCCAAATATTTCATGCCAAGCCTCAAGTGTATAGGTCCCAGAGGGGAGCCCCTTTATTTCAAAATTTCCATTGGCGTCGGTGATTTGATAGTAGGGGTGGTCCATAACGGCAATATAAGCATTCATCCATGGATGAATGCTGCATTTTGTTTCAAGAAAAAGTTCTGGCTTTGTAAAATGCTTTGAAATTTTTTGATTCTTGACCGGCATCGATAGATTAAAGTTTTGATTCTCTTTGCTGAAAGATCGAACGTTGTGAAAGGTGGGGTCACTATTGATAAATATGACTTCTTGTCCAACTCTAGCCGCACTTATTCTTGGATGATAAAGACAGCCCACTTGGTCTACTTCAATAGGAGTGCTTGGTACGTTACCTTTGTCTAGAGCTTCGTGTCCTTTTGTGATTTGTACTAAAACGTTTTGAATGTGGCCGTTCTTGATTAAAATCTCATTAGATAAATTATTTCCATTCTTAGTCGAGCAAGCTTGTGGGAGCGTCAGTGTTTTGTTTTGAGGGGCAACTCCTTCAAAATTAACGACACCTTTTAATGTATATAATGTTCCGCTTGTTGAAATTGGACTGTTTGCATTTGTAGGGTTTGATTTTGTTTCACTTTCTTTAAGCTCGGTAGCAGCCTCAGGCTTGGCTTCACTGTGAACGATTTTAGATTCTTCTTTGCTTGTATATTCTCCTGAATTCATAGAGGTCAAACTTATGAGAGCGAACATTAATAAGGAAGCAATTAAAGCAAAGGATAGGCTTCTTTTTCTGTTCCTTTTTCTAACGATAAAACTTTCTCGAATTGAGGCACCAACCACGCATAAAATTAAAAGAATGACCCAATTATAGTCACTTCCGTAAGTGAGTGGAAAGTGATTGCTGATCATGATGAAAATAATGGGGAGTGTAAAATAAGTGTTGTGTGTTGATCGATTTTTTGCGTTTTTTGACCATTCAGGATTGATGCTTTCACCACGGTTGGAGGCCTCGACCATTTTAACTTGTCGAGGAATAATTCTCATGAAGACGTTGCCAGCCATCCAAGTTCCTATCATGGCACCTATATGCATATAGGCTGCTCTGCCGCTTAGAGTGTGGCACAGAAAAAATGACATTAAGGTCAGCCATAGTACAGTTAGCGAGTGACCTTTAATGGGATCTTTTTGAATAGCTTTGGATTCCCATAAAAAATCGTAGACAAACCAGGAAGCAAAAATAGAAAACAAACTGATTAAGATTCCTTGAGAAAATGTTATTTTAGAAACTGCCTCATCGATTAAAAACAATCCATTGCCCGTATAAAATACTAAGGCCATTAAGGCCATCCCGCTCATCCATGTCCAATAGGACTCCCATTTAAACCAATGAAGTCTATCGGGAACTTGAGTTGGACCCATTTGAAGTTTTTCAACTTTGTAAAATCCACCTCCGTGAATCATCCAAAGTTCACCTATATAGCCATCAGATTTATTTGTTGGGTCTGGGAGAAAACTACGATCAAGCCACATAAAAAATATTGAGGTGCCAATCCAAACTACGGCCGTAGTAATGTGTAGCCATCGAGTGATTAAAAGAATCCAATCAAAGAGCTCTTGATTCATGAGTTATCTCCAAAAAAGAATGTAGTCTAAAATTCGCCGTCTGGGTTGATTTGATAAAAAAGTATTTTGATGTTCTTTAAGAATTTTTTTTTGCCGGTCTAGGTCAAATGGAGCTTGGGTCAGGGTGTTATTGGGGTCATCTCTCATCCATTTTTGTTCATGCAAAATGTGTATTTGATTTAAAGAATATTCGGAACGAGATTTATAATTTCTGGAGAATTCGTTGAGATTATTGGAGTAAGTGACTTCGGCGAATATTAAGGGTTGTAGGGAACCATATATAGAGCCGTTTTTGAAAACATCCCAACGAAGATCTAGCAAGACTTCTGTAGGAAGTGCTTTAAGAAAATTAAACTCAGCTAACATGGCCCCAGTTTCCATTTGAAGGCGAGATTTTTCTGAGAAGTTTTCTTGAGGGTTTATCTCAACAGTTTGGCTCCATTGAATGAGGTGTGTGATTTCGTGAATTTGAGTTAAAAAATCGCCTATAGAATTTTTGCAAGTAGCATTATAAATAACAACACCATTTTCTGGTGAGAAAAAGCTATCTCCAAGCGTGCCTAGCTTTGGATAAATTATATTTTTTAAATAATGATCAACCAATGGAATTTTGTCTAAACTCACGTGATGTTCGACTAAATGTCTTATGTAGTACTGCGTTGCTGTATAAAGTTTATTTTTAAAACTTCCTCTTTTGGAAAAAATATTTTTAAACTTTTCTCTAAGTTCTTCAGTGTTGCTTTTGAGTAATCTTTTGTTGATATCAATATAAACGTGTAGGGCGGACTCACAAGAAGATTCATTGGGATCTTTAGGGAAAGCGTTAGAGCTAAAAATCAGAGTGAGAATTAAAAAAAATAAAAAACTATTTCTACAGTTTCTGATCGCCATCAGTATACCGGTCTAAGGCTAAGCTTATAGCCTTAGACCGGGGGATCAGCAATTTTATTTTGCTGGAGTATAGCTCAATAATTCTTGCTAGTTACAGCTTCCTTGGTAGACATAATCTCGACTGACGTCGTGTCTGTCACCATTGAAATTTGCCAATCCAAAATTATTGGAACGTCCAAGTTTAAACTTTATGTTCCAAAGGGTGTGCACCAAATAGTATTCAACGTAGCGTTCTCCGCTATAAGTGTGGCAAACATCGTGACATTCTCTATTTTCGCGTGATCCAGAACATTCCGTATGACATCTTTCATAGGTGCAGTGTTCGTATTCTTTTCTGAGTTCATTTTCTTTTTCTACACTCTTTTTAGCGGCTAACTTTACGTCATAGGGTTGGCCCGTCTGTGAAGCTTCAACCCTAACCCAGCTTCCGTCGAGAGGAATGTTTTCAATAGGGGCTTTAAAAGTGATTTTAGCTTTATCTCTAGAAGATTTATAAATAATGAGATCTACGGTGTTGTTGGAGTCATCTAAGCTTATGGTTGAATTATAAGTTCCAGCGTTAATTGGAATTTTCTTGCTTCCAAAAATTGATTTTTGAATGAACTCAAGAGCCGTATTGGCTTTAAATATTCCATCAACGTTTAAACTACATGCTGATACTAATAATAATCCGATTAAAATTGATCCTAGGCTTTTTTTGTTTTTCATGTTTCCCCCAAGTTGACGTTAAAGCCCAATTCCAAAATCTACAAGATTCAGCTGCTTTGAATCTTGCCTATTTAAGGAAGCGCCAAGTCTTTTTGCATAGCCCTCCAGCTTGAAGTACTGTGCGTGAATTATGAGGCTGTTTTTTATTTTCGGCGCGATATTAGCGACCATGTCTTGTTCGACTCAAAAGAAATCAGTCGCTACAATTCTTCCCGATACATCAAAAGTAATTCTTGAAAGAACCCATAAAAACACTTTAAAAGTTGATGAAAAAATTGGCTTTAATAATATAGACGAATTTGTTTCTAAAAGAAGTGTTGTGGCCTATCGCTTTTCTGTTAACGATAAGCTGCACCTTTATTTTAATCATACTGAAATAAACAATTTAAGCACTGAAGATCGTGCTCCTTTGGAGTATTTTGATTATGGACCGACAATTGTAGTCAACGATAAAAAAGCATGGAAGTTGTTTGATCTTAGAAATCAACTCATGTCGTTTTATTGGGTGGGAGTTTTTGCAGATTCTAAATTTGAAAACATTTGGGGCGTTTTAGATTTAGCGATTAATTCCAAAGATCAAAACTTTTTATTAATTCAAAGTGTAGATAAAGGGCAAAGCTGGGCCTTGATAGGTTCAATTCCTAAACCCAAAGAGGATGTCGCTTTAGAGGAATTTAAAATCTATAAATCCGGAAAGCTTGAAATACTTTTGTCTAGGAGATTCGATGAGGCTGGCTCCTTGAAGGGTCGAGAAGTGTATCGAGGCGTTTCTCTTGATCTTGGACGATCTTGGGTTTTAGGTGAGGCCGATAATGAAATTTCGCTTGAAGCCTCTTCTCCATCGGCGTTTCGAGATGGCTCTTGTGAGAGTATTTATCCGTGGCCAGGTGAGAGAATTGCTCCTGCCTGTTTGATTCCTGTGCGCCCGTTTAAACAAGATCCTAATTCTCTTTAGTCAAAAAATTGTCACCTCAAAAATGAGTTTTTTATCAAAACTAAAATTTAATTAGAATTCTTCCGATATTAAGAATAAGTGAATTTATGTTAAAGAAATTACGAATTGCCGTTATAGGATACGTTGGAGCAATTGCGGCATTCTTTTTATTTCTGACATGGATTAATAAACTTGAAAATGACCTGATGAATGAGAGAGTTTCTAAGAATCAATGGGTTATCGAAGGGCAACGGAGAATCACGAACTTATCTAAAGCAGCAGAGAATAGTGTGAAACATGTTTATAGAGTTCTCTATTGGACTAAAGAAAAGGAAAGTCGGGAAAATGTTGAAAAGTATGTTCAGAAATCCCATGAATTAGAAAAAGCTTTATTAAAATCAATAAGTGAAATCGAAAAATGGAAAGATTTTAATTATGGGAAAATTGATACATCGGAATTGCTTGCAAAAGCTAAGATGATTAATCATAAGGGCTCCGATTTAATAAGATTGTCATGGGCCGGTGAACAGGCAGCCATATCTCAGCAGCTCGAAGATTATGATAAAGTATTTGAAGATTTTTCAAAATTGAGCATATTAAATTATACAAAAATAAATGAAAGCAAGCTGACTTTATATAAAGTTCGACAGGCAAGATTAGAGAATGTGAAAAAAATAAAGGTTTGGACTTCGGTACTTTTATTAACTTTACTTTTTGTTGGCGGACTTTTTCTATGGAGAAAAGGTGGAAGAATATTAGATTCTAGTTTCTTATTTTGGGAAAAGTCAGATTACGATAAATCTGAGAAACTTGAAGAACTTATTGAAATGAATAAGATACTTTCAACTAAATGCAACGACATTGTGGGATCAAGCTTCAAAGTTTCAACTCATTGGAACGAAGGTTTTTCATTATTGCCCAAAGCCTGCGAATTGAGTGCTAAATTAGAATCGATTTCAAAAAGTACTGAGGAAAGATGGCCGTTGTTACTCAGGAATCAATTACAGGTTAAAGAGTCCTTAGAGGCATTAAGAATTGAAGTTTCACAAATAAGTGAAGATCACAAGGCTTCAGTTTCATCGCTGGATCGTCGATTAGAAATTGATCTTAAGAATTTTGAAAAATATTCTGAACTTGTTGATAAACACTTAACAAGCATTATTGAGCAAAAGTCTTCATACACTCTTCTTGTGGGTGCTTTAACGCAAATTAAAAAAGCATGGAATGCTGTCCACTCTAATTTGGAAAATAATCAAAATTTAAGCAAAATACTAAATGAATTAGTCTCTTCGTTTCATGGTTTATTGGGAGAGTTTCGAGCAGATTTTACAAATGCTGAGGAGTTCAGAAGATCATTAGAATTGGGGACCCATGATAAATTAGATACCTCTCAGGAGCGTTTTATCGAAGAAATGTCGCCTCTTGAGCCTAATGATGACTCCCCACAAGCCCAGTCTATTGTTGAATACTCATTAGAAGAGAAAATTAATGAAGCCGATAAGTCTGAAGACGACGTAGAGTCGCTCGCAGCTTAATTCGGAACTCTAGATATCTTCGACGATTAAATTCCGCTTGATGGAAAAGAACTGCGATATTGGTCTAATATGGATTTGAAAGCTTCTTCACAAACTTCAGGAGCTTTTTTACGCGTATCAGATGCAAAATACTCTATAGGAGCGGCTAATCCCATATCCATATTAAAGCCGGGGCATAGCATGGCCCAGGCACCGAAGCATTTAACGCCAGATTCGCTTTTAGTTGAAGCCTGGCAACTAGAGATTCCTTTAAAGGCATTGATGAGGTCACTTCTTGAGTCTTTGAAGAATTTTTCCGTTTGGCAAAAATCAAGAAGAGCATCGGGATTATTGATTGCAGCTTGTTTTAAAGATTCAATTTGTCTTTGAAAGATTAAACCTGTTTTGGGATAGGTGAGTCTATCGGCCGACATTTGAAGTATTCCATAGTTAGTTTGTTTGTTAATTGAAACATCTTTTACATTGTCTATGTTTAAAGCCTCTCTCCATGCATTTAGAGAAGTGCTCACATGATCTCTTTCGGTAATTTTTGTACCACCTAAAAGCCAACTTATAATAGGAATGCCTTTGGGGTTTTCTTTTTTAAAGGGCTTAGAACCTGTTCCTCTATAGCTCATGTCGGTGACTGTTGTGGAAAATCCACGATAACTTTCGATCATGATGTAGCTTGTTCTTCGAGCAAAGAGATCTAATTCATCGTTTGTGACTTTTTCACCTTTTCGAATTTTGCTTCTCAAGAAGCGTGTAAAATGCTCATAAGCAAAAGCACGCACGTTGCGAGGAATGCTTTGACGGCAGCTCGAACTTTGTCTTGCGTAGCTCATGGGATCGTCAACGACGACTTCACTTGAATTTTTTCCCCAATGAGCGCGATCTTCTGGGTCTTTTTCTAAAAGAGGTCGTCTTAATTTTTTATCACAAGGTATACCAAGACTTTCACTAAGCTCATTGAGCTCTCGTGAAAGAGCGTAAAACTCTCTTACAAATCCTCTTTCGCTCCAAGTGTAGTTGGATGATCCTTTGCTTTCGAGCTGAGCGAAGAATGCTGGAAGGTCTTTTGATTTAATTTTGAATTGATTTTCAACATCAAAAGAAAAAAGTTTGTGTAATTTACTTATAGTTTTAATGAGAGATTTTCCGCTTCTTTGAAAACTCTCTCCAAAAAGGTTAACGCCCGCGTCTTTATAATAGGATAAAATTTTATCGGGATCGCTAAAGCTTTCAGCATCAGCTATTGCAAGGTTTTTACCCTCTTTCCAAGCGGTGTTTATATAATTAGGGCAACCTAGAGAGCTCATCATGGTTGAGGCAAATTTATGGATGGATGGATTTTCAGCTTCATTTTTGTAGTTTTTACTTAAAAATTCTGCGAGTTCTTCTTTGTCATCTTTAATGGCGGAGTGAGCTGAATTTTCGTTAGCATTAATGGAGCTTGTAAGTGTCAGCAACAGAATGGCTGTTGAGGTTAAAATTTTGTTAAGCCCAGTCATTTCACAAGTCTCCTTAGTTACTATTTTAAACGCTTAACAATTTGATTGCTCAATTTTTCATAGGGAAAAGTTAAGAAATCGTTAAGTTTTTTGAATAAAAAAAACGCAAGTGTCTAAAAGTTGGTCAGCACATTTGTACTGTATTGAGGTCTATTTTTTGTTTCTTATGACTAGGGCGCCACTTAAAATGATGATCCATCCAAAGTTGATCCAAACAAGAAACATAGGAATAGCAGCAAAAGTTCCATAGATTTTGTAGCTCGTAATTGCTCTAGTGTTATAAAAAGTGAAGGCGGATCTTGCGATTTCAAAAATTGGGGTCACAAATAGAGCGGCTCTAAAGGCTTCTTTTGATGGAATTCTTTTTTTGGGAACCAATAAATACATCACAAAGAATGCAAACATATCGATAACCCATGGAACAGGTTTGCTTAAAATCGGGAGGATATAGTCTTGGCCAAGCAATAACTTGTTGAGCCAAGAGCCTTTTCTAAAAAGGGCTCCAAGAAATGAAGAACATAATATGGCCACCGGTAAACCCATCATCACTGAAAACCTTCTTAAAATTAGAAATCCATAATGTTTAGAGTCGGGCCATTTGGCTTCTTTTCCCTCAAGGATTGAATCGATACTATTTCCAGTTTTTGTAAGGAGATTGTAGGCGGTATAAATTAAAACTAAAATTCCTACAAAACCCCAGCTCGCACCTCTGACTTGAGCTGTCAGCTTTGTATAGGTTTTAACGAAGTTTTGGCTCGAGCTGACGTTGAGATTGCTTAGAATGTAATCTTGGAGGTTTCGAGCCAGCTCCTCGGTGATACCAATTTTCTGAAGATACCAAAAAATCAGGCCTACGGCGGGAACTATACTTAAAACCGTATGGTAGCTAAGCGCGGCAGCTTTGAGGGGTATTTCGTAGCTTTTGTATGTTGCAAAGCGTGTTTTAAGTGTCTCTAGATGCATTGTTGATATAGTTCTATCGTGATTTTTATTTTTTTGCTTGTCTGTTCTGTGATATGAGTACGAAAGATTCCTTTTGGAGGTTCAACGAGTTATGGCTAAGAAGCGTAAACATAAAAAAAGCGTCCGTCATCGTGCTAAGTTAAAAGCTAAGCATAAAAAAGCGCGAAAAAGACAAAGACGTCTTAAATAACTAAAGTCGAGGTCTTTCTCAGCTATGAAAAGGACCTCGTTAGTTTGAATTATTTTAAGCTGTTTTGGCTGTTTTTTTTAGAACTTCAAGAGCCTTTTCGTCGTTCTTTTCAACGGCATATTTGAGAGGCACTTTCGCAAAATAAAGCTCACCTTCGAGTTCAGCAAAAGCATACCAACTTCCTTGAAGATTTTGGTACATCACAGACACTTTTTTTGTTTGTTTTGGAACTTTGTTTTTTGTATTTTTCATAAGCTAACTCCTCCTTGAGTTGAACAGGCTTATGGATTAGCTTCGGCACTAAGAGATAAAACCTTAATGAAAAATCTTGATGCCATAAGTAAAAGAAACGTTCTCTTTGGGGTGTCAAAAATGCCTGCGTCTAAAATGGTAGAGGCTGCTAAAAATATGGAAAATCAGGGCAATTTAAGTGATGCCGCAGATTTTTTTCATAAAGCTTCAGATAAAAACGAACTGAAGAGATTGCGCCAAAAAACCGTCGAAGATGGGGATGTTTTCCTTTTTTTGAAAATCACTCGATTATTGGCTGAAGAAAACGTTGATTCAGCGCAATTGGAACTTTGTGCTCAAAAAGCCGAGTCTATTGGCAAAATACGTTACGCAATTATGGCTTACGAAAGATTGGGTAATGAAGAAAAAGTTGAGAGTCTTAAAAACCAGGTTTCTCAGGATTTAGATATTGTTTTTGAACGTGAGGCTAAGGCCCAGGTTTTTATTCCAGTTCATACTGAAGAAATCGTCGACGAAGAGGGCTGATTTGCCTTTTTTCAGAATTAGTTGAGGCATGCTTGTCAAAAAAGAAAAAAACACTTTTGCAAAAGAACAGTGAACCCAAAAAACCATCGGGTTGGAAATCCATGTTGGTCTTTTTGACCATTACCGGATTGGCTTTGATCTTATCAGGGATGATTCATCAAGGACCTGTTCGAAAGCCAGTGAGTTATTCTGAGCTAAAACAAGCCATACGTGATGGAAAAATTGAAAAAGTATATTTAGGAACTGAGTTTATAGAAGCTCAACCCTACGATCATTCTGCTAAGGGTTTAACTGCGAAAAGAGTGGAAGACCCTAAGCTCGTAGAACTTCTTGAAGAGAAATCTGTCTCCTTTGAGGCGAAAAATGAATACAATTGGGTCGGTGATTTCTTCTTCACCTGGATACTTCCTTTGTTGTTTGTGTTTTTTCTTTGGCAATTCGTTTTGGGCCGAGCCTTTAAGGGTGGTGGAGGCCCTCCTGGACTTTTAACATTCGGAAAAAGTCGAGCTAAGTTAGTTGTTGATGATAAAGATAAGAGAATCACCTTTGCGGATGTTGCGGGTTGCGATGAAGCTAAAGAAGAGCTTCAAGAAATTATTTCATTCCTAAAAAGTCCAGATAAATATAAAAATATTGGTGGGCGAATTCCTAAGGGAGTTTTGTTGGTTGGCCCTCCTGGCACAGGAAAAACTTTAATGGCTCGCGCTACTGCGGGTGAAGCTGGAGTGAATTTTTTCCAAATTTCGGGTTCTGATTTCGTGGAAATGTTTGTGGGCGTGGGCGCTGCTAGAGTCAGAGATCTTTTTAGAGAAGCGTCTAAAAAATCTCCCTGCATAATCTTCATCGATGAATTAGATGCCGTTGCAAAATCTCGTGGCATGAATGTGTTTCAAGGAAATGACGAACGTGAAAATACGTTAAATCAAATTCTTGTGGAGATGGATGGTTTTGAAAATTACTCAGGGGTCGTTATTATGGCGGCCACCAATCGACCTGAGGTTCTTGATCCCGCAATTATGAGACCAGGTCGTTTTGATAGGCAGATTGCAGTGGATCGTCCCGACGTAAAAGGGCGAGAAGCTATTCTTAAAGTTCATGCTCGAAAAGTGAAAATGGATTCAGACGTGGATTATCAAGAAGTCGCTGCGAAAACGCCTATGTTCACAGGGGCTGACTTAGCGAACGTTATTAATGAAGCGGCTTTATTAGCCGTAAGAAAAGGCTTCACGGTTGTTAAAAAAGAAAATATTGATGAGGCCATCGATAGAGTTGTGGCTGGTTTGGCTAAGAAAAGTAAAGTTATGCCTCCCGATGAAAAGAAAACTGTAGCCGTTCATGAAGTGGGTCATGCCTTAGTCGCGCATTTCAGCCTCGGTGCAGATCCTGTTCATAGAATATCGATTATCCCTAGAACCTCTGGAGCTCTTGGATTTACAATGCAGATTCCTGAAGAAGAGCGTCATTTGATGACCGAGCATAAGCTTCGTTCGACTTTAAGAATTTTGTTGGGGGGTCGTGCTGCAGAAAAAGTGGTGAATGGTGAAATCACTACAGGCGCTTACGACGACCTAAAGAGAGCGAGTTCACTGGTTCGTAAAATGATTATGGAATTTGGTATGAGCGATTCGCTGGGCTTAGTTTCTCTTGGGGAACATAGTGAGTCTTATGCTGGAAATCCATTCGTTCGTTCAGAGTACGCGCATATCGCTGAGCAAACGGCCCAAAGTATAGATATTGAAATTCGAAAAATACTGGATCTTGAGTTTTCAAAGGCTTGTGAAATCATAGTAGAGCATAGAGAACTTTTGGATTCTATGGTGAAGCGTCTTATTGAAAAGGAAACCATTGAGTACGATGAGCTTAAGGTTATTCTTCCTCAAAAGGATTCTTCTATAAAGCCCGTCGAAGTGAGCTCTCATTAGTCGTCCGTTGAAAGAGATTTGAGGGGGGCTGCAGGACGCTTGCCCCCGGGGGATTAGTGTTTCGGACGTATAAGCTATTGCAGGAGCCGTGCCAGTTCTGAGGACTCATAAAAATCATTTTTAGACCTAAATAGTCTTAATTGATCCAAATTTTAGGACTCCTTTTCCTGAAAAGCGGGAAACTATGAATCTCTCACTGGGGGTGACTTGTCTTTTCGTTTGTGACTCTCATATTTAGAATATGAACTTCGAAAAATTTAGCGCCTTAACACAGCAAATTATAGCTTCTGCACAAAAGAAAGCCGAATCTCGCTCGCATGCGGCCATTGAGCCGGTTCATCTTTTAGTCGCATTATTAGAAGACTCCGGCAATCCTGTTTCGCAAAGTTTAAGAGACATGGGGCATTTGGGTAGCGTGAAGGTTCTTGCGGATAAAGCTCTTCAAAAGCTTCCGACGGTGTCGGGATCTTCTGCAGGGCAAAGTTTATCTAATGAAGGAGCTAAAGTCTTTCAATCTGCTGAAAAATGGTCCCAAAAAATGGGCGATACCGTGGTTACGGTTGAGCATCTGTTTTTGGGCATTTTAGAGTCGGCTTCAAGTTTATCTTCAGAACTTTCGAAATTAGGAATCAATACAGCATCGGCAGAAATTGCTTTGAGAAAAATTAGAGGTTCTCATAAAGCTGACGATCCACATGCGGAGCAAAAGTATCAGGCGCTTGAGAAATATTCAAAAGATCTTACCAAACTGGCTAGCGACGGAAAGCTCGATCCGGTCATCGGTCGAGACGAAGAAATTAGAAGAGTCATTCAGGTTCTTTCAAGAAGAACTAAAAATAATCCAGTTTTAATTGGTGAGCCAGGTGTTGGTAAAACTGCAATAGCTGAGGGATTAGCTCAAAGAATCATCAAGGGAGATGTCCCAGAAACTCTTAAAGGAAAAAGTATTCGATCTCTGGATTTGGGAGCCATGGTGGCAGGTGCAAAATTTAGAGGTGAATTTGAAGAGAGATTGAAAGCTTTTTTACAAGAGGTTCAAGATTCCGCCGGACAAATTGTATTATTCATAGATGAACTCCACACTCTCATTGGTGCCGGAAAAAGTGATGGCGCCATGGATGCTGGAAATTTGTTGAAACCAGCTTTGGCTCGAGGTGAGTTGCGCTGTGTGGGCGCGACAACTCTTGATGAATATAGAAAATACATTGAAAAAGACCCCGCTTTAGAAAGACGCTTTCAACAAGTTTATGTGGGTGAACCCAGTGTGGAAGATACGGTTTCAATTCTTAGAGGGCTTAAAGAAAAATATGAAGTCCATCACGGTGTTCGTATTCAAGATCAGGCTTTAATAGCAGCGGCCATGTTATCGAGTCGTTATATTGCAGATAGATTTTTGCCTGATAAAGCCATCGATTTAATTGATGAAGCAGCTGCTAAATTAAGAATTGAAATTGATTCAATGCCTAGTGAGATTGATAAAAAGGTTCGTTTCATCACTCAACTTGAAGTTGAAAAAGAGGCCTTAAAAAAGGAAAAAGATGCGGCCTCTCAATCCAGATTAAGAGAGATTGATTTAATCATCACAGAAGAAAAAGGAAGTGTCGAAATTTTAAAAAGCCAATGGCAAAAGGAAAAAGATGAAATTTCTCGAATAAGATTGTTACAAGAGGAAATTGAGCAATTAGCTATTGAGCTTGAACGCTCTGAGCGACAAGGCGAACTACAAAAAGCAGCTGAAATTAAATATGGCCGCATTCCCGCCAAACAAAAGGCTCTTGAAACAGCACAAAGTTTATTGAGAGAAACAGCAAAAGATAAAAGAATGCTCAAGGAAGAAGTTGAAGCTGAGGATGTGGCCTCTATTGTTGGAAAATGGACCGGAATTCCAGTTGAAAAACTCATGCAGGGAGAAAATCAAAAGCTCCTTTCCTTAGAAGATATTTTAAAGAAAAGGGTTCGAGGACAAGATCAATCCTTGGATGCTGTGGCCAACGCTGTAAGATTGGCTCGAAGTGGATTGAAAGATCCAAACAAACCCATCGGTTCCTTTATGTTCTTAGGACCAACGGGTGTTGGTAAAACTGAAACGGCTAAGGCTCTTGCAGAGTTTTTGTTTGATAGCGAGCAGAATATGATTCGTATCGACATGAGCGAGTATATGGAAAAACATTCTGTGGCTCGATTGATTGGAGCTCCTCCGGGGTATGTAGGTTATGATGAAGGCGGTCAATTGACTGAAGCCGTTCGTCGAAGACCTTATTCCGTTATCCTTTTTGATGAAATTGAAAAGGCACATCCCGATGTCTTGAATGTGCTTTTGCAAGTGCTCGATGATGGTCGCCTCACGGATGGTCAAGGAAGAATAGTCGATTTTAAAAATTCAGTTCTTATTATGACCAGTAATATTGGGTCACATTTAGCTTTAGAGAATCCCGATCAAGAGGTTTCAGTGCTTCAGGCTAAAATGTTGGAAGAATTGAAAGTTCATTTGCGCCCAGAGTTTATCAATCGAATTGATGAAATTATTGTTTATAAGCCCTTAACCAATGAACTCATACGAGAAATTGTGGATGTTCAGCTTCGACAGTTTGATAAAATTTTAAAAGAGAAAAAAATAACTCTAAATCTTACAGATAAGGCGAAAGATTATTTGGCAAAGGTTGGTTATGACCCTCTTTTTGGTGCAAGGCCTTTAAAGCGTGCTCTTTATAAGTATTTGCAAGTTCCACTCTCTAAAAAAATTCTATCAGGAGATTATGCTGACGGTGAACGCTTGAAAGTTGATTATAAGGGCGGGGATACACTTTTATTGGAAAAGGACTTTGTAAACTGATTTGCTTATTAGACCCTTTCTTG
>CAZSSP010000017.1:28915-41898 GCA_964609695.1 uncultured Bacteriovoracaceae bacterium
GATGTTGAAGTTCCTAAAAGAATTCCAATAAAGCACTGGCATTTTTTTATGACTCCAGAGGAAATTTCAAAATTAAATAAAAAGTCTAATTTAAAAAGTAGCCAGATTGCCTCAAGAATTTGGACCATAAAAGAGGCTTTATTAAAGGCTGATATGAATAATCTAGGAAAGTTTCTAAAGGATTATCCTCTTGAGGATCTTATGAAAACACAAGGAAACTTTTGCATAAAAAATAAAAAGTACAAATACTTTTGCTTTAAGAAAAGAGAGCACTATTTAGCACTGGCTTACTCAAGGTAATGGGGCTTCAATTCTGATTTCTTCTTGAGTGATTGGGCATTTAAATTTCAATTTCCATGAATGAAGTTCAAGTCTTGGCGCTTTAGGCGCGCCGTAAAGCTCGTCTCCTACTAAAGGAACTTCAAATGAGCTAAAGAAGGCACGAATTTGATGACGGTTGCCAGTGTATATTCTGACTTCATAGGGTTCGCCTGTGAAGGATGATATGGACTTTTCTAAGGGGCGTGCACTTTGCTTTGCGGCTCTTATTTGTCGAAAACCTCGAAGTTTGTCTTCTTCGAGCGCAAACTTTACTTTTTTTGAGGATCTGTAACGTTCGCCAGTAAAACCATCAATGATTTCACTTTCGAGAAAATGGGGAAGTTTTCCTGTGGCCCCAGCTAGGTAGATTTTTTCTGTTTCAGGGTTATTTTTAAAAATATTTCGAAGTTCCTGAGCCTGTTCTTTAACTCCAAAGAGTAGAAGACCACTGGTTTCATAATCGAGGCGGTGCAAGGGCTCCCAACGCAACGAGTCATCTTGGCTTATAATTTCATCAAAGTGACTTTGAGGTCTCTTGTGAATCGCCCAAAAATACGTAGATTTAAAAATCGTAGTGTCCATTCATTCAGTCTCTTGACATCTCGTCTTAGGTGTTACTTAACCCAAGATGATATAGCAGAAAGGGTTCGATAATGGCCAAAAATAAAGCCGTAAAAAAAGTAGCGGCAAAGAAAAAACCTGCAGCTCCAAAGAAAGCAGCACCTAAGAAGCTTGTGTCTGCGAAAGCGGCTGCTCCAGCAAAAAAAGCAGCTCCTAAGACTTCGGTTAATACCAAGTCTCCAGCGTCTAAACCTGTAGAAGACAAAAAGGCGAAGGCTGCTGTTGTTGTGGGCTCTGCGGCGGCAGCGATAGCTGTTGCAGAAGCTGTAAAGTCTCCAGCCAAAGCGGGAAAAGTTAAAAAGGAAAAGCCAATTGAGCCTGGTTTTGAAAATGATGAAGATCTCGAGCAAGAATTTGAACAAGATGAACTCGCTCGAGTAGCAGATCTCGATGATGAAGAGGGTACTGAAGGACCTCCGCCATGGTGGAAAGACGATCCTGCAGGCATTGAGGATAGCGAAGATGAAGATCCCGATGAAGGTCGGGCTATTTTTGATGATTCTGATGAGTGGACCGAAGATGATGAGTGGGAGTCGGATCCTAAGACGACTAACGACTTCGAAGACGACAGTTGGTGATTGGAGTTTATCTCCATTTTGAAATGGGTGGTGAGGCCAAATGGCGTCAATCCTGAAGTTCCGTTGGGTTCCCTTAAAAATCGCCCTTGAAGGACATTCTTATCTCGATTTTCCTAAGCTTGATTTAGCCAACAAAGAAGATGCTAAGCGCTTCTTGTCTGCCTATGGATATGAGTATGATGACCCTCAGGCTAAAGAAGAAATTTGGGGGATTTATTTTGAATCTGTATCCTTCTTGCGAAATCATCTTCTTGATGAAGATGAAAAAATGCCCGAAACTTTTTTGTCCCGATCTCCTTCAAATGACATATTAAAACTACTTTTGGAAGCTTCTCAGGGTTCGAGTGAAATCGGTCGTTGGGCTTGTTCTATTCTAAGAGTGATGCACATTATTTCACATTTGAATAACGATATTAGAATGGAGCACTTTCAATATTCCAGAGAGCAAATTTTTGGTCGATTTGATGCTCATATTATCAATATAGATGCTCGTCGTGTGGAATTTGGAAATTCCAAAATAAAAGTCCCTCTTGTTCGCTATGTGAAACGAGAAAGAAAAAGGCGAAACTCGATTATTTTAAAACTATTGGCCAAACCTCAGACGGTGGTTGAAGCTGTTTATGATTCTATTGGCTTTAGATTTGTGACTGAGAATCGCTTTGATTCTTTTAGGCTGATTGAAGCTTTTTTTGAAACAGGAGCTGTATCTCCTGCTAATATCTATCCTAATCGTTCTGTTAATAACGTGCTATCTATAGAGGCTTTTCAAGAGTGCATTCAAAAAATTGAAGCTGATCATGGGGATATGGATGAAAGTAAAATTCCATTAGTTCAAAAGAAACTTGAACAACAAGAGAAAGAAGAAAAAATTCCAGCTTCAAAATTAAGGAACCCATTTTCTTCGCCTTGGTATAGGGCTATTCAATTCACTTGTAGGCAACTTGTAAGAGCTCCCGAGCCTAGTTATGCGGCTTGGTTGAAGCTAAGAGAAGAGTTATCGGCTAAAGCGAGTACAAAAAAAATTATTGAAAAAATTCCCTTTGCTATTCGAGAAACGCGCTCTTTTTATCAGCCCTTTGAAATTCAGATTTTGGACAAAGAATCCTACGTGGAGTCATTAAGTGGACGTAGTCGGCATCGTGATTATAAGGATCGTCAGAGATTGATGGCAAGAAACCGAGTCCTAAGAGATTTGGTTTAATTTTTTAAAATTTAAATTCGAAGCAATGCGTTGAGTCGGCAAAATTACGGACATCTGCCCAAAGCACCCTCATAGCTTTATTCTATAGACAGTGAAGAAGTGGATTGACTCAATTGCCAATGAGCCTCAACGATCAAGAATTATTTCAATGATTGTGGGCTTGAGCTTTCTTTTGATACTCCCCATTCCAGAAACATTTAAAGGGAGCGATCAAATTTTAACTTTTTTATGGGCTGCAGGATTATTAAATGCGATAGCTCTTGGCTTTTGGATTGATGGCCGGGCCGTGTGTGGTTTTTTACTTTTTGTTTTGAGTTTTATCTACGGATTAAAAACTCAATTTTGGTTGCCTATAATACTTCTTTTTTTATTGTATCTTTGGTTGAAAAAGAGGGGCCTAAGAACAAAAGTTCTTGTGTTTATATTGGGAATTTCTTTGGGCTATCAAGTGAGCTCAAAAGACAATAAATCGAGTTCTACTAAATCCTCTAAAAAGTCTCCTAAAAAAACTTCTACTATTAAAAGAGTTAAAACGAAGGCGCCTTTGCCTCCTAATCCTTTCCCTTTAGACTCCATGGCTTCGTGCGGATATTTGGAAAAAATTTCTTGGGAGTTTAGAGCGGATGGTTTTCGATCACGAAAATTATTTCAAGATTATTTGCAGCTCTCTAGCGATAAGCAAGCCTATCTTTGGGAGTTATATCAAACCATGAATCGTCGAGGTGATGTGACCTTCATTTTTAGGCGCAAGTATGATTCTTATTCTTACTTGTCGATTGCAGCTCGAGATTTTACTTTTACGAGCGCTCTTTCAAGATCTAAAGGATCTCGGACTCTAGAAAAGCAAAATGTATCTGACTTTTTGAATAGGCCCGTTTTAATTTTTAAACGTAGCGATGGAAGTAGCGTTAGCTTTTTACCGGGATCCATGGGTAAGGCCACAATTATGATTCAATTTGCGCAGGCCGATGGTCGAGATTTACCCCCTATTTATATTCGAGGTAATTTTTGTGATAGGCCGGCCACTTTGGATGAGGGCGATCTTCAGGAAAAAACTTTTGGCAAGAAGAAAAATACAGGTGGAATACTAGACTCTGCGCCCGGTGCGGGCGGCAAATAGGGGCTAATTAGGCTTTTGAGTCGGTGTACTAGTCAAAAAAATGTATTTCTAGACGCTGACCCTTCCAACCCTTACAATGAATGAATGGTATCGGGTGGATTGTTAGAAGCAAGCGGTTTAACCAAAGTTTATGGAAAGAGGACCGTAGTCTCTAATGTTTCTTTAAGTGTAAAAAAGGGACAGGTTGTTGGTCTGCTTGGACCCAATGGTGCTGGTAAAACCACGAGTTTTTATATGATTGTTGGATTGGTTTTCCCGCAAATTGGGACAATCACTCTAGATGGTCGAGATATTACAATGCTTCCGCTCCATGAAAGAGCTCGTTTAGGTGTGGCCTATTTGCCTCAAGAAAATTCTTTATTCCGCAAATTGAGTGTTTACGATAATATTGCGATGGCCCTAGAAGTTAAATACTCTCATAGTGAAGAAGTTCATGAACACACTTTGCAACTTCTACAAAGATTTGGTTTGGAAAGAGTTTCAGAAAGTCAGGCCGCGGCTTTGTCTGGTGGTGAAAAAAGACGCTGTGAAATTGCGCGATGTATGGCTCTGAATCCAGATTTCGTTTTATTGGATGAGCCTTTTGCAGGAATTGATCCAATTGCTGTGGGCGAGATCCAAGATTTTATTAAAGAATTAAAAGAGCAAGGTATTGGAGTTTTAATCACTGATCACAATGTTCGTGAAACTTTAGGAACCTGTGATCATGGTTATTTAATGAAAGAGGGACAAGTGTTTTTTAGTGGAAGTCCCGAAGAAATTATAAACAATGAAGAAGCAAAGCGCTTTTATTTGGGCGATAGCTTCCGACTGAGTTAATTTAAGAAAGGAACATGAGCTAAAATGGGATTAAAGCAGCAAATGAAGCAGACCCTGGGGATGACCATGACCCCGCAGCTTCAGCAGGCCATCAAAATTCTTCAGATGTCGGTGGTTGAGCTTCAACAAGAAATCAATAAAGAGCTTATGGAGAATCCCACTCTTGAAGAAAGCTCAGGTGATGATGATCCCGGTTTTGGAGATGAGAAAAATCTCAATGATGTTCCTGTAGATTCAGGGCAAGATTCTGCCAGTGAAAGTTTAGAATTTGTAGATACAACTCTTCCAGGTTCACAAAATTATAAGTCTACAAGAAACACTTCCCTCGACGACATTCCTAGTTATGAGCAAGTTGTCGCTAAGCCCCCTTCGCTGGCGGATCATCTCAATTGGCAATTAAGGCTTTCTACCAATGATTTGAATGTGGTGAATATTGGCGAAGAAATTATCGGTAATATTAATGAAGATGGTTATCTCGTTATTTTGATAGAGGAACTTGTCGAACGCCTTAAGGTTGAAAAAGAAGAAGTTGAAGCTGTGCTTTATAGAATTCAACGTTTTGATCCTCCGGGTGTTGCGGCTAGAAATTTGCAAGAATGTTTGATGATTCAAGCAGAATTACTGCCAGGTTCTGACGAACTTGAAGAGATTATTGAAAAACATTTACCTGAGCTTGAGAATAAAAATTATACTGCGATTTCAAAAGCACTTAATCGTCCACTCGATAAAGTGATTGCTCAGTGTCGAATGATTCACGATATGGAACCTCGTCCAGGTCGAGGTTTTAATAATACTGAATCACAATATTTTGTTCCCGATGTTTACGTTATTAAAGTAGGAAAAGACTTTGTGTGTGTTTTGAATGAAGACGGTATACCTCGTTTGAAAATTTCAAAAAACTACAAGGAACAAGTGATGTCGGGTGCTCTTATTGGAGACACTAAACAATACGTAAAAGAAAAACTTAAAGGGGCCCATTGGTTGCTGAGAAGTATTTTTCAGCGCCAAAGAAGTATTTTTCGAGTCACTGAGGCCATTGTTCAAAGACAAATTGATTTTTTTGAAAAAGGTCCAGAGCATTTGAAGCCAATGGTTTTGAGAGATATTGCTGAAGCTGTAGAATTGCATGAATCTACAATTTCACGTGTCACCAATAATAAATATGTGCACACTCCCCACGGTATTTTTGAACTAAAATACTTTTTTAATTCCGCTATCAGTCGATCTGATGGGCAAGGTGATTTGGCCAGTGAATCGGTTAAAGAGCGAATTAGGCAGTTGGTCTCTGGAGAGGACGCTAAGAGACCCTTAAGTGATCAGCAGTTGGTGGATATGTTGAAAGAAGAGAACATACAAATTGCCCGTAGAACTGTGGCTAAATATAGAGAAGCCTTAGGGATATTGCCATCTGGAAAGCGAAAGAAATACTTCTAATTCCTGAAGAAGCGAAATGCACCGTTGCGTTCTAACGCACCATGCTATAAGACGTTTTCACATATGGCGGCATTTTCAAAAAAGTTTTTAAGTATTTTAACTCTTTCATTGCTCATTGGAACTGCGATTCAGACATCTAGTTTGAGAGCAGAAGATGAAAGTCCAAGAAGAGTATTTTTTGGAATCGATTTTAAAAAAGTAAAAAATTTGAAACCTAATGAAGTGATGGAAGCTCTATCTTATTTGCCTCTTCCACTACCCATTAAAGCGGCTATTAGTGCTGCTTTGATTGGTGCAAAAATTTACCCAATGGTAAAGGCTGATCCCACTACTGTTAAAGCTAGTCCCGCTGCACATCAGACGTCTGATATTATTGCCGGATTGGATTCTGCAGATGTGGCTACTATAAAAGCCGTGCTTCCAACATTTCTTGGTCAATTTACAAAAGAAGATAATCCTGAATCACAAGCCAAATTAGCCGGATTAATAGTCAGTGTTATTCAAACCAAAAATATTGATAATATGCTGGTAGCTCTTAAAGAAATTATCGCTGAAGAAGCTTATCCCAAAAACAATGATCGTCAGGCCGATCAAAGCAAAAAAGCATTAGTGTCGATGATTGTAAATTTGTATGAAGGACAAGGTAGACTCGTTGATATAGTGAAAATGACTAATTCTGAAGATGTCGTAGTGGCTGGTGTTGCTTATTTAAAAATGCTCGACCGTTGGACTAATTTAAGCGCAGTTAAAGTTGCTGCAGATATTAAAATTCTCAGACAAAACGAATCTGATATTGGCCGCGAAGAACTCGATACTTTTTTAATAAAAATTAAAGGTGAAGAGTCATTTAAGGCGACTTTGATAAATTCAAAAGTTGTAGGATTTTTTGAAGGTCTCAATGCTGGAAAAAGATGGACTGAAGACACGTACGCCAGTGCTAAAAATACGGCTCAAGGATACCGTGAGGCTTTGGGAATGGCCGCGACTTCTGCGGCAGAGCAGGTCGCTGCAGCTGCCGAAACGGTTAAAAGTTTTTTTGGGGGATTGCGAAGCAATGCAGCTTCAAGGTTTGATGCCTTAAAGGCGGGCGGCGCTTTAAAAGGGGCGGCTGCTTTAAGAATCGCTCAAAGTATTGGAAGAAGATTTACGGCATTTGCTCAAGGGTGTGAACAAGATCTTACTGAAGGAGTCGCTCATGATGGCGATACGGGGCCAGTGATTGACGTAGAAGTTATTCTTTTACCAGCTCCTGGAGAGTCTCAAGCGGGACAAGCTACATCCGGCGAGGGCACTGGAACTTCTGAGTCAAATGGGTAGAAAAAGTCATTTGAGTGCAGTTTTTACTGAAGTCTAGACTGTATAACCTTGATTCTATCTTTAAGTTATAGCAGTAAGGTAAGACCTACCTTATGAAAAATTGCCGTTCGAGCCTTATAAAATTCATATTTTCTATTCAAATAATAGCCCTCTTTTCTCGGCCCATATGTGCAGCTCCATCTTGGTGGGAATCCGTCATTGATCCAAAAAAAGTTAAGGAAGTTTTGCCGGAACTTGTGGAAATGATTGCATGCTCCCCAATTTTAAAGGGCAAGGCCAAGAAAATAGTTCATGCCTGTATATTTATGGCCAAGGCCGGCCAGATTGTCGTTAAGCTACGACCCGATGAAGAAGTGTTGCCTGCCGAAAATGATGAACTGAAAAATTTCGAAGCTCTCGATGCCTTAGAGCGACAAGAAATTATTTATGATTTGCTATCAAGGAGTGACTTGGTGGGCCCTTCTTTGGCTATTGCGCTTTCTTTAAAATCTGAAAAATCTCATGAGCTCATATCAGTCTATAGTGCTTGGAAGTCGGCCTATGCTTTTAGAGAAAAGCATCAAAAAGAAGCTCTTCAAATCATAACTTTAGATGCCGCACTTCGCGCTAACGATCAAAAAACTTTGGCTTATATGATTTTGGGTGAGAATTTTATTCTTAAAGAAGCCATGATTTATTTGCGACAACGCTGGGACTCAAAAAATTCAAATATAAATAGGACTATAAAAGAAGTTTCTGAATTAGGACAAGGTCTCCCGGGCGGTGATAATACTCAAAAGAGAATTGTGGAAAAACTTTTATCTTTTCCAGAGATTTCTGAAAGTCGATTAATAAGACTACTTCTTACTGATTTGCCTCGCGCTAAGAGAAGCTTTCAAGTGGCGATAGCGGTGGCTTTCGCAAAGGGTGAAGAGTTGATTCGTGAATGTGAAAAAGCTCTCAAAGACCTTAACAACTAAGAATTTAAGACGATCTTGCAGCCTCTGATACTAAGGAGTAGACATAGGAGAACCTTAATTTTTTGCGAGGTAAATCATGAATAACGCTAAAATTGAAATTACACATGTTTTTCGAGGAATGGAATCGAGCGAAGCCGTTAAAGAATATTCTGCCAAGAGAGCCGATAAACTTTTGAAACATTTACATCAACAGATCAATTGTCACTTTGCTTATTCAGCTGAAAAAACTGACTTTATTGCAGTTTTACATGTTGTCAGCGGAGATTTCGATGCAAAAGCCGAGTCTAGACAAGAGACACTCTACTCATCGATCGACGACGTTACCGATAAAATTCTTGCTCAATCGAGAAAATTTAAAGAGCTTCACAGCGCCCATGCTGGAAAGCCTCATCATAATTCTGACGATTCTCAATAAATTGCCGAAGGAGATATAAAATGGCACGCCACTTGTTTACATCTGAATCTGTTACTGAAGGTCACCCAGATAAGGTTGCTGATAGAATAAGCGACACGGTTTTGGATGCTTTTTTAAAAGAAGATCCTGCTGCAAGAGTTGCTTGTGAAACATTAGTCACCACAGGTCTTGTTGTATTGGCGGGCGAAATTTCTACTAGCTCTAAAAATCAAATTAATTTTCAAAACATCGTTCGAGCGGCCATTACTGATATTGGTTATGATGATTCTAGTTTGGGATTTTCAGCCAATGCTTGTTCTGTGCTGAATGCTCTTCATGAGCAAAGCCAAGATATCGCACAAGGTGTCGATCGTGGAAATGAAATTGGAGCGGGCGACCAAGGAATGATGTTTGGTTTTGCAAATAACGAAACCAAAGAGCAAATGCCTTTGTGCATAAGCCTAGCTCATCGTTTGACAAAACGTTTGGCTGATCTTCGTAAAAATGGCGAGATTCCATGGTTGGGGCCCGACGGAAAATCACAAGTCACTATTGAGTATGATGGATTTAAGGCTCAAAGAGTCCACACTGTAGTGTTGTCGACTCAACATGCTGAAAGCGTCAGTCAAAAAGAAATTTCTGAAGTGATTAAGAAAAAAGTTATTGAACCTGTTCTTCCAAAAGAACTTATTCAAGGCGAGCCCATTTATCACATCAATCCCACGGGAAAGTTTGTGATTGGTGGACCTCATGGAGATTGCGGCTTAACAGGACGTAAAATTATTGTAGACACTTATGGCGGTTATGCCCCACACGGAGGCGGCGCCTTCAGTGGAAAAGATCCTACGAAAGTCGATAGATCGGCTGCTTACATGGCCCGTTATGTAGCTAAAAACATAGTTGCTGCTGGATTAGCCTCTAGAGCGCTTATTCAAATTTCTTATGCTATCGGTGTTGCTGAACCAGTGAGTGTTAACTTAGATACATTTGGAACATCTCAAGTAGATCCCGATAAACTCTTAAAAACTATTCGTGAGCTTTTCCCAATGAAGCCAGCAGACATTATTAAGGGCTTAGATTTGCGTAAACCTATTTATGCGAAAACTTCAGCTTACGGACATTTTGGCCGTTCCGATGTTGAGTTCCCATGGGAGCGCACGGATAAAGCTGAGATTTTGAAAAGAAGTTTTTAAGTTTGAAAATTTAGTTTTCTGCTAAGGCTTAGGGTCCTTTTAAGAATTATGTTAGTATTTTCTTAAGATGTTTTTTGCCGCACGCATTTTTACAGGTATTTTTCTCAGTGCATTTTTGCTTTTTCAGGAGTTTTTTCATAGGAAAGCAAAAAATTTAGAGCCGAGTAGTTTTCGTCAGTTGCTTTCTAAAATTGATCAAAAGTCTAAAGACTCTCTCTATGCTAAAACTTGGCGACCTTTGGCTTTGGCTTTAACTTCCTATTTCTTTTTTTGTGTTTGGGAATTTTTAGTTTTTTATATGTTCGCGAGAAATTTTATAATTCCGACACTTTTTTTAGGGGCTGGATGTATTATTTTTGTAATTTACTCTCGTTCTCAAAAGCTTAAGAAGGGTGAATTTCAATTTCAATTTTGGGATTTAATTCTTTGGACAGTTGGGTGGGGATTAATTTTCGAAGTCGCCTTTTCCTATCTATTGCTCGTTTGGGTCGTTTATCGGGCTAAGTTTCTTAGGCTCTCATTAAAAAAACAAGAAAATTCATAAGTTTAGATCAGTTAGCTTGACGTTTTTCCGGGAGCCAGCCAAACTGTAGCCCGTATGCTTTATTGGCTTCTCTATTCTTTTGAGTCACAGCTCTCGGGTTTAAACGTTTTTAGATACATCACCTTTAGGTCTGGTATGTCGGCTCTGACATCCTTACTGGTGGTTTTGTTGTTTGGGCGTAAATACATTGCTTTCATGCGTAAAAAGCAATTTGGTCAGACTATTAGGGAAGATGGTCCCGAAACTCATTTAAAGAAAAAAGGTACTCCCACAATGGGTGGGGTTCTCATTATTTTAGGACTCAGTGTGGGAACACTCCTTTGGGCTGATTGGGGAAACCCTTATGTTTGGGTTCTCTTATTTGTTTCCTGGACTTTTGGTTCTGTAGGGTTTTTGGATGATTATATAAAAATTGCTAAAAAAGATCCGGAAGGTCTAGCCAGTCGCTGGAAGTTTCGAATGCTCGTGTTTTTTGCGCTTTTTGCATCTTTGACTATTTATTACGCTCAAGATGATTGGGCGGGGCAAGGCCAGCTCTATTTTCCATTTTTTAAAGGTTCTTCTTTGAGTTTGGGCCCTTGGTATATCGCTCTAGGGGTTTTGACCTTAGTGGGTGCCTCAAACGCAGTTAATTTAACCGATGGTCTTGATGGATTGGCCATTGGTCCTTGTGTGGTTAATGCCGCTGCCTTTTTTGTGCTTTGTTATTTGGGCGGAAACGCAGTTTTTGCTCGATATCTTCAGATTCCATTTGTTCCGGGTATTGGAGAGCTTGCAGTGTTTTGTGCGGCTCTGCTGGGCGCTGGAGTGGCGTTTCTGTGGTTTAACACTTACCCTGCGCAGATCTTTATGGGCGATGTCGGCGCGTTGGCCCTCGGTGGAATCTTGGGAACTTTAGCGATTGCTTCAAAGAATGAGTTTTTGCTTGTCATCCTAGGTGGAATTTTCGTAATAGAGACATTGTCGGTGATCATACAAGTGGTTTCTTTTAAACTCCGCGGCAAGAGGGTTTTTAAAATGGCCCCGATTCACCACCACTTTGAGCTTAAGGGTTGGCCTGAGCCTAAGGTGATTGTTCGTTTTTGGATTATATCGTTTCTTCTTGCAATTATTGCTTTGAGCACGCTCAAGCTACGTTAGATGGTATTTAAGGAGTGAAAATGATGGCTTCTCAGGGAATTAAAGACAAAAAAATTCTGATCCTCGGTACGGATCGGGATGCTTTGTCGATGGGCCTTTTTTTAAAGAAAAATGGCGCTACGGTTAGTTTTTATGAGGAGTCTATAAGCGAAGAAAAAAAACAAGAACGCTTTGCAAATTTCCCTGGTGGACTTGAAGCATTAAGCACTGGAGAGTTTCAGTCTAAAAATTTGGAAGGTCAAAATTTAGTTTTGTTTGGAATGACCTACGCCCTAGCTCACAATCTTTTAAATGATATTCGTCAAAGTGGTGTGGAGTTGATGGGCTTTGTAGATTTTGTAGCTTATTACTCTACGGCTCCAATTATTGCAGTGGCTGGAACTTCTGGAAAAAGAACTACAGCTTATCTTTTAGAAAACATGCTTCTAGACGCTGGAAAAAAAGTGGTGAGCAATGCGCAGCAACCCATTGCTGATGTTCTAGAAAATCCCAATCTTGATTATATAGTTTTGGCTATCAATTCACTTTATGTAGAAGATTTTAAACACTTCAAACCAAAAACTTTATTGTTTCTCAATCTTGCTGAAGAACTTCCTGATCCGTTTCCAAACTTGAATGATTATATGCTTTGGCAAAAAAGAGTTCTTAGAAACGTAGATGACGACACCTCTTTTGTCCTTAACTCACAAGATCTCAGCATTGTGAGTTTTGTTCAGGGTCTGCAAGGCCGCACTTTATTCTTCGGCGCTCAAGAAGTGCCAGAAGGTTTCGAGGGAGCTTGGTCTAATAAAAAATCACTTTTAGTTAGAGTTAAAGAGAGTGAACAAGCTCTTAATTTTGATGTGTCTAATTTTAGAATGAGAGGCCCTCATAATCGTGAAAATTTGATGGCTGCAGCTCTAGCCGCACTCAGTTTAGGTGTTAAAGCTGCAAGTGTTCAAAAGGTGATTAATGAGCTTAAGGGTCTGCCTCATAGGCTTCAATTTGTTAAACGTGTAAATTCTGTGGCTTTTTATAATGATAGTGCAGCTACAAATTGCACAGCCGTTTCTCGTGCACTTTATTCTTTTAATGAGCCCATTATTTTAATTATGGGCGGAAAAGAAGTGAATGCAAATTTTGCATCATTGGCACCGCACGTAAGACTTAAAGTGAAAAATTTAATTTTAGTGGGTGAAGCCAAAGAAAGAGTGAATCGCTCTTTAGGTGACTTTACTGAAACTTTCCTAGTGGGAACTATGGAAGAAGCCATTTTGATTGCTTACCAAAAATCCAGATCTGGTGATGTGATTTTGATGTCGCCTGGATGTCCTGCTGGCGATGCTTTTAAAGATTTAGAAGA
>CAZSSP010000018.1:0-41843 GCA_964609695.1 uncultured Bacteriovoracaceae bacterium
AGCTATTCTGCGAGTCCTTCTTATTTAACTCCTACTCAAGGAATCACTTTGAGTAATACTAAAAGCCAGGACGGAGCACCCGACAAAGCAGCTCTTATCATTGGTAAAGATGGAGTTATTTTAGAAGGAAGTACTATAATCGCTTTTGAAAACGCGAAACCTTCGAAAGCTTTTTTAAGAGCTGGTGTTATTGATGAGCTCAAAGTGGCTTTAGAAAACATAAAGTCAAAAGATCCTAATTTTTCTGGCACATTAATTCTTCAAGCCGATAAAGACATTTCCTTTGATGTTCTAAAACCTATTCTTAGAACGGCGGGTGTGGCTGGATTTTTCGATATTAAATTTGCGGGGGTACTCAAAGAATGAGGAAGTCATTGCGATTAGCATTAGCTTACGCATTTGTGGGAGGGCTTCAAGCCGCCACAGACAAAACTCACACCTTGGAATCATTTTCTGCGCTTTATAATCAGCATTTTCAGCAATCAGATTTAGTGGATCAATTTCAAAAGATGGAACGGATACGTTCTGATGCGCAAAATTCTCTTGATAAGTTGCTTAAAGTTCAACCTAATAATCTTGAGCTTCGATTGCGATATGGTGAATTGCTTTTACAAAGAGCTCGCGATTTAGAAACCTATTCACTGGAGTTAGACACTTTAGGCGCCACCAAAGAAGCTCAAAGTGCTTATTCGAGAGTTCGTCCTTTGTATGAGCAAGGTCTTAAAATGCATTATCAATTATTGCCATCCTTGCGCGGACATTCGCTAGAGCCCAATGTTTATTTGGGGATTGCGCGTACGGAAGCAAGTTTAGGACGTAAGGCTAAAGCTCTAGACACTGTAGAAAAAATTATTCCAAGATCAGGACTTTCGAATGAAATTAAGAGACAAATGTGGTTGCTAAAAGCCGATTTAAGTTTTGATCTTTCACGAGCTTCAATGGCCTTGGAAGCTTATAAAAAAGCGGATAGCTTTTCGAATGAAGCTAGTCTCGAAAAGTCCTATGTGGCTTATAAAATGTCATGGTGTTATTTCAATCTGAAAGAACCCAATAAAGCCCTTCAAACCCTAAAAATCATCGTGGATTCATCATCTAATCGACTGGATTTAAAACAAGATGCTGTTCAAGATTTTGCACTTTTTGCGGCAGATTTGAGTGAATCAGAATTTAAAGAGTGGGGGGAGAGTGCTGGTATTTTTAATCTCCTTAAAAAAGGATCCAGTGAAGAAGATGCATATAATGCTCTTTCCTATATGGGAAGAGTCTTGTTTAAAAATGGACAACGTAAAAGAGCCATTGCGGTCAATGAATATTTGATTTCAGAAATGCCAAGACATCCTCAAAACGGAGATTTGGCATTAGCACTTGTGGATTGGACTAGAACTTTGGCCGATCAGCGCGATTTGACAGAGAAATTTCTTTGGTTGTTGAATAATTTTTCTCCAAAATCAAATTGGTATTCATTTCAAAAAAACAAACCTGATATTCAAAAAAGTGTTTCAGATCGTATCGAGCAAATGTTACGTGCTCATGCGGTAGGGCTTCATAAAGAACTTCAAAATGAAAAGTCTGCTGAGCGTAAAAAAATGCTCTTGGATGTGACTTCAAAACTCTATGATGCGCACATTGAAACCTTTACAGATTTTCCTCGAATTCATTATTATCGTGCTGAAGTTCATCGTGAGCAAAAAGAATGGCAAGCTGCGGGCGAGCATTATGATAAATATCTTAATTTGATTGCAGCCTATTCCAAGCCTGAAGAGATCGATAAGAAGTTTAAGCTGGATGCAGCCTTGGGAAGCGTAGATGTGTGGGCTCGAGCTTTAGGCCAGAATAAATCTTTGACAGCTTCCTTTTTGAGTTCAGTAGATCAGTTTACGACTCTTTACCCTAAGCATGAATTGGCAGCAAAAATTTCTTATGATGCGGCTCAAATTGAATTTGAAAATAAAAAGACCGCTCTAGCTTTGGGACGTATTCAAAAAATTGTCGATCAATATCCTAAAACTGATTTTAGCGTTAAAGCTGTACATACAGCTCTAGATATTCTCAACCAAGATAATGATTTTGCAAATTTAGCTATGAAAGCTCGTGATTGGCTCAATAGTATTCAAGTTTGGGCGCCTAAGGAACGTGTTTCTGAGGTGACAAAAGAACTCAATCAAATTCTTTCGAAAACTGAAGCTAAAGCCTGTGAATTTCTTTCGCAAGATTCGCAAAAACTCTTGGAAGCCGCACTTTGTTTTCAAAGATATGCCATTGGGTTTGAACGCGAAGCCTTGGCTCCAAAATCTTTATTCTTGAGCGCGGATCTATTTGAAAAGTGGGGTGATCACGTTTCAGCTATGGATAGTTTGGAGCGACTCGTTGATAAATATCCAAAATCCGAAGAGGCTGTAAAAGGCTTTGGTCAATTGGCTAATGTTTATGAAAAGACCTTTCAATTTCAAAAAGCTAGTAAAGTTTATGAACAGTTGTTGAGTCGTGATAATTTAGAAAATCGAGAAAAGGTTTATGGACGACTTTTAAGAATTCTTTACGGATTGTCTGAAGAGTCAAGACTCAATAAATGGATGCTCAATAAGCAGGGCCGCTCTAGAGAAGATCAAAATATTATTGCTGGTACTTTCCGCGATAAATCTTTGATGCTCTTAAAGGAATCTTACAAATTAATAAATCAAAAAGATTCGAAAGCTTCAGCGCAATCACTCGATTATGCCGCTCAATTGTCAAAAGCTAAATCGCAAGGCCTACTCCCTCTTGATATTCAACTCGAATTAGCTCGATGGGAAGGCTTACAAAAATACAAAAATAATGAATTGGGTAAAGCCGATGAATTTTGGATGGCAGGTCTTAAGTCTTACTGGAAAGCGTCGAGTCGGCAGTCGCGTGATACTGAAGCGGCGGCTAGATTAAGGCTCACGCAGCTTCTGTTTTGGAAAACTCAATTTGATAAAGCAGATTTGAAGTCCAATCCTCAAAAAAAATTGGAGCTCTATCAAAAATTGGAATCAGGTTATGCCGAAGTTATCAACATGAAGGCTCCTTCTGTGGCTTTAGAAGCGCTCTGGGAGACCGCAAAGCTCTTTGATAAATTTGGTGATGAATTACTCACATTGCCTCAAACAAAAGCTCAGGGCACAGAAATGAAAACAAATGCTCAAAATCTTCTTGTGCAAATTGCTAAGAGTGCTACTGAATGGAAAATTCTTTCTCCGGTAGTCACTTTAGCTTTGCAAAAATTAAGAGGAATAGACGCTTCTTCAAATGAAAATGGGGATGCTTTGAATAATTTCCCTTGGCCTAGACTTCCACGTTGGACAACTATTACACAAGATCAGCAGTCCTGGGATGAGTGGAGCTGGAGCGATAAAAAACTACAGAGTTTGTTGAAGAACACTAACGGCGAAAGAAGTCGAATGCAACGGGCGGCTTTGGTCTTGCTCTTTAAAGAAAATTCCTTAAAGTCGCAGGAGTTAAAGCGTTGGGCTGAAGTGCTCACTCAAGCTCCGGCAGTTCAATTGAGAATTCAAGCCATGATGAATGATGGCGATCTACGTTTGGCAGAACTTTATTTAGAACAGTATGAAGATATTATTGGTAAAGATGCCTTTGATTCATATTTTCAAGCTCAATTAGATTGGCTCAAGGGCGATTATACTTCCGCCTTTCGTCAATGGTCTAATATTAAAGGTCGGGGAGATTTTAGAAGCGCTTATACAGCGGCTGCTTGGAGTTCATCTCTGGAGCAATTATTGAAAGGACGAGTGACCTCTGAGAGTAGTCAGGAATTTCTCGGAGCCCTTGAAAAAGTTTCTGATGAGCCTTGGCAAAAAATATATTTAGCAGCACTTTGTGCTGGGGATTATTTAAATTGTCCTGTGAGTGAGAAGAGTATGGCGCTTTTAAAAAGTGATCAGCCTTTTCATCTTCAACCCGAACTTCAGTGGGCGCAGAGGGATGCTTTGGGACTTTATAGCCAACGTTTAATATCGACCGCAAAAAATGCAGATGATTTACTTAAAGCTCGAGAAGTTCTGGAGTTGTTTGGATCTAAGGCGCGATATTCTAAACTTCATATAGAATCTTTTAATAAAATGCAAAAAGAGCTCAGAAACCGTTCTGAGCAAAAATTGATTTCATCCACAGGAGCGTCCGAATGAAAAAGATGACATATTTTTTTGTAGTGACTGCGTTGAATTGTGCGGTTTTTGTTTGGGCTTCGCGTTCGCAGCAGCCCAAAACTGAAAAAGTCGTCTATCAAAAAAATACAAAACTTGATTTTGAAGCTCGTGATGTTGACGGACAATTTATATCTCCCGATGGCAAAGACGTTGAGGGCGAAAAGAATATCTATTTCGACTCAATGTTAGAAGAGCGAAAAAGTTTCAAAAAGGAAATGACAAGAAGTTCGAGGGCAATACGATGAAAAATTGGCAAATTACAACTGAGTTTCCTAGTCAACGTTCGGTAGTTCACCGAGTCTATGGTGAATCATTGAGTTTGGGTTCCTTCCCATCCAATGATTTTAGATTACCTCAACCCTGCCCACGTCATTTGTTGATGTTGGAAGCTCATGGAAATGGGTTAAAAGTTAAAACACAAGATCATTCGGCAAAAGTTGAAGTCAAAAAAAATAAAGTAGAATGTTTTTGGGATGATATAAAAATTACGATTGAACTCACTGAAGATCATTCCACAGATATAGCGGATAAAATCACTTCGAAGAAGAAAACTGAAAAGCCTAGTCCAACAGCTTGGTTGCTATGGCATATTGTGGACGGTCGATTGCTGGAGTCTTATCCTTTGTCTACAGGTGATGGAAGAGTCGCTTACGAATTACCCGTTTCTGGATTTAAGTTTACTTTTGATTCTTTTGCTCGAAAATTAGTCATTATAAAAGCGCAGGGTGATTTGAAATCCCTTCAGCTTGAACCGCATGGCGAATCTCTCCGAGTGGCTTTTGATAGGCATACAATTTTAATGACTCCTCAAGAGGGAAAAGAAGTTTTCGAAACTTTGCCTCTTTCGGCCTCTTCTATCTCGTCCTCTAAAGATCATTTTTGGCCGCTGATGATGCTAGTTCTTGGTTTTTGGATTGCTTTTGTGGCTTATTTGCAGAGAGATGTCGATCGAATCGAACTGGCAGATGCCGTCGAAGAGAAATTGGCTCCTGAAAATAATAAAATCACTATTGAAAAGAAAAAAGAAAAAGCGAGTGGTCAGCAAGGCGGTGGTGGAGTGGAGAACGCAAAAACCAACGATCCTCGAGGTGGCTCTGGTTATGTAGATGAGGTGCTTGTACAAGATCGCAATGTTTTGGCCTCTCAGCCGGGAGTGCTAACGGCTTTTGCGAATTTAGATAAAGCGATGAAAGCTTCTTCGAACGCCGTTGGTGCTGGAGTTTTTGGTGGTCAAAATAGGGCCCAGGGAATCCTTAAAGCTCTCGGTGGAATGATGGGAAGTGGTGGCGGAGGAACTGGTATAGGTGGTGTTGGTACAAAAGGTTTTGGTGGAGGCGGTGGCGGAGGAGTGGGTACGGGTTATGGAAAAGGAACTGGTAGTGGTGTGGGTAAGGGTGAAGGTGATGGGCGACAACTGGCCTTTGAAGAGGGTGGAGTTTCTATAATGGGTGGACTCGAAAAATCAGAAATCAATGCCGTTGTTGAAGAGCATTTTGCTCAGATTAGATATTGTTACAATAAAGGATTGAGAACGAATCCTTCTTTAAAGGGTAAGGTCATTAGCCGCTTTGTGGTTGATGCTGATGGTAAAGTGAGCACTTCTAAGATTGGAAGTTCAACTCTACTCAATCCTATGGTTGAAAATTGTATTTCGGGAAGAATTTCAACTTGGCAATTTCCTAAGCCACGAGGAGGTGGACAGGTGAGCGTGAATTATCCATTCTTGCTCAATAAATCCTAATCCGCTTGCTTAAGCTTGGAGCGATTTATTCGAACTTGTATAGGTTATGAAGTTCAACCCATTTGAAGCCGGCTTTTTCCAGATCGCTTAGGGCGTTACGAATTTCATTGAGCCCAGTGCTCTCTGTTTCATAGCGACATTGATGAATGTCGGTGAGATGACATGTGGGTGCATCTCCTGGGTAAACTTTGGTACCTCGATTGAAAATGGCTTTAAGTTTAAGTTGTCCTAAAGTCTCGGGCACTTTGGGAAGACTTGTGTTTTGCACATAGATATCAACGCCGTATAATTTTTGTTCCATATTTGTTCCTATAAACCTTTAATGATGGCTTCAGTGAATGTTTTAGTGTTTCCCTTGCCGCCTAAGTCACCTGTTCTTGCGTTCACGTCTTGAAGCGCGGCTCGGAGAGCTTTTTCAATTCGGTCAGCTTCATTTTTAAGTTCCATATAGCGAAGCATGGATACGGCAGAAAATAAAATTGCAGTGGGATTAGCAAGTCCTTTACCGGCAATGTCAGGAGCTGAGCCATGAACGGCTTCAAAGATAGCTGTTTGTTTTCCGATGTTGGCACCGGAAGCCACTCCAAGCCCGCCTACAAGTCCAGCACAAAGATCGCTGACAATGTCTCCAAACAAGTTAGGAAGAACGAGCATATCAAACTGTTCTGGTTTTTTTACAAGTTGCATACAACAATTATCTACAATCACGTCGTTGGCTTCGATGTCGGGATATTTTGTGGCCACTTCTTTGAAAACTTCTAGCCACAGGCCGTCGGTGATTTTCATGATATTAGCTTTGTGAATACAGCTGAGTCTTTTACGACCCAGTTTTCTGGCTAATTCAAATGCAAATTCGTGACATCTTCGAGCGCCACTTTTCGTTGCAATTCTTAAAGCGATAGCGCTGTCTTCTGATTGGCGATATTCAATGCCACCATAGGTGTCCTCAATGTTCTCTCGTACAATCACTAGGTCTACTTTAGGAAAAGGAGTTTGCACTCCGGGAATCACGCTAGAAGGACGAACGTTCACAAAAAGATCGAGAGCTTTTCGAATTATAACATTGATACTTTTGTGCCCACTTCCTACGGGAGTAGTTGTCGGGCCTTTAAGGGCTACTTTGCTATTGCGAAGAGCTCTGAGTGTTGCCTCGCTAATGGCTTCACCAGTTTTTTCGTAGCACGCCAAACCCGCTTCAAGGGGAACCCATTCGACGGGGACATTAGCTGCGCTAAAAATGCTTTTTACTGAGCTGCAAATTTCAGGACCGATGCCGTCACCTTCAATTAAAGACACTTGATGTTTCATACTTATTTTAAGTTAACACAAGAAGTCTTTGCTCTAGAGGGCTACTTTAAAAATCGTCTCGTCAAAAACTTGTTCCTCCGATATGGTCTTTTCCCTATGGGAAAAAATCGAAATGGAATCGTGGTAGATGCTCCTGAGCGACCTAAGGGAAGTCCACTAGCGGGTGTGAAGCACGTGATAGCAGTGGGTTCTGGTAAAGGTGGTGTTGGAAAATCCACGACTGCGGTGAATTTGGCTATGGCTCTTAAAAAATTGGGTGCCAAAGTGGGACTCATGGATGCTGATATTTATGGACCATCAGTTCCGCGTTTAATGGGTCCAGGAGCTGCCATGCCCATGCAGCGAGATGATGGAAAAGTTACTGCTCCCATGCTTCATGGAATTCGAGTGATGAGTATGGCGCTTTTGGGAGGAGATTCTCCTGTAGTTTGGCGCGGTCCTATGGCTTCTAAAGCTGTGTCTCAGTTTTTAAGTGAAGTGGATTGGGGTGAGTTGGATTATCTTATTGTGGATATGCCTCCTGGAACAGGTGATGTGCAAATCACCTTATCTCAAGCCGCACGTTTGTCGGGCGCCATTATAGTTATGACTCCTCAATCCTTAGCGGCTGATATCGCTAAGCGTGGTCTCAAGATGTTTCAACAAGTTCGTGTTCCAGTTTTGGGCGTTGTCGAGAATATGAGTGAATTTATATGTCCTCATTGTAATAAAAGCTCCCATATTTTTAGAAGTGGTGGCGGAAATTCTGTTTGTGAAGAATTAAAAGTGCCCTTTTTGGGATCGGTCCCTTTGGATATTAAATTAGTTGAAGAAAGTGATTTGGGCACTCCCGTGGTCTTGTCTCGTCCCGATAGTGAAGTGGCGAAAAGCTATCTTTCTATGGCTGAAAAATTAGCCACTGAGCTTGAAGATGTGGTTTACGGTGAGCGTAAAAGCGCTCCTCAGATTGTGAGTATTGATCCAAATGAAAAAGCCAAAATGGCAAAAATTATTTGGAGCGATGGAGTTCAAAGTCTAATCTCCTTTAAAGATTTTCGATATTTGTGTCCTTGCGCTGTTTGTGTAGACGAACACACAGGAGAGCGAAAAATTAAGCGTGAGTCGGTTAATGACGATGTGCATCCGCTAAACATTAGGACCGTGGGGAACTATGCGGTCCAGGTTAAGTGGTCCGATTCTCATGATACAGGTATCTATTCTTTCGAGTACTTACGCCATTGTTTAACCAAATGAGTAGTTTGCCTACCTTGCAGCCTTAAATAGTTTTACATGCAATTATAGGGCTTGCTCTTGAGTGGGGCTAAGGTGTAGTTATACGGCCTTGGCCAGCAAAGGAGGCCCTTTATTATGACTATTAATCCTTCAGGATTAACTAAAAAGCAGATCGAAGAACTCAAAGGCGATCTCGAAAAGAAACTTGCGAGTCTCAATAATGAGATTAATGAACTCGAAAAAGAACTCACTCAAGACGATGATGAAAAAGCGGCTCCAGATGAAGTCGATAGAAGTAGCTACGAAGAAGAAATGCAACGTTTACAAGTTGTTTTAGATGGCAAAAATCACCTTCGTTTTGAAGTGGCAGAGGCTCTCAAGCGTATTGGAAGCGACCTTTATGGTGTTTGCGAAGAAAGCGAAGAAGCTATTGGCTTTAAGCGTTTAAAAGCACAGCCATGGACTCGTTATAGTTTGGAAGCTCAAAAGGAATTTGAAAGTCGTCAAAGCTATAACCGTATTGCTGTAAACGATAGTTACCCGTCTTATTCAGGCGATTCGGATGACTCTGATAGCGATGAAAGTGAAGCGGAAGAATAGACCTTTCTTCCCTTTAATTTTTACTTTGATTTGTTTTAATTGAAGCTGGAATTCGAGTTTTAGATTTTTTTAGATCTTGAATTCTTTTTTCTAATTTTTTTGTTTCAGGGTCGTTGGCCATAATGCTGGCTTTTACTTTTAAACAATCCTTAGCAATGTTTATGGAGTTAATGTCGCCAAAAAGTTGCGTGTAGCGCCGGCAAGCATCAATCGCTAATACAGGTTTTGAGGACCGGCTCGCTGTTTGTATATAGAGACCCAGGGCACTGTTTGAAACGGAAGTGTCTTGATAAAGCGGTTGTAGATATAGAAGCGCTCTGTCCATATCTTGTGGTAGGCCGGGATTATTAAAGCCTGAATCGGAGTGAGCTTGAAAAAGAGCTTGGGCCATTTTGACTCTTAACTCAGGATTATTCGAGAAAAGTCCAAGAGACTCCACGTAGAAGTCGTTGGCCTTTCCGTACATTTTTTTCTTAAAAGCCCCATCACCTTTATTTTCAGCAATGAGAGCTTGAGTTCTTCTATCATCTAAAGATTGAATCCGTTGATTGCTCGAAAGATTTTCAGCAGTTTGAAATTCTTGGTTTTCAGCTTTGGCTCTCGCCGCAAGAGCGCGAAGTCGAGTGTTGTTTTCAAAATGAGTTTGAGCTTGGTTTAAGTAGGCTGCGGCTAAGTCGTATTTTTTGTTTTTTCTGAGGAGTATGGCCAAACGTTCATAGATTTCCATGGTGTATTTGTTATCTTGAGTTTGTTTTGGGGCGTATTTTTTTAGAAGATCCATAGCTTTAGTTTCATCGCCACGGAGTAAATAAAATTGTGAAAGATTGACGACGGCCTCACCTCGCTCAGGATTGAGCGCTAATACGGCTAAAAAATGAGGAGCCACTTCTTCTAGATGTTTGAGTAGTACTGCGGCTTGCGCAATCTGAATGTGAGCTTCTTCTCTATCGGCTCTAGAAACACCCTTGAGTTCCAATAGAGGCGTTAAGTGAAATAACAAATCACGATAGTATTTATCTTTATCGAGATCTTTAAGATGAGTCAGTTGCCAGTAAATCCAAGAATCAAAACGTCTACGATGAAAGCTCGGATTCAAAACGTCCACGATTGCCGCTCTAGAAAAAAACACGTAAGCTGCGGAGTAGTTTTTTTCAAGCATGAGTCTTTCGCCAACAGTAGCATTAAACTCAGGATTGCCGACAACATCACCGCCTGCGTTTTTGACATGAGTATCGAAGGCTAATACTTTTTTTTCTAAACAGTTAGATATATATTTTTTGGGAACTCCAGCAGGGGGATTTTCAAGAGCTTTAAGTAGTGTTCTTATGTCAGGCAAGAGTCCAATCGACATTCGTTTTAAACGCAGTTCTGAGGGGCTATAGTTTTGAGCGAATTTAATTTCGTCACTAGCTTTGTCGCAATTTCCGATATTTTGAGCCCATAAGTTTGAGCCTAAAAGACCCAAACAAATACTAAAAAAAGAAAAACGTAATAGCTTCATGGCTCTATGTCTTATCGACACTCTAGAGCTTATAGTTAAGTCTAATACTTAGAATTTAGAAATTTACATAAAATTAATAATAAGACTTAAAAATCGTTAATTTCCCAATAGATTTGAGGGACTATTCATTTCTTTGGATCGTGTGATTGTGATAGAAGGGTACCCATGATTTTTAGAAAGTTGGATTTAAAATTAAGTTTAGTAACTATGGCGCTTATTTTGGCGAGTCATTCGCTTCGAGCCGATGTTGAGTGGGTCAAAGGCTATAACGACAAAGCCACCTTAGTCTTCCCTGATAAAATCGTGATGACAGATGGTGAAATTGATTTTGATCAATTGAAAAGCGGTGACGTTAAAGCTCCAAGATATTTGTTGAGTTGGTCACTGGATAAAGTCAAAGATCATCGTGTTCTATTTTCAAATAGTGAGCTTATGGATTCATTGTTGAAGAATGGCGCGCAAGTGACTAATTCAATCTTTGACCTATCCACTGGAAAAATTCTAACAAAACTTCACTATCCCGAACTATCTCGTTCTTATTTTGAAAATATTGATGAAAATTTTTCCAGACACGTAAACTTTTCCATTGAAGAAGATATTGGTTTAAAAAATACCTTATTATATATTTATCAGGGAAAATGGAGCACTATTCATATAGAATTGCTTTTTTTAAATCCCGCTAAAACTAAAGTTGAAAAGTATTCAGTATTAGATCCTAGTTTTGAAAAATTCATTTTATCGGCCCTAGATAAAAAGTATGGAAATAATCAGAATTATCAATATGAACGTAAAACCAAGCGTTATGTTTTCGCCTATTCTCGGCAGGCTGAAGGCGCTGCGCCAGGTGAAATTCTATTTGAATATTCATTTTTAGTTCCTAAAGGTATGGGTTTGTTTTCAGCAGATGGAAAGTTAAAAGTGAATCTTAATGAGGGCCATCTCACTGTGACTGTTCTTTCGTCTGAGGGTCGCAACGAAGAAGGCTTTAAAGAGGAAGAGTAAAACTTGCCGCACTCGGCCGTCGAATTAAGACGATTTTAGGTTTCATAGTTTAATAGCTTAGCTATCAACCCAATGGGAGCATTGGGTGGGCGGGAAACTTAAGTTATTACATTGTTTTTTTATTTATTGTATTTTTGTTGGGAGCTTGGCTTTTTCAGAAAGCCCCTCGTGTCAGCGAGCGCTGACATATAACGATTATCTTAGTTTTAATTATACAGAGCTTCCTTTTAGAATTCGTCCTGAATTTAAAAAACGTTTACGTAATTTAATATCAAGTCATATGCGTGAGCTTCTGGGTCATGTGCCAACAACTCAAGAGCGTAGGAAAATATTAAGACAGTGGGATAGAGAAGATAAAAATATTTATTTTTCTTATACTTCGAGAAATTGTCATGAACTTAAGAAAAATGTATTTTTTGATACCACAGAGATGCAGTCAAAGGCACTTGATGAACTCTGTGAGTGGGTTTCGGAATCCTCTAAAAATGCAGTTCGAATTGGACGCTTTTCAACAAAATATCCACATCAATATGTTAGTCGTGGTCGCAATTATGTGGCTTTTCCCTATCATTACATTCTTTACGAACAACTTGAAGCTGAAGATGTTTTTCATGAGCTAAGACACGCTAAAGATTATTCTGAAAATTTTGAAGAAAAATGGAAGGCCCTTGAGAAATACACTGGTTTGAGCACTTATTTTTTAGAGAGGCGTGCTGTAAGAGAACAAAAAATGCGAGCTTTAGAGTTTAAAAAAAAAGACTCTAAAAAGGTACAAGGAATCAAGATTGGTGATTATGATTTTGATCATGTCTATATCTATCCATTTGAAGAAGCCCTTATAAATTTACTTTATGAAGGTGTGGATTTAGATAAAATTTTAGAAAATTTGGAATTTTATCTTAAAAATTTAGAGGAAACTTTTTCGGAGTTGAAATTTAACCTTGATAGCAGATTTTTAATGGAAAATAATTTAGAGCGTTTTCCGATTTTGAAAGAACCTGAAGGCGAGTTTCTTGTGATTTTGCTCGAGGGACTTTATAAAGTAAAAATCTATAAAAATTATGTAGAAAAATCAAAATCTCGAAAAATTAATTCAAAGCTAAGAAAACTTTTTTTGAAAGCTAGTGATTGGAGCATTTTAGCCGAAAATTATGACTTTAAAACAAAAGAAAATGATTTGTCGAAAATTGAAAAAATTATAGAGGCTATTAAAGAAAGGTTTCCTCAATTTCAAAAGTCATTATAAGTTTTTTTGGAGATCCAGAATTTCGTCAACAATTAGAGTTTCTTGCTTTTGATTGTTGAATTCATTGATTTGAACTAAACAGGTTGGGCTTGTGACGTTAATTTCGGATATTCGATCTCCAATAAAATCAAATCCTACAAGGTAAACTCCTTGGCTGGCGAGTTTTGGGGCGAGTGCATTTACAGCTTCGAGTTGTTTTTCGGTTGGAGTGTGGGGTTCCGCCGTGCCTCCTTGCGCTAAATTAGAGAGCCAAGATCCCTCCGCAGCTCTTCTTAATATGGATCCAATAATTTTTGAGTTAATACTAAGAATTCTAACGTCGCCTAATTCTCTAATTCGACTTACAAAAGGTTGTACGATCAGCGGAAAAGCTTCGTTACTATAAATTTGAGCTAAATGGTCTTCGTTAATTTGAGGGGTGAATTTCTTTATTCCATGTCCTGCGGCTGAGTTGTGGGGCTTTACGACACTCTCGCCGTTATGGGCTTGAAGTGCAGCAAGGAGCTCTCTGAGGTCTTTGCATTTTACAGTAGGGATTGAGTATTCAGGATAGTAAAGGGGATATTCATGTTCGGGAATAAGTCGCACACTTCTGGGGTGATTCACTTGCAAGGTCGATTGAGGAACTTGCTCAAAGTGTTCAAGCATTTTTAAGTAACGATTATCAACGGGGGGGTCTTTTCGATTCAAAATTATAGAGAAGTCAGAGGCTTTGTGAGTCTCAACTGCACCTACTTGTAGGAAGGGGGTGCTGTTGGGGGAGCAGCTTAAAATTCTAGAACAATGAAGGGAAGAGAGATATTTGGAACTGTCTAGTTCAACGTTTTCATTGGCAATATCGCAATAATAAAGCTCAAAATTTCGTTTCAAAAATTCCGCTATGATAGGTAGGGTGGTGTCTGTTTTGGGCTTTAACGACTCAATGGGGTCGGCCAGTATTAAAATGGGTTTCATGATTTATGGATTGATTCTACCTTGGGCATTTTTTCTTGTCCAAAAAGGTTTTATGATTATGTCATGATTAAGTTTTTAATGAGCTTGTTCTTATTGCTTTTAAATTGTCCTCGAATTTTAAGTGCAGAATTAAAAATTAGTGATTTGAGTGGAGAGTATAAAAAAAGCACAACTGATTTGTTAAAGTTTAAGGACTTAAAGAAGGTGACTCTAAATCCTGATCCTGTTTATTCGAAAAAAATGATTTATAAGGCCGTTCCTCTGAAGTCTCTGTTGAGTCCATATAAAACTTCAGTACTTAGTTTTGTTGAGATCAAGGCCTTGGATGGTTTTGCGGCGGTCTTTCCGCTTTCTCGCTTGATCGAAAACAAAAAAGCAGAGGCCTATTTAGCGATTGAAGAAACTCAGAACCCTTGGCCCAAAATTAAGAGGAAAAAACAAAGCGCAGGTCCATTTTATTTAATTTGGGAAAAGGCTTTGGATTCTGATGTTCTACCTGAAGAGTGGCCTTTTCAAATTGCCTCAATATCAATTTTTGATGATCTCAAAAGCCATTACCCCAAAATTTATCCTCATAAAGAGTTAGCCCATGATCATGTTATTAACAGAGGCTTCAAGGTCTTTCTGAAGAATTGCTTTGTTTGTCATACTATGAACCAAGAAGGGGCTTCTCAAATGGGGCCTGATTTAAATCTTCCAATGAACCCTACGGAGTATTTGACAGATGAAATCATATTCAAGCTTATTCGAAATTCTCAGGATCTTAGATATTGGCCTAAATCACAAATGTCGCATTTTCCACCCGAAGTGTTAAGTGATTCTGAACTTAAAGATTTACTTGCTTATCTTAAGCATATGGCCGATAAGAAATATCCAATAGAGAAAAAATCAAATTAAATAAGATGGATAAATTTGGATTAAATATTCTTGAGCAGTTTGTTTTAATTGATTCGGGCTCCGAAAATTTTGAAGGTGTTTCAGCTGTTCAGCGATTGATGATGGGAGAGCTTCAAAAAATTGGAATGAAAGTTCGATTGCTTCCTAATCCAAAAGATTCAGAACTTTCTGCTGAACTTCTACTGGCTGAAAAGAATGGACACAAAAAAGATAAATATGTGACTTTAGTTTGTCATGCTGACACGGTTTATGATTCCGATTTTGCTTTTCAAGGTTTAAAAATAGATAGTGAAGGTCGATGGGCTAATGGACCAGGTGTCATAGATGATAAGGGCGGTATGGTAGTAGCTCTTTGGGGCTTAAAAATGTTTTTTGAAAAAACCCAGGGACAACATAAATATTCTTATCGTTTAGTTTCTTCTCCAAATGAAGAAGTTGGGTCTATTGGTTTTCATGATTTGTTTCGTGAGATCGGTCAAAATTCAGAAGTGATTTTAGGCTTTGAACCTGCTTTTGAAGATGGGGCTTTCGTGAACCGTCGACAGGGAAATCGTTGGTATGAAATTAAAATTCAAGGTCGAGAAGCTCATTCAGGAAGAGATCATGCTTATGGAGTTAATGCAGGTCATGAACTTTCTGTAAAATTGGCAGAAATTTTGGCTCTTACAAATTATGAAAAAGGGGTCACTTTAAGTGTAGCTCAAATAAAAGCTGGGACTAACAAATATAATATTGTTTGCGGTCAGGCTAAGGCCAAAATTGACATGCGCTTTCAAGATCCAAAAATTGGAGATGAAACTCATCAAAAGATTTTAGAAATATTAAATAAACCTATTGTAAGAAGTTCTGTAGACGGTTTGACGGCAAGCACGCGTTATCGTTTGGCCGATGATTGCCCTCCGTTTAATCCTATAGATGATTCTTCTGTATTTGTTGAAGAACTTAGATCTTTAATTAGAAAACATGAAAAAATTGATACGCCTCCGCCACGTAGAGGTGCCGCCGCGGATTGTTGCTATATGGCTCGAGAGGGGATTTTGATACTAGATGGTATGGGGCCACGAGGATCGGGGATGCATCAAAGCTCTGAGCGAATTTTAATTTCAAGTCTCGAAGCTCGTGCCAAAGTCTTGTGTGACTTTCTTGAATTTCTCGAAGCACGTTAATATTTCTCACGCCCCAACACTTCCCGTGATCTTTTGCTTTATGTTTGTTATTCTGTATTTCGGGGGGTTCGGTGTTTTTTAAAAAGATTAAGCAAAAAATATTGCCCTCATTGAGATCTACTCAATCTTATATTTCTCAAGTCGAAAAATTTAGTGCACACAATTATCATCCTTTAGAAGTTGTGATTTGTCAGGGCGAAGGGGTTTGGCTTTGGGATGTGCACGGAAAAAAATACATGGATTGCTTGAGTGCCTATTCGGCAGTGAATCAGGGGCATTGTCATCCAAAGATTTTGTCGGCACTAACAGATCAAGCTGAAAGACTAACCTTGAGTTCTCGGGGTTTTCATAACGATCAAATGGGAGCATTTCTCCAAGAATTGTGTGAGTTTTCAGGTTTTGAACAAGCGCTTCCAATGAATTCTGGTGCTGAAGCCGTTGAGACTGCTTTAAAAATTGCTCGAAAATGGGGATATAAGGTTAAGGGGATTCCAGATTCAAAAGCTGAAATTATTGTTGCTAAAAATAATTTTCATGGACGAACAATAAGTGTCATAAGTTTTTCGACTGAAGAAAGTTATCGTGATGGATTCGGACCGTTTACACCTGGTTTTAAAGTTCTTCCGTTTGGAGATTTGTCGGCCATTGAAAAGAGCATCAATTCAAATACGGTAGCCATACTCCTTGAGCCTATTCAGGGAGAAGCAGGAATTTTACTTCCTCCTGAGGGTTACTTGTTAGGTGTTCAAAAACTTTGCAAAAGAAACAGAATTCTACTGGCGCTTGATGAAATTCAAACGGGATTAGGTAGAACAGGTAAACGCTTTTGTTTTGACCATGAATTAGGTGAAGTTCCTGATATTTTAATTCTTGGAAAAGCTTTGAGTGGAGGATTTTATCCAGTGTCTGCAGTTTTAAGCACTCGAGAGATTATGGGTGTTATTAAACCAGGAGAGCATGGCAGTACTTTTGGGGGAAATCCATTGGGAGCAGCTGTGAGTCGAGCCGCTCTAAAAGTGATTCAAGATGAAAAGCTTGCGGAACGAGCTCAAGAGATGGGACAACATTTGATGTCACATTTAAAAAAGATTCAACATCCGAGAATAAAAGAAGTGAGAGGCCGTGGGCTTATGATTGGGGTTGAAATAAAGTCTCAGCACGGAGCCGCAAGAGTTTATTGCGAAAAGCTAATGAAGGAAGGGGTTTTGGTTAAAGATACCCATGAGCAAACTCTACGCATTGCTCCACCATTAGTGATCGAAAAAGATGAATTAGATTGGCTAATAGCGCGGCTTGAAAAAGTTCTGGCTACGTAACTTTTTAAAAATCTTTGCATCAATTCGACAGTTAAAAAACTTAAAAGTCACGGCAAGGCCCCGCCCTGAAGTCTTCGCCTTATGGCTCGACTTAGGGCACCCCAAGTGTCTTTTAAGTTTTTCATCTATCGAATTGGTGCAATGACATTTTATTCGTATGAATTTTTTAATTTTTTGATTTATTAAACAAATCAATTAAATAATTTTGCAGTTGGGGTTGCAGGGTTCTTTTTCGAGCGAATATTTTTTAAAACTTTGTATCATGGACTCAGGCATTGAAACACTTTTCATTTCAGGAATTTTTACGTGAACCAATAATAATTCAGCCGTAAAAATCTCCTTATCTTTGTGGAAGATTTTTTGCGTAAAATTTATAATTTTTCGTGAGACTTTGAGAATTTCACTTTTAACTTCGTATTTTTGCTCCATAAAAAGGGGAGCACGATATTGTAATTTTGATTCGGCCACGGCAAAGGCAAAACCATCTGAAAAGTGATTGCTAATATTCAATCCAATTTTTTTACAAAAATCATAGCGAGCTCTTTCAAGAAGAATGAGGTAATTGGGGTGGTATACAACGTTGCCTGCGTCTATGAGGTCAAAGCTAACTTCAAACTCGTAATTCGAGGGATAATTTAAGGTTTTATTTTCGCTCATTTAAAAAGGGTCCTGCGCTCGGAATTAGTCGAAAAATCGTTTTCGAGCAATTCTTTTAGTTTATGAGCGCAGCTATCCAGGTGATTGGATTTGAATTTTATTGAATTAAATTCACATACAGGAAGAATTCCCATAGTTGTGCCAATAATGAAGACTTCGGCAGCGTTTTCAAAGTCTTTAACGCTCAAATTGTCGTTTCTAACATTTTTAATACCTAATTGATTTTTATTCTTTTCTGCTAAGTCCATAATACGAAGTAGGCTTGTGCCTTTGAGCATGTTTTCAAATTTGGGTGCTATGAATTCTCCATTTTTAGTCAGAAGCGCTATGTTTTCTGTGGGGCCTTCAGCTACATAAGCTTCACTGTCTAAGCAAACTACGAAGTTTAATTTTCTGTCTACAGTTTCCTTAGTCATGAGAACGTTAACAAGATAATTGCAACTTTTAACTTGGCAATGAGGACGAGCTTTTGCCTTGTGGCTACTGATTCCAACCTTAACACCATTCTCATATAAAGCTTGAGGATATTTTTTATAAACAGTGGCTACAATATACAATTGTGGGCCATCGCTGTCGTAGGGATTAGGAGTAAAACTTCCCGGCCCTCGAGAAACATAGAGGCGGAATGTGATGTCTTCTATTTGGCTAGCAGTACCAACTTCACAGCAGATATCTTTCAAGGTTTGTCTCGACCACGGGAGAGAAAGTTCAATAGACTTTGCGGAAAACTCTAAGCGGTCTAAATGAGCATCGATATCGTAAATGGCTTTATTGTGTGAGCAAAAGGCTTCAAAAATTCCATCGCCTCTATGAACGATATGATCATCTATGGGGATAATCATCATTCGAGGATCCGTTACGATTCCTCCAAGTAGGCTCGAGTACATGGCTTTATAGGGGCGATCTTTGTTTAATTTTTCGAGGTATTTTTTTGAGGCCTCTTCGACGCTAAAAATGGGTAGCTTAGTCATGGAATGATTATAAAGTCGCTAAGGCTCTTTCGCAATTTCATAGAATTCATTCTCTGTGAGCGGTGTTATAGAAAGCCGGCTACCCTTTTTTAGCAATAGCATGTTTTTTAATTTAGGATTTCTTCGCATTTCATCTAGAGTGATTTCCCGAGAAAATTTTTTAACAAATTTGAATTCAGTGCAATACCATATGGGATTTTCTAGACTGGCCTTGGGGTCGAAGTAATCGCTTTTTTTATCTAAGGCAGTGGGGTCGGGTGTGGCGATCGCGGAGACTTCCATAATCCCTACGGCAGCGGAGGGTTTTCCATTACTATGATAAACGATGGCTTGATCCCCCAGATTCATGTCTTGGGTCATGAAATTTCGCGCTTGATAATTACGAACGCCAGTCCAAAGAGTTGTTTTGTTGTTTTTTAAATCGTCGATAGAAAATTCTTCAGCTTCAGTTTTGAGCAACCAATATCTCATAATGATTAATGAGATCTTTATACCCATTGGCCATTGTTGTTGCCAATGGGGTAACTGCTTTAGTGTCTAATGGGGGCTTGTGGAGTCCCTTGCTGAGTTTGGCGTGGTGTTTGGGGATAATAACGAGTTCCATTATTATTGGGGTAACTTCCCTTAGAATTGTTTGGATAGGTGCCGTTTGTGTTTTGTGGATAAGCACCGTTGTTTAAATTCGGTGTTTGTGAAGAGTTGTTGTTGGGTTGATAGCGGTCATAAGGTCTCAAGTCATTTCTATTTCTACGTTCGTTTCTTTGTGGATTATTAAACTTGTTGTCAGTGGGCTGCTCGCTATTTTCTTTTAACATTCCAGTGTGGGTCGGTGTTTGCCAAACGGGACCGCGACCAGATTGTGGGTTGAGATTCTGCATTCGGCTCAAATAATCAAGATAGCTGTGAACTTCATTGATACCAATGGATTTGTCGCGCGCTTTTAAGGCGACAGCCACGCCCGCAAAAATGGCTGCAGCGTCTGAGGTGTCGGGTCCTTTTGTTGTGCCATCTGAATATCTTAGGGATAAACTTTGTGGGCCTAAATCTAAAACTAAATCAGGTTTAACGCTTCCGTTGGGGGTGGGGCCCATTGCGGAAAAGGGAGCATCTTTTAATCCCACTGCAATCACTCTTGGGTTGTCGGCTGGGGGTGTGATTTCCGTGTGGTGTTGGGCGCTTTTCATTTTTAAACTTTCAGGTTTTTGTGAGCGAAGAATGATTCTAAATTGATCTGACTCTTTGATTTCTGATTTTTTAGATTTGTAAATTACGCGAATAGCGTATTCGCCTTTATCGAGTTGCATTTCTGCAGTTTCAAGAGCGTTACCTGTTACCTCTTGTGAATCATTGGCTGTGCGATGGCGACCAATTTGTTTTTTTTGACCAAATTTTTGTCGAATTTTTCCGCTTTTTCCTTCTTCAAAATATTCCAATTCCATTTCAACAAATTTCATTTTCTGATTGTCTTCGGGGTCTTCTACAATTGAGTACAAAATGAAATCCATATCCTTTTTTGTGGCGTAATTGATATCTTCAAAGTCATTCCAGCTCATAGTGATCGACACCGTATTGCTGTCGAGTTGGTTGCTGAATCGTAAAGTGTTTTCATCGTCGGGCAGCGAAACTAAACTTTCATCATCGTTGGCGAGTTTAACGTTAGAGTGATAGGTGAGACCACCGTTATTGCCGGCGGAGTTGACCCATAAAATTCCCTTTTTTGTAGCTTCTCGAACAAGCTGATTGATGAAGCCGTCGCCGTCAAAGTTAGAGCTCCATTCCCAGTTGATAGAGTGAAGTATGATGTCGACTTTTTCTTGGATACAAGTTTCAACACCACTTTTAAGCTGAGTGAAACCCTCGGCTGGTACGATGAGAATTTGAGGTTGTTTGTCTTCGGGCAGTTGGGTGGCTCCGCTTGCTGCTAAAAGCTCTTGGGCCATCCCTAGGCCGTGAAAGTTTCCATTGGTGGTCTCATCTCCAAGTAGCTTGATGTTGCTGCTCAGCCGGTCTTTTACGATGTTATAGCCAGCGGTGCCCTCGTCGAGTACGCAGATTCTTATGTGAGACATGTCGTTAATTTCACCCAGCATGGCCACTTGTGAAACTCGAGCGACTTCTTCGGGGTTCTCTAATTGATAGGCAAATAAGTTAAAGGCAACAAAGCCAACTAAAAGGATTAATAATGGCAGTAATACACGATTCATAATGCAGTGCATAATAAAATATGTACACAGTGTCAATTGTGTCTTGTGGGCGATGTATTTTACAAATAAAAAAACCCCGCCTTAGCCGAAGCTAAAGCAGGGTTTTTATTTGCATTAATTTAATGCTCTATTATCAGTAGTAATAATAGTAAGTGGTGTATCCGTAATAAACGGGTCGGTACCATGAAGTGTAATAGTAGCCATAACCCCAGTTACCTGAACCCCAACCCCAACCGTAGTTGTTGTTGTACCAGTAATTATTTCCCCACCAGTTACCCCAGCAAGGTGAATAATGATTGTGGCCCCATCCCCAGTACCATGAGGTGATTCCAGCTTTTTCGTCGGCTTCTGAATTTACTGAGTTTTTAGCTAATTTAACTTGTGCAACTTCAGATTTAAGTGAGCCTTTGCTGATTTTTTCGACATTGTTTTTGAACTCTTCAGAGGTCCATTTTTTATTAGCAGGAACTTTTAAAAGAGTCTTAGTTCCATCTTTGCTAACTTTCATAACAAGGGCAAATCCTGGTTGTTTGTTTTGGCTTTTTTCAGCTTCAGGATTTGAGAAGCCTTTCACGCCAGTGGCTACAAAAATTACAGCCGAAAGTAGGGTTAGTAGTTTCTTCATAAAATTCTCCTTATCTTTAAAGTAGATGAATGCTTAGATGTAGTTTTGGAATAATATAGAAAAATACTTAACGCAAAGCAAAAGCGCTTTTTGAAGTCGCAGAGCTTCACTCTGAGCTCAGAATATAATTTGGCTACTGCCTAAGTACCGAATATTTTTAAAAATATCTATCGCTTCAAAAAATGCTACATCTTAGCGGCCTGTGCTGCTGGGGCTTCTTTCAGAGTTCAATTTTGTACTGAGTGCCTTAGCTAAGTCTGGGTAGCGTGCGAGTTCTTGGTAGAAAGCTTCACTCTGAATTTTCCCTTTAAAACGTATGAGCGCCAATCCTAATTGATGAAGTATATCGATTTTTAATTTTGGATCTTCAATTTTTAAAATAGATTGAATGGCCTCATCACTTTTTAATTGGCTCAGCCCGATGCTGATGGGAATCAGGAGATCTTCTTTATACCTCGAATAATTTTTTAACTCAGTATTGAGCCAATTTGAAAATTCAGCAGGATTTTTCTCGGCCATCCACATGGCTATGCTTCCTAGCGCTTCTCCCAGTGGGTATGTGTTTAACTTAAAGTGGCTTTGATAATTTTGAAGAGAGTCAAAGGCTGTTAATGGGTCAAAAACAGAAGCTTTTTCCATATACTTTACGAATAAATTTTCTCGTTCATATACATCATCAAATTTGTAAAGAATATTTAAAATAGGTTGAGGATCTATTTTTTCATGGATCCAAGAAAATACAGATTTTTCAAGAAAAAATCCCTTTTCGTCTAAATTAATATTTTGGTTATTAAGAATATCTGAAATTAAATTGAGCTTCGTGGGGCCTAAATACGACAAGTCACTTTTAAATTTTAATAAAGTTTCATTGGGGTTTTCTGACGATTGAATGTCGTAAAGGATGAAGTCTTGCACCCATTCTTTTTGTTTGTTCGACATTATCCGCGCTTCTGAGATAGCTCTCGAGGGGTTGCTCGTATAGACTTTTAAAAAGTCTGCTTTAGAAAAGTTTTTCACTCTTTTATTAAATTCGGTATTAAGTGAATAAATGTTGGGACTCTTGTCGAAGGGGTTAAAAATAGCTCCACTATTTATAAATTCATTTAGAAAGTCGTTGTTGTTTAAAGAGGTGAATTTATTTTCGGAAGATTCAATTTTTGTATCAGATGAAACGTTTGATAGAGGTGAAGTTTTAATGAGCTCAGCTTTGGATTCAAAATTGTCGAGCTCCGAAGCAGAGCTCGTTAATTTAATAGAGTGAACGCCTCGAGAGTAACCCCATTGATAGACTCCATAAAGACTAAGGCCTCCGCAAATAAAAAGGAGTGTTTTCTTAATCTTCATTTTCAATTTAAAAAACTCACTTCACTCACGTTTTGAGTGTTCGAAGAAGTGATTTTGTTCTGAATACCGTTCCAGATGTCTGGATAATGGCTTAAGTTCTGAAGGTAATACTCCAGTTTTTTTGAGTTTCCTGCGCGTCTTAGAGTGTTTCCTAGCTCATCAGCAATTTTTATTCTTAATTTAGAATTTGAAATTTTTGTAATGGATCTAACGCTTTCTTCTATGCTTAATTCTGAAAGGCCAAAACTAATTGATGCAATAATGTCGTCGTTGAATTTGACTCCTTCATCTTCGAGATTTTTTGTCCACAAAGCTAATTCTGAAGATTGTTGTTTTGCCACTTCTGATGCGATTTTTCTGATGGAATTATGGTAGGTGTCGGAGTTTAATTTTAGAATTGTAAAATATTTTTTGAGTGTTTCAAAAGTTCTTAAGGGTTCGTCGTTTGCTAAATGAGCTAAATACTCTTCAAATAAAGCTTCCTTTTCGTTTTGCTTTTCGAGGTTTTCTAATAATTCAAGCAAAGTATGAGTTTCAACATTTTCACTTTTAAAATGAATATAGCTCATACCAAAACAATTTTGTCGTTGATAGAGATCTAGCTTTTTTAGATTTATAATTTTCGACAGATGTTCGAGATTTGTTGAAAGGAGTGGAAACTCCGATAATAGGGTTATGCCATTTTCATCAAGAATCGATTTCTTTTCCAGTGCAGAAATTATGAATTCTTGAATCCATTCTCTTTGTTGTGAAGTCATAGTGCCTGCGTGTTGTAAAACTAAAGATTCGCTAGATTGAAAAAGATTGAGCAACTCTGATTTAGAAAAGTTTTTGATTCTCTTTTGAAATTCTTGAAATATAGCAATTCCTCTTTCTCCATGGAGCGTAGGATCCGAGATAATTCCGTTGCTCAAATATTCCTTGATGAGACGCTCATTACTAAGTTGGGCCACGTCATTTTCTATCGATGATGGCTTTCTGGGCTTTTTAGCCTCGCTTCCAGAAGAAGACTGATTTTTTATGCTTTCAGGACCATGAGTTACTGAGGAATTATCAAAAACGCTCACTTCGTAATAAGCCATGGTGGCTATTCCTAAAGCTAGGATGATCCCTGAAAATGCCCATCTCATATTAAAATTCTATCAATCTTAACGCTGATCTTGGATTAAATTATTATTAAAACTTGGTTAAGAGTTTCTTTAAAATCAGGGCTTTACGAATATTTCAAATCGAGTGCTGCTGCCTTTAAAAACATGAGTTGGGCGTACTAATTCCAATAGGCTTGGGCTTAATTTGGGGCCCTTAATAACCAATCGTTTCTTGGTTTTTTCAAATGCCAACTGAGCTAATTCGGCCTTGTCGGGATCGTCGCCAACAAGTTCTTTTAGTATCCGCATTTCTCCTTTTCCAAGAGCCGACTTTTTTCGATCGGGATACATGGGGTCGAGGTAAATGAGGGACCAATTATCTTTTGTGTTTTTTAGAAAATCTTTGGCATCAATATTGAAATAGCTGATGTTTTTTAAAATATTTTCATAAATGGAATTTCGAGTTTTTAATTCCTGAAATGCTTTTGAAACAAGTTTGAAAACTTCAGAATGTCTTTCGAGGCAGCTCACTTTAAAACCCCAACTTGCAAAGCAAAGAGAATCGCGACCCCAGCCGCCACATAAATCGAGTAAGGGAGTTTCTTTAGGCCAGTTCCCTAGGGCCTTTTTGAATAGATCTCCCTTGGGAGGGGGCTTTGTGAGTCTTTCAATAAAGCTAGAGCTTAAATAAATAGAAGTTAAATCTTTCATTCTTATGCTTGCTACTTGCTCACATTGTTTTTATCTTGGTTTTTGATATGAAACAAAAATCTCTTGGAAAAAGTGTTGAAGGGCGAAGTATTGAAGTTTTGAGCTTCTTTGATGAGCCTCTTTGTGAAAAGAAGCTTTTGCTTATTGGGGGAGTTCATGGTGATGAGCCCGAAGGAACTTTCTTGGTTTCTGAATTTGTAAAAAGTGGATTATGGAAAAAGCTTGAAGGACAGGCGACTCTTTATGTCATTCCTCAACTCAATCCAGATGGGTGCTTAAAGCAGCAGAGAATGAATGCCAACAAGGTGGATCTTAATAGAAATATGCCTACCAAAGATTGGGACCCAGTGGCTCATAAAGAACGATATAATCCGGGGCCCAGGGCGGGCTCTGAGCCAGAAACGCAAATTATTGCAAAGTTTATCGAAGAGATTAAACCTCATTTAATTATTACATGTCATTCTTACGATCCGATGATCAACATTAACGGACCTTGTCGTAAGGTGGCCGAGCATATGCAGAAGTTTAATAATTATGAAATCACTCCGTATATTGGTTATCCAACTCCTGGTTCGATGGGGACATGGGCCGGACAAGAAAGAAATATTCCAACGATAACACTTGAGATCGCTCGAGATTCTCAACCCAAAGAGATTTGGGAAACCCATTCTGTGGCGCTCATTGAAAGCTTAATTTATGCAGCCACTCATAGTAACTTAGACGAGTAATAAAATGACAATTGAAAATCAAATAAAAGAAATTTTCGAAAATCCCGATTCGCTGAAGGACTCTTCAAACAAGAAACTCATTCTTGATATCATTGAAAAATTAGACTCCGGAGAATTAAGAGTTGCCGAAAAAATATCTTCACAATGGACGGTGAATGCTTATTTGAAGCAAGCCATACTCCTTTATTTTCGAATGCAGTCTAATGAGTATTTTAATGCGGGTCCGATGGAGTATTGCGATAAAATTCCTTTGAAAAGTCGAGAGGCTTTAAAGGGAGTGCGAGTGGTTCCTGGAGCCGTAGTTCGAAAGGCATCTTTCATTGAGTCTGGGGCAATTTTAATGCCGAGTTTTATAAATATTGGAGCCTATGTAGGATCGGGAACGATGGTGGATACCTGGGCCACTGTGGGATCCTGCGCACAAATTGGAAAAAATGTTCATTTGAGCGGCGGTGTTGGTATCGGTGGAGTTTTGGAACCACCCCAGGCCCATCCTGTTGTCATTGAAGATAATGTTTTTGTGGGTTCACGTTGTATTGTTGTTGAAGGTGTTCGAGTCGAGGAAGGCGCTGTTTTGGGTGCCAACGTCGTACTTACAAAATCGACTAGAATCATTGATGTGACTTCAAAAGATGTGCGCGAGTTTAAGGGCGTTGTCCCAGAGCGCAGCGTCGTTATTCCTGGAACACGCATTAAAGAGTTTCCTGCGGGTTCTTATGGGGTTCCTGTGGCACTTATTATTGGCAAAAGATCATCGGCTACTGATGAGAAAACATCATTGAATGAAGTTCTTAGAATGCACGATATAGCCGTTTAAAAATTGTATTTTACAGAACATTTTCTATTCATTTTAGCCAAAGACCATGGCTTAGTTTTATGATAGTTATTGGCCCATGGCTCAAATCATCTATACCCTTAAGGGTCTTTCAAAAACTTATCCGCCTAATAAAACAACTTTAGATAATATTTATCTTTCGTTTTTTGAGGGTGCAAAAATCGGGATTATTGGTCCTAACGGTGCAGGTAAGTCCACTCTTTTAAAGATCATGGCAGGTATTGATAAAGAATTTCAGGGTGAAGCTTTTCTTGGTGAAGGAAAAACTGTTGGATATTTACCTCAAGAACCTCATTTGGATCCTACTAAAACTGTAAAAGAAAACGTTATGGAAGGTGTGGCTGAAACCGCCAATCTTCTAAAAGAGTTTGAAGCTATAAGCGCTAAATTTGCTGAAGAGATGAGTCCGGAGGAGATGGAAAAACTCCTTGCTCGCCAAGCAGAACTTCAGGATAAAATTGAAGCTGCTGGAGCTTGGGAGCTCGATCACACTTTAGAAATTGCAATGGACGCTTTGCGATGTCCTCCTGGCGATAGTTCGGTGGAGCATCTTTCTGGTGGTGAAAAGCGACGTATTGCACTCTGTAGACTTCTGCTCTCGAAACCTGATTTGTTATTACTTGATGAACCTACAAACCATTTAGATGCTGAGTCTGTTGCGTGGTTAGAAAAACATTTACGAGAATATTCAAAGTCTATTGTGCTGATCACTCACGATCGTTATTTTTTGGATAATGTAGTGGGTTGGATTTTGGAGTTAGATCGCACAAAGGGTTATCCCTTTGAAGGAAATTACTCTTCTTGGTTGGAGCAAAAACAAAAACGACTTGAGCATGAAGAAAAACAAGAGAGTAAGCGTCAGCGCACTTTAAGACGAGAGCTTGAGTGGGTACGTCAAAGTCCCCGTGCACGTCAGGCCAAATCCAAAGCTCGTATTACGGCTTATGATGAATTATTGAATCAAGAGGGGCCAGATCGTTTAGATGATTTGGAACTTTTTATTCCTGCTGGGCCAAGACTGGGTGAACTGGTTATTGAAGCTAAGGGTTTGACTAAGTCTTATGGCGACAAATTACTCTATGAAAATTTGAATTTTAATCTCCCTCGCGGTGGTATCGTCGGAATTATCGGGCCCAACGGAGCTGGTAAAACGACATTGTTTAAAATTATTACCGGTAAAGATAAACCTGATTCCGGTGAACTTCGAATTGGAGACACTGTTAAGTTAGGTTATGTCGATCAATCTCGAGACAGTCTCGATGATTCAAAAACACTTTTTGAAGAAATTACAGGCGGAAATGAAACGATCACTTTAGGGAATAAAGAAATTAATTCTCGAAATTATGTGGCTCGATTTAATTTTTCTGGAAACGATCAACAGAAAAAAGTTGGTACTTTATCGGGTGGTGAGCGAAATCGAGTTCACTTGGCTAAAATGCTTAAGTCTCAGTCAAATGTTTTACTTCTAGATGAACCCTCCAACGATTTAGACGTAGCCACACTTCGTGCGCTTGAAGAAGCTTTGCTCAATTTTGCGGGTTGTGCCGTTGTGATAAGTCACGATCGATGGTTCTTGGATCGTGTGGCAACGCATATTTTAGCTTTTGAGGGCGATAGCCAAGTCAATTGGTTTGAAGGAAACTATCAAGCCTATGAAGAAGATCGAAGACGACGTTTGGGGCCGCAAGCCGATGAAGTTCATCGCATCAAGTATCGCAAACTAAGCCGCTAATGACTCGCTTGTGAAAAACGTCGAATTTCTTTGTCAGGAGTGCAAAAATACTCCTCATTTACCCCATAAGTAAACTGCGTCGTATTTTTGCACTCCTTCCTCGAACTTCTCGTTTTTGACAAGCGACGAAGATTTGCTTTGGGCTCAACCATCAGGTGCCCTGCCGTGTCTTTAAGAAATACTTATTGAATTAAATAACGCGTGACAATGGCGCGGTGGAACTCCTCAGGAAAGAAATATGAATTCCAAAAAGCTGTGGGCAGAACTGCGTAGTGTTGTAGAGCGATACTGGATGCGATGGGTGTCTTGCTATTGCTCGGGCTTAGTCTGATAATGGATTCTGTTTCGAAAATCAAAATAGGAGATTTCTATGAAAAAAATTATTTCACTAAGCAGTTTACTTTTAAGTTCGGCATTATTCGCGACTACTGTTCCGCCCCGAGTGATTGAGCTTCATACTGAAAAAGTTCAAGATGTGATGCATTGGGTGCCAGAGACTGTGACTGTAAAGCCAGGTGAAAAAGTGAAATTTGTTTTAAAGCATGATCTTGAAGGTGGTTTTGAGTTTCATGGTTTTAAAGTGGAAGCTTTAAAATTAGAGAAACAAGTCAATCGCCATAAAACACTAGAAGTAGAAACTATGATTCCAAAAGATCTTAAAAAGGGTGAATATCCAATTGGATGTCAGTTCCACCCTGCTCACGCACCCGCAAAAATGATTGTAGAATAATTAAATATTTTCGCATCGATCGAGGGAGAGCTTTTCTTGCTCTCCCTCAATCTTAAAGAATGATTCCATATAAGTTTCTTTTGATTTTGTATCAAAGCGTGCGCTACCCGTTCGAACAAACAAAAACAGTTTTTGTTTAGAAGCTTTGTCTTCACTTAAAAATATACGAAAGCTAGCAGCCATAGTGCTGTAATTAAGCTCTGAAACACCTAGGGGTGATCGACCAATGGCTTTTTCAGGAGAGCGAGTTCTGTCTATAATTTCTACGAAAGCGCCTCCATCAGCATAGAGTGTGTCGCCAGTGCTATTGATGTTTGGAGCTTCAGACTTGATCACAACATCAGCTCCTAGAACGGCGACGTATTTGCGGATGTCATTGATTCTCCAATCGACGACACCTAATTCAACTTCTTTGGCGACGAGGGATTTTTTAGTGCAAACTGTTTTGGAATAGAGAACTTTTCTTTCGAAATTAATTTGATCTACGCTCGCAACTTGAAATTGAATTGCAAAATATGCAGACATTGGTGAACTGTTAATTTCAGAAAAAACTGAAAACGATGATAGGCTGCTTAGAATGAATAAGATCTTCTTCATGGCACGAAGAATCTGATTAAATTGTATTTATGTCAAGAGTCCTTATTGAGGTGCACTGATGTGAGTAATATAGAAAATCCTTTAGAATTAGTGCTTTAAGCTTCTTTGTTGAATGACCCTAACTTGATTCTTGAGCCCTATGTGAGAATTCCTTAAAAGTCGCAGAATGAATCTTCTTAAAAATCAGATAAAAATCATGCTCTTATTTTTATTTATTTCAAACGTATTTTCGGATCAAAAATTAAGCGATGAACTCATTAGAAAAGAATCTCAAATTTTAAAAGATCTTCAAAAGCTAAATCGCGCTTCAATTGAAAAGGCTTCGCCAAAAGGAAAATATATAACTTTGGAATCAAGCCAGCAGTGGCTTAAGTACTCCAGGGAAGTGGTAGACGAACTCGTTTCTCCAAAGGAAGCACTCAGGATATTTAAAAAAATTGTTACTAAAGCACTTGAGGTTCAATATGCATTTCATAACAAGGAAGGTATAGCTCATTTGCTACGAGGCTTTATTTCTGCAGGAAGAGTTCCTGACTACGCAGTTGAAAGTGCAAAAAAATACCTTATAGGTCAAGATGAGCTTAAGTACAGTTATAAAGCTTTTAGTATTTCAAATTATAGTAGAGGTCCTCATTTAAAAGTTGAGTGGATTAGAGGTGGTCGAGTGATTCGAGATTTTAGTATCGCCTTTCCTGACTATGGGGTTGAGAGTGGTGGAGACATGAGTATGGGAGTTTATTGGAGAGAAGATTTTCAAAGTTATATTTTTGATCAAATTAAATTGTCTAAAGATGTTATTTTTCATGGCACAAAATCTGAAAGAAATAGAGCTTGGAAGAATTTACAAAATTCCAATTATGCTGTTCAGCTTCATAGAGAACTAGGAGAGACTAGAAAGCAAAAAGTTTTAGCTTTAAGACAGGATTATCGAAAGGCAGAGTATGAGTTGGCCTTAGCTAAAAGAAGGCTTAAAGACTGCGAAGGCGCGCTTCGTAAACATTCCAAATAAATTAAGATTCTGCGCTTATGAAAAATTTAAACGTATTCTTTGCGTTTAATTTTATCGACAATAATCTTTTCGGGCATCAATGGATCGCGAGGATCGACCATGAAATAAGCTTGTTGCTCGCAACGTCGCTTATTTGAAACGAGCCACTTTAAGATGTCTGTGACTCCCTTATTCTTTTTATCTTGGAAGAAGGGGTCATTTTTCATGGCATCTTGTGCTTTTTTAAGAGCGCGACCTTCTTGGGGGTCCGAAGCATTTACGCCGTAGTCGGCCAAATCATATTTTTTAATATCACTTGGAAGAACGCCTAAAAATCTGACTTCAGGGGCGCTGAAGTCAGCGTTACGAATTAAGCTTGCAGCTGAGCCGGCTTTTAGAGTTCGGTAAATGTTTTGAATGGTATAGGCGTCCAGATCTCCAAAGAAATAGATAGGCACTTCAAGTTGATCTTGAATAGCCTTGCTCCAAGAGCGAACGGCGTTAGAAGGTACGCCTTGAGCACCTAGTAAAATGCAATTGTGTCTTTTGGTGAAACCGTTGGTGACTAATGTGTTGGCAGTACCTTCGGACTCAACGACTAAGCAAAAATCAATTTTGCCCTTTTTAGGTTTGAGTTTAAAACTTTGAGGTTTATTTTTAGGTTGAAATGGAGATGTTCCAAGACTGCTTAAGTCGACAATGGCTTTTTCATTGTTGGGTAAGGATTCGGTGACAATTAAGTTTTGGCTATAAGTTTGTCCGCCGCGATCGTTGGCGTAGCAGTTGAGTTCTTCTCGATAGACTTCGAGCATTTCAGTGATGAAATCCACAACAGCATCACTCTCTGATTGATCTTGAAAGTCGAGTGGCTTTAATTTTGGATTGTGTTTACATTCACCTTTCGCGATATAGTAAAGTTCGCGCTTGGTGTTGACGGCGCCAGTTTCTAAATTGCGCAATAGAATTTCGAGAAAAAACACGGCTCGTGACATTTTTTGAACTGAGGATACGTTGAGTTCAGTTCTAACTTTTTTATCTCCAGGAGTGAGATATCCTACTTTGGGATTGTAAAAAGCATTGTCGAGTGAACACTTGGTCGCTTCAAGAACGGGCCTTTTTGCTTTTTCCAAATCGGCAATCATTTCTAAACAAAGTTCTTTTGATAAAACGGGAATATCTTTATTGGTACCCACATTCTTAGTTGTCATTTTTATGCATTCGCCTCTTCGTTTGAGTCATCATTATTTTTGTCGTTGCTATCATCGTCTGCTTCACTAGACTTTTTCATTCGTTCATCGAGTTTGGACTGTTTTTGTACGGCAGTTTCAAGATCGCCTTCAGCCTTGTCGGCATCTCGTCCAAGAATTTTTAACATTCCAAGCTTAGCCTTTTCTAATCTTGATTGAGGAGCTTTTGTAATTCTTCCTAAGCACTCAATGAGAATAGGGCCGAATTGCTCGATATGTTGTTTTTTCTTTTCTAAATCAAATTCTTTTTGTTCTCGTTTTATATAGCGAGACAATCTTTGGCCTGCTTGAATTAGCGCCAATCGTAATTCTTCTACGAGCTCGTCGCTTCCATCGATGGTCTCTTTAGAGGCGTTTTTGAATTTGATAAAAGGAGAAACTACGCTCACAGCTACAACATAAGGACCAAGGGGAAGTGAATTTTTAGGTTGAGCTAATCCGTAAGCTCTCCAGTTCACGCTCTCTAAGGCTTTTACAATGGCGCAGCTTGATTTATCGAATTGAAGTGGAACGCGGTTGGCAAAACGTAAAACAGTAACTGGGTCGTCGGCTTCGCCAGCATTTTTAAGAAAGCGTGCAATGGCCACTTCCACAACCACGGGTTTAAAATCGCAAATTCTTGGTTTTCTGGAAACAACACTAAAGAAATCGATTTCGCCTAAGCGTTTAATGCTATCCGCTAGACCTTCTTCTCCAATAGATAACACCGAACGTGTGTTGGGGGGCATGAGTTCAGTTTTTTGAATCACTTCATAAACAGTTTTGAGGTCTTTGTCGGAAATAGCGCTTATGGACTTATCTAATAATCCTTTAGGCAAGCCATTCTTTTTGAGTTGATCGATAACGGGGTCGTTGATTCGAGAAAAACCTTTCTTAAGAAAAGTTTCTAAAGTGCTTTTACCAAACAATGTTCCATGCGAGAGAAACTCACCGAGTTTTAAAGTGTGAGGGTGAGGAGCTACAGCTTCTGGAATATCGACTGGAATTTTTGTAACTCTTTCGAGTTTTACGAGAGCTTCGTCGTTGATTTTATAATTTAAAGTGAGATGGGGGTTCACTAGACTGGTTGCTGTTAAATAAGTGAGCACACCACCTTCCCCTTGCATTTGTAAGCGACCATCTAAAATAAATTCTACACTGGTGCCGTGTGGTCTATCCCAATCGATGCTTTTTTTGTCTTTAAGCACGCCTTGGTTTTTTTTGATGTCGACTTCTACGATTCCCTGAATCGCTTGTCTCATGGCCTTGGTTTTAGTGATGACTTTTACCCCTTGAGCTGAGGTGAGTTGTGCCCAAGTTGTAGCGGCCGAAATACCGATACCTTGTTGGCCGCGAGAACAGCGACCACGACCAAATTTAGAAGAGGCTAAGTATTCTCCATAAACACGGCTGAGATCTTCGGTGGGAATACCGGGGCCGTTATCTCGTACAAGAATACGTATTTGATCCATATTCTTCTGAGATCCAACTCCAACCTTTTCAATTTCAATGGTGACCTCAGGAAGTATTTGAGCGTCTTCACAGGCGTCTAAAGAGTTGTCTACGGACTCTTTTAGGGTGGTGAGAACGGCCTTAGTTCCTGAAGAAAAGCCCACTTGTTGGAGATTTTTCGAGAAATATTCAGCAGTTGAGCTTGATGTTATCTTTGATGCCACGGCCATAAAGTTAAGGTTAGAATTGCGGCTTTGACAAGGTTTTTAAAAGCCTATAGCTCAATGAGTCAGAGATATGGAGTCCCAAAACTTACTCATTAATGAGATTTTTTATAGCATTCAGGGGGAATCCTCTCAGGCTGGTAGACCTTCAGTCTTTGTTCGTTTAAGTGGGTGTCCATTACGTTGCACTTGGTGCGATACAGCCTACGCCTTTAATGAAGGACAAAAAAAAACTTTTTCAGAAATTTTAAATGAGATAAAAAAATATCCAACTCGCTTAGTTGAAGTTACGGGCGGCGAGCCTTTGGCTCAAAAAAATTCTATAGAATTTCTTCGTTTCTTGGAAGATGAAGCTTTTGAAGTCATGCTTGAAACCAGTGGTGCTTATTCCATTCAAAATGTACCTAAAAGCGTAAAAATTATTATGGATCTCAAAGCGCCAGCTTCTGGAGAATCGAATAGAAATCTTTGGGATAATATGGCTTGGCTTAAGGCTGGCGTTGATGAAATTAAATTTGTTGTTCAAAACAAAGAAGATTTTGATTTTGCTTTGAATATTGAAAAAGAGCGAAATCTTACGGCGTCCTTTGTCACTTTAATTTCTCCCGTATTCGGAAAAATTGATTATAAAGAATTAGCTCAATGGATATTAGAAAGTGGGCGTCCCTTTAGAATGCAATTGCAAATGCATAAATTTATATGGAGTCCGGAGGCTCGTGGCGTATGAGTGCAATACTTGATTTAACTTGTGAGTTTTTTTTAGAAGTAGCCCACCACATGCCTCATTTTCCAGAAGGTCATCCCAACACTCGTTTGCATGGTCACTCATATCAGGGCTTGGTTACACTTAGAGGACCACTTGATCCTGTTTCTGGAACCGTGATGGACATCGAAAGGCTTAGAGAAAAAATAAAGGGAATGGTCGAAGACTTAGATCATCGCTATTTGAATGAAATTCCTGGATTAGAAAGTCCTTCTTCTGAGCGTTTAGCTGTGTGGATTTGGAATCGTTTAAAGCCCAGCATTCCTCAATTAATTAAAGTTGAACTTAAGAGGCCCAGTATTGGTATGAGTGTGACCTATGGTGGGCCACTATGAATCAAACCCGAGCCATTAAGCGAGCCTTAGTTTTGTTTTCTGGCGGGCAAGATTCAGTCACTTGTTTGTACTGGGCTTTGGCTCATTTCGAACAAGTTTATGCAATTAGTTTTGATTATGGTCAAAGACATTGCATCGAGTTGAAATGCGCACAAGAACTCTGTGCTGAAGAATCTATTCCTTGGACCTTAGTTGATTTAAGTTTTTTAAATAATTTGAACGCCAATGCTTTAACTCAAGAGTCAGAGGCCATAGTTAAAGAAGGAACTTATAAAAATTTGCCATCTACTTTTGTTCCAGGAAGAAATATTCTATTTCTTTCGGTGGCCGCGAGTTGGGCCCTTCCACGTGGAATCTCAGACATTGTAATTGGTGCCTGTGAAACCGATTATTCTGGATATCCTGATTGTCGCGATGCTTTTATGCGAAAAATGGAAGCGTCTTTGGGGGCTGGGCTCGATGCTGAATTAAAAATACACACCCCATTAATGTTTTTAACTAAGGGTCAAACTTTTCAATTAGCTCAAAAGCTTGGACAACTGAAAAATGTGATTGAAAAGTCGCATACTTGTTATCGAGGTGACCGCGAGAATTTTAATGAATGGGGTTATGGTTGCGGAGAATGTCCCGCCTGTGAACTTCGTAAAAAAGGTTTTGAAGATTTTAAAAATCTGGAAAGATTGAGTATTTATGGCTGAGGCTGAAGGTAAAAAAATTCCCTTTGTAGGTGAAGAGCATATTGATGCTAAAGTTTTAGAAAGCTTTCCTTATGTGGGGCCTAAGCAAAGAATTCTATATACGACTCATGAATTTTCGGCGGTTTGTCCTTATTCAGGCTTACCCGATATAGCCACCGTTATAATTGAATATGTCCCCAATGAATTAATTGTAGAGTTAAAATCGCTAAAATATTATTTTTTGAGTTATCGAAGTGTTGGTATTTACCAAGAACCTGCTACCGCAAGAATTTACAAAGATCTTTTTGCTCTTTTGAAACCCTTAGAGCTTAAAGTGTCTATGACCTATAACACTCGTGGTGGAATAGATGCCACGACTAGTGTGAGTAGTTTAGAGCAATAATTCGTTGCTTGTGAATTACGGCTCAATTAAGCCGCTTTGCTGTCTGTGGGGGCTCCACCTAAAAGTTCAATAATTTTCTGAGAAATTTTTCTATTATGTCGTCGTAAATGGGCTTCAACTTTTTCATCGTGAATTTCTTTAACGGCGCTGAGGATATCGAGAGGTTGTTTGAGTATTTCGGCTTTTCTTAACCTTTCATATACATCAACTGAGAAAGATAGAATTTTAACGAGCGGAAATAGAGATTCGCTTCTGATACCTCGAGGATATCCTTTTCCATTAAAGAGCTCATGATGATTTAAAATGAGTTGCATCGTCGTGTCTGAGAGATTGGGAATTCTTTCCGACACTAATTGATGCGATTTAATGGGATGATTGAGTATCGTTTTTTGAACTTCTTGGGGAAGTGTTGAAAAGAAGGTTAAAGACAATTCTCTTTCCTTTGGACTGAGAGCATCAAGCGATACGTCCATAACAAGAGCGGCACATGTCAATTCAAAATAGGATTTTCTTGAGTCAAATCCATTGGCAAAAGCAAAGAGCACAGAAAGAGTGGTTATGGCACTCGAATCGTTCATGAGGTGAACATACTTGGAACTTTTTACAACAGTGTCTCTCAGCTCTTTTGATTCGGGAGCCACAATGCTTAGAATTTTGTCTGCTGATTCTTGTAGAATTTGAGAGTGAAGTTTTTGGTCAACGGTGCTGTTGCCCATCAAAATATTATATATTTTCTTTAAATCAGCTTTGGCTTCTTTTCCTAGAACCTCACTATGAAAACCCTCTGGATGATCGGCATAAACTTTTTTAGTATTTTTTTCTTCTATGGCTGCTTTGAGTTCAGAAGGCAATACAAAGAGATTGGGTAGGGCGTGGTTTTTTAATCGCTCTTGTTTTTCGGGGTTTAATGAATCACCCTTGGATACGAAAACTACATATCGACGTGAAGATGGAAGCAATACATAGAGATTCAAAAGGGTATTGCCGTCGGAGTCAGTAGGAACTTCTTTAAGTTCTATACGCTCGTGAATTTCGCTCATGATAGCAGACGCACCCTTTCAATATTATTTGTCGGTATAGAATGGACTAATCTGAACACCAAAATGATTAAGTTTTAGTGAATTAACACCTTAAAAACTGAGCCTTTTGAGTTAGATAGAATATAGAAGCTTTAAAAATCCAATCCTTTGTTAATTTTATGTTAATTGTTATACGCCGATTCGGAAATGCTTTTTAGATAGGGGATAACAACGACCTTATATTCAGGAAAATACTTTTGAGCTAGGGGCTTTAATTCGGCTGAGTCGCCAACCGCACCAAAAAGTATTGTGCTGTTTTTCCATAAATTGTTCGCTAAACTGGCAATTTTCTTTCGATCGACTTTCCAATCATTTCCTCTAGAAAGGGCATATTCAAAAGATTCCGATCCAACAACTACTGCTTGTCTTCGCGATAGACGTGCGCTTGGAGTGCTGAAGTCGAGGCTTCGAGAATTTTTAAAACTAACAAAACTACGATCAAAATGATTGTCGTTGATTAATGATATATTTTGATTTTTTTCAAAAAGGCCATTTATAAGTTCGTTAAAAGTTTTAAAGGCTTCTTCTTGTTTGTTGCGTTGAGGATTGCTGATTAAACTCATTAGTGGATTTCCGCGGTATCTTGATCCGGCACTGTTGGCATAATAGGCGAGCCCCTTTTCTGTTCGAATTACAGAAGCAAAATAGGCATCAAGACCATTGGACACTAATAAATAATCACTAAATTGAAAGGGGAGTTCTAAATCTTTAGCAATATTCATTTTGGGAAGAGCAAAAAAGCCCATAATTGTTTGAGCGCGTTCTTTACGATCTAAAATTATGAAGGTCTTTGTTTTAGATCCTTGAGGTGTGGGTACGGTGCTGGCAGTGAGAGAAGTTTTCAGTACTTTATCTTCAATTTTTCCTTGTTTGCTAAAAACATTTTGTAAAATATCGTTGATGAGTGGTCTTGTTTCTTCTGGCGCCACCACTCCCACCCAAATTTTTGGAGTGTTTTGAATATTATTAACAAAGTATTTTTCAACTTTTTCAAGACTTATTGAAGCGATGTCTTCTACAAAAAGGGGCAATCCATTGAGTTCATTTTTGTTGAGCCATCTGAGTAAGGTCGATCTGAGCATCGTAGAATCATTGTCGAGTGAACCCTGATAGGCCGCTTTTAGTTTGGTAATGGCTATTGAAAAGCTTTTAGAATCAAATCTTGGTTGATTCCAATTTTCTTTTAGAGTTTCAATTAATTTTTGATAATTTATTTCCTTTAAGTAAGGAAAGCTTAGCTCCCAGCTGCTGAAGTCGTTAGAAACATCAAACGAGTTTTCGGCGCCAAAACTAGTGAGTAAATCATTATAAGCTTGTCGGTCTAATTTTTTAGTTCCGGAGCTTAGAATCTCTGAAAGTAATTGGCCCGATCCTTTATCTTCTTTGTTTTGAACCTCAAAACCTCTCGGAATGAAAACAGTCATGTTCACAACGGGGACAGGATCTTTTTCAAAGTCGACTATGATTTCAGCGTTGGCAATAAAGGTAAATAATGAAGTTATAAAAACTAAAATTTGTTTCATGTCTTAACTCCTAGGGATGTTTAGGCTGGATAAAAACGCGTGTTTTTCCGCGCTTTTTCCAAGATTCGAATTGATCAATGATGTCTTGTTTTTGAAGCTTTCTTAAATTTTGAATGATATCAAAACCATAAAGTGGAGACCCTGTTAAAGTGGTGGATGTTCCAACTTTTTTTGCAAGCGACATAGGGCTGCGCAAACCTTCCCACTCTCCAGCTAAAAATGAAAGTTTTGCCGATTCAATTCTTTCTGGACTTAACCAAGTCGTGAACTTTTTGAGGGCAGCATTATAAGCGTTTTCAAGTTTTGCTATTGAGACACCAGGATTAGCTTCAATGAAAATTGTTGCAAGAGCGGGATCGTGATCGGGAAAACAATCAGAGGAAATGGAATGTGCTATTCCTTTTTCAACTAATTCATAGTTTAAAAAACCAGTTTCTTCGGTAGCCATCATGACACACACAAAAAGATCGTTGGCCGCTTTGGGGTCACTAGCGGATAATCCAAATACAGCATCAGCCATAAGAACTTGTTGAGAGGCTAAGTTAATAACTTTTTTTCGATAACTTCGTACGGTTTTTTCAACAGGGATAACGGGTTCTTCGAAAGTTTGAGATTCAAATGAACCGTAATGTTCATCAAGCCATTCAAGAACTTGAGGTATATCAAAGGAGCCAGCAATACTGATGTTGGCTCTATTGGGCGCATAGAATCTTTTGTAAAAACTTAAAGCGTCTTCAAAAGAGGCAGCGTCGAGATCTTTTTGCCAGCCGATGGGACCCGTTTTGTAACTATGTTTGTCGTAGGCGAGTTGATAGAGTTCCCAGTAGAGTCGTCCCCATGGACTATCATCTACGCTCTTCTTTCGTTCTGAAACAACAGCCCCTCGTTCGGTGTCAAAACCATTTTTAGTGATGAGGAGTTTTCGCATTCTTTCTGATTCAAATTTCATCACTTCTGGAAGTAATCTGTCGGGAACGAATTCATGATAGACGGTCATGTCTCTTGAGGTGAATGCATTATATTCTCCACCCCAGAGGCTCAATGTTTTAAAGGGTTCAGGAAAGCTCTCTGTTCCTCGAAACATCATGTGTTCAAAAAGGTGTGCGAGTCCGGTTTTGCCTTCTAGTTCGAAACGACTGCCCACATTGTAGGATGTTACATAGGCAATGGCTCCAGTGTTTTCTCGAGGAATTAAAAATACGCGAAGTCCATTCGATTTGTGACGGTATTCATGGATGGGGAGGCCGGGGTAGGGCTCATAAGTGGCCACACGATTAAAGTGTTCAGAGGATTCTTTGGCTTCTTTTAATGAAGAGCAAGAAACGAGAAATATGGATAAGAAAATCGCATTAAGACAAAATCTCATAGAGCTCGAGTATACCTGATGCCAAAGAAGAAATCCTTGTGTGTGGCGTTAGAATCTATTCAATTGAAGAGAGAATAGCATGCCTAACTTTAGGGCTGAAACACTCGTCAGCTTTGAGAATTTTGCTTTTTGAATAGTTTTCTCGAATTTCGGTGGAACTTATAGGTGTAATGCTTTGATTCATAATTCTAAAGTTACTCAATGACCTTAATGACTTTGGAATTTTATCTTCGACTTTTTCGTCGAGTCCCCTCGTGAATATCCAAACTCCCGAGATTTCATTTAAAAGTGAGTTGATTTGTTTCCATTTTTCTAATCCCCCTAAAAGATCAGAACCCATGGCTAAAACCCACTTTGCGTGGAGACAGTTTTCTCTTTTTTTGAGCGAAATTAAAGTGTCGATAGTGTAAGAGCTTTCTTTTCTTTCAAACTCAGAATTTTCGAGAATAAGTTTTTCAAAATTTTCTGCTGTGCTCGAGTTTTTAATGTCTTCTACAAGCGCCGTAACCCACTTCCATCGAAGACTGGGATTGTTCCATAGCGCACCAGAATTTTGTTCGGCTTTAAGGGGGTTTTGGAATGTGGGCACTAAATGAAGCTTTTGTACCCAGGGATCTTTAATTAAGAAAGAAATGATTTCGAAATGCCCTTTGTGAGGGGGGTCAAACGAGCCTCCGTAGTAAACCTGGAAACTCCCGTTTTCCTTCACTCAAAGAGTCCCTCATTCCCCATTCTTAAAAGACTTGGGTCGGAGATTTCATTTTTCCATTCACGAGGACCCATTTCAATCAATTTTGTTTCTACTGCATTGAGAAGTTCATCGACGCCTTGGCCGCTGACAGCAGAAATTAGGAATACTGACTTTCCAAATTTCTTTTTAAGTTCTTCGAAACCTCGAAGATATAAATCATCTTCCATGAGAACATCAGCTTTGTTGACAGCAATTAGTATGTCTCTATTTTTTAAAGTTTCAGAAAAAGCTGTAAGCTCTTTTAGAAGAACGTCATATTCTTCTAAAAAAGTTTTCTGATTGATGGGATCACCATCGAGAACCACAATGAGTAGTCGACTTCTCTCGCAGTGTTTGAGAAATTTAGTACCGAGTCCCTTCCCTTCGCTGGCACCTTCGATAAGTCCGGGAATATCAGCCACTACGAAAGTGCTTCCTTTACCACGAACGACTCCTAAATTAGGCACTAAAGTGGTGAAGGGGTAATTAGCAATTTTAGGTTTAGCGGCGCTGATTTTAGATATGAGTGTACTTTTTCCAGCATTGGGAAATCCAACGAGTCCCACATCGGCTAGTAGTTTAAGTTCAAGACGAATTTTTCTTGTCTCGCCTTCTTCGCCAGGCTGGGCATATTCAGGGGCTTGTTTAGTGGGGGTGGCAAAATTCATATTTCCCAAACCACCGCGACCACCTTTAGCAAGAAGTACTTTTTTGTCTTCTTCAATGATGTCGGCAATTTTTGCACCCGTTTCAACGTCGTAGATAACGGTTCCTTGGGGAACTAAAACAAGGAGATCTTCCCCATTGCGACCGTTCTTATTGTAGATACCGCCCTTTTGACCGTTGTCGGCATGATATTTGGGTTGAAAACGAAAATCTAAGAGGGATTGGAGATTTCGAGTGGCTTGAAAATAAACATGACCGCCTCGCCCGCCATCACCACCATCAGGTCCCATCATAGGGCGATGGGCTTGTCTCATGAAACTGGATGCCCCAGGGCCGCCGTGTCCAGAGGCCACTTCAATAATGGCTTCATCAATAAATTGCATAGACACTACCTTCTGGGATTAGAGGGAGCAAAAATATAAGTAGAACTATTAATCCGCTATTTAATTAAGCTTCAACAGCTGCAGCAACAGGCTTAATTGCAACTCTTGTTGCAAGATTTTTATGGTTCTGGAATTCAACCACGCCTTCGGCAAGAGCGAAGAGAGTGTGATCACGTCCCATACCAACGTTTTTACCAGCAACAAAGCAAGTGCCACGTTGACGAACAATGATGGATCCCGCAGTTACGCGCTGACCACCAGAAGCTTTTACGCCTAAATATTTAGGGTTTGAATCACGACCGTTTTTGGTACTACCACCGGCTTTTTTCGATGCCATACTTCACTTATCCTTCAATGGACTTCACCAACAAACGGGGGAGGGGTTGTCTGTGGCCTAAAGTTTTTTGAGAGTTTTGTCGGCGACGGTGATGACGAATTTTAATTTTCTCATCAAGTGTTTGCTGAAGAACTTCAAAAGTCACTTTAGCACCTTTAATAGTAGGTTTTCCGAGTTGGAATTTTCCGGGGCCTTGAGCGACGAAAAGAACGTCGTCAGATGTCCAAGTAGTTCCAGCTTCGACTTCTAATTTTTCAACGAGAACCATGTCTCCTTTAGAAACACAGTATTGTCTTCCACCGCTTCTAACAACGGCGTAAGGGAATTCTAAACCAGCTTTCC
>CAZSSP010000019.1:0-22034 GCA_964609695.1 uncultured Bacteriovoracaceae bacterium
ATTGGTTAATCCAGAAAACGCACCAGCCTCGATCTTTAGAATTCCATTGTTATTCAAAGAAAGACGCTCCAAAGATCTCAGCCCTAAAAAAGAATTCTTTCTCAAAGTAGAAATTTTGTAGTCTTCAGTAATTCCCAACCATTCAAGCTTGGCCATAGCCTCTTGGTTTACCTGGTGGCAATTGGGGGCGCCTAAGACTTTTGAAATCGCACGCCCAATTTCTTCACGATCACAAATATCGACAACAGACGCCTCGGCACTTCGACTTAATTGAAAAAATAACAGGCCAAGGATAAGGGAGAAAATTTTCATAAACTGAAATTCCTTCTGACTAATTAATCTGTTCTGAAATTAAATTTCAAAATGACTCTTGCCATTAAATTATGTTTTCATTTCCACTTTCTAATAAAAAAACTAAAACAGATTTCGCAAAAGTCAATTGGACAAAACCAACAGACGTGCGTGCGATTGAGGAAAAGATCTTACTTTTACAGAATAAGAGTTCGTAATCCTTACGATAGCTCCGTTGAAACAAAACGTTTCAAAATGATTCAAGAGAAATTTGATTTAACTTTATGTTTACATTTTTGCATAAGTTGCCAATTGAGTGCGTATTTGGGTTGCGAACTTCGACAATGCCGATTAGTCAGTGGGAAAATTTAATCAAAAATTTTTTTTTGGGGATATCATTTGAATTTTAATAAATGTAAACATTATGGATTAAAGATTGTCGTTTTTGTTGGAACTTTTCTGTTAATTGCTGAAAGCTGGGCGGGAGCTTGTGCTGGATACGTATCTAAAGAGTGCTTGCTAACATCAGTTAAAGCAGCGCAATCTTTTGATGTTGGTCTAAATTATTCTGAAGTATCCCTTTCAGATGGACTTGGTTGCTCAAATTGTGGATGCGGCGCGAATTTTCAGAAATTTCCCGAATCCGCTGATTCAAAAACCTTTTCGTTTTGGAGTGCCTATCAAGGACTAGGATATCAAGGCATTCCAGTTTCTTACTCCATTTTCGCAAATGACCTAAAATTGATTTCCAAGAATTCAAAAAGAAGAAATTTTTTAGCCTGCGAAAGGCCAGGAGATATCAACCTGAGAGATGTGCTTGAGCTACTGAGCAGATACAACAACCTATAAAATCCAGGAGTGGCCCCCAATTTAAGAACTTTTCGCTTGTTACTGCATTGCTTTTCATTCTGGACGAATTTAAAATTTTCAAATGGGTGAGCATCAAGGAGGTTCTTTGGCTAAAATAAAATTCTGTATTTTTATCGCTTTGGTGGCCTCTCAGGCTAACTCTGCCAATCTCGACATTTGCGATCGAGGCCCCGTTGGAGATGCCATCGCAATGCAAGTGGGGGCAGAAAACTGTTCTTCGGTAAACGAAACCTCAATGGAAAAACTTGATTGGTTGAACCTAATCAATTCTGGCCTCACAATTAAAGTTCACCCCCATTTGTTTAAAGGCCTTTCATCTCTCAAAAGGCTCACCTTAGAAGGCAATCAAATTAAGTTTATTTCCGAAGATGCCTTTAGAGATTTGCCGAATCTTGAGAATCTTGAGTTCGGCAAAAATTCATTGGAAGCAATTCCAGGGAATCTCTTTAGAGGACTCAAAAATATCAAGCAAATTGATTTCAGCAACAATAAAATTCAAAGCATTTCCGCCGATACATTTCAAGGATTGCATTCACTTGAATATCTTTTACTGAGCGGCAACCAGATTGAACAGATACCGGACGACATATTCAAAGGGCTAGATGAACTTAAGTCACTGACTCTGGATTCCAACAAAATCAAAAGCATTTCAGACTCGCAATTCCAAAGTTTGCGCGCTCTGATCTACATGGACCTAGAAAAAAATGAACTGGAATCTTTTTCGAAGTTTTCCTTTAAGGGCCTCGACAAGCTTGAGTATCTCAATTTGGGCAGCAACAGAATTCAAGACATTCCACCGGGTGCGTTTAAGGACTTAACGAACCTCAAGGAACTTTTCTTAAGTTACAACTCAATCGCAATTCTAGGGTCCCACGCGTTCGAAGGTCTTTCAAGTTTAAAACTTTTGAACGTGGGAGATTCATATTTGGAAACAATATCAGAAGATGCATTCGCAGATTTACTTAATCTTCAAAACTTAAGTCTTGGTGGCAAATTTAAAAGTCTACCTACTTTGGCATTGCAGAAAATTAAGTCTTTAAAAGAGATTTCAATGTTCGAAAGTAAATTTAAAGAAATTCCAGAGTTTGCCTTCCAAGGCTTGAGTGCACTTGAATCAGTGAACCTAGACTACAACAACATTGAAACTATTGCGGAAAAGGCATTTTGGGGAAATTCCCTTACAAATCTCAGTCTACGCGGCAATAGGATTCAAGCATTTCCCAAAGCTATAAAATACTTGCCAAGCCTTTCTTCAATAAGTTTGGCCGAAAATAGCATTGAATACATACCCCCAAATGGTTTTGGGGACACCTCACTCTTACGAGTTATTGATTTAAGTAAAAATCCAATTGCGGAACTTCCAAAGAGTTTATTGGGAGGAATGAGTCAATTGGTTAGAGTTTTTCTTTTTGATACCATGGTTAAAGAAGTGTCTAGAGCATATCTTGGAGTAGGATCGGAAGTTGAAATATATGGAATTCTTGTGACTCCTTAATCCATAAAATGTTTAGATTTTTTCCAGTATTTTAAGTGGTCCGCAGAATCTGAATTCCCTTACTTGAATCTAAATTTTAATGCTGGCACTTTAAACAGGCTCTAGATTGAGCATGGAAAACCATTTCACAACCAATACCAAGTTCCCTTAAAAATCCTGGGTCATTTAATCGGCCAGATCGTTTTTTTAACTTATTATAAATTTCTTCAACGGGACCACCAACATATTCGGGCCACCAAGCATTACTCAAATCCAGAACGCTCATTCTAAGCTTTTGCTCCGCCATGGCACCTGCGACTCTTTCAAAGGCTTTGGGATCACTAAGGTCAACTTGAAGACTTTGAATTTTACCGCTCTTCGCAAATTCCGAAAGACGATAAAATAGGGCGTCATCATAGAGGCAATTGGCGCCCTTAAAAGCCTCAGTGTTTTTACTTGGATTGTGAAGCAAATCAAATCCAAGTTCCAATCGGACTTTATTGTTCTACCATTTCCAATTGCTATTTTGAGTAATGAAGTTTGATTGAGAAAGAATTTGATAACTTTCTTTACTTAATTTCTGATCAAGAAACGCAACCTTTGCTCTCTGCCTCCAGTCATTTAGGCTCCCTTTGAGGCGAAGCGCCGGGTAATCTTGTCTATCTTATGCCAATTCAAGCAAGGCGGTATTAATTCGATTAAATAAAATAACTCTCGGATCTCTGTCTATGCTTAGCAAATGGGTGGCATGCGTATTTAGCGCCGCACCCATAAAACTTCTCTCGGTTCCCACCGAAATATGAACTCCAGGCGGGGAACAAGGAGGAAGATTAATGAGAATAGTTCTCCCTTCTTTAGCGACATATTTAACTAGGTTACATTTCAAAATGAACTAAAAGCAATGTAACGAATATAAACTGCACAGCGACAGAAAGCATAACAGGCCTTCGGAGGTTTAGATCGCAGAAGCGCTTAGTAGAGGGTTTGCAACTCCACTTCCGGGACTACGGCAGAACCCTAACGCCCGTCACATTCACTTTCGAACCAATACCAATATAACGTCGAGACACAACGTTTAACTGAGACGGTAGGCTTAAACTATCCAAATTGGAAGTTTCCCTAAACAATCCGAAAGGAAGATGCCGCAAACCGTAAGCAAAGTACAAGGATATTGCTTTTACCGAATTCAAACTTTCAAAGGCTTTATGAGAAATGCTTTTTAACTCACCGTCAAAAATATAAGAAAGTGAATTTAGCGATTTCAAACCTCTAAAAGCGCCCGGGCCAATTTCAAATATTAGATTTCTCGACATACTTAATTGCCGCAATTGGGGCAGACTACTAAAAGATTGAGTTGGAACTTCCTTTAGAGAAGTAAAATCAATATTCAGCCGCATTAAATTGCTTAAGCCAGAAAATGCCTCTGGAAATATTTTGCAAAGTTTGCTTTTGAGTCCAGGCGGCACATGATTTGTGTGGTTTCCAGAAATGTACAACCATTCAAGAGACGAGAGAGGTTGAAACGCATAATTTGGAATAAAGGCAATTTTTGGACTCGCTATGTTGAGACTAGTTAGAGTCCTCAGAGGACGAAATGATTCAGTCGGAATTTCTTCAAGAAGGGCACTTTCGAGAATAAGGCTTTTTAATTTAGAAAGCGGCGCAAAGGACGAAGATGGAATCTTTACAAAGTCCCCTCCTATGACAAGAGAGCGCAAAGAATTTAACCCGACAAAGGAGTCGGGTAAAATAGAATGTATTCGATTGTTTCTTAAATTTAGAACACTCAAATATCGAATTGATTGGATCGCTTTTACTGGAATTTCTTCAAGCAAGTTATTACTAAGATCTAAATCAGTTAAAGAGTCTAAGCCACTGAAGGCGTTAGGGGACAAATTTTTTATCTGCCGCGATCCGACTGTAAGTCGTTTTAAACCGGCCATTTTTTCAGAATCCACCTGTCGGCAATCGGCATTCGCAATTGGAACAATTTGCTCGGCAATCGCTTGGCCAATTTTACCTCGATCGCAAATATTTATAATTGATGCCTGAGACATTGATGAAAATGCCAGTCCCAAGAACGAAACTCCCATGTAAAGTGCCTTCATAATTCCTCCCGTTTTAAAATTTTAATTTCACCACTTTTTTCCAAGAGTTTAAGATTACTCATCAATGCCTCGTTATACCAACAAACAGTTTTATCCAGTTTTTCTGATGTAAATACTTCTCCACATTTTCAGAACAAATCTCTCACTCGAGAAAATCTTGTAAAATAACTTCAACCTTCATTTCCTTAAAGGTAGTATCAGGTAGCAAAAGATTGGTTTAAACCAACTGATAAAATTTTTTGAAACTTTTTGTTCTTCTCTCGACCATTCCTTTTTATTTAATTTGCTTCGCAAAAGAGTAAAAACGCTCTGATGATTTAGGCGTTTAAATCACGTTAACAAAATGTTTCTATTTCATTGTCAATCCTAAAGAAGTGAATTTGGAGTGTCGATAAGTTTACATGAGCTTGGGATTAACTCGACAAAAGGAGATACTTTCGAATTCATTTATACAAATCGCTATTGTTTTGTTTTTGCTGCCCTTAGAGGGCTGCAATGAAATGGTCTTTGACATTCCTGGTCGAAATGTTGATCACTCTAAAATTCCTAGCCTAATACATTCTTCGGTAGAGTTATCTGGTACCAGTATTGATGTTGGTAGTACGTTAACAGTTTCGATCAATTTGAAGAGTGAATTGAATAGCGTGTTAGGAAATGGAAATTATAATCTCTCGCTTTCGATGGGCTCTTCGGGATCGAGTGCAGGTGTTTTTTCCCAGGCAACATTTAACTCTAGAACTGATAAGTGGGAATCTCTCATGACTGGTACAAACCCAGGAACCCCAAATACAGTAATCGTGTCTATTGGGGGTCTCGGATCTATTGCGTCCAAAGACACCGTGTTGGTAACCATAGGCAACGGACCTTCGCCTGACAATCCAGCAGCGTTTATCACGACTTGGAATACTGGCAATGCCGGAGTTTCCGCAAACAATCAGATCACAATTCCACTGATTAATGGATCAAGTTATGATTTTAGAATCAATTGGGGAGACTCCTCTTTCTCTAGTATAACTGAATGGAACGATTCACAATTAACTCACACATACGCCTCGCCAGGCGTGTACACAATTTCCATTACAGGAACACTAGAGAGAATTTATTTCAATAACTCTGGGGACAAGGAAAAGATACTATCTATTGAAAACTGGGGAACGATTTCGTGGACAAGCATGCGGGCTGCCCTTTATGGCTGTTCAAACTTGAAAATGAATGCCTCAGATGCCCCCGACCTTTCACGAGTCACCGACCTGTCAATGATGTTCTCTCATGTCTCATTGGCAGGGTCGCTCGGAATATTTAATAGCTGGGATACTCATACGATTTCTGAGATGTCAGGCATGTTCTTGTTAAAGTCGACAGCCTGGGAAAACATGCCTGACATCTCGGAATATTTAATAGCTGGGATACTCATACGATTTCTGAGATGTCAGGCATGTTTTCCCAGGCTGTCGACTTTAACAAGAACATTGGAGACTGGGACACGTCCGCGGTGTCCTCAATGGCTTTTATGTTTAACGGTGCGACTTCTTTCAATCAAGATATAGGTGGGTGGAATACTTCCGCTGTAACCAATATGAGTCAAATGTTTGTTTATGCGAGTGCCTTCAATCAAGATATTGGGGATTGGAATACTTCGTTAGTGAACAATATGTCCGAGATGTTTTTTCATGCCACGTCATTCAATCAGGATATCGGCAGATGGGATACCTCCAGGGTAACAAATATGGCCACAATGTTTCATAGTGCAGCTACCTTCAATCAAAATATTCGAAATTGGAATGTAGGATCGGTGAACCAAATGTCGAACATGTTTAATTCTGCGAGTTCGTTTAATCAAGATATTGGAATTTGGAACACCTCTTCCGTATCAAATATGGACGGTATGTTTGAAAACGCTTCCATGTTCAATCAAGATTTGAGTCTTTGGAATGTTAGTGGGTTATTGGGAATGATTCCTGTGAATTTTTCAGCAGGGGCATTTTCCTGGGTACTTCCTAAACCGAATTTTTAGCAAATGACTGAGTGGCCTAAAAGCTTTTTAATGATATTAACCATCTCGAAAAATTCTGGCCCGACAAATACGCGATCCCAATTCGATGAGTCCTAAGTAACATGGGAGATAAATTCATTGTAAAAATATGCAAAACGGAATATAGACCTTCGGGTAATTACTTTTGGGTCTTTTCAAAAAAATTTGAGCGCTCCCGTTTGATATATCTCAAATTGATTTAGAGGCCACTTTATCAGGAGTCGCAAATGAAAAAAAACATGTTAATTTTGCTATTAAGCCTTGGACAACTTGCAAACGCAGCCACGTCGCTGTTTCTACCTATTTCTGGTGATTCACATAAGACTATCGCACAGCTAAATGAAAATCTTGCCAAGCAAAATGTTCGCGACCGTTTGCCCGAGATAGTCGAGATTAAGTCTACAATGTCCCAAAAAGAAGTAGGCGAATTGTTAGGATACCTTTCCGATCTTGCAGATAAGGCAAGTAAATATCAAGGCATCGATACCAGTGGCGCCTATGGCCAAAAGATTGAGGGCAAGAATCCCTGCTTTAAGGGCGATATTAATGGATTGGCTGGAATTTATGAAAACATGATAGACTCTTTTGTTTCTGACCAATTTTCAATCTTGGCAGTATCGACATCAAGAATAAATAACTTTGGGATTAAATATGATCAAACTGATAGTGGTAGTGAGGGCAGCTGGATTAATATCTCCCGATGTCGGTAAAGTAAAAAGTATTTGGAAACATGCTTTCTTGCTTCGATTCGCTTGAAATCTCGATAATAATATAGATTGATTTTTATTGGAGTATCTTCTAGAGCTGAAAAACTGGTGTGCTATGAGAGTTTTTAAATAGCCGAACTCCAGCTGCTCTCCCTAGTAAACGGCATACGGGGCGGCTCCACTATTAAATCGTAAAAGTTTTTCCAAATTTTTTTCTAATTCGCCGCCGATTCCGGTATCCAGGAATTGGTGGCTATGCACACATAGAAACACCGATATTTGTTTTCATTCTATCTCTAATGTCGAAGTTCATCAAAGCGAAGAAAACTCGCGCCGCCGGTGAAAATCAACGATTAGAAAAAGGATAAAGGATCCAAACAATAATAAGTGATCTATCAATTGAATTGAAAGCGACTGTTCGTGATGGGTCGCCTTCAACTCACAGACGAACCTTTGTTGTAGAATTGTTTATCGGACTAAAATCTATTGAGCTTTGGGTGACGGACAAAAAATATCTAACGAAGATCCATCGCCCAGATTCAATAAACTTCTTGTAGATCCATTTCCTTGCGTCCAGGTAAAAACAAGATCGGGACTTTCTTTTTTTGAAGTGCGAATCATGTACCAATCGGTGTTAGGATTTTCAGGTGTTCGATAACGATCAACGCTAATCATGTAATTGACGATTCTTGCTGGAACTTTCGATACTGTAGAATAGCCCTGAGGAACCTCGCCAAATTGTGATCGGTCTTCTAGTTGGATTTCATATTTTAATGCCTCGTCGCTGTTCCGATGCGCAGAGGTTTCTTTTACGAGACACCGGTCCCAATTGGGCGTTTTGGCCAGCACAAGTGGGGCACTCATGAGATAAATGCTTAGAGCAATTAAGGTTGTTTTTTTTAATGAAGTCATATCGATTCTCCTGGTTGTTGGTTGTTGGCACCTGGAAACCCATATTGCAACGTGTCGTTTGTGTCATTATATTTTTTATTTAAATAAACGTAGAAATTTTATTTTTAGTAAAATATAAGTATGGAAAAACATGAAGATATCTTTTCTTTTCGTGACTATAAAAAATATATAAAAATTTGGCTCAAGAAATCTTCCTCATCTATTGGGATCAAATCTCGCTTCGCTCTCTCAATGAAATGTCAACCCGCCTACCTAACCCATGTGCTTAACGGCAAAGCACATCTGAGTCCTGATCAAGCCCTCGCTGCCTCTGAATTTATGGGACACTCTGACTTGGAATCACAATATTTCTTAAATTTGATTCACCTGGGACGAGCGTCTACCCTTAAATTTAAAAATTTTGTTGAGAATGAATTGAGAAAACTAAAAAATGAACGTCTAGATTTACAAAACAAAATAAACGTTCCAGTTTTAAGCGAAGAAGAAACGTTGAACGTATTTTATAGTTCCTGGCACTATTCTGCAATTCATGTTGCTTTAGGAATTTCTAAATTGAATAGCGCAAGTGAGTTGAGCAAAGCTTTTGATCTGCCCATCTCACTTGTAGAAGAGGCACTTAAATTTTTAGTCCACGCGGGGCTTGCGCAATCGACTGGAAGCGCCAAGTATGTATCGATGGCAAGACAAACCCATTTGCCGAAGGCTTCGCCCAAAACTCTAAATCATCATACCAATTGGCGCCTTCGTGCTTTGGCTGATTTGGTGAAAAATAGACCTGAAAATCTTCATTATTCTTCAGTAATTTCAATCAATGAAAAGGATGAAGGAGGTATTCGAAAAATTCTAAATCGAGCAATAGAAGACATCAGGCAATTGGTTCGAGCCTCGCAAAATGAAAGTGCGGTTTATAGTTATGGTATTGATTTCTTTAATATTTCACGCATTGACACGTAGCGCCATGTCCTATACACTCCCGCCATGTTTTGGTTCATTATTTTGCTGGCTGGCTTTTTCCCAATGAATCTAGCTTTCGCGCGCGGTGGAGAGAATAGCGGCGGGGGCGGAGACAGCATAGTGTGTGCAACCCTCAATGGAGAAAAAGTTTTTTTAGCAGATACATTTGAACTTTTTTATGACAAAAATTTTCCCTCTCTTGATCTCAATCCTGAAGTGATTGAGCAATATTTTATTCATTATCTTGAAGACCAAAATCCCAATCTAAAAAGCAAATTATTTAGAGCGTTGCAAAGTCTTACTTTTAAACCCGTAAAAAACGTAAAAGAGTTTGATGATGATTTTATCACTGGTGTTCCCGACAATTGCCATAAAAAACAATTGGCATTTCAATCGATTGAGCAGAAAACTGTCTATTACAATATCAGTTTGTATTTTAAACTTTCGCTAGTTGAACGAGCCTTGCTAAGAGTCCATGAAGCTTTAATTCAGTTGAGATCTCATCCAGGTAACACAACGCCGATTCGGAATCTTGTTCAAAGTAACTATGCCTCTTCAGTAAACTCGCCTTTAATCAGAATGGCAGCAGAAAAATTTAAAAAAATATTAGAAACAGATGAAACAAAGAGAGCTAACCTCTTTGTTTGGGCGGCATTGGATACTTGTTTTAAAATGCAGCTGAAGGGCTGCCGCAAGGGCTCGGGAATTTATGAATTTTTGGATGCTCGCTTTGAAGGAGCTTGCGGTGAGTACGGCTCCAGATGTGATCGTGACTTTAAAAGTATTTTTGAATTTAAGCTTTCTGCTATGGGAATATTACAAAATAGCATTCCGGATCCACTGTGGAGAAAAGAAATTCATGCTGACAACCGTGCTTGGATAGTTTTTACATTTTTGCCCCATAGTCTTGGCTTAATTAGTAAATGATTCTCCTCATTGCGGGTTTTAGAAAATTACTTTCTCGGATTTCTATTTTTCCGGACTTAGAAACTACCGGCGATTCAGTACCCTTTAGAGTTTATAAGACCCTAATCTGAACGGCACCTGACGCCCTTTTAACTCGGGAAAAAAATCAAACCCACGGACCGAATGGTTTCGCGGGTTTTTTTGTATCGTAAGTCCGAAGTATGAAGAGCAGAGGCCTCGTTACAGTCTATTGTCAAAACTTGTGAAGAGAGAATCTCTTAATTTCCGAGGAATTCATTCCAATAGAATGTAATGACGCCTAGAAGCCTCCTACATTTTCGCATTAGTACTTGGTGAAAATAACTTTGCTTGGCCCCCAACTTTTGGTGCTGAATGGACTTTTGGCAATTTAGATATGACAATGCGATGGGCAAACCAATCGCTTTCGCAAAAAAAATATTTAATGAATCGCCTCCTCAAGCAGACAACGAGGGACTTGCGGCCAAAGCATTCATGGAAGCCATTCTGACCAAGTTTTCAAATTGTAAAATTGAAAAACATGCAGGCGCCTATGGAGTTCAAGAATACAAAATTACAAACTCGGAAGGTTTTTGGATCAATATCGGCGTAGATCAAGCGATCGTCGAAATTTAGACTAAGCCCGCAACAATTGAAGAAACAGAAAAGTATAAAGACTGGCTTCAAGTTATGGATTCTTTGCGCGCCTCGGAAGTTGGATAATTTTTCTAAGAGAGTTCGTCCGGAGAAATTTGAGTGACCTGCTCCTGAATTTTTAGGCCCAAGGCCGAAACATCTTTAATGGTTGAATCAAGGAGTTGCCTAAAGGAGTGCAACGAATCAAGTATGTTTTTTAAGCTTTCTTGATTGGATGCAATTCGAGAAATCTCAATTTTTCCAGTAAGTCTAACAATTTCGAGGCCCGTGCTCATGGTTTGGATGTTTTGACATGTCGTAATAAATGCATTGAAAGTCTCTCTTATTTCGTTCAAAGCATTTGAAGAGCGTCGCATTCCAGCTTCGTGAATTTGCTTAAGGAGATTGGACTCTCCGGAAAGATCAACATTGGAATTCTTTTGTTCTTGTTCGAAAAGCTCAAGGACTTCCGTTTGCAGCAAAGCTGCACAAATCGAATACTGACACTCCTGCATGGTTTTTTCTGTTTTCTTAAGAACTTCTATGAACTTTTTAAATTCAACCTCAATCTCATCTGACATTATTGAATATTGGTTTGCCACTACAGCCAAGGAGTTTCCTTCATCGCCCAACTTGGCAGCTTGAACAGTAAGATTTAGAGGCAACATTCCGCTTTCTTTAAACTTCTTGATCATCTCTAGTGAACCCTGACTTAATCGGGAATTCATCTCAACAGCGATTGCAATCTTTTTTAAGATTGCAATTGGAGCTCTATTCAAACGCTGTTGCCGTGATTCTAGCTCTGTCATCAATGCGGATATCATAAACTCTGAATAACTCTCATAGCCGAGTTCAACAATCCGCTCAGAGAGTTTACGGCAAGACTCTTGCGGGGGCAGCTTTTGTGTATTTTCTAACTCTAGAAGTTTTTGATACTCAACACGTACTAAATCAAAAATACTGCTACTTGGTTTAAGACGAATAGATAGAAATCCTCCCTTGATCGGCTGCGCCAATGCAAACACCCAGTAAAAACGACCTGTTTTGGAACGGTTTTTGACGTAGGCACCAATCGGGAGACCTTTGTTTATCATCTGCCAAAAGAGATAGAAAACTCCCCTGGGCATGTCTGGATGTCTAATGATATTGTGCGGTTTTCCTTCCAGCTCATTCCAATCAAACTCACTGACTCTCTTAAAAACAGAGTTGCCTGTAGCAATGATACCTTTTTCATTAGTTGTAGAAAAAAAAAGCTCCTCAAATCCAAACAACGATTCAGAATCTTCCATATGCACTTACCTCTACCATTGACGTTAAGTGTATCAGATTACTTTAAAAATTTAACATTCATGTTTTGAAAGACGAGGAATTTTTTACTGGGTTTCTGTAATAATTTTACCTACCAAAGGTGTCCGCCAAGTACTCGATTGGAATGATTTGTAAACCAAAATTTAAAATTCTCACCAAGCATCAATTTGTCGAGCTTATCCATGGCCTCTTGATCGACATTTTGACAGCCTTTGGTACTCACAGCTTTAACAAAAGCCCGACACACTTCAACTCGATCTCAAATATTTACAGTCGCTGCTAGAGGCGAATATCGTACCAACAAAAAAAATCGCACCCAGTGCAATAAGTTTATAAAGTTTATTTATAAAATACTTTCTTTAAAATGGCTTCGTTTTCGCTGATCACCCTCAAACTTTTATCAATTGCGATAACTTTGAGATCGCCCATATTGGTAACAGCATAAGGCTTCAATCTTAAGACACAACCTTTCGCGAAATCTCTTTCGTTTTTTCTGCAACAAAATGTTTACAGATTTTACTACTAGCGCGATCCTTGCTTCCCAATGAATTGCGTTGCTAGCAATTGAGGTTAAACTTTTTTAGTATGAAGTTAAAAGTAAAAATAATACTTTGTGGAGACATGCTATGGCAATCCTTAGGGGTGTTCAGATTTTAATAGTCGAAGACGAAGCGATGCTTCGTGAAATCTACCACGACGTGCTTTCAGAATCCGGCGCACTTATTTATGAAGCATCAAATGGATTCGAAGCACTTGAATGGCTCAAAACAAATAAATTCGACTTGATTATCACGGATCTCAACATGCCCAAGATGGATGGAGTTCAACTGCTAAAAGAAATACAAGAAGGAGAGCTTCATTCCAGGCCCATCATTGTCTTTACGGGTCGACCCGAATTGCTCAGACAGTCTCCCTATCGACGCGGAATTACGGCAGTCATTGAAAAGCCAATGTCAGTGAGTGAAATTGCAAAACTAGCCAAAAGAATTATTGATTCAAATCGTAACCGAATATATCCACGCATAATTCTTGAGGGTCCAATCGCAATTGAAGTAAGTCTTTTAAATGAGTGGAAAAATTTGAGCATTCTAAATATCAGCGAAGGTGGATTTTTTATAAGAACCGAAAGGACGCTTCCGTCCAAGGGAACCCTTCTTAATTTTAAATTTACCTCATCTTTGTTCAGGCACGTGATACTACATGGTGAAGGTATAGTTGCCTGGGTACATGAAAACAATTCAGGATTTGGAGTTGAAATTAAAAAAATTGACCCCAATGGACTCTACCAAGAGATTCTTTGTAAATTGCATTCTTCAAGTATGTAGAAGTTTGTGTGGGCACGGATAATCAACTTGTTCTTGTTTTTTCCGTGACAGAATTGCCAGTTAAAAAAGATATGAATTTTGTCCATGTCGAAGTAATGATGCTGAAAGTCGGGATGAATATGTAACTTTAGTCGTATAAAATGCTTAGATATTTTTCGATCACAGTTTCTAACTACGAAATCACCTATGAGTATGCCAACCAAAATGTTCATAAATTAGGTGAACGGTGTCCGATCAGAAGGGCTCAGGGCAATTTCCCTAAAATCCCTCATCCTTGATGTTTTTTAAAGTTGGCGGATTCCACACAGAAAAAGGCGCTTGCCCTAAGGAGCCCACTTTGACGGGCAAGAGTCCTAACAGGTGCGTTTAAAGGCAGTCTCAAATGTCGAAGTTCATCAAAGCGAAGAAAACCCGCGCCACCGGTGAAAATTAACGATTGGTTTGCATAAACAAACAAATTGCAGGGCTATTTAACTTTGTCCCTATCTTTCCAAGTTTCTATTTTGAGCTCGGGTCGGCGCACCGAATGAGTGCCTTGCTTTTTTCGTTCTAATTGTAAGTTTTTGTAAAAGCTTGGCGAACTTACTACATTCAGTACGGTATTTCGCAGTTCAGATGTATCACCATAGCGTTGACGGGCGTAAATAAGCGACTCGTGCAAAATAAGGAATACCCGTTCCGCTTCGGTGAGAGCTGTATAGGCTGAGCCCATGATCGCCACAGTAGCATCTCTCCAGTCCTGTATGGCCACTTGAACTTTGCGGCAGTTCTTGGGGATTTCTCGAATATGGTCATCCGGGAAATCTTGCACCTTCCCAATACCTTTCGGATTTAAATTGAATTTTTCGAGGGGTATCACGACAATGTAGAGCATTGAGGCTGTGCGAGACAATGCCTGGCCCATTCCGGGGGAGCGTTCCTCAAGGGAACGAATCAGGGCTGGCCATACTTCTTTACCAAGGGATTCGCGAATGTATCGAACTTGTCGATTATCGCGGTTTTTTAAAAAATGATAAGTGTCGACCAAGTAAAAACGGTGGCCCTCAACAGTAATATCTTTCCCTTGGGAGTTGATAATCGATTTTTCTAAGCAGGCAAAAGCGTCTCCGCCACCGCCAGAACTTTGGTGACCCGCTATGCTCGTCTCGCTGTAACTGAGTATTGCTGTAAGAAGGGCTAAGCTAAGCGGGGATCTATAAAAGTGCGGCATAAGAAACTATAGACATAATAACGCGTCAAGTCAATACTGTTCCTGGTTAGAAAGTATAAAAAAATCAACACATAATGCGGTTAATACTTCTTCAGGCTCAGACTGTGCGATGCAGTCCCGACTTCTTGCTACGGAATCTATCAACAGAGCCTTTATTTTTTTTAGATCGCCTCGAGAAAGACCGGCAACAGAACTGTAGTGAAAATCGTGGTCTTGTTTTCGGTCTAATGATTCTAAGCCTTTCAATCGCCAGTTGGTGTGGTGTTTAAAAACATGAGGAGATTCCTTGGGAAGATGAAAGTTAGATTCTACAGCTTCGAAGGTTCCATCCTTTTTTTCTTTGGCGAGTCCTGAGCTAACCAAGAATTTAAACACTTTCAGCACAGTAGCTTCACTGAGACCTAAATAATCCGCAGCCCTTCTGGGATTTCTAAATCTTGGAATATAAAGACCAATATGCAAAGCCGAGTAAAACCACTGAGAATAATAAGTTGAAGAAATTTTTTCATCTAAGTTGTTTGTTTTCTTTAGGTGCTTTTCAAGCTCACGATTTTTCACAAGTAGTTCGCGACGTTCTTCCTCAAAAAAAGCCTGTAGATCAGGCGTGGAAGCCTTGGCGATTCTCAAAAGAATTTGAAAGTACTTAATTTCTAAGAGTTCCATACCTAAGAATTGAGCTGCACGCAGGCCCTGCTCCTCGGACAAATGTGCTTTAGAGTTTAAAACTTGTGGTAGATAGGTGCGGTTCATACCGCAGGATTCTGCAAACTTGGATCGAATGCCTTTGCTGAGTTGACTACGTTTCTCAATGAGCTCCCGTAACAACAGTTTGTAGTCTGTATAAGCAAATACATCTAAGACTTTATCGGCCTTCACAATCCTTACGATATTATAAATTAATTATATTGTAAATTTATAATAACAAATTAATTGCCCCTCTACACAGTCGTTTGCTAAGAGCATTTCAACTTCCTGGTCAAAGATGAGCCAGGAAATTACATACTCGAAAATATGGACCGCATCGAGAATTGTGAATTCAAACTGGTAGACCAATAGTAAAGGATTTTAAATTATGAAAACGATTGTTTTAGGAATATTGACAATAGCTTCTGCAAATTTTTCTTATGGCATGGGAGCAAAGCCCAGTGTGGTAGAGCATTATTCGAGCTCTCAAGTTGCAGAAGCGCTAATAGATGTCATGAATGATTTGATCGGCCCCCCTTTTGGTCCCTCCTCATGTTTAAAGGACTTGTCGCAAGATGCAATTAAAATTGCTAACGAAATCAATTTGAGACTCGAATGTGCAAAGCTCAGCCCACGAGAAGTTGACACTCTCATTTGGTCTATTGGAAGCGGCAATTTAAGAGATGACTACTATTGCTACACCTTTTCAAATTTTGTTCGAGACGTTGAGCAAAAGTGCAGTCTCTAAGTTGTAAAACCTTTTGTACTTTAAATCTCAAAAAGATGACTTCAATGAAAGATCACAACTACCAAACGGTATAGAATAGGAGTATTTATGAAAAAAAAATTATTTTCCCAAATCATGCTTACGGCTTCAGTTTTTGTGTCCCTGACATCGAAAGTGTATGCGATCTCTAAAGAACAAACACTTGAAACGCTTGTAACGTGTACAGAAGAGAACACCGATTATAGCTTTAAGCAGGTGGGGATAGTGGTTCCTGACGGCCCCATGCCTTTCGGATTAGTCGTTGAAGTTAACGAGGATGATGGTTTAAGTCGAAATGTCGAAAAAGGAGTTTTTAATTCTCTGAGAGTCACGAAAGTCGACTCCACAACAACCCGCTATAGTGACAAATACGAGTCTTTTGACCTTAAGACGAAGAGGCTTCCAAGCGGAAAATTGAAAGGTACCTTTTGGAGAGAAATCGATGGCCCCGGCAGCTACTTTTTTGAGAATATGAACTGCAAAGAGAACAGTGAAATTAAAATTTTAATACCCTAATCTGTAATCCAAAATGAGTTCCGAAAATTTGGGACTTAAGACGCAAAACGCCAAGCTTGGGTTTGCCCCAACCTGGCGTTCATCATTCGCGAAGTCAAAAAGTTGTCAGTAACGAGAGAATCTAGTCTCCAAATAATATCAAGTCTAAGATTCAGCCCTTCAGTCCTCCCTAGCTTTGCAATTCCTAGCGAACCTATCCAATTGGAAAGAGGTGAGTGGAGAGGCAAACTAGTTTTTTTGATGGTGACGCTAAAATCTGTGGGGTCATTTTCTCAATGGAGTCTACGAGGGTCCTCTTAAGATTTTGAAAGGTCGCTTCGTCAATGGTGAACACTGAAGAATAGTGGAGTGAATCTGAGTTCTGTTTTTGAAGATCGGCAATGGCTTTATGTAACCAATTTGATTGATGTGTTTCGTTCATAGGACTTCTCGAATTTAGGTGAATAAAAGTATCCGTGACACTCCAGCCGGTATTTTTTTTCACGATAAGCTTTTTTTCTTCGAGCCATTGGAGAGCTTGTAAAACTATTTCCATAGGTAACTTCAGATGACTTGCTATCTCATTTGCGGATGTCATTTCAGGAACACTCACAAGAATATGAATGGCAGACCAGTACCACGATGAATAATATTGCAGCTGGGAGCTGGGAGAATCTAAACTTGGCCAATAGAGCCTTTCACTCGGTTGCCCCTGCAATTGAATTAATTTATCTATTTTTTTTTGAAGGTAATTTTTAAGACTCGAATTCCCGGCTCGTGCCTGCATGAGTAAAAGAATAAAGTAATCTGCTTCACTTTCATTAAAGTGCCAGATTTCCGTAAGTCTTGCTGCATGATCAGGGGTGAAATGAATATGGGTACTAAGGACTTGTGAAAAAAAAGACTTTTGGCATCCTGCCAGCATGGCCAAGTTCGTTTTATATGCCTTTAAATGCTTGTTCTCCTTAATCTTTTCGCGAATGATCTCTTTGTAGTCATTAAAGTTAAATATATTCATTTAGCCTTCTCTATAACATCTGTTTATATTTATCGGACATTTTTGTCATTTATTAATAATTTTTATATTGCACAGCGAAACGAATCTTGGCATTTTGCACGGACTACCACTTAAGGAGCAACAATGTTTCACAAGACAATCATCCCAACAGTCCTTCTTACTTCACTTTCCGCGATAGCGACTCCGGTAAATGGGCCTATCTCCGGTGGTGGTGGTGATCTCTGCGAAAAACGCATCCAAGATATTCGTGACGATTTGGCGTCTTGGATTCAAAAGGGAGGAGCGAAAGCACTTAAGATTAAAAATCCTTTAACTGTCGCCCAATATGAAAAGAAAATGTTGGAAAAAATCCAGCCCAATCCCTTGAACGTTGTATTAACCTGCGACAACAAAGAAATTGAAATTGATGGTGCGAGTAAAACTTGCGAAAACTACGTTGCCAACGGCACGAATTACATACACTGCTCAACTTCACCTTTCATGGAACAGACATCCGAATCGAACCAGTATGTGCTCATCCACCACGAGTATGCCGCCCTTGCAAAACTAGAAGTAGCGTCAGGATCCGAATCTCACTATGAAATTTCTGACCAGATCAGTGGTTTTTTAGAAAATACGATAGTCAAAAAACTCGTTGTGCGCCCCGTTTTAGAGAAGACGTCTACTTCGAGCTTACGATGTAAAAATGGAAAATACGAAGGAAATTTCCTCCAATCGTTTAGGGCGACAATAACGCCTAAAAATGGAAAGCTTGAATTTATTACGGACCAAAACGACAACACAAGCAACGAGAACAAAGATCGAGAAGGAGCAAAATTACTTTCTCAGATTTCTCCAGAAGCAGCTGCATTTATCAATCTCAAGCACTCTTATGTTGTTCAAATCGAAATTCCTAGATTACATAAGACCTTCCACGATTGCACCACGTACCTAAATGGCGTCTTTGCGGTAAGTTGTTATTCAGCTGAGGATGAATTTGGCAGCGCAAATTCCGGCAAGTTTATTATTATTGATAATGACGAGGATCGACCATCTCTTTCTTTAATACCAAAAAAAATGCTGAGATGGAGTACTGCTCGAATATCTGAAGAAACTGATGGTGGAAGTCTTTATCGTTATATGAATGCATCTTTTCAAATTGATAACTTTCGAATGGGTTACGGTGAAAGTATTTCCGAAAACCGTTGCGATATTCAAATAACTCCCTGAAAGTTTCTCAGAATTAAATTTGAATCGTAAATATTTCTCAAAATACCATCACTTCAGGTTTTCCATAGGTGAAAACGAGTGATGGTTAGATGGCCCTTGTCTTGAAAACTTAAAAAAAGGAGAACAAAAATGAAATTGATCTTAAAATTTAGCCTGGCAAGCCTTTCTTTGCTGAGCGTGGTGAATACGTTCGGTATGGGGCCGAAGCCGCCATCAAAGTCTTGGCAATGCAGCGTCGGAGGAAGTTATTACTGGGAGGAAATCGGACCTCATTGCACGCCGGGCCTCAGACACGAATGCCCTTTCCCGCCGGTAAAACACAGAGTTCGTAGACAATACAGCTCGAGTTATTTCTCTTTACTCAAAGATGCTGAAAACGATGCGACTAATGAGTGTAGGAAAAATGATTTTCCAGCCGATTGCGGAAAACCCGTATGCAAATATTTTGAATAGTTTTATAGCAGGAAGGAAATTTTATGATTTTTAGAAAAGACAGATTAATCAGAGCTGCAGTATTTTGCTTTTTTATAGCTGGCATTGCTAACGCAAACATTTACAACTGTAGCGTCGAATGCAAATTTTCCAATGGAAAAACTAAGACATTTAAAAAGATCGTAAATACCGAGAAAGACTTTGATAATTCGCAACAAACAGAAGACGGGTCTTATTTCTTATTTTTGGGACAGCGAGAAATGGAAATAGGAGATCCTGCTAACTACCATTATAAGGAGAGCATAAGGGCGTACATGGTTCGATTTAATGAACTAGAATTAAGGTATGAGTATAACGATGATCGACAACATTACCCAACTGGGCCTTTGAGCCCCCGACTCCTTGCCAAAGGGGTAGATGGTAGTCAATCCATTGAAGGATCAAATGAATCTGTTTCGATTTTGTGCCGCAAAAAGTAAGATTCAATGCACCGTTCATCAATTAAAATTCAAAAATAGTCAAAATAAAAAAGGAAACGTATATGAAAATTTTAAGAAATTATTTAGGTTTTGCGATACTCGTTCTGTCAATTTCGGGATCTGAAAAAGCATTTGCTAGAATACCTGAATTTAACCTTAGTTGCCAACTGGAGGATAGCGCTGGAGCTTCGATGGGAAATTTTTATTTAGATTCAAAAAATCATTTTATTAATATATTCAAGCGAAGTGGAATCTCAGGAACTAAATTTGATTTTATATTTTCTCCAGAATCTGCTCCCGAAATCAGTAAAAACGACTTGTCGATTTCTGGTCAAGGAATTGTGTACTCGCTTGGAGAGCTTGGTATGGTTGACATCCAATTGGAAAGAAATCAGAATCCGGACGGAACAAGAACTCCTTTTAAGGGTGAAATTAAAATTGGAGATGGAGTAGAATCTCCCAATGATTTTCCTCGTTTCGTTTTAGGCAAAAACATCACGTTTAAGATCGCAAAATGCGAGATGATGTAAAAACGGCCGTATTTAAAATGAAACAAACCAAGATTCAAATAATAGCCTACGAGCTAACGATTTAAAGGATTAAATATGAAACATCAAACTGGATATAAGCTTGGCAGATACGTGGCAAATTTATCGCTGATTTTGGCAACATGGCTATGCTGGTGCCCTACAGCCAAAGCAGATGGTAAAGAGTTCATCTATCATTGTGCCTATCAAGTCTTTTCTGAAGCATCGTTCAATGCCTCAGAAATAGTTACAGGAGACCTGATTGTACCCATTGGGCCCAGTAATAATACTTTGGCACTTGTTCCGAAATCAAACGCCTTAAATGATCCTATCGCTTTTGCGAGTATCCTCGAGTCAATTGATGGCCAAAAGAAAATCGTGTTTAAGATTGAAAGAATTAAAGACGCTTTAAACGGCAGAGCGCTAAACACTGCAACGATAACGGCAGGTGATAAAGGATCTTCTTTTTGGTTTACAAATGAGAATGCAAACGCCATTAAAGACTTCAACTTGACTTGTTTGCGAAGTAATTAGCTCTGACCACAAATTCTTTTGCTTATGCCATTTGAATGCAATGCCGCCTGATGGACCAAGGGCTTCGGACGTTCCTCTTGGTCTCTTTAAGCTTCTGGTGATTCTGACGATTAAAAAGAATCTCTGCGTTCGTGCACTTTGAATATTGCATTGGTCAGCCGGTTCAAGCCTGCAAATCAGTTAGTGGAGATTTGCTGCCGAGTGGTAGCCCTGTCAGCGTTCGATACCGGAGAACCATGAGGCGTTATGCTTCGGTTGATTTCAATTCACTCCTACCAGGCTTTTCAGCCTCCGATTTATTTATCGGTGCCAATTGGACTCAGGGCTTAGAAGATTGAAGAAATGCGTTTGTTTTTTTAGTCGCTTTGAACAGTAAAACTAATCTTTGGTCAGAACCGAGTTTCGAAAATTTCGGACATAAGACGCAATAACGCCGAACGGGCATAAGCCCAGCCCGGCGTTCATCATTCCTGAAGTCAAAAACTTGGCATCAACGAAAGATTCTAGAGAATTGGCCTGAGCCCTTCTGATCGGACACCGTTCACACAATGACAGTGTGACACCTTTATCACCTGAAAAATCTCTACGGTTTTGTAGGAGGTGGACCCTTCATGAGTTCATAGACGCATTGGTGCCTTGTTTCTTGAATTTTGCCGGTGAAGGTATCCCACTCGCGAACGTATTCCGCTTCCGTCATTTTGTAAGCGCCGGAATGGCGGTCGTGTTCTAGGCGGTACTCATTCTTAGAATAGTATGGGCCCCAGAGCGTGCCCTTCTCTTCGATGCGGCTCGCTCCTCCGTTAGAAAGAGCCGTAAGTGTGATCGTCGCGTCTGTATCATGATCTTCCATAAGTCTCACACCAGCATAATAGTCATTGGGTCCAAGCTTTCGGAGGAAGAGCCAACTTACACTCCCACCAAGGCGGTAATCGTCTGCAGTGATCACCTCAAACACGTTGTAAGGAGGAATCGGCGCAGGTCGACCATCGCAATGGGCCGAAGTGATGTCGTAATGACCTTGCACACCGTACCATGGATTTCGCGTCAGGCTCGGTGTGGGATCCCACGGCCCAGCTATCGGCTGAAGTCGCCAGCTCCACATGAGCTTGTAAAAATAGACCTCAACTTCGCGAATGTAG
>CAZSSP010000019.1:22044-39753 GCA_964609695.1 uncultured Bacteriovoracaceae bacterium
ACGCTTCTTGATCCTCTGAATTCTTTCGTTCGCAAGCGGATTGCTCGGGTCGAGATCGGATCCCATGCGTTGCTGAACCTGTCGATAGGTCGCCGAGTCCGCACCTTGGAATGCCCTCTCGTACTCACGGACTAAAAACCCCGGAGGGCCCTCGTTCAACTGGATCCCTATCCAAATTCGCGCGAGGGCTAGCTGAGTCGCGTAATAGTTTCGGAGTTGGATTTCGCGATAGTCCATCACCGACATCGCCCCTCCTGGAGAATAGATGTAGGAATCGAGCTGCATATTTTGCTGGGTGATCCTATCAAGGTTTTCCTCAATCACCTGATTGGAGAAAGAGTCAAAAGCGCCAACGAATCCCCAGGTGTTGAATCGCGTTTGGTTGGAGAGGAGCCAGCCTTGGTGTAGGAAGTCAGTAACCACTCCAGAGGAAAATGTTTTGAGGCATGAGCGGGCGAATTTTTGGAAAGTCACCGCTTCATTTTCGTTGGTACCCAAGAGATGAGTCAGTTCGTGGAGGATCAAGGCCTCTATTTGAGGGCGGGCGGTTTCTTCAATCAGCTTAGGCGCAATCGAAAAGGCGCTGATGCAAATCATACCTGGCTGAGACGCGCGAACACTGCCGTCGACATCGTGGCCGTTTTCGTCTTTGCAAGGGCGCTTCATAAGAAGCTCAACATTCGTGCGTTCCAGCACATCCCATAACTTCTCGCCTGTGGGACTAGCGCCACCAAAGAGTTTGTGGTCCAAAGGTGTTCTCGTAGCCGTTGTGTTGTAGTCGAAATCGAACTGCAGAGCTTTGACAAAAACCCTAAGCTCCTTTTGGGCGTTCTGAATGATCTTGACGACAGACTCGATCGTGATCGGATCGGGCACAAGCGTGCCACCGCCGCCACCATCAATGCCTCCGGCATGTGCTGTAAAAGAGCCGATCGAAGCTGCGAGCAAGAAGAGTAATTTATTTTTCATTGTGGCCTCCCTTTTGACTATCAAAATAATAAAGAGAAGGCCCGATGAATAGAACAATGTTCTAAAAAGTATCCCTTTATTTATACTTTTTGTATACGATTGAAAGAGAGCGATGTATGTTTGAGGCATGGAGAATTCCATCTACGAGTACACCGAATACAAGCGTTTCCTCTTAGACCGGATCGCGCAGGCACCTTCTGCTGGCCGCGGAATGAGACGTAAAATGGCTGATGCGATGAAATGCCAAGTGGCGTATGTCTCGCACATTTTGGCGGGTGATCGGCACCTGAGCCCCGAGCAGGCCGAAGCGCTCACGCGCTTTTTGGGACTGAGGAATGACGAGGCGGAGTACTTCATGCTCTTGGTAGAGCAGAACCGCGCGGGCACTCGAGAGCTACGCGCCTTTCTCGATCGGCAGCTCACGCGTCGTCGCGAGGACCACGGTCATTTGCGCAACCGGGTGGCGATCCGCGGAAAGATTTCTCCGGAGAATCAAGCCGTCTACTATTCGAGTTGGCATTACCAAGCCGTTCGTATGCTGATAACGATCCCCGAGTTCCGCCGGCCCGACGCAATCGCCGAGCGGCTGGGTTTAAAACTTGAACGCGTGAATGAAATTCTTGGCTTCTTCATTGACAATGGTCTGGCCCGCCATGGACCGCGGGGGCAGTATGAAACGGTCGAGGCCGAAATTCACCTTGGCAACGATTCTCCTCTCATCTCAAGGCTTCATTCGAACTGGCGCATTCACGTGCTGCAGACTCTGGATCGAAAGCAGGCCGACGATCTCCATTATTCCGGCGCGGTCACACTCTCCTCAAGTGACCTTCCGCGCGTCCGCGAAATCTGGATGAAGGCCGTGCTCGAAAGCCATAAGGTGATCCGCGCTTCTTCGAAAGAAGAACGACTCTGCGTCCTTGCCGCGGACTTTTACGAGCTGTGATTATTGCCCAATTGGCGCCATACCCTCGTTGCTCGCAGGACCAATAAATAAGAGGTTGATATTGCATCGAAAAGTCCTGGCGTTCGTGTAACCCATCGAATTTGCATGCAATGAATTACAGGGTCCAGTAAACAGACATCTCTCAATGTCGGCGGGAAGCCTTCTTTGGCTTGGTTGAGGTCTTCAGTGGCCCCTTACCATGTTCAATAAGGTATTTTTTGAGGGCTTTCTCAATACGCATATCGACGGCATCAACAATAGAAAGAAGAATTTCTTGATCGATGTCATCAGCCGCAATCATGTCTTCGAGTTGGCCACCAATAGATTGAATCGAAATATCGACAAGCCCTGTTAGAGACAACGATTCAATATCTGTGGGATCAAAATCATATCCGTCATCGCCACCCTCTTGAAGAATGCCATCCATAAAAGCGCACATCTCTGAAACCCGGCAGGCAATAGAAATTTTAAAATCTTTATCTGAACTAAAAGACTTTGGAAGTTTTGAAAAACAAAAGGGCTTTTTTGAAAACTGTAAATCAGCCATCTCGTTCCAAAGGCCCATAAAGGCACTCATAAAAATAGCTGCTTCTTTTTCATTTTTAAAGGGATCTCGGTCATCTTCGTCGCCGCCAAGAACAATCTCCAATGCATGATTGGGACTGACGAACTCTTCTGAAAGAATGCAGCCCATGAGAAAGGCACGAACCTCAATACAGGTCATCTCGCAGCCAGTTTTTTTGAGGAGTTTTTCAAAAGCGCTATCGCCCGGATAATTCATCTTCAAAGCACTCATTGCCAATTATTCTTATCCGAAGAGGTCAAGCTTTTCGAGTAACCCCTCTTGAATATTTAACCCTGATTTCTATTACAGTGACATAAGAGCAACAGGGCAAAAAAATGGGTCTCTCGGCACTAAAGTCCGAAAGACCCATTCAACTCTTAAATGTTTTTGGGATTCAGATTACGACATGAACAGGCTCTCCTTTATTTTGTGATGATTGATTTTTCTGTAAATCGTTCGAGCCAATTTCACTTGTGCTTTTGTGTTCAATGGGGACTTTTCCTTCAAGTGTGGCAACTCTGGAGCGAGTTCTTTCGAGTTCAACTTTCACTGATTCGTATTCGCGTTCCTTAAGAGCTTTTTCCAGTTGCTTGTCTTTATCAAGTTCCTTTTTGAGTTCTCGAACTTCCGCGCTAACTGCACCCGAAGAACATTTTGCGATTCTTCCAATCTCTCGATAGGTAACGCCAGTTAAATATAAACGCCTGATTAATTCTGAGTCTCTGCTTTTCTTCCTTCCAAGAATCACTCCCTTCGCTTTTGCATTGGCTAAACCGTTTTTGACCCTTTCGATCAAAATATCTCGTTCGAGCTGGGCTACGGCTCCAAGAATACTAAAAATCGCGACTCCCAGAGGAGAATTCGTTTCAATGTTTTCAGAAATGGAAACAAACTCAACTCCAAGTTTTTTAAATTCTTCAAGAGCCGATAGCAAGTGCGACGTACTTCTCGCGTATCGGCTGAAACTGTAAACGACAACTTTCTCAATTTCTCGGTTTCTTACGGCCTTCATCATTTTGTCGAGTGCCGGACGAGATGCCTTCACTCCACTTTGGTTTTCATCCTGAAACAGGAGGAAGTCTTCAATTCCCTTTTGGCTACAATAGCCACGCAGTGCCCGAATTTGGGCTTCCAATCCCGTACCCTGATTTCCTGTTGAAACTCGCGCATAGACAGCTACCCTTTTTGTATCACTCATTTGCCAATCCTTTTTTCAATTTGCCAACGCATCAATGGCGTTGGCAAAGATCAAAATACAGATGCTTGTCGTGATAACTTGATTGGCAGGTCTTGCTTACTTTTTGCCACCGTGAAGTTCACGATGGCTTTTTCCACTTAGCAATTGCTCGTTTAAGCTCTTGAGTGAAACAAGCCCCATCTGGGCAGCTCGCTGGGATTTTGTCCTCATGTTTAGTGCGAGGTCCACGAGACCTCCGGCAATTCCAATAGTGAGCGCAAAAGAGAACGCTCCTTGAATCAATCTTAAAACCCACATTTTTGATTCTCCAGTCCTTAAAAAGTTACTTTCAGGGGTCAAATGCCAGTTCGACGTCCAAAAAGCGGCCTTTTCCACGTTACAAACGCCTCTCGCGTCGCTACCGTTGGTTCGACTAGATTACCGCCACCGCAACCAATTTTAAATCCCCGATATTACAAGACAACGGCAACACCAGGTGCCGTCTTGTGTACAATAATTCAAAACATCGGTAAAAGTACGTAATTATGAATTTGAAGATTTTTCTATCATTTATGTTTTTATTGGCTGCATCTATTAAAGAAGCACCTGCTTATGAAGGAGCCAAAGAACTCAGTGCCATAGAAAGTTCAGATTCTCGGCCCGCATTTCGGATTGTTTATTCGGAATTCAATGATCCCGATGGACCCTCCTATTTGATTACTTTTAGAGCCCTTGTCGATGATAAGGCTTCTCATGAGCATTTCCTTGTTAATTACTATTCAGTTTCTGAGAAAAAATTTATTTATAGTTGGGATTTTTCAAAAGAAGTTCATTTGCAGAACTTTCAAATCAAAGAAGTTCAAAAAGATCTCATAGATAAATTCTTTAAAGCCCAGAAGAATTTGAACAGTGACATTGAGATTGTATTTTCTAAAGATGATGGTGAAAGTGTTCAATATTATTTTTCATTAGCTAACTTATGTTCTAAGTATGCATTGAATTTCAAAAATATCAGCAACCCTGATAAGAAATGCGACCAATAAGTAAAAAGTCTATGTCATAACTTAAGAAACTAAACGTGAATTTTTATTTCTTAGATAATGGGTTTGATTCGATTTGGCAGTTTCTAAATTTTGAAGCACTTTGAATCTCAGTTTCGATAGCTTCTTTGCATTTTTTCTGAATAACTTCTAGGTTCTCTGAATAATTAAACTCAATGCATTGAGAGAGACTCTCCTCAGCTTTTTTTTTAGTTAGTTCTTCTTCTTCACATGGCATTCGATAAAAGCCAACGGCCCAGGTGGAAATGCTTGCAGCCAGTATGCAAGCACTGCCTGAGATTCGAAAAAATCTATGCAACATAATTAAAAAATACATCCTTCATATTGTTGTTACTAATCAATATAAAATCAAAAGTTTTTTAACTATTTTGATGTTTTATTGAGGTTTTAATGGATTAATTTTGATCTTATTTTGATTCGTTATTTCAATTATGGATGACGTATCCTGCTTGCATGACACTAGCTTTTCATAGACAGGAACTTTTAGAGATCCTCATTTATTTCTTGGTGCTTCTAGGGCTGGGTATTCCCCTCGGCAAAATTATGGGTCAAGTTTTAAAATCTGAGACTCCCTCTTTTTTAAAGTTTCTTTGTCCTTTAGAACGAATTCTACTTAAATTTACGGGAATTAATCGCACTCAAAAAGCTGAAGCACCGTCTCAAGGTTGGAGAGAATATCTATGGAGTCTAATTTGTCTGAGTTTCATCAGCTTAGTTTCGCTGACTTTAATACTCAGATACCAGAATATTCTCCCTCTCAATCCACAAGCTTTAAACGGACTCTCGTGGTTACTATCGATTAATACAGCTGTCAGTTTTGTCACAAATACTAATTGGCAGGCTTATTCGGGTGAGTCGCAAATGAGTTACTTTTCACAGATGCTAGGCTTAGGTGTGCAAAATTTTGTTTCTGCAGCCGTGGGAATTGCGATTATGGCAGCGCTAGCGCGTGGACTCATCTCTAAACAAGTCGATCGATTAGGAAACTTTTGGGAAGACTTGACCCGAGTCATTGTATATATCCTTTTGCCACACTCATTTTGTTTGGCCATTGCACTTATGAGTCAGGGTGTGATTCAAAATTTTTCTCATTATATAGACGTGGCTTCACTTGAGGGAATTAAAAGTGTTATCCCAGGTGGACCTGCTGCGTCTCAGATTGCGATCAAGCAACTTGGGACCAATGGAGGTGGTTTTTTTGGAGTCAATAGTGCCCATCCCTTTGAGAATCCAACACCTCTAAGTAATGTTCTTGAACTTCTATCAATTTTATTACTGCCATTTTCTTGCGTTATTGCATTTGGTGAGCTCACGCTTAAGAAAGCTCATGCACGCGCACTTCTTTACACAATGTTTATAGTGCTAATCCCAGTTCTTTCATTGGCTCTTTGGAGTGAAAGTGGAATCAATACAGCATTAGGAAATTTACCCTTCTTTGAGGGTAAGGAAACTCGTTTTGGAATTGGCACAAGTACACTTTGGGAAGTGGTCACTACGGCGGCTTCCAATGGGTCTGTAAATGCAATGCACGATAGTTTCTCTCCGCTTGCGGGTTTAATGGCAATTTTTAACATGATGCTTGGAGAAGTCATTTTTGGGGGAGTGGGTTCAGGTTTGTATGGAATGATTCTTTTTGTGATCCTCGCTGTATTTCTTGCAGGTCTTATGGTGGGACGAAGCCCGGAATATTTTGGAAAGAAAATTGAAAGTAAAGAAGTGCTGTGGGCAGCCGTCGGTATTCTAGCTCCAAGCCTTTGCATTTTACTTGGGACAACTCTGGCTTTGCTTTTGCCCGATGCCGTGGCTTCACGTAATAATTTTGGTCCTCACGGACTTAGCGAAATTCTTTATGCCTTCACTTCTGCTAGTGCCAATAATGGCTCTGCTTTTGGTGGGCTCACTGTAGATACGCCTTTTTACAATATTGCGCTCAGCGTTTGCATGATTGTCGGAAGATTTATTCCAATTCTTTCAGTTATTAAAATTGCTGCAACTCTAAGCCTTAAAAAAACTGCTCCAGAATCTTTAGGTACTTTTCCAACTTCAGGTGGGAGCTTTGTACTCTTGCTGACTGGAGTTGTGTTTATTGTAGGTGCGCTCACGTTTCTGCCTGTTTTGGCGCTTGGCCCGATAGCAGAGCATTTCTTGATGCTCAAAGGCGTTCTTTTTTAGGAGTATAGATTTATGAGCAAATTACAAACATCGTCGACTCTCTGGGATTTGAAGATTTTAAAACAAGCCAGCATCGATAGTTTCAAGAAACTCAATCCAAAAGATCAGATTCAAAACCCAGTTATGTTTATAGTTTTACTCAGTGCAATCGTCGTGAGCTTTTCGACCATTTTAAAAGTTTGGGAAAATCAATTTTTTGGATTCGAAGTTCAAATAGCTATTTGGCTTTGGTTTACAGTTATTTTTGCTAACTTTTCAGAGGCTATTGCAGAAGGCCGAGGAAAAGCTCAAGCTGCTAGTTTAAAGCAAGCAAAATCTCGAGCTGAATGTAGAGTTTTGATAAATGGAAAAGAAATTAAAAAGACGGCTCAAGATTTAAAATTGAATGACATTGTTATTTGTGAAGCTGGAGACCTCATCCCTCGTGACGGAGAGGTCATCGAAGGAATAGCCAGCGTCGATGAATCTGCTATCACGGGGGAATCGGCTCCAGTCATCAGAGAAGCTGGTGGAGATCGAAGCTCTGTGACGGGTGGAACCATGGTCATCAGTGACCATATCAAAGTTAGAATTACAGTTGAAGAAGGTGATTCTTTTCTAGATAAGATGATTGCCCTTGTTGAAGGCGCTGAAAGGAAAAAGACTCCAAATGAAATTGCGCTTTCCCTATTGCTTGTTATTCTTACGGTTTTATTTCTGCTTGTGATTTTTTGTCTTAAGTTTTTTGGCCATTATGCACAGGTGGAATTGAGCTGGACTGTGCTGATAGCTCTTCTGGTTTGTTTGATACCTACAACTATAGGGGGACTTTTATCTGCAATTGGTATTAGTGGGATGGATAGACTCCTAAGGCGCAATATATTGGCTATGAGTGGCCGTGCGGTTGAAGCGGCTGGAGATGTAGACGTCCTACTTCTTGATAAAACGGGAACAATCACTCTGGGCAATCGAATGGCCGCAGAATTTATTCCCGCAAATGGAGTTTCGCACACTGAACTTGCTCAAATAGCATATTTGTCATCGCTCTCTGATTTAACGGCTGAAGGTAAGTCGATTGTAAAACTGGCTTCTGAGAAATATGCAATAAATCTCGATAAAGCAGAAGGAACTCCAATTGAATTTAGTGCCAAGACTCGATTAAGTGGTGTTGACCTTTTGTCTGGAGAACAACTCAGAAAAGGAGCGGGTGATTCTCTTAAACGCTTTATTGAAAGCTTGGGTGGAACTTGGCCTATTGATCTTGATGCCAAAGTGAAATCAGTTGCAATCAAGGGAGGCACTCCACTAGTTGTATCAAAATCTAAGCAAGTGCTCGGTGTTATTTATCTCAAGGACATCATTAAACCTGGTATTAGAACTAGGTTTGCACAGCTAAGACAAATGGGAATCAAGACGGTCATGATTACTGGAGATAATCCTGTTACAGCTGCAGCAATTGCGGCGGAGGCAGGAGTTGATGATTTTCTCGCAGAGGCAACTCCAGAGGCAAAATTAGAAAGAATAAAAGAAGAAAAAGCCAAAGGCCATATGGTTGCCATGGTTGGTGATGGAACGAATGATGCTCCGGCTCTTGCTCAGGCCGATGTTGGACTTGCTATGAACAGTGGGACGCCAGCTGCAAAAGAAGCAGCAAATATGGTTGACCTTGATTCAGATCCAACGAAATTAATTGAAACTGTAGAAATTGGAAAACAACTTTTAATGACTCGTGGTGCTTTAACCACTTTTAGTCTCGCCAATGATGTCGCAAAATATTTTGCTATCATTCCTGCAATGTTTATAACTCTCTATGGTCATTCGCAGGTCTTATCGAGTCTTAACGTAATGAGACTTCATTCGCCTGAATCGGCAATTTTGAGTTCTGTCGTCTTCAATGCGATGATTATTATTTTATTACTTCCCCTTGCTCTTAAAGGTGTGAAGTATGAAGCGAAGCCATCGAGTCAGATTTTTATGAAGAACTTTTTTATTTATGGAATTGGAGGAGTTGTGGCTCCATTTGCTGGAATCAAACTGGTGGATTTGATTTTAGTCGCTATTGGATTAGCTTAAGGAGAATTTATGAGAACTGTTTTCTTTCAATCTATCCGCTCTTTGGCTTTAATGACCTTGCTTACGGGAGTTCTTTATCCGCTTGCCGTTACAATAGTTGGGCAAGGAATATTCCGAGAGAAAGCTAATGGATCAATCGTAAAGCATGAAAATCTATCTGTTGGTTCTGAATTGTTGGCACAAAAATTTTCTTCCGAAGACTATTTTTGGTCTCGACCGTCAAGCAATGATTATCAAAGCGTTCCTGCTGGAGCATCGAATCTCGGTCCAACAAGTCAAAAGCTCAAAGATCGAATTGAGAGCACCCGAAAGTCTTACGGGGTGGACAATAATGTGCCCTACGAACTTCTACTAGCTTCAGGAAGCGGGCTTGACCCTCATATAAGTCCGGAGGCTGCAAAGTTTCAGGTGCTTCGTATAGTTGCTAAGCGGGGTTTAAAGAAAGAAGTTCTAGTGGAATTGATTGGCCAACTGACGGAGCTACCAACGTGGGGAGTTTTGGGACGTCCCCGAGTTAATGTCTTGAAGCTAAATCTCGCTTTAGATGAATTTAGGAAATAGAATTAAACTTTATGGCAACGGAGAATCCAAGCTACGATAATGACCAGTATACGAAGGGCAAACTCAAAATTTTTATTGGAATGGTTGCAGGCGTTGGTAAAACTTGTGCCATGTTAGAAAATGCTCATGCTCTTAAAAGAGAGGGACGTGATGTTGTCATCGGTATAGTTGAAACTCACGGTAGAGCGCGAACGACCGAGTTGAGCCAGGGTTTTGAGATTATAGCGCGGAAGAAAATTTCTTATAGAGGTGCTGAGCTTGAAGAAATGGATATAGACGCCATATTGAAGCGACGTCCTGAACTTGTTTTGATTGATGAGTTAGCCCACACTAACGCTCCAAGTTCTCGCCATCCCAAACGCTTCATGGATGTTGAAGAAATTCTTCGTGCTGGAATTGATGTTTATACGACAATTAATGTTCAGCACTTTGAAAGCAGACTAGACCTTGTAAAAAACCTATCCGGTGTTGACATTAAAGAGAGTGTCCCCGATTCGATATTGGATCGAGCTGATCAAATTGAGCTCATAGATCTTCCTCCTGATGAACTTCTGACAAGACTTGAGCGCGGAGAAATTTATCCGAAAGAAAAGGTTGAAAGATCCTTGCAGGGATTTTTTAGACGAGGAACCCTAACGGCTCTTAGAGAGCTTGCGTTAAGGTTGACTGCTGAAAGAGTCGATAGAGAAGTCGTGGATGCTGTTTCTCGATATGATTTGCCTCAAAAAACAAAAACACATGACAGACTCCTTGTAGCTATAGGTCCGAGTCCAAGTGCTACAGAGTTATTGCGCTGGACACGCAACAAATCTTTTAATTTAGAGGCTCCTTGGATTGCTGTTTATGTTGATACTGGCGTAATTCTATCCAATGAAGATAGAAAACTGCTTGATGAAAATATTGAATTAGCTAAACATCTGGGCGCTGAAATTCTCGCGATAAGTTCCCCAAATGTTTCCGAAGCTATTCTAGGAATTGCTAAAGAGCGGCAGATCACTGAGATTGTACTGGGGCGCCCGCAGATGAGTTTTATTCATAAACTGCTAGCACCTGAGTCTCCGGTTGATGTTCTAATTCGGAAAAAAGAGCATTTCACTATTTCGCTTGTCACTACTGAGGCCATTAAAAATCCAACTTTACTTCAACTTCTAAGACTTCGCTTGAAATCAAATCCAGGGGAGTATTTGATTTCAATTTTGAATACTGCAATTACAACGGCTGGCCTTCAGATTGCACTTCCCTTTATTGGATATCGCGGTGTGGGATTGGTCTTTATTTTTGCCGTACTATATCAGTCGCTCATCACTGGACGGGGGCCCATTTATGTAACTTCATTTCTTTGTGCTGTTTCTTGGAATTTTTTCTTTATACCTCCAAGATTTACATTCCTAATTTCTCAAAAGGAAGACTTTATTCATCTTGTATTATTTTTTGCTATGGCAATTGTTTTAGGTTCACTGACTAATAAAGCTCGTGCGCGGGAAATGGCTTATAAAGAACGCGAAGCCAAAGCGACTTTTTTGTTTGAAGTTTCTAAGATATTTTCCGAGAAGAACGCTCTTGCAGACGTTTTACAGGCACTTCATGAACTTATCGTAAGTCAACTCAAGTTTTCACCTGCTTTTTACATTCGTGAGAATTCTGAGAATTCTGACTATATTCTTAGAGATGAAGGAAAGAATGATTTAAGTGCCCGTGAGATTGGAGTTGCACATTGGACGATATCAAATCTAAGACGTGCCGGAAAATCAACTGAAACCTTACCTGAGGCTGATGCAATTTATTTTCCGCTTTATTCTGGTAATGATGTTTTTGGTGCTATTGGATTTTTTGGCGGGGGCACTAGTGGAGAACGAATTGATTACTCTCAGAAAGGGATTTTGGAGGCGATTGCAAAGCAACTTTCACAGTTTCTTGAGAAGAAACATTATTTTGCATTAAGAGCACGCACGAAGGCCCTTGAAGAATCTGCAAAACTTCAGAAGGCCTTATTTAGTTCGATTTCACATGAGTTCAAAACACCACTGACTTCTATGTTGGGTAGTGCTCAGGCCATAGCTGAATCCAAAATTATTCAAAATCATCCTGATTTAAACCCAATTTCTAAAGATTTAATTAATTCTGGAGCAAGGTTGTCTCATGTTGTAGACGAACTCCTTGATATGTCCAGATTAGAATCAGGAAAACTTGAATCAAAATCCGAATGGGTTTCTATAGAGGATGTTGTTGGTTTGGTTCTTGGGCGTCTTGAAGAACGTCTAGGTTCTCGTAGACTACGTGTTGAAAATGTTGCTGAACTTCCTCTTATTAAAGCTGATTTCGTTTTATTGGCAGACGTATTGAGAAATCTAGTCGTTAATTCAATTCAGTATTCAAAGGCTGACTCAACAATTGAGATTCGCGGCTTTCAAAATCAAAGCTCTGTTGGGGTGGAAGTGCTTGATGAAGGAATTGGTGTGTCCCCTGAATTTTCATCAAGACTCTTTGAGAGATTTGCGCGGGAGCATCCAAGTATCCCTGGGGGTCTTGGCTTAGGGCTTTCTATTTGCAATGGATTAATGTCGGCTATGGCCGCTGAGATAAAAGTTGGCAATCGAGGTGATGGGAAAACGGGTTTTAAAGCATCGCTTATATTTCCCAGAGTAAAAAAGGAGTTGATATTCAACCCATGATAAAGAACTCATCCCAAAAGCAGATTAAAATTCTTATCGTAGATGATGAAGCTCAAATTCAAAAACTTTTGAGCTATGGACTTTCTGATTTAGGTTGGTCTTTGTTAAAAGCCTCCTCGGGGGAAGAAGCTCTAAAAATTTTAGCAGCAGAAAATCCAGCATGCATATTGCTTGATGTAGGCCTTCCAAAAATGAGCGGGATTGAAACGCTTAAAGAACTTAGAAGTTTTTCTCACGTGCCTGTTATTATGCTTACAGTTGAAGATGACGATGCTCTTAAAGTTGAAGCTTTGGAGCTTGGTGCAGATGATTATGTGACAAAACCTTTTTCTATGCCAGTTCTCAAAGCGCGTATTCACGCAGTTTTAAGACGACATTCTCAATTGAGTGCAGAGAAAAATAATGCAAACTCCACATTTCAGAGTGCACATTTAAAAATTGATTTTTCTTCTCATAAAGTATTTGTAGATGGAAAAGAAGTTCATCTTACAGTCACAGAGTTTGAATTGATTGAACTTTTTATTCAGAATCGAGGAAAAGTACTCACTCATCAAGCAATATTGGCTAAAGTCTGGGGAGAGCAGGCTGGTGACCAGATGCACTATCTTCGAGTGTATGTGAATAATCTCAGGCGTAAAATCGAATTAAATCCCTCTATTCCAAAGCTAATTATAACTGAGCCTGGGGTGGGTTATAGATTCGAAGCTTGAAGGGTCAATTTGAGAAAGATTATTAATTTTATATACAGCAAATGACCTATAAGCTTGTATTTTATAGGCATAGTCCATTTGTCCAATAGTATTAAGTAGGCTTCCAGGCGATAGTATCCTTATAAAGCGACTGTATTGAGTCGTCTTCAGTAGGAGAAATTATGAATAAGCAACTTATATACGATCTTCCAACTCGCCTCTTTCACTGGATTTTTGCAGGGCTCTTTGTTTGTGCCTTTATGATTGCCAAAACTTTCGACGATGAGTCGCCGATATTTTCATATCATATGCTTTCGGGTCTTCTATTGGGCTTTGTAGTGCTTTTAAGAATTGTATGGGGTTTTGTTGGTTCTAAGTACTCTCGCTTTAGCACTTTTGCGTTGCATCCAAAAGATTTGCTTAATTATATAAAGGGAATCTTTTCGGGGGAAAAGCAAAAATGGTCGGGTCACAATCCTGCTTCAAGTTGGGCGACTTTGGCCATGATTGGATTTGCACTTGGATTGGCTTTTAGTGGTTACAAAATGGCAAGTGGTCAAAAGGAAGCTTATGAAGATCTTCATGAATTGTTTGCCAATGGATTTTTGATTGTAGTTTTGCTGCACATTGCAGGAGTTGTATTGCACGCATTTCGACATCAAGACAGAATTGCGATGACCATGATTGATGGTACAAAAAGCGAGATTCCTTTGCTTGATAGAATAGAAAAACCTAAAATGGGTGTGGCCCTAGTGTTCTTGGTTTTAGTTGGAGTTTTTGCTATGAATCTTTATAAGAACTTTGATAGCAATAATCAAACTTTAAAACTTTTTGGAAGCACATTGCAACTTGGTGAGAATGAAGAAGGCGAAAAAAATGAATCCGAAGAGAATGAAAACAAGGACAATCAAGATAAAGAAAGTGAAAATGATGATGATTGAGGGCCAATTTCATTGAAGCAGCGTGAGCGTTTTGTAATCGCAAGTATTCTCATTTTAGTCACAGTGTTGGTGGCTTTTGATATATACAAGGACTTTAGTGAGGGGGTGCTTTTGTGGCATGCTCTCACTGAGGGGATAATTGCTTTGCTCGCTTTGTTTGGAGTTTTTTATATACTTCGCGGAAGTGTTTTAATTAAGCATCAATTAGAAAACGAGATTGAAAACTTTTCTGCATATAAGAGAGAGGCTGAACTTTGGCGGGCCGATTCAAAAAAATATATTGATGGATTGGCACTCGCTATCGAGCATCAACTCAATAAATGGAAGCTTAGTGTCGCTGAGAAAGAAGTCGCATTTCTTTTGCTCAAGGGATTTAGTTTAAAAGAGATTGCTGAACTTAGAAATACGACTGAAAAGACAGCAAGGGTGCAATCTATGGCCATTTACGCAAAAGCTGCTATTAAAGGACGTTCTGAACTTTCTGCATTTTTTCTTGAGGATTTGTTGCTGCCAAGTTCTCGCTAAATAAAACTTTCTATTAAAATCAGAATTTCGATTCGCGAATACCCTGGGCATCTGTTGAATACATAATAAGCGAGTAGTCTTTAAAATAATTTTCAGAAATATTTTTCATGATTTGTTTGGCTAAATTCTCGTTGACCAAAACTTCAATTTTTATTCGGTCATCGGGAGAATCGCTGGCGTTGCGTTCGCTCGACCCTTCGCCGCGGACATCCGTTGCAGTAAAGCCTTTGGCTCCAAGCTCTTTTATAGTTTCTATTATTTTCTTCGTTAAGACTGCTTCGCAGACAATCGTTATGAGTTTTAGTTCAATGATTTTCATTTAAACTCCATGCTCTGTTAATTTTAAAGCCAATTCATAATAAAGAGGAATCCCTACTATGAGATTAAATGGAAAAGTTATAACGAGGCTCGCAGTGAGGTAATATGTTGGGTTGGCCTCGGGAAGAGTCATTCTTACGGCTGGAGGAGCCGCTATATAAGAAGCACTAGCAGCCATTGCGGCTAAGACAGTTTGCCCACCCACCGACAATCCTGCCCAATGTCCGAGAAGCACACCAAGGGCTCCGTGGATGAGAGGTAAGAGGACGCCGAGCACTGTCAGGCGGATTCCTACTTTTTTTAAATCTGTGATTCTTGAGCCGGCAATAATTCCCATTTCGAGCAAAAATAAAACTAGAGCACCTTTAAAACCAGATTCAAAGAAGGGTTTTATGGGTTCGTAACCATTGGACCCTATGAGAAAGCCAATCAAAAGGCCTCCAACCAGTAAAATCATCGAACGAGCTGTAAATATTTCATGAAAGATTTCACATTTACGTTTTTTTTCTTTTCCAGTGTCATTGGCTGTTAGTTTGGCTTGTTTGAGAGCTCCAATGGCAAGTGCAATGTGAATGCCTGGACTTTCCAGAAGCGTTAAAAGCGTGGGCATAAAACCCTCAGGTTTTGCGTTCATGCTAGTGGCAAATTGAGAGGCCGCAATAAAAGTAACGGCAGACACGGATCCATAGTGCGCAGCTAAGGCAGCAGAGTCGATGGGGTTAAATCGACCCAGTTTTCGAATTAAAAAATAGGCTGAAATAGGCGTGATGCACCCGAGTAGTAATGTGACGCTGGCCGGAAGTGCAATGGAATCAAAAGTGCTCTCCGAGAGTTCGACACCACCCTTGAGCCCGAGAGCTAAGAGTAAGTAGATTGATAAAGAAGAGTAAAGATCCTTGGGAAGACTGAACTCACTTTTAATGAGTTTTGTAAGGATTCCAAGAAAGAAGGCTAGGACAAGGGGTGATAATAAATTTGTTTTGAGTATTTCAAGAGTATTCATCAATGTATATCTAGAATCGCTGGATTGTGCCTTGATGTAAAATATATAATATATTGATTAGCTATCTCTTTATGAGATAATAGATTTGTGGATTGGCTAAATTATCATCATCTTTATTATTTTTGGATGGTTTGTAAGGAGGGTGGTTATGCCAAGGCCGCTTTAAAGTTACGAATAGCCCAGTCGGCTGTGAGCAGTCAGATTATAAAACTCGAAGAGGCACTGGGAGAAAAACTTTTAGACAGAGGCCCTAGGGGCTTCACATTAACTGAAGCCGGGGAAATCACTTTAGCTCAAGCGGAAGAAATTTTTAGACAGGGTAATGATCTTTTGCAGTATTTTAAGTCGGGAAAAATGCGCAGTCATTTTAGAGTGGGGGCTCTGGGGGGACTTTCAAAAAATTTGCAAATTAAAATACTACAACCCGTGCTCGAAGATTCTTCTATGGAGATTAGTCTTGAGGTGGGTGACCCTGCTTTTTTATTGCCGAAACTTCTTGGATATAAACTCGATGCCATACTTTCTGATTTGCCATTTCCATCTTCTGAGTCAGAGCCTCTTATGCAAAGAGAAATAGCTGCTGAAGCTATTTGTTTAGTGAGTCGAATAAAACCTAATAAAATAAAAAATAGAGATTTGAAAAAAATTGATTTTAAAAATGGAATATATTTGCCTTCTAAAAGCAGCCCTATCAGTAGTTCTATTCAAGAGGTCTTGAAGTCTAAAAATCTTAGTTATCAAGTGAGGGGCTATGTGGAAGATATTGCGCTTCTGAGATTGTTGGCTCTTGAAACGGATGCTTTTGTGGCTTTACCAAAAATTGGTGCGTTACGTGAGCTGCAAGCCAAGGAACTTTTTTCTCATTTCGAATTTAATAAAATTCAGCAAAAGTACTTTCTTGTTCATAGACAAAAGGGGAAACGCCATCCTGTGTTGAATAAACTTTTAAAAAGTTAAGAGTTTCTATAAACTTTTATCTTTTATTCGGAAAATCTGCTTAAGTTAAATATGGCTCCACCGATAGGAATGGCGGAGTTTCAATGAAAAATATTAATATTTTAACAATCACTTTTTTGCTCGGCCTTTTAACATCTAATTTTGCTTTTGCTAAAACATGTACTGAAAGCGATATTCGTGCAGCGATCAGCAAAGGAAAAGCATTCATATACAAACAAGAGGGCTGCACCAATACAGATGGGGTTATTACAATTAAGAAGGGTATAGCTGTTGGAAAAAGTGGATGGCTCTTCGATGGTGGTGATTTGGCAAAACTTCTTTGGAAGGGCGCTGGTAGCTGCGATAAAAAATCGCGCACCTCAGAATATGCCTTTTTTGGAGTGGATGCTTCTAATGTGACTCTTAAAAATTTTACAGCTCATGGAGCGCCAGAGGGAATTCATATTTCTACTGGTAATAACAACACTATTGATAATGCGACTTTTACAGAAATTTGCGAAAAAGCTATTCGAAATGGAAACAAAGCATCCAATGCAGCCAAAAACACTTTGGTTATTAATAGTAAGTTTTATGTGAACAAAGGTCCTGCAGATCACGTCATATTAGTGCAAGGTGGAAGTATTCGAGTCGAGAGCAGTTACTTCAAAGGAAAAACAAATTCTATTGCGGCTTGTGCTGAAAATCCCGATCCAGGCGATCACGGAAAAGTTCCTTGTAAGGTGCCTTCTAAAATTACAGCCATTGGAAATACAGTAGATGGTTGCAGTGGTTACGGAATGCGTTCGGCGGGCAAAGGCCCAGCACGCGGTGGTTATTTAATTGCAGAAGGCAACACATTTAGAAATTGTCACACTCCTCTTCAGGTAGAAGAAGAAGGGCATGTCGAGGCTAGAGGAAATACTTTTAATTCTTGTAGCCAAGCTCTGAAAACAACTACTTCTCAGGCTACAGGCGTTTATGGTTGTGGAAATAAAAGTTCCTGTAAGGAAACAAGTGGATCAGGGATTAGCAGAGAAACTAATTGTAATTAGTAACTTTTAATTTGAATCTCTTTTAAACCAATGCCGAATGTCTATTGTGTTATCGGCCGAAGGTGATCTAAAA
>CAZSSP010000020.1:0-38548 GCA_964609695.1 uncultured Bacteriovoracaceae bacterium
GATTTCATGGTCCAGACTTCATTGGAGTCTTCAAGCTTCTTTTCCTTTAAAGCGATAGAGTTTATATCTAAAGAAATTAAAAAATTTTCATTTTTGCCAAACAAGATACGCGCCCACAAATCTGCGCCATAAATTTCCGAAACTAAGCTTGGAGTTAAAAAAACAATTTTGAGCTTATGCTCCAAATATTGTCTTTTAAGTCTACCCAAAGAAAGTATATCTTCTTGAAATCTCCACTGAGGCATCAGCATTGTCATTACTCGATTAAACTCTGCGTGAGTTTCATCTTGAATGGCAGCAGGACGCCAAAATATTTTTAATTGTTTAAGATTTAGTTTTTCGTTGGAATCTTTGCGACTTAAGTTCAAGCCAACATCAAGCACACCAGAAAAGGAATTATCAGAATAAGATTGCCAAAGATTTTCTACTAAACAATCTCCTGCAGTGTTCCCATGAAAAACATGAGTGTTTCCATTATACAGCTCACAGCTTCCATAAAACTTATTTTGCCCCAAAAGCGCAGAAAACACTTCTTCAACATCAAATCCTAATTTTTTTAAGTTTCGATAGGTATAACTTTTATCAGCCCAAAGACTTGGATTTTTGAAAATTAAAATCACAGCTAAAAAGAAATATTTAACTGAAAAACCCCAAAAAGATTTCAAAATCACTCCTTATTAGGGTTTAGCTGTAGAATCATAATCAAACACATAATCCCACTGGGATGTTTTCTTATTGTAATTGACTGTGAATCTGCAGACATCAATTCCTTGCCATCTTAAAATGGGTTGAGCCGATCCGGGTCGATAATTCAACGCTTCTTGTTCTGCTGTACAATCTGCAATGACATCTATTTTTTCACTGGCAGGTCCAAAACCCGATCCCTGTGCTTTTAATTGATAAAGTTTAAAAGCCGTGTTGGTAGAATTTAAATTCTTCAGAGCTATAGGCAAAGCAATGGGATTGGCTTGTAAATCTGTAAAACTCAAAACGGAATTCATTTCACCTTGAGCATCTGTTTTTATGCTCAATTTAAGTAAAATATTTTTCTCTCCAAGAACAACATAAGGACTATCTTTTGCCTGTCCTATTTCCATTTTTAAAGCGTCTAAAAGTGGAGCCTTTCCTTCAAACACTAAGGATTCAAGACTGGCAGATTGCTCACTCGATCCTTTCACTTTAAATCGGGTACGAAATTCTATTTTACCCAATCCCTTTAACAATCTTGAAACAAAATTTTCTTTTGGAGGCACTTCGGCCCCCAAAAGATTCATACTTAGAAATGATATGGCGATTGTAGCTAGAAACGTTTTTTTCATAATCTAATCCTTTTACTATTGAATAGCCTCTTAGCGCTTCAAGATGGGATCGCGAGACATACAAGCTTTGGTGACACTATCACGTGTTTGCTCGGCAATTCTTGTGATCTGCAAATCAATTCGAGTTTCATAAATAGAACCCATGCGCCCAAGACACTGAAAACGCGCATTTTCATCGGCCACCAAAGTTGGAGCGCATTGATCAATTTCAGCTTTACGATAGACCTTATTTCGCGATTCAATCACGCAAGACAACCTGTTGCGCTCAACTTTGAAGGAGGCACAAAATCCTGGCATTTTAGGATCGTAGTAATCGGCATTCTGAAGAGTGTTTAAACAATCTCTTTGAGTTAAAAAATCCTTTATACTTCGACAAACTGACTCTCGCACTGCTTCGGTCGAATTACCCTCTGGTTTAACAAGGACTTCTTTAACGCAATCATGGCCACCGAGTCTAAAATCTTTTAATTTTGAATCTACGCACGATAATTGGGTTTGATGTGTGCAAACTTCCTGAAAATGTTTTTGGCATCGAGAATCACGATATTGATTAAAGGCGAGTCCCACTTGTTCTAAACATTCTGGCAAAGTGTCTTGAAGTTTTTCATCCACAGACACATTCACAACGAGAGTGTTTTGATCGCCTACAACAGCACCAAATTGCTTTAATGTAAAAGTTCTAATGAGAGCCAAGCTATTCACTACATTTTGTTGATCGAGTTTGGCTTCTCGTATTTTCCATGATGGAGACAAAACAAGAAGCGTAGCTTCTCTATCCAGCAACGAAGTCAATAATCCCTTTAGGACATCGAGTGATGCTTGAATTTTGGAACGATCATTCTTGTATTTTTCTAGTTTAACATCGAGATCACGCAAGCGATTAGCAATAACACCTAGTGTTTGGCTCCATTGGTTAAGTGTGTTGACCGACACTTCACCATGAAAATCTTCTAGGCTAGAATCGTATTTTTGAAGGTCTACAAAATGTGTAGCTTCTTTTCCAAACAATCCATTCAAGTCATTGAGAATGTCTTGAGGTTTTTCACACGAAAGCAATGTGACTGCTAATAGCGAAAACCCAATAAATTTTTGAGCCAATTTCTTAAATGCATTAGAATTTAATGCATCTCCCTTTAATAATAAATTCATTTCTCTACCTCCGGAAGCCCTCAAAATTAGACATAAAGCTTCCGAGGGTCAAGACATTGAAGATATATTAAGCTTCATCAAAAAGCACTCTACAAAGCACCTCTAGCACTAACTCAGAGCCGCTTCTCCGCGGGATTTTGATTTTCCCCTATCATTAGAAGAATGCTTCACTCCATCTGAACTAGAGTTTTCAGTTGAATTGAGTGTTTTACCCTGTGCCCGGCGAACTAAATTCAACGACCACATTCTAAAATCATCAATATAACCGAAGGCTGCTGGCACTACGACAAGCGTCAAAATAGTTGAGGAAATCAATCCACCAATGAGGGCAATACCCATCGAAGTTCTTTGAGCGCTCGCTTCATTGAGTCCCACAGCAATCGGAATGGTACCCGCAATCAAGGCAAAGCTCGTCATAAGAATGGGACGCAATCGAGTGCGCCCGGCTTTAAGCAAGGCCTCTTTACGCGAAAGACCTTCTTCCAACAATTGATTGGTGTAATCCACAAGTAAAATAGAGTTTTTAGCCACCACACCTAACAACATAATGATACCAATCATCGAAAAGATATCGATTTGCGACCTGGCCACAAACAATGCAATAAAGGCACCACACATGGCCAAAGGAAGAGCCAGCAAAATTGTAAATGGAGTTACAAAACTCTCATACAAACTCGAAAGCACAAGATAAATAAATAAGATTCCCAAGAACATCGCTAACAATATATTTGAAATGAGTTCCTTGAAATCCTGAGCCTGTCCCACAAAAGCATAATTGACTCCTGCTGGAGGAGGATTTTCTTCGATAATTCTCTGAGTTTCTTTAATAATCGTATTCAAAGCTCCACCAGCACCTACATCTCCATTGATTTGAATAAAGCGTCCACGATCTTGTCTGTTGATTTGCGAAAAGCTAGTGCTCTCAACACCTTCTGAAACTCGAGCCAATGGAATCATATTAAAGTTAACATTAGGCACAAGAGTGCTATTAAATTCATTTTTCAAATCGCGATCTTCGTCTTTTAGTTTTACACGAACATCGTACTCATTATCATTGTAGCGATAACTTGCGGCCACCACTCCCTCCACTCGAGCCCGTAGTTCTGCTCCCGCAGAAGCCGTTGAAACACCTAAAGCTTCAGCCTTTTCACGATTAAACTTCACTTGGAACTCAGGTTTTCCACTTCGATAGTTTGAATCCAAATCCACTAAACCCGGAATCTTTTGCATTAAAGCCTTTATCTTTTCTACATAGGCCGCAAGCTCTTCTAGATTCTCACCATTAAGATTGAGATTGAAGACGCGCATCCCACCGCCAAAACTATCGTAATCGGTGACAATAATTTTAGCTTCCGTAGATAATTCTTTTAAATCGCTTCGTAATTTTTCTTTAACAAAAGTTGTATTCACTTTACGATTCTTAGATGGAACTAATCGAATATAAATATTTCCCTTATTCACTTCCTCATTGGCATTTCCAACAGTGATGGCCGACAAATCAACCTCAGGTATTTTCCGTATAATGCCATCGATTTTATTTAAAAACTGAGCTGTAGCATCGAGACTTGTTCCTGCCTTCATTTCAAGTCTTACTTCAAACTCTCCGTTATCGGCTGCAGGTAAAAATGTCGCAGGAATAAATTTACCTAAACCCAAGCTCAAAACAAATATCAAAGCGGCCCCACCCAAAATAGTTTTAGGATTCTTCAAAGTGTAATTTAAAACATTTTCATAAATGTTTTCTAATCGTGTTTGGAATTTATCAAAGGCACTTAACATTCTTTGAATAATTCCACCTGATTTATGATGTTCACTGGCAGAAGCTAGGTAAGCCGATAGCATGGGAGCTATTGTAAGCGCATCAAAAAGAGATATGGCGATAGCAAAAACAATCGTCAAACCAAATTGCTTAAAAAATTGTCCAACCACACCATTCAAAAATGCAATAGGACCAAAAACCGCTATGACCACTAATGTGGTGGCAATAACTGCTGTAGACACTTCAGCAGTGCCCTCGATGGCCGCTGTTTTGGGATCTTTTCCGTTTTCCAAATATCGGAAAATATTTTCACGCACAACAATGGCATCATCAATAAGAAGACCAACCGCTAAGGATAACGCCAAAAGTGTCATGATGTTAATCGTAAACCCAAAGGCATACATGAGCATGAAAGCACCCAAAAGAGAGTTAGGCAAAGCCAACCCCGTAATCAATGTTGATCGTGCAGAACCTAAAAAGAAGAAAACCACTAGCACACACAAAACGATACCGATTAAAATAGATTCCTTAACATCTGCTACGTTCAAGCGAATGGGTCGCGAACCATCTCGCACTAAATCGAGTTTCACTTTATGACCTTGTTGCACAAGAGTTTCATTAATTGTGCTCACAGCGGCCGTGACTAAATCGGCTACGGCAACAGTATTACCTCCAGACTGTTTAAAGATATCCAAAAAAAGCGCTGGCTTTCCATTGAGAATCGATCTCGTGCGCTCACGCTCTAAACCTTCGCTGACCTCAGCCACTTCTCCCAATTTTACAGCTCTATCTGAACCAATAAAACTTACAGTCACTCTCTTGAGAGCATCAAGATTTTGAAACTCACCGGTAGAACGATAAGACAATTCAGAATTTTGATTTTCAACTTTACCAATGGGAACGTCTTTTGAGGTGGCCTGAACAGCTTTAGCAACCTGGAGGACACTTAATTCTCTTTGTTGAAGATGAGCTTTATCCACTAATACTTGAACTTCCTTTTTTCGACCTCCAATGATATTCACCAAGCCCACGCCTGATATGCGATCCAGTTTCGGCTTAATTTGATTCTCAACTATGTCATAGACTTCCCAAGCCGCCAAATCAGAACTCACTGCCAATCGTAAAATGGCTTGATTAGAAGGATCAATTCTTCGAATAATAGGGTCTTCAATTTCTGCAGGAAGATTACGACGAATATTTCCCAATCGATCTCGAATTTGTTGTTCGGCTTCTTTAATATCTCGGCCCAAAGCAAATTCTGCAATCACCACGGCCACACTGTCTAAGTTTGTAGATGTGAGTCTCTTTAATCCTGACAAGCTTCCAAGCTCTTCTTCAATGGGTTTTGAAATAAGTTGTTCTACGTCCTTAGGAGGCGCTCCGGGATAAACAATTTGCACCGACACCACAGGAAGTGTGACATCTGGAAACAAATCCACTCCCATTCTTTTGAGTCCCATAAAACCCAAAACAAGCATCGCCAAAACTAAGCAAGTGATAAAAATTGGTCGTTTAATGGATACTGACGCTAAACTCATAAATTCCCCACATAAGCGCGTGTTGCGGCTTCAATTTTTCTCTGTTCACTTAAAAGTTTGTAAAGCAAGACTTCACCTTCAGCGACTTCTTGCTCAAAACTAATGACTTGAAAAGTTGTGGAACGTCCATTTCTAAGACGTTCTTGCTCTTTTTCATATTTTTTCTTTTGAATAGCAACGAGCTTTTTAACAGCCTCTACTCTTCGACTGAGTTCATTGTATCGACGTTGACTTTCAACAATGTCTCTATCCGACTCCGACTTTAATCGTCCCGCCTTTAAAGAAGCCGCATCGGAACTTAATCGAGCTGAGCGTCTAGCGGCGGATCTTCCAAAAAAATCTAAATCCATTGTTAATTTAAGAGCCACACTCTTATTAGGTAGTTTCCCATCATTCAGATGTCCTCGAATATCGGATCTTTCATTTTGAGTTGTTAAATTAGAATAAGCGCCCTCAAGGACTAAATCAGGTCGAAGTCCTTCAGTGGTTTCATCAGAAACTTTCTTTTGTAAATCGGCTTCAGCCTGCGCCAACCAAGCGTCGGCGCGCATGTTTTTTTCAGCATTTAATACGCTAACAAGTTGCTCTCTTTTAAGGTCTAAGTCACTCGACACATTAACATCAGGCGCCCCACTTTCGGCACCCATAAAATCTTTCAATTTTAATTGAGCGTTTTGATATTCATCTTGCGCTGTAATCAGTTGTAATTCTCTTTGTGTAAATAAAGCTTCTGCTTGAAGCAAATCATTGGATTGCGAAAGTCCATTAGCCACGCGATTTTTAGTCCACTTCACCAATCGATCTGCTCTATCTAAGGATTCTTGACGAACCTTTAATTCGTTTTTTTGATAAAGAAGTTGCCAATATGCCGCTTCAGCTTGCGCCAAGAATTGAAGAGCTTGAATTTCAATCGCACCCTTTTCAAATCGAGTGGCAGCGGCTTCCCTATGATGACGAGCTCTAGTTTGAGCGCCAAAGAAATCTTTCCATAAGGATTGCGACAATGAAAATGAAGAAATACCTAAGTAGGGACTGGGCTGAGCGCCAGTCGCAGTAAAACTTCTTGGGTGTTGCTCGGTTACAAAAGCTTTAAGCTCTGTTCCTGTTGCAAATTTTTTAGCCACTCCTAAGCTGTATTCATTGCCTTCTGATTTTGTTTGAATAATAGCTGGAAAAACTTGGAGAGGTTTTGGTGTTTCATCGGAATAGTATTTTGCTCCAAAAATTAGATAAGGTGATAAAACTAAATCGGCTTGTTCATTTTTAATTTCAGCAGATTGTTTTTGAAGTTCAAAGGCCTGAAATTGAGTGTTGGATTTTTGAACTGTGCTTAGATACTCGTCAAGAGTTAGAGAATAACTCATCGAGACCACGGCGAAAAAACTTGAAGTAAAAACAATTTTCCTTCTCAAAGAACTATTCATTGAAGGCTCCTTCTAAAACTATCTTTATAATATCGTCTCTCAATTGATTGGATTCCGTAGGCATTTTGTAACATCCCTCAGTTAAGGGAGCATTATGCTTACAGGCTAAAACATAAAATTCGACAGTGTTGATCACCATCATCAAAAGTAAACGGGGATGTATATCTGCGCGTATAACCTTCTGTGCTTGCCCCCTAGCAAACAATGAAGTGAGGCCCTCAACGATGGGGTCCACATGGTCGCGGAAAAGATCGCCCGCATGAGGCATTCCCGACGTAATTTCGCGAAATGAGATTTGCTTCATTTCAGGATAACGAGTGTTTTGCTCAATCACTCCATCGATAATATTTTTAAGAAGCTCTTTATAGCCTCTTTGATCAAGTTGAGAAGTTGCCAATCGCTCAAGCTCTGGGAGGGCAATGTTTCTCACTCTCTCAAAATGAGCCTTAATAATAGCTCTATAGAGTCCAAGCTTTGATTCAAAATAATAACTAATGAGACTCACATTGATGTTGGCTTCTTTTGCAATTTCTCGAGTTGTGGTTCCATCTAGGCCCTTATGACCGAAGAGCTTCATTGCGACATTCATAAGACGCTCTTTGGCGTCTTTTGAATCTTCGGTCTGAGTTGGAATAATCATCTTCGAAGGTATAAAGACATTATTAATCAAACGCTTGTTTGAAATCAATCAAATGTTTGATTAATTTTATAAGGCAATAAAATCAATACTATAGATTTAACTCGCCTTGGGCTGGAGGCTCAAGTTTCTTGGCACACGTCTTTTTAGGATTCTTTCGCTGCTTTTGCTTGAGATACCTGATGCAATCAATCCAGCCCTGATAGTCTTGGCCACTTCTCAGACTCAATTTAAAACGGGCTTTTAACTTTGCAGAAGGCGCAATGGGCTCATTAATATTAAAATTAGGAGTGATTTCTAAAGATTGAATATCTTTTTTTGAAATGTCTTTAATAAATTCCTGAGGCTTTGAGTATAAACCTTTAAATCGAAAATCAAAATTAGCAAAGTAGGTGGAAGAATCTCTTATGAGAGTTCCTTTGCTTTCATTAAAAACTCCAATAGTTCTTTTCCCCATAGGAACTCTCGGATTTGAAAGAACCATCACAGCCACTTTGCGAGTGCCTCCAGTTTGAAAACTAGTGTGATGAAAGATTTTAATTCTCAAATATCCTTGAGGACTCTCACAAATAAATCCATCTGCCCAAAGATGATTTACACTTAAAATTAAGAAGAGCATCGAAACTATTAAAATTCGAATTTTGAAAGCCACACCAACACCTCTATAAAACGAAGTCTTCTTCTAAGCAGATTGGCTATGAATCACAATAAAAATATCACTTGCTATAGGGTGACTTAGAACTCCTGGCGAAAAGCTCTGATATACTTTTTATATGTTTAATATCTCCCAAGAAAAATCGCTCTTTAGGAAGAATCTCGAAACACTACTTCTTAGCTTTCCGCTGTTTCTTTTGTTGGGCGTTGCTATCGAAGTTATAATGGGTCCCTTCTGGCCCCAAGGTATGTCCAATTATCATAGGTGGGTTCGCTTTCTAGTAAATGTCGTATGCCTTAATGGAATCCATATTATTTTCACTTTTGTAATGATTGGTCAGCTTCCCGAACTTCAAAACTGGGCCCGTAAAAAATCACCGCAGATTTGGACTTATATTTGGTTAGGAGTTGGGGCGCTAGCCTCTATCATTGCCTTCAGCGGATCCTATTTCAAGGTGGAAAGCCCCCTAAGAAGCCTTGGAGCACAGCTACTTTTTATTGCAGCCATTATACTCCCCTCCTATCACAACGTTTGGCAAATTCGTGGCTTAGCACTTTCGTATCGACAAAAAGAAACTCATTCAGCTGAGGCTCGTCATAAAATTATTTTCTATGACAAGCTTTTCTATTACGCACTTTTTGCTTCTTATTGTTTATTATTATTATCGATGTTCGGCTGGACTCTTCCATGGAGCCAAAACTTTCACCCCTTATGGACTCAACTCTCTGAATCAGGATGGCTTTTTAAAATCAAACAAATCGCAACACTGCTTTGCGCCTTTTGTACTGCCGGACTACTTTGGAGAGCTCTAAGAAATCCTCAAAAAAACAAATCCAATTTAACTTTATATCTTCTTAGACTTTTACTTTTTCCGCTCTCAGCTTATTCCTATATTGCCCTCATGGGCGTGCTGGCCTCTCATGGTATTGAATATTTTGTAGTCTTCAAACAAATGATTCATAATTCTAAAGCCTCAGAGAAAAACAAAAAGGAGCTCTATCAATTAACCTTAAGTGCTTCATTTTTTGTTTTTGTTTGCAGCATCCCTGGAATATTTTTATCAAATACCACTCAACCCACTCTTTGGATTGTTATGCTCAGCGCTCTTGGAACCGGAATTAATTTTACACACTATTACCTAGATCGCATTCTCTTCAAAATGCGAGATCCTATAACACGAGAACATACAGGCCCATTACTCACAGCGAAGAACTAGCGAGATGCGCTTAAAGTGTTTCCTACTAGAAGAATTTTCCATCCGTCCTGGCTTTGCCATTTATTTTGAGTAAAAATTGGATCTGGTGCTTCAGCTAAATATCCTTGAGAAGGATAAAAACTTAAGATTCGGCCCGATTCATCATCTAAAATATATCGTCGACCGTTTCTTAAAAACAAGGATAATTTATGATCTTCCCAATCTATTTTTGGAAAAACCCCCAACACAGAACTATTAAAATAAGTCTTCCAGAGAATCTCGCCTGAAGTAGATATTTTCCAAAGCCAACCGGTATTTGTTGGAACATAAAAGGAATTCGCATGTTCTATAATAGGTATAACTTCGCCTGTTCTTCTTAATACATGGGGCAATTCAATACGCCATTCTTTAGAGGCAACTGGTTTATTAAGCAAACTTTGAACACTTAAGACATTATCTTTTTTATCGAAATGATTTTCATGATCTGCAATGCGAATCCAATCATTTCTTTTCCATGAATAGTAAGTAGGTCGGCGAGAGCAGAAATTTTCAACATGAACACTGATTTTCCAATCTTCATCTAAACTACGTTTTGAAAGCATAAACCAATCCATATCTAAGAAACTTGGATCTTCCTTGGCGCGCAATCGACAATGATTGAGAGCGAGTTGATACTGCAACCAAGGGTCGCAAGCGATGCGAATTCCCCAATCATAGCCATAATCGGAGACCTCAACAGTTTTATCATTGTAATAAAGAGTGGAGAGATTCTCGCACTGACTTCGACTGTCGAGCATATTTGAAGAAAAAATTCGCCCCTCACCTGTGAGCTCAGAGGGCCCATCAATGATCCAAGGAATCATCTGAAAGATCCAAAAGATAGCTAAGGCTCCAAAAGCCAATTTGGAACTTAAATTGAGATCTATTTTTTTCTTTGTTTCTTTGATGGGTAGATACCAAATCAGAGGGAAAATCGATATTAAGCAAAACATAGTGAGCGGGTACAAATATCCAACGATATGCCAAGAGAACAAATGAAAAGCTATGATTTGAAAAAAAACTGCATTTCGAAAAACTTTATTTTTTATATACAAAAGTAGCGGAATTAAAAGCATCTCTAATACGACAACATAGTAACAAGCGATTTTTAACCAAAGCCCATGAATCATGGGGGGGCGAATGAAAGCGGCTCCCTCAAGCCATTCTCGATTGAATTTTAGAAGCCCGGCCGACACATAAAATGAAACTATTAAGTACGCTAAAAGTTGGCGTCGTCGGGGGAAGAAAATAAAAAACAAATGAGTCCAAGCATTCATGTAATGAAAGTTGCCCATAAATCGGTAATCTTGGTATCTTATAAAACACTGTAGGGCCCAAGCCGCGCTTAAGAGAATCAAGGATAGCTTTATGTTTTTTGCACGCAAAAACTCTATCAATGCGAAAATTGAAAATAACAAATACACAAGTGATATAAGCCACGCCCACTGAATCATAAACGGTCGCATTGAAGCGCAAATATCAAACCCCGGCCAACACAAGGCTCTCAAATCATTAAAAACTGTTTTCATTAATGGATTTTCGGAATCCCACATCCATGTGGCCCAGCACACAATGTGACTGAGCGCTAAAAACGCTCCAAATAGACGCAAAGCTTTATCTTTAATTATTTCTTGATATCCCATAAAACATCAAAGATGAGGGCTTGATCAAAATTCACATCCTCAAATTGTGCCCCTCTAAAATCAGCCGTTCTAAGGTCGGCGCCACGAAAACTCACATTCTTTAAACGTGCATTTTTAAATGAAGCTCTATATAGATGGGCTCCACTAAAATCAACGTTTGAAATTTCAGAATTTTCAAAATTGGAAAAACTCAGCAAGGCCAAAGCATAGGAAATATTTTCAATTTTAATATTAGAAAAATTTTCTCTAGGCTTCAGTGCGGGCCAATCAACTGCATTCAAATAAGACGACAAAAATACTAAAGCCAATAAGCAGCTTTGCTTTAAGACTCTTATCGACCACCTCGCGTTCCAAAACGCATGTAACTAGAACCCTGAAATCCGCTCATAACCTCTCCAGAGAAATCTTTAGTTTCTAATTGCCAAGGATCAGCCGAGAGCGTCGCCAAACTCATACCTAAACTCACTACAGGACAATTTAAAAATGTGGCACGTTTAAGCAAACAGCTATGAACGAGTCTATAAGAATGTACGACAAAGGAAGAAGGAGAAGTTCCAGAATTATAGGTGATCATAAATCCCATACCAGGAACTACAAAACGATCATTTATACCTGGCATTGACGATATTGTGGATGGATTTTGTGTACCATCGGCATTCACCTTAACGGGATTCACAAAAAATATTGTGGGCCACCAATCACGAGTAGAAAGAAGTGCCGCTCCAGATGCAGCACAAGATGACGTACTGAAAGCCACACCCGTACCCCCAGTACTTGCAGGAGGGCAGCATTGTAATTTCCCACCCACAAATACAGGTCTAGGCAAAGCATCAATTTCATCAAAGGTTTTGGGTACAATTGGATTAGTAGCATCTACACATCGAGACATCATGATGCGCTCATATTGAACGTTCATAGAACCCGTCGAAGGAGCTGTAGTTCCGGCAGCCGCGGCAGCTGCGGCTTGAGCCGCCGTATCGTCTGAAGCAGCCCATAACAAATAATCATGGCTACTGACTCCAATACTACGATCGACAACACCACCTGAAGCATCCATCACCTTAAAGTCAAATTTCATAGGTAGTGGCATCGAGGGCCAACAAAAACCAGGCAATGGAAGAGTTCCCGGTGGAGAACCCGCGGGAACAGGACAAGTAGCTTTTGGAACATCTTTCAAAACTCCAGCAGAATCTATATAGAAACTTCGTTCGGGATCTAAAAAGGCTTGTGCTAAACTCGAAAAATAATTGAGCAGCATACGATCCCATTGAGTGACTAGAATTTCTTTAACGGCTTTTTGAGTTTGAAATTTTTGAGTTCGACCCAATTCAATATAATAGTTAGCCGTGAATCCTATAGCCATGACCGTAAGAACGGCCGCCACCATCATTTCCACAATAGTAAAGCCTTTTTGGGATTTTATCCTTTTCATAAATCCTTAATTTAACAAAGGAGATGCACCTTTGAGATTTCCCAACCAAGTGCTGCCACTAGCCGTGTGATACTCTTGTCTTAAGGCTTTAAAAACAGCATTGAGTTCATAGGTATCTTTTACAAGATTAGCAAAGCTATCTGCTCCAGTTTTTTTAACTTCAGTTTCACCAGAGTCACAATTGTTTTTTACAGCGTAGCTAAGAGCAGAAATCTTACAGAGTTTCATTGCAGAATTTGTAGCCGTGGCCGTATCTCCAGTAAGAATGTTGTAAAAGTCCAAGTTTCCACTAGCAGGATTTAAATAATCCACCAATGTGGTGCCATTATATTTCAGGGCTAACCAAGCCGCTTTTTGAGTCGAAGCCGCTTGTGGAGTCTCGTTTGTTAATAAAACTCCATTAGGTTGTGGCCAAGGTAACATACTGTGAATAGGAGCTACGACTGAAAGTGCCTGCACCCAATCCAAAGATTTAGTGGGACTTACAAACAAACCATGCTCTAATAAACATTTTTCAGGAGCACTCGCTACGTTGGTCATTGTAGCAGAACTCACAAAAAATTTATTTTGATCGGGATTAAAACAAAGTGCAGGAAGAGCTCTGCCACCCGTTCCTTGATCCCCATCAATTTCCAAGGCACCACTAAAACGACGACTATGCACTAATGCATAATGGTTACCAGAAGTTTTCTTAAGCACACCACTAGCAGCACTGCCTGTGGAAGAAACAATGTCGTTATCTTTAACAACGCGAAGCTTTGGAGTGGTGCGATTATCGTCATAATAGGCCACCCACCCGGCCGAAGGGAGATGGGCCGCATTATCTATAATTGGAGCCGAGGCCACACCACGACTTGCGGCTGTAGTTTTAAATCCAATCCAAACTTCTTCATTGGCGTTTGAAAATAAATCATTCAAAACAGCCACGGCTTGATTTTGCATGTTCGCACTTTGCGGAGCTAGGAAGATTCCAGTGAGTCCCGCATCATAAAAGTTAGTTGGTGGTAAAGGAGATCGCCCCGCGGTGCTGATATTTCCTTGTTCTGTTAGCAAATCCCTGAGTTCAGTGAGATCAACAGTTTGTAATCCCAATGCATAGCAATTCTGGGCCGCATTTGCGAATGGTCCATTAATGGCATTGGCTCCAGACTTAGGTACAAAATATCTTCCAGCTGCATAACAGAGATAAGGATTAGAATCCGCACATGGACGAGATAAAAATTCCAAAGCTGTTTTAGAAGAATTTCTTCTGGCCACCACACACTGATTGGCCACAGGAGAAATTATATTGATGTCTTTTGCGATTTCTACAGAATCTGTTGAATCGCATTCAGGAACTCTTGCATCGGTAGGTTCAATGGGCTGACTCGCACAGGCCGCAGATTTATTACCGATGGCCGCACATTGTTTCATAGTACAGCATACGCAACCTGTATTTCTATCGTCTTTATAATCCATTCCACTTCCTAAATTCAGATAAGCTTGCCACTCAGGTTTATTCTCATTTGTACACAAACGAGTACACATTCCTCCGGCGTTGTTGACTTGCATACCAAAGGAAGGCAAACCTCGAGTCAAAAGTAGCGTGTTCGTAGTGGGGTTATAATAATTTTGTGCAGGGTTTGCTGTATTCACGTGATAAACAACCGAAGTGCCCAAATCAGTTCCAGGAGTTAGAGTTTCAAAACTAGCACCTCCTGTAGATCTTCTAAAAGTTAAAGCCGGACGACTGTCTTGAGCTATAGAACTTCTATAGCGAATTAAAGTATTGAGTGTGATTAGAGGGCCCCAACTTCGTGCCGCGGTACTTTTTTTACATTTAAATTGTTGTTCTTGGCAGGCAGCGGTGAATGAAGCGCGGTGATCGTTATTATCACCCCAATTTTTACCATCACTACCTGATAAAGTTACAGCACGATTTCCACTACCGGCAATATTCTCAATTTTTGCCACTGAATAAGTGGTGTCTAACCACTCAACTTTAACTTCGTCGATATTATGATTTGCGGAAAAGATTTCTACCGCAGTAGAGGATTTAGTACCGCTACCAATTCCAGATGGATTTAAATATATTGGAATGTTCACACCACCAGATGTTTTATTCCCATATAAACACGTATATTCACCTGCCCAAACCACATTATAGTGTGTTCGAATTTCTGTTTTAGTAGCACTTTTCCAAGAAATTTTTGAAGTGATTAAAAATCCATGGTCACGAGCATTGATTTTTTTCAGAGGCTCAGAGGCTTTTGGTGGAACAACCACTTCTAAATTATTCGATTTTTGCATTAAACCAGTTCCAACGGCATTCAATTTGACAGGGGTCAGAGCCACTTGAATGCGCATTTCTTTTGCGGCTAATTTTGTAGCATCACCCAATTCAGGCCATGCTGTAGGAACGGGAGTATAACATCTTTGATAACGACCTAATTGATTGGCATCGCCTCCTAAATCACTCCAACAATTTGGTTGAAGAGTCCATTTAGTAGAATCAAAAGCCATAGACCACATATCATTGGGACGCTTGGGAGGATTGGCTGCAAAAGCATCGATATTAGCAGGATCATTGGTAGCTCCCGAGGGAAGACTTCTAAAAAGTGCTAAATCAATTTCCATGACTCCAGAACTTAAACTCGTCACAGGAATTGAATCTTTACTCAAAGTCATGACTCGACAAATTCCATCTATAGGCGCCGCCGCAGTCCCTGTTTGCGTAAGAATTTTTCGGGCCGAATCAGAGACTTGATCGAGTACACCTTCCATCTCGCCCATTTGTTCGGTTCGATAAACAACTTTTTCAACGCCGCCCATAAATTCATAAAGGCCAACAGCTGATATTCCCAAGATGGCTAGTGCTACAAGAGCTTCGGGGACTCCAAAGCCCTTGTGGTTTTTTCTTTGATATAATTTGAAGCTACGTTCTGACATGTTGAAATCTCCCTATTAAAAAACAAACTAATCTTTAGTTTTGCCCTACGTAAACAATAGTTGAATAAGCCGTATGTGTAGACGGTACAGAAGTTCCATCCTGGCCAAGGAATAATGCATTGGCTGGAGATACTTTAGAGAATTCATAATCGGCTGTTCCCGTTGGTCGAGTGCTGTTGGGGTCATAAGAACTTGTTGTAGAGGAACCATTAAATCCTGCATGTGTGATGACTGTAGTCGTAGAACTTGTCCAATGCGCACATTGCAGACCAGTGTCTTCAAAAGTTGTCTCAGCTCCAGGAGATAATCCATTAGAATAACTAAATACATCTTGCTTTGCAGCGAGAGCAGGAATTTGCGCGCCAGGTGGTAGTATAGAATTATTAGGTGTGAACTGACGAGACACCGTTAAACGATTCATATAACCAGGCCCTAAATTTGTAATGGTCATATTAGGAACCTTGGCCATGTTATGAGCACCTTGAACCACTTTAACCTGGCCAAAGCAAAGAGCTTCAGAACGAGTTTGCCCATCAGGAACGTGGCATGTTGGAGAACACTCACCCTGACCCGCTTCTATAAGCGCAAAATATCGTGGACGTCTAATCACTGCATTCGACACAAATTTTTCGTCCTTATCCGTATCCACAGAATTGTATTCTGTATCTACAGAAATAAGAATCCCGTAAAAATCTTTATCATCGGTGTTAGACCAATTGAGCACTTTAAGATCTTTCAATTTATTGAGATCCGAAAGTTGAAGTTTGACTTCAGAATTTTTTTCAATACAGGCTGCAAAATCTGCTTTCTCGGGATCGCCAGGTAAACAACTGGTAATAGTAAAGCTCAGGGTTTTAGAAGAACTATCTTCTCTAACGTTTTTAAAACCAAAGTCTTTAGCATCAAATTTTAAAGTGCTATTCCCTGGATTCCACTTACACATGCCGTCGGCTTCATCACAAATAATGGCTGTAGCCGCTACCGCTTGGCCAACTCGAGAAAAAACCACATCGTTAATAAATCGAGCATCCGATTGACTCATACGAACGGATTTCTCTTTGCTACTATTCATAACGTAAACGGCAGTAGCCGCCATAATTAGAAAACCCACACCGGCTAAAGCACCAGCGCCAAGCATAGCTTGACCTCTATTAGATTTTATATTGATTGATCGCATACATTCCCCCCAAACTAAGAATGCAAAACAACAGAACGTACTGCTTTCCTACCTTCAAGAATAACACGTGATTGAAGAATGGAAAGATAAGTTTGGATTCTTTTCGTATAAAATTCAGGTAAATATTAGCAAGTCACTCATCTAATATTAATACAATATTTATTTTTTAATCTTATTAGCAAAAAGAGAAAAGTATTGGGGATATCCCTCTTTGGCGAGATTTTCTACGGGGATAAATTTAAGCGAAGCCGAGTTTATACAATATCTCATCCCCCCAGCCTCTTTAGGACCATCATTAAAAACATGTCCTAAATGAGACCCCCCAGACGAAGTCACTTCAGTTCGCTTCATCGCAAAGCGATTGTCTTCTTTTTCATTCACATTTTTCTTTTCTAATGGCTTTGTAAAACTGGGCCAGCCCGATCCAGAATCAAATTTATCTAAAGACGAGAAAAGCGCTTCACCCGTAACAACATCTACGTAAATACCATCTCTTTTATTATCCCAATACTCATTATTAAATGGCTGTTCGGTATCGGCCTCTTGAGTGACCGAGTACTGCATAGGAGTTAATTTCTTTTTCAATTCTTCTTTAGCAATGTTTTTTTTCTTGAAGACTTCAGCCATGCCCTTAAAATAGCCTAAAAGCAAAAGACAAGCTACAGCGTGGCTACTGACTATTCATCTTATTCATTAGAAGGAACAACAGCTGTGGCTGGCTTATCAGAAGAAGAAATTCCTCTTAAAGGTATTCCAAAATTAAGATCGGCCAACATGGATTTTTCATCGTTAAGAGCAGCGTTCATAGTCTCGCCACCAAAAACTTCAGCCCGCGCCAAAACAAAAAGATCTACATTTTTTGCTGAGTTCTTATAGGAATTAGAGGCTTGTGAAAGTATTTCTTTACGGCACATTTGAGCAGACATCTCACACTCACGCGATAGAAAATAAACAAGAGAAGAAAGGGCCACTTCATTTCCGCTATGAGACATCAATCGCAGGGCTACATCTGAACTCATTTCCTTCATCATCCATAATGCTAAACTTTCAATTCGATCTCTAAACTCACAATCTTCTAAAGATTTTGCACTGGCTGGAGCGCGACCCAATCTATCGTTTTCTTGAAATTTAGAATGTAAAGCCATGACTTCTGGCAAACTTGCAGCTAGCAAAGCATTCCATTCTTTCGAAGTTGGATTCTCACTTTTATATTCATGAAGAGCATCTTCTATTTGACCCAAAGCTGGCAAAGCCACTTTAGTTTTCATGGAAGACATTTTTCCCAAACTTTGAGGTATTTCACTGACTTTGAAATCTTCGGCTTTTAAAGTAGTGGCAGCCATCAAACCAATAGCTAAGATTGAAATTTTCATAAATCCCCTCACGTTCCATTTATTATTGTAAAGCCGCCTTGTAAAAATTCAAAGAAGATCTTTCGACGCTTTCCTCATTAAATCCGGCTAAATTAATATAATTATTAAGATTTACTAAGTATATGAAGTTTTGGTGAATTTTGATTTTTTTTAAACTTTGTAGATTTTCTGTCACATTTTACCGCTATTCTGTGAACTGTGAAGTTCGGCACTCGCCCCAAACGAGAGCAAACTTTCAACTAAGGAGCGTAAAAATGAAAAGACAACTTGCACTCACAATAACCCTTTTGACTGTTTCCGCATGGGCCCAAGGCCAAAGACCAGCCCCTACAGAAGAGCAGAAAGCTGCACTCAAAGAATGTGGAGCACCTGGTCCAGATAAAAGAGATCAAATGACCGAAGAAAAGAAAAAAGAAGTTCAAGAATGTATGGAAGCCAAAGGCTTCAAGCGCCCAGAAGGACAAGGTCAGGGCCAAGGACAACGCCCTCCCCGCAACCAATAATTCCTATAAGAAAAGCCCCAATTTAATCTTAAATTGGGGCTTTTCTTTCCACAGTCCTGCCACAATTTAAGGTCATAATATTTATAGAAAGACTTAAATATTATGAAAGCCAGTATTTTTTGGATACTTTTTTTAAGTTTCTTTTCAGTGGAGCCATGCCGCTCGCAAGCACACACGACTCAAGAAGAAGTCATAAGGTTCAAGAATCTTCTAATTTACAAATATAAAAACACTAAAAATAATGAGGCTTACGCTCCTCAAAAAGTCTTCGAATATAAAAGCTCCGCTCTAGTAGCCACAAACATCAAAGAAGCTATGGATAAACTCAAAAAAGAAATTGCTTTAAAAACTTCGATAGAACATCCCGATCAAGAAACTTATTATATGCTACCCTTTTCTTACGAAGCCGATAACAAACATCCTTTCAGCGCACACACTTTTTATACCTTTGTGAAAGTCAGTCCTTCGGGTGAGCAAAGCTGGACGACTATAAGTTGGATGCCTGCAGATTTTGATAAAACTCGAAGAATTGAAATTTTTGATACTATTGCCGAAGCAGCAAGAGGAAATAAATTCCCGGCCGTTGATGGAAAAAATTACTCTCTCGAAGAAACCTTAGGCTTTGCTAACGATGCCAAGCTCAAAGTTCAAATTACGAAAAGCTATAATGGAATTATACGCATTTCCAAAGAACTCTACGATTTAGAAATAAATCGTTTTAATGAACTCAATGAGGGAAAAACTAAATATTTGGCTCAAGATTTTGAAACTCGCTTTTTAGAGCCGGGATCAAAAGCCATTAATTGTATGCATGCCGTGAGTGACTTGCCAGGATACTACAGTCCTAAAGGATCTTTTGGTACTGGCTGGGGAATATGGGGGCAAAACGGAACTCTTCATGTACTCAACCATTTAGCGAATCATAAAAACGGATGGCTCTATGACTCCGTTGAGAGTTCCTATCTCAATCCTATCGCAATTCAGATTAAAAACTAAATTTTCTTTTTTGATTCAGAAATTCTATCGTATTCACTTAAATGATGGCGTATAATCACACCATCAACCATGTAAATCACATCTTCTGCAATATTTGTTGTGGAATCTGCAATGCGCTCTAAGTGTCGCGAAATAGAAAGATAATGAATTAAAGATTTTGAACGATTCGGATTTTTAGCAATTTCTTCGTAGACTGTTCCATACATTTTGCGATGGATGGCATCCACCTTATCATCATCCTTGCAAACCTTAGTCGCCAAATCAGCATCCATATTCACTAAGGCATCGAGCGAGGACTTCAACATTTCACGCACACAGGTCGACATTTCCTCAAAATTAAAAGGGACTTTAATGGGCTCTTCTTGAGCTAAATAACTTCCAATTCGAGCAATGTTGACTGCTAAATCACCAATTCGCTCCAAATCATTGTTAATTTTCAAAACAGAAACTACGAAACGCAAATCACCAGCCACAGGTTGATAAAGCGCTAAAACCTTCAAGCAATCTTCTTCGAGTTCAACTTCAAGTTGATCAATTTTATTGTCTTCTTGAATGACTCTCTCAAAAGCAACTTGGTCGAGCTCCGTGACAGCTTTAATGGCCCTAAATAGAGACATCTCCACTAACGAACCTACATCGAGTATTTTCGCTTTAAGAAGGTCTAACTCCTTTTGGAGATGATTCGACATATATTTCATTTTACATGATTTCCTGATTAACCAAAGCGGCCGGTTATATAATCCTCAGTACGCTTCTCTTTGGGCTTAGTAAAGAGGCTTTTTGTGGCCCCCATCTCAACCAATTCCCCTTCATAAAAGAATACTGTTTGATCAGAGATCCGAGCGGCCTGCTGCATATTATGAGTGACCGTAACAATACTATAAGCATTTCGAAGTTCTATAATGAGTTCTTCAATTCGAGCTGTAGACTTAGGATCGAGTGCCGAACAGGGTTCATCCATTAAAATCACATCTGGCTTCATAGCCACAGCCCGAGCAATACAAAGCCTTTGCTGCTGCCCCCCAGACAAGGATAACCCAGAATCGTCGAGACGATCTTTGACCTCATCCCAAAGAGCCGCAGCTCTAAGAGATTCCTCCACTAAATCATCGAGATTCGATTTATAGCCGTGGAGCTTGGGACCCCAAACAATATTGTTATAAATGCTCTTAGGAAATGGATTGGGTTTTTGAAAAACCATTCCAACATGTTTTCTAAGGGATACGACATCAAAGGATCTTTTATAAATGTTTTCTCCATGAAACAAAATTTTCCCGCTCACTCTGACGCCATCCACTCCATCATTCATTCGATTAAGAGAACGAAGCAAAGTGCTCTTGCCACAACCGGAGGGACCAATAATGGCGGTCACTTGTTTTTCAACAATATCAAGATTGATTTTTCTAAGTGCTTCTTTAGCACCGTAATAAAAATGAAAATCTTGAATTTGAAAAATGCTCATGAGTTAATTTCCATCTACAATCTATATTTCTGAAACCTTTGCCGAATGATAATCGCCAGTCCATTAAGGCTCAAGAGCAATACTAAAACAACTATAATGGCAGCGGCCGCTACCGCATGAAACTCAGGCTGTGGACGCGCAGCCCAATTAAAGATTTGAACGGGTAATACAGTAAAGGAATCCCATATACTGTGGGGAATAAAGGCCACATAACTCAAGGCACCTATCATAATCAGAGGAGCAGTCTCACCAATGGCACGAGATAGAGCCAAAATGGTGCCAGTCATAATTCCGGGCATAGCCGCGGGGAGAACCTGCCCCCAAATCACCTGCCACTTAGAGGCCCCCAATGCAAGGGCCGCTTCCCTCAAAGTATTAGGAACTGCACGAATGGATTCCGTAGACGCAATAATAATTACAGGAAGAATTAACAAAGACATCGTTAAACTTCCTGCAATAATACTTCGCCCCATTCCAGCCATCCTTACAAATAGCGCTAAGCCAAGGAGCCCATAAACTACCGAGGGCATTCCAGCTAAACTTGATATATTGAGTTTAAGAATTTTCAAAAAAATTGATTTTCTTGGCATGTATTCTTCTAAAAAAACTGCCGTAAGAATTCCAAGTGGAACCACGCTTATGGCTGTGCAAATCATCACCCAAATGGTTCCATAAAAGGCCGAACGAATTCCGGCTTGCGCTGGAAAACGCGATGGATAATTTTGAAAAAAACTCCAAGAAAGAACAGAGTGACCTTGTTTAAAAATATGCCAAAGCAAAACAGCCAACAAAAAAACACTTATAAGTGTTGCGATCAAACAGGCTCGTCTAAAAATTAAATCCACCCAAGATCGAATCATAATCGCTTAAATCCCTTAGACATGATCCAGGCCCCAGCCATATTAAAAACGAATGTGATTAAAAAAAGTAAGGCCGCCACAGTGAAGGCTGTGAGATATTCAACCCCACCCGCGGGCGTATCACCCATACTCACTTGAACAATATATCCGGTCATGGTCTGTACACTCTCCAATGGATTCAAAGTTAATTTTGGAGTGGAGCCAGCCGCAAGGGCTACAGCCATAGTTTCGCCTACGGCTCGAGAAACGGCGAGAATAAAAGCTGCAAATATTCTTGAAAAGGCAGCGGGTATCACCACACCAAATATCACTTCAAAAGAATGAGCTCCTAAAGCGTAAGCCCCTTCACGAAGGACTTTTGAGATATTCGTAAGAGCATCATCACAAAGAGAGGCCATCATTGGAAGAATCATAATTCCAACAACAATAGAGGCACTAGCCGCATTAAAGATCTGAGTATTAGGCCAGAATATTCTTAAAATTGGAGTCACAAATGTGAGTGCAAAATATCCATAAACAACTGTGGGAATTCCAGCGAGAATTTCTAAAACTGGTTTCAACAAATCTCTAAATCTTTTATGAGCGTATTCACTTAAATAAATTGCAATCAAAAGTCCTAAGGGCACAGCAATCGCAGCGGCGCCCGCAACCACGATAAAAGTTCCGCAAACCAAAGGCCAAACACCAAAAGATTTGGGTTCAAGTAGTGGTTCCCAACGAGACTGAAAAAAGAAGTCTGTTAGAGGAACTTTTTGAAAAAAATGCCAAGATTCAGTTCCTAAAATTGAAATCACCGTAAGGGTGGTCCCTACGGTGATTAATGCACAAACAAAAAGGAAGGAAGGAAGCAAACGCTCCCAGCTACGTAACATATAAATTATCTTGCAACGCCACTGAGATCAGGCAAGGCCAAAGATTTTGCATAAGCTTCATTAGGAAGAGCCACGAAACCTATTTGAGTCAGCAACTTTGGAACTTCTTGCAAATAATATTTTACAAAACTTTTCACATAGTCTTTTTCTCTAATCGACTTCGCGTTTACATAAATAAATACTGGTCGCGAAAGTGGTTTATAAGTGTTTTTATTAATGGTCTCGTAAGAAGGTAAAACTGGTCCCGATCCACCATCAACGGCCACATCTTTTACGTGATCCTTATTGGCTTCAAAATAAGAGTACCCAAAATAACCCAAAGAATATTTATCGCCAGTCACACCCTTCACAAGCACATTATCGTCTTCGCTCATAGTGAAATCAGCTCGGCTATTTTTAGCCTCACCGTTAATGGCTTCAGTGAAATAATCAAAGGTACCTGAATCAGTTCCCGGACCATAAAGCTTAATGTCTTCATCGGGCCAAGTGGCTCGAACATCTTTCCATTTTTTAACTTTTGAACCGCGTTCCCAGATTTTTTTTAACTCGGCCACAGTAATTTTATCAGCCCAAGTGTTCTCTTTATTCACGACGATAGTAATTCCATCGTAGGCCACAGGAATTTCAATATATTCAATTCCATTGGCTTTAGCTTTTTCAATTTCCTCAGGTTTAATGGGCCGAGAGGCATCGGCGATATCAATTTCACCTACGACAAACTTTTTAAATCCGCCCCCAGTCCCAGAGATTCCAACAGTCACGTGAGTGTCTGAATTCACTTTCTGAAATTCTTCAGCAGCAGCTTCAGTGATTGGGAAAACAGTGCTCGAACCATCGACTAAAACTTTTTTTTCACTCTGTGTGTTCGATGCATTTTTCGTGCAAGCCGCAAAAAAAACACTGAGTAGACTTAATGTAATAATCTTAGATAATCTTGAATTCATTTTACCCACCTTCTGAACTTCCTTTTAAGTCATTTTTTAAAGCCAAGCCCTAAGATACGAGTTAGATTTACGTTAGACTAGACTAAAATTTAGAATTCTCTCAAACTTGAAAGCGAGCATAAAACAAGAAAAAACTTATTAATTCCAGAAACTTCAATCGATCGCATCTAATTGCTTTTCTTGGATCGGAAGCGGGAAACTGAGGAGAAATTCACTCCCCTGATCGACCGAACTCATTAAGCTGCATTTGCCGCCATGCAATTCAGTAATATGTTTAACGAGTGCAAGCCCCAAACCCGATCCCTCTACAGCATTCACCTTTTCATTTTTAAGTCTAAAAAAACGTTCAAAGATGCGTTTTTGAAAAAGCTCTGGAACCCCCACCCCATTGTCTTTAACCGCTAAAATCAATTGATGGTCTATGCTTTTTAACATTTCAACCTCTACAAGAGTTTGAGGAGGGTTATGCTTTATGGCGTTTTCAATAAGATTCGCTAAGGCTTTTTGCATCAAACTTGTTGCCATATCAAACTGCAAATCTTCCAGAGGTTCTACAAATTTCAATGAAACATTCTTAGATTCTGCCAAAGGAAGATACCAGCCAACGACTTCTTCAAGTATTTCTTTCACCGATCGAGTGCTCTTCGGAATGGAACGTTGCCCATCGTCGAGTCTAGCCAAAAGCAAAAGAGCATCGACCGACTTCATTAAATGCTCCGTGTTGCGGCCAATAAGACCTAGAAAATGTTTTCTTTCATCAACACTCAAATCCTCCATGTCTAGAAGCGTATCTACACTTCCTTTCATAATAGTTAATGGAGTTTTTAATTCGTGAGACACATTGGCCACAAAATCTTTTCTATGTTTAGACAATCGAATCCATTCACTTCGTTCCTCTAAAAAAACAAAAAAGCTCTCATGACCTGTCAAATTTTTACGAGGAACTTTATAAAAACGCCAATGACGATCTCCCACCAAACCCAAATCCACTTGAGACTTTTGCTCTGAAAAACTTTCAAAATATTGGCGTGGCTCCCAATCTCGAATTTGAGCATGAATTTTTCTGTAAACTAAATTATGTAGAGGGATTTTCAAAAAATCCGACGCCAAGCTATGAAAGCTTAACAATTCACCTTTAGCATTTAACTCTAACCACACATACGGAAGAGCTTCCAAAAATTCTTTCTGATAAGAATCGTTTTCTTTTTTAAGTGCACTTTTAATTTTCGTTAGAGATTCTTCAACAACTCTAGGCGACTTCGAAAGAAAATTGAAAAAATTTTTAGGATTCACTTTCCTTGAGGCGGTAGCCTACTCCTCGTACGGATTCCACAATTTCACTATAAGGATGCAACTTTTTTCTTAATCCAACCATTTGAAAATCAACACTACGATCTGTGATCGCATGATTGCTTCCTCGAATTTTATTAACCAATTGAGACCGTGTAAAAACTTTTCCTCGATAATTTAGCAATATTTTTAATAAAGCAAATTCAGTGGCAGTTAAGTTACGTTCTTCTCCACCCACCTTAACTTCGTGCTTGAGATTATCGAGTTTTAATGGACCATACTCCAAACAATCTTCTTCAATTTTTTCTGTGCGTTGATATCTTTTATAAACGGCTTGAACTCGAGCTTTGAGGATTGGAAAACTGAAGGGTTTAGGAATGTAATCATCAGCACCTAACTCCAAACCTCTAACGATATCTTCTTCCTCACTCAAGGCCGACATAATAATAACTGGAATGTCTTGAGTTTTATCTTGGCTTTTTACAAATTTACAAACTTGAAGGCCCGTGATTCCAGGCATTAAAACATCTAAAAGAATAATATCGGGTCGATCTTCTCTTAAATACTCGAGAGCCTCTTCACCAGAATAAACTTGATGCACATCAAAATCGAGTTTTTGTAGATGAAAGCGTAAAAGGTGAGAAATATCTTTATCGTCTTCAACGATTAAAGCGCGCTTTGGCATAAAAATTATTTAATGAGATTTAAGCAGACTGTCTATTAAATCTTCCTTCTCCAATCGCTAGAAATCGATGAGTGTCCACAAGACAAAATTAGTGACCCAACTCAATTTAACGCCAATATTAGTTCCTAAGTTATTTAAATTTATAGGCTCTCGATATTGCGTAATTCCTGAGTTATGAGAAACTTTTAGTATGAAAGCCAGATCCGTCACCACTGTTGTAATTCCTGTTGCTGGCTTGGGCACTCGATTTTTACCTGAAACTAAGGTGATCCCCAAAGAAATGCTTCCCATTATTGACACGCCCATCATCCACCACATCGTGGAAGAAGCCGTTGAAGCCGGAATGACCGATGTAGTCTTTATCACTTCTCGACCCAAAGTGTTGATCGAAGATTATTTCGACCCCCACGATCTCATTTCATTTAAACTCAAAGAAGTTCAAAAATACGAATTGATTCAAAAAACCTTAAAGCTCACGCAAAAAATACGTATCACTAGCATTCGCCAATATGAACCTCTGGGTTTAGGTCACGCGATACTTCAGGCCGCACCCTTTATTGGAACAGACAATTTTGCGGTTCTCTTAGGAGATGAAGTCGATATTGCCACTAAAAAAAATGGCCTCAAAGATTGCGTTACAAAATTTAAAGAAATCAACGCTGGCTCGGTGATTGGAGTCCAGGAAGTTCCCCACGAAGAAGTTTCGAAATATGGTGTTGTTGAATTCAACGACCAATTTTCCATCACTCGTTTTATCGAGAAACCTCAACCCAGTGAAACCACTTCGAGTTGGATTATTCCTGGACGCTATGTTTTTGAGAATCAAATATTAAATGAACTCAGCAGCACACAACCTGGCCGCGGTGGCGAGATTCAACTCACCGATGCCATGTTAAGCCTATTAGACACTCGCCCTTTTTTTGCACAAGAAATTTCTGGGGAGAGATACGATACGGGATCTAAGCTAGGTTTTATACTCGCCAACCTCGCGCAGGCCCTCAAAGACCCCAAATTAAAGAAACCTATTCTTGAGTTCTTAGAAAATCATTTGAAAAGCGCTGCTCAAAGAAGTTAAACACTCCTATGCATTCTGGAAAACTCCGCTGGAGTCTATTTTTTTTAATAGCCATTGTTCTCATAGGCATCTTAGCGGCCACATGGAACATTATTCTAGTTGAAGAGCATCATAAAATGCAGGAACTCGCTAAGAGCTTTTCTGTTTATAGAAATCAATTTGTATTAGACACAAATCCTTGGCTCAAAGTCATCTTAGGTAGTTTGGGTTTTTTAGTTGTTCTGAGTCTGATGGTCTTATTTTTCATAAAAACCATTCGCGAAATTCAAAGCAATCAAATCTATAGAAATTTTTTAGACAAAGTGTCTCACGAATTAAAATCTCCACTAACCACACTGGAGCTCACAAGTTCACTTTTGCAAAAAAAAACGATGTCTCTCAATCCAGACATTCTTGAACTTTGGAAAGCTCACGACACTGAGCTCAAAAGACTGCGCACCGAAGTCGATCACATGCTCGAAAGCTCTCGTTGGCAAAACTTAAAAGCTAAAGTGGATTTTCAAAAAATTCACCTTGAAAACTTGATTAAAGAAATTTGGCCTGAATGGAAAACGGCTTTAGGCCCCAATTCAAAGCTTGAAAGAATTGGCCCTGAACTTAATTTTCAAATTAAATCAGACTCTAGACTTCTAAAAATGATTTTTCTTAATATCATAGAAAACGCTCGAAAATATTCGCTAGAACAACCCAAAGTTGTTGTTGAAACTTCAATTTTTAAAAATAATCCTTCTCAATGGTCAATCTGCATCAAGGACAGTGGAATGGGATTTGATCCGAAAATTTCTAAAAAACTTTTTGATCAGTTCTACCGAGCCGAAAATTCTGCACCCCACGCGATTTCTGGCAGTGGACTTGGACTTTATTTAGTGGCTCAAGCGAGTTCTGCCTTGAATTTAAAAATTAAAGCTCATAGTGATGGTCCTGGCCTTGGCGCTAGTTTTACCATTGAAGGTAAAACCGATGTCTGATTGGAAAAAAGCTCTCATCATCGAAGATGAACTCTCTCTAGCCAAAGCTTTGGAGCTCACGCTCAAAGAATTAAAACTTTCGAGTGTTCACGTAACAACCTTAAAAGAAGCTTACAATTTACTCGGTCAAGAAGTTTTGGATTTTGACCTTATCTTACTCGACAGACATCTCCCAGACGGCGACAGCATTCAACTCTGTCGTGACATTAGACGAAAAGGAATCAATATCGCCATCCTCATGCTCACTGCCAGTGGAGAGATTTCAGATAGAGTGGATGGTCTGCGAGCCGGGGCCGATGACTATCTCCCCAAACCCTTTTCATGGGACGAATTAACAGCACGACTAGAAGCCTTAAAAAGAAGACTCAAGAATGCAGACACTACAGCCTCAAATTCTTCGGAAGTCTTAGAACAAAAATGGATTTACGATTCCAACATTCGAAAATTAAAACATCCCTATGGAGAATGTGAATTAACCGATATCGAAGCTAAGCTTATGAAAAAATTTTTGAGTGCTCCCGGTAAAGCCCTCTCTAAAAAACAACTTCTCGAAGATGTCTGGGGCCTCAGTTGGCTCACTCGCACTCGCACTGTGGATTGGTTTGTGAGTCAGCTTCGCAAAAAAATTGAACTCGACCCCCAAAAGCCCCAGCACTTAATCACCCTCAGGGGTGAAGGCTACCGCTTCGACCCCTAAGCCGCGCTTAAATTCATTGTGCGCTAAGAAACGGGCCTGGAATTTTTTATACTTTCAAATAACTAATAATATTCATGCATTAAGGGGCATAAGTCCTCTTAATATTAAACTTTTTTTAAAATATTCCGAAAACTATACATGGGATTTAGAAGCGTTCGCACAACTAAGAGAGGCCTTGGATCAGGCTTCATTTTTAGTTTTTTAGTTGCCCTTTCGCTTTTATTTTCCTGCACTAAGCTCTCTCAGCTTGATAACAGAAACCCAGCAAGCCAAAACACAGACTCAAACCTAGAAACTCAACTTAAAAAGCACGAAAAGGCCGATGATCTTAGCACTAGCGACGAAACGGCTAAGGAAGCTCAAAAAGAGAAGCATGAATCCAATAATAACAAGTAAAAATCACTCAATTTCTAATAAAATCAATAATTAGCCAGGCCCGTTTCTTCGCGCACAATAGACATATTGGAATTGATAGACGTGATGCGACGCGGTATAAGCCAGAGTACAAAAAGGCGAAGTTCAATAGTTGCTAAAAATCTTTAGAAAATGAGAAATTTAAGAATCCTAAAAAAATGCTTTCTTATCTCAATCAGCTTTTGCTTAAGCCAAAGTCTGCGCTCTGACCCGCCTGCTCCTTGGGACAATTATTATCGACTAGACTCCACTCGCAATAATAGAGTCGATCAAAATAACAAAAAAATTGTAATCCCAGAAGAAGATCAAAACCTCACCCTTTTTGTCCTTAAGGGAAACAAACAACTCGAAGAAGTTGTAGGCCAAACAGAAGACAAAGACCAAATTACTTTTAATCACTTTATTGGCCAAGGAAATTGGCCCATCTTAGAACGAGATCTCCTTAAATTTTTAAAGTTTGATTACTACTTTATTTCTAACACTCAAATTTTAAAAGTACTCAAAGCTTCACGAATCACCTCTCACAACACCTGGATGGTCTGGGACGAAGAACATCCAGAAGAAGGAATTATTTTTATAAAATTCTTAGACCCTGGAAGCGAAGAAGGTTTAGCTGATCTTGCCGAAACTAAAGTTAGACTCTCAATTCAAATGAACAATTTTGTTCATAAAATCATGAGTGCTGAAAAAACTGAAAATGAAAATATATTTTCTACCTATCTTCCAGAATTTAGAGGCGGATTAATAAAATTAAATCATCCTTTAATCGTCTATAAAAAATCACGTCGACAATACAATAAGTCCACCCACTTTGGATTTATTCTTCGCTCTGGCAACCCACTGTTCCGACCTCTCAAAGACAACGAAGTGCTACTGCCCTTACATGCAGAGCTCGATCCAGATTTTCCTTTTTCAGGAGTTGGCATAGATGGGTTTTCTCTAGAATGGATGACAAAAGATTATCAAGTTTCTATGGCCATAGCTAAAAGCCACGACCATTTTTCTAGGGGATTGCACGGCCAAGATCACGCACAAAACAATCTCCTCATCGCAAACCCTAAAACACATAAAATCACAGGGGTGGTCCATCGAGATTTTTTCGATATTAGCTACGACCCCCTGATTAGATTTCTTTTAAATAAACACACATTCCTTAAAGATCACCCCGAAGGCTTATCTCTGCTGAACTCCTTTCACGTCAACGGAAATGGCATGGACGGAAGTTTTGCTTCAATTTACAATAATTTTAGTCACGAAATTTTCACACCTAATATTCCGCAACTTAAGGGACACTTTGATAAGCTTTCGGATTCTTGGATGCGTCATTATCTCTCAAAATCCCTAACTCAAACAGGAATAAATGAATTAGAAGTTTACCCATACGACTTAGACACCGACATCAAACGACACCTCATCCTAAAAAATGAAAAACATTTTAAAAGAATTTCAAAAAAAATTGGTCTCAAAATTTTGCGAAATCATAATTATTTAAGAAGTGCACAATTCTTCACTCGCGATGGAGAAGTTATCAAAGAATTACAAAAAAATATGGAATTTTATTGGGACTCGCGCGGTATTGTCATTTGTCGAAAAGGCGAAAAAACTATTATCGGTTATATTTTTGACCTCAACGAAGAAGAAATAACTCTTGCTAAAAACTCTAGCCAAAGATGTGAAAAAAACTTAATCCCTTAAAATTCTATTTTTTTTCACTTATCTATTTATTGGTTGAGAGGGTTCTAAACTCTCAGCCGACTCACCCCGGGAAGATGATGCCGATGAACCCTGAGACTGGGAACTACTTGACTCCAACTCCTCAGCAGAAACATCCCTTGCAGTTGAACTCGTTGTTCTACCTGAGGCTGATCCTGTATTTGTAGTGGGAGTGTTAAAACTAATATTTCCATTAGAAGTAGAATTACTAGCTGGCTCTAAAGTGTAGGGATTTCCACGACTAGAACTAGACGCTTGACTAGCTACACTAGAAGCAACGTTTTGAGCTGCCACAGTCGAAGCTGTAGAAACTGTAGATGTTGTCGAAGCTGTTGAGGGTTCAAGAGTATATGGACTTTCAGATGCAGAAGAGACTCCAGCACTAGAAGACACGCCGCCACTACCCTCTGCTGTTTTTACAGAGGCATTTTCGGTTGCAGTATTTAAAGCGCTACCTTGATTAACAGCATCGGATTTTGTTTGAGCGGCCAAATTCAAATAATCACTGAAAACTTTCTCAACTACAGCAAAATCCGAGTCCCTCACTGCATTATTCGCATTAGATTGTACTGCAATAGAAGGTCTTAAATCACCCTCGTACTCACCTCTAACTATCTTTATATCTGAATTCACTTTTTCGATGACAGCAGCGCTTTCACTCGATGCAGAACTCGATCCCACTCCCGACAAAGCCGCATTTCCAGTAGCAGAACCCTCAAGAGCAGTCGCAGTGCCTGGCACAACTCTCTTTGGAATTTGAGTGAGTCTAGAACTCGCTTCATAAACTAAATTCAAAAAGTTTTTACAAGCAACGGTTCCACAGGCGTTACCATCATTGGCTTGTAAATTAAAAGTAAATGTGAGCATCAAAATTATAGTGAACTGAGAATTCGAAATGAGAGCCTTTAGATTCTTAGACTTAAACATAGCTTTATTTTAAACCAAATAACCGATTGAAATGTTAACATTTGAATAAATTATTATTAAAATTCTATTTTAGTAAATAACGAAACAATACATCGGTCCACTGACCATTTTCATTCTGAGCTCTCACTTCAAAAGATGCAGGAAGACGAGTGCTTTTAGGAATCAAATGGTGATCTTCGGCTTGGCAAACTTCCCAATCCATAGCAGAATTAGTACGGCACTCATATTTCACTGGTGCCTTTTTAATGTCGCAATAAAAATTCACTCTCAAATATTTCTGATCTTCTTCTATATTCTCATAGCCAAAACAAGTATCAGCCTTTGAAGAAGCCAATTGAAAACTTCTTGTATAATTCTCTGAATAATTATTAGCATAATCTTTGGCTCTCAGTGAGAGTTTATAATCCCCACTCCATCGCATCCCGCTTGTGCCAAAAAAGAAATTTCCATTACAAGGGGTCCAATCTTGAATTAAACGGCCCGACTCATGTTCTATTTTACACTCTTGAGACTGCACTCCACTTCCTTCATCTGAACTTTCTATTCGAGCTACAAAATAATTTTCTGAGGCAAAAAAATCAGAAACAAAAACTTTTGGGGCCACGCTATCAATTCCAAACTGAAATGGAAAAGAAGCCGAAAAATGACTCTGATTATATCGCACACGAAGTTTGAGTTTATGTGGACCTTCCTCAAGTTTTTCAAAACGTAAATGTCGTGCACTTGGAGTTCTCGCCCAAGTTTTTCCGTCTTCCTCATACTCCACCCCTTCAAATGAAGAATTCCCACTCAAGCAGGTGAATGATAATGTGAGTGATTTCTTAGACACCCAATAACGACCCAAGCGATCCCATTGGCAATAGGTTTCTTGACTTGCAATATTTCTCAAAGTTTTTGGGACCTCTATAGAAGTGCTGGGACTGTAATTACCAGCTCTATCAGAAACTCGAATTTCCCATTTCTCTACACCAATATATTGCGAAAAATCCCCCTGACCTTCCCCTTGGCATGTTTTCCATTCAGTCACGGGCCAATAGCGACACTCCCAGGCTTTAATTCCTGATGAACCGCTATCAATGGCCTTAGCCGAGTAGTTAAAAATTTCACTGCCTTCTATAAAACTATAATCAAAATCTAAAAGTGTCGGGGCAATGGTGTCGATCTTCCAAAAGAACAAAGGTGATTCAATCCAACTTCCATCAGAGACCTTGGCTTTGACCTCGAAAAAGTAGCTTCCGCTACGCAGGGAATCAAAGGAGTATTCTCCTTTAGCAGGGCAAGGCTTCCATTCGCCCCTAAAAGAAGCCTCTCTACATAAGCTTTCTTCTATACTTAATGACTTCGGCACCTTGCATTCATAGGCAATTTTACGATGATCTTTATTCCACCAAAGCTGCTGATTACCTGTATCCAATATACAAGTTTTACGAGACCAATCCGCTTGAAGCTCTGATTTCTGAACGGACAGCTTACAAGCCGAAAAAGCCCCAATTAACAGAGCTCCAAAAAACAAAAATCGCATAAGCTTAGATCGTCATTTTGGAGAAAATTCTAGAGTGATTTTTTTTATGCATCCCATCAATGAACGACAGAAATTTGATGGCTTATCAGAAGAATGCTATTTTCCTTCGCATATGAGCGTTCTTGTCACCACTAGTGACCCCCGTGAAGTTAGAAAAGCATTCCGAACTCAATTAAAAAACGGAAAACTTCTGCAATTTCCAGGGGCCTTCTCACCCTTCATAGCCCGCATGGTCCAAGACCAGGGATTCGATGGCGTCTATATTTCTGGGGCTGGTATTGCCAATGATCTCGGCTACCCAGACGTGGGTTTAACCACACTCAGCGAAGTTCGAAACCGAGGCGAAGCCATTCGTAAAGCTTGCGCCCTACCCACCCTCATCGACATCGATACTGGATTTGGCGAAGCCATGAGCGTGGCTCGCACAGTTCGAGAACTCGAAGACGCCGGACTCTCGGCTTGCCATCTTGAAGATCAGGTCAACCCCAAACGCTGTGGTCATCTCGACAATAAATCCTTAGTGACAACACAAGACATGGTCCAAAAAATTAGAGCGGCTTTTTCTGCCAAGACCGATCCAAACTTTTTAATCTGCGCTCGAACCGATGCTCGAGCCTCTGAAGGCCTCGATCAAGCCATTGCTCGTGCCAAAGCTTATGTAGACGCCGGCGCCGAAATGATTTTCCCCGAAGCTCTACAAAACGAAAAAGAATTTGAATTGTTCAGAAAAGAAATCAAAGTTCCGCTGCTTTCAAACATGACTGAGTTTGGAAAAAGTGAACTGCTCACTAAAAACCAACTTGAAAACCTGGGATATAATTTAGTGATTTACCCGATGACTTCATTTCGCTTAGCTATGAAAGCCATTGAAGATGGCCTCAAGGTTATCAAAGAAAAGGGCGACCAAAAATCCTTATTGGGAAATATGCAAACACGATCGCGCCTTTACGAAATTCTGCGCTACGACGAATACAATTCGTTTGACCAAAATATTTTTAACTTCAAATTAGGGAGAGACCAATAATGAGCACTGTAGAAATTAAAAAAGGCCTTGAAGGCGTTGTTGTCGACGACACTAGCGTTTCCAAAGTTATGCCCGACATCAATTCTCTGGTTTACAGAGGATACCCCGTTCAAGATTTAGCCGATCAATGCAGCTTTGAAGAAGTCGCCTATCTTTTATGGCACGATGATCTTCCCAACACCAAGCAACTTGAAGATTTCAAAAAGCTTGAAAGAAATTATCGCGAAATATCTGACGACTTATACAAAGTCATTTCTTTGTTCCCAAAGAACGCGCACCCCATGGACACCATTAGAACAGGCGTAAGTTTTCTAGGACTTGAAGACGAAAGAGTTTGGGACAATTCACCCGCCACTAATTACGACAAATCCGTTCAATTGCTAGCCAAAGTTCCTACTATTATTGCCGCCTCATTCAGACACAGACAAGGCAAAGCTCCCATCAAGCCCGACACAAAACTTTCGATTGCAGAAAATTTCTTCAACATGTGCTTCGGTGAAATTCCTCATCCAGAAGTAGTTAAAGCCTTCGACGCCTCTTTGACTCTCTATGCAGAGCATAGTTTCAATGCCTCCACTTTCACAGCTCGTGTTGTAACTTCTACGACATCAGACCTCTATAGCGCTGTAGTCGCAGCTATTGGTGCTCTCAAAGGCCCTCTTCATGGAGGAGCCAACGAACAAGTTATGTACATACTTCAAGAAATCGGAGAGCCCGCAAACGCCAAGGCTTGGTTAGAAAAAGCTCTTAAAGAAAAAAGAAAAATCATGGGCTTTGGTCACCGTGTTTACAAACGCGGAGACTCTCGTGCACCTACAATGAATAAATACGGACTTCGAGTGGCCGATATTAAAGGCAACAAAAAATGGCATGAAATTTCTGCCATTCTTGAAAAAGAAATGATTGCACAAAAAAACATTCACCCCAACCTCGATTTCCCTGCAGGACCTGCGTATTTCTTGATGGGTTTTGATATCGACATCTTCACACCGATATTTGTGATGAGTCGTATTTCAGGTTGGACAGCGCACATCATCGAGCAAACGGCTGCCAATAGACTCATTCGCCCGCTGAGTAATTACACTGGTCACTCCGAGCGTAAACTTAAACCTTTATCGGCTAGATAGACTATGACACTCACACCAACAGCTGAGGCCCCCAAAGCCAAAATGTTGGTCCATGTTTGTTGCGGTCCTGACGTGGCTGGAGTGATTCAGCAACTTAAAAATGACTACGAATTGCTTTGTTTTTGGTACGACCCCAACATCCAACCCAAAGAAGAACACGACCGTCGTCTCGATGCTTTTATAAAAGTTGCCGACACCGAAAAAGTTCCTTATTTAATTGGCGAATATGATGTTGATAATTTTCTAGAAAAAATTCAGGGCTTAGAGGCCACACCCGAACAAGGTGCTAAGTGCTCACTTTGCTACGACATGCGTCTTGAGAGAGCCGCCCTTGAAGCCAAAAAGCAAAACTGCGATTTATACACAAGTTCACTGGCTATCTCTCCTCACAAAGTCCAAGAAAAACTTGTGAGCTTTGGACAACTTTTTGAGAAACGTTACGGAGTTAAATACTTCGCTCGTAATTTTATGAAACAAGAGGGTTTCAAAAATTCCGTTCAATATTCAAAAGACTACAATATCTACCGCCAAGATTATTGTGGATGTTGGTTTTCACTCCATGAGGGTGGAAAAAAGGCCAGAGCCTTAGCCAAAACTTGGGGTTTGGAAAAATCTCAACTCGATACAAAAAATTATCAACTACCTGATATTAACGTCAGCATGCAGACCAACGAATCTGCAACAGAGGAAATTAAAACATGACTAAACAAGTGCCATTATTTATCAACGGTGAATTTGTTCAAAGCACATCTAAAGACAAATTGCCCATCACCAATCCAGCCACCGGCGAATTGCTTGCTGAAGTGCCTATGGCCACTCAAAATGAAATGCTGGCTGCCGTTGATGCCGCAAAGACCGCTTTTAAAACTTGGTCTGAAGTGGCCACTCCAGAGCGTGCGCGCTTGATGCTCAAATACCAAGAACTCCTCAAGAAAAATCAGCGAGAAATTGCTGAACTTCTTTGCAAAGAAAATGGAAAAACTTTGGCCGATGGTGAGGGAGATGTTTGGCGCGGTATTGAAGTCGTAGAACACGCGGCCAACGTAGCGAGCCTCATCATGGGCGAAACCGTTGAAAACGTCGCGCGCAATATTGATACTTACAGCTACCAACAACCCCTTGGAGTATGCGGCGGAATCACTCCCTTTAATTTCCCTGCCATGATTCCACTCTGGATGTTTCCGGTGGCCATCGCATGCGGCAACACCTTTATTCTTAAGCCTAGTGAGCAAGATCCCCTCACTCCCATGCGTTTGGCTGAACTATTTGTAGAAGCCGGAGCTCCTAAAGGAGTGCTCAACATCATTCACGGTGGAAAAGATGCCGTAAATTTTGTGCTCGACAACCCCGATATTAAATCCGTTTCTTTCGTAGGCTCAGTGCCTGTAGCCCAACACGTCTACAAACGTGGCTGCGAAAATCTCAAGCGCGTCCAAGCTTTTGCTGGCGCAAAAAACCATATGATTGTTATGCCGGATGCGGCAAAAGACCAAGTCATCAGCAATCTTGCTGGAGCCTCTTGTGGAGCTGCCGGTCAGCGTTGCATGGCCATAAGTGTGGCTGTGATGGTTGGAGAGTCTCAAGAGTGGATCCCTGAAATTAAAAATTCACTGGCTCAATTAAAAGTAGGAGCTTGGAACGATCCCGAGGCGGCCCTAGGCCCTGTGGTCTCAAAGACTGCCAAAGACAGAATTGAAAAACTTATTGAAGCGGGTGTTAAAGAAGGAGCTAAAATTCTTCTTGATGGAAGAAACTGCAAAGTGCCTTCTCATCCCAATGGTCACTTCATTGGGCCCACTATGTTTGACAATGTCACCGATGAAATGAGTATTTATCAGCAAGAAATATTCGGACCTGTGCTTTTAATTATTCGTAAAAACACTTTGGAAGAAGCCATTGAATTCATCAATAAGAACCCCTACGGTAACGGCACCTCAATATTCACTCGCTCAGGCTTTGCCGCTCGTCGATTCCAGCACGCTATCGATGTGGGCCAAGTTGGAATCAACATTCCTATTCCCGTACCACTCCCATTTTTCTCATTTACTGGATGGAAGGGAAGTTTTTACGGAGATCAACACGCTTACGGAAAGCAAGCTGTGAAGTTTTTTACAAAAACTAAAACCATCACAGCTCGCTGGTTTGATGATAGTGACGTAGCGACTGGTCCTAATATGACCATTCGGCTGAAGTGATCGATCACTGCTGAGTGCTCAAAGGATTTCTTTGTGCGCGGTCGCCCACTTGTGGAGGACGACGAGGTGGGTGACGATCACCACCTTGAGGACCAGCAGGGCGTCTTTCTCTAATTTCTCCACTTTGAATGTCTCGTGTGTGCTGAAACAAGACTGGCATTAATTCAATATGATGAACTCCCATACGATCATGGTAGATGCTCGAAATTTTTCTCATATCTAGAATAATTTCATGGCGCAATTCATCGCTAATAGTAGCGCGATCCAAAAAGTTTATGGCCAATTCTTTTGCGGCTGTGATCTCTAAAAAATCATTAGCACTGAATTGATTATTTCTAGATAAGTTTTCGAGTAATCGATGTACATGAGAGAAAACTTCTTCGCCAGTCGTTAACTTCCAACTAAGTTCTTGCACACGATTATCTCTATAATATTGAACAAACTCTTGAACCGATTGTTGGTATGCGAGGCTAGCTTTCTCGTTCACAAAACCTTTGTAATCCACCTGAGCATATCCACCTGTTTGGTAAAGGTATTGTCGATATTCATTTTCAAAACCATCGTAGGCACCTATTTCATTCGAACTTAAGCGATCTAGTTTTTGAATGGCGGCTCTAGCGCGACTAAAAATTTCTTCAAGTCTAGGTCCTCGATTTTGATTCATTCGAGGGTCAATTCCTCTCATATCTCGATTTAGCGGGAAATTAGAATGCCCTTGATTAGGAAAGTTTTGAGGGTATTGAGGATTATAGCTTGGTTGCATCGGATATTGACCCTGAGGGTAAGTACTGGGCCATGGAGTAGAACTAATAGATCCAGAATTAGGTCCCATATATCTAGGATCATAAGCCAAAACAGCTTGGGCCATCAGCACAGTCAACAACGCAAAATTTCTCATAACAACTCCTATAAAAAAACTCAACTATCAGAGAGATAGCAATTGCCGTGCCGTGATTGCAGATTCATTTTAATCAATCTGAGTGTCTAAAATTTAAACAGCTGCCTG
>CAZSSP010000021.1:0-4699 GCA_964609695.1 uncultured Bacteriovoracaceae bacterium
TGTCCACGCAAAGCTAAATTAATTTTCGAACCCCTCAAATAGTCTATTAGCGATGAAGTCTCTTCTCCGCTGAGTAGAATAGCGGGATCTTTTTTAAACAATAACAAATACTCTTCACTTGGGTCATCATAAGACAACGGACGAGCGTCCCAATAGTCTACATAATTTTTCATTTTAACTAATTTAAGTTTTCTCGCTTTAGTTTTATTTTTATGATTCAGTCTTAATTGCAATGGAAGCGAACAGTTGACCTTTTGTGACTGCGCTAATGTAGCTAAAGCCATACATAAAAAACTAAGCACTAAAATAAACCTAAAAAACATATTTTCACATTGGCGTTTAATTCAAATAAGGGACTGCGTCTTGTAAAAAAACCCTAAATTCATTGAATCAAATTTAATTAATATTGCACTCTAAGCTTTAATACATCTGAAACAAGAGTAACTTATTCCATGTAAGATTTATTATGAATTTTCTAAGCCTCCTTTAATTGTTGGAAATAAATCTCGATGTTAGTAATTTTTAATGCCTACCTACACAAGAAAACTACTGACTACCTTAATATTAATTTCTCCCTTTAGTTTATTTGCAGAAAATTGCGACTCTCCCCTGATTGATAAAAAGGACTCTGTGACCGCTACTGCCATCAGCGAAAAAGATGGAAAACTTGTTATTCCTGATCACCCTATAATTCCCTATATTGCCGGAGATGGAATTGGCCCCGAAATTATGCAGGCGACTATAAGAGTGGTGAACAGCGCCGTTACAAAAGCCTATGGCGATAAGCGGTCCATTGAGTGGAAAGAAGTTTTTGCTGGGATGAATGCCTTAGAAAAATTTGGAACTCCTTTACCCGACGCCACTGTAGAAGCTCTCAAAACTTATCGGGTTAGCATAAAAGGCCCCACGGCCACACCTGTAGGTGCCGGATTCAGAAGTGTTAATGTAAAAATGAGACAACTTTTAAAACTCGATTCTTGCGTGCGTCCCGTGAGTTACCATGAAGGGCTTGCCTCTCCCGTTAAACATCCTGAAAAAGTGAATATGGTTATTTTTAGAGAGAACACCGAAGATGTTTATTCTGGAATTGAATTTGCCGCTGAAAGTGACGAAGCAAAACAACTGATCGATTTAATTCTCAAACTCAGACCCGACGCCGATATCAATGAGCTTTCTGCAATTGGAATTAAACCCATGAGTCAGGCAGCCACAAAAACACTCATGAGACGTGCTCTCAAACATGCCATCGATAAAAAATTGCCTTTTGTCACCATTGTTCACAAAGGAAACATCATGAAAGAAACCGAAGGAGCTTTTCTTCGATGGAGTTTAGAAGTGGCTCTCAATGAATTTGCTTCGCAAGTCATCACAGAAAGCGATATCTGGACAAAATACAATGGCCAAGTGCCCAATGGAAAAATTGTGGTCAAAGAAAGAATTGCCGATGCTATGTTTCAGGAAATACTTTTAAGACCAGAAAGACACAACGTGCTTGTAGCGCCCAACCTCAACGGCGACTACCTTTCAGATGCGGTTGCCGCACTCGTAGGCGGATTAGGAATTGCACCAGGAGCCAATATTGGAAATAACCTTGCTCTTTTTGAAGCCACTCATGGCACCGCTCCTGATATTGCAGGAAAAAATTTAGCCAATCCAAGTTCGACCATTAAATCGGCCGCTCTCATGCTTGAATACTTAGGCTGGACAGAAGCTAAAGACGTTATAGAAGCCTCTTTAAATGAGGCCTTTAGAAATGCTTTTGTCACCGGCGACCTCAGAGATGCCGATAACGCCCAAATTTTAGGTACGGCTGAATTTGCAAATAAGCTCATAGAACTTCAAAAATAGATTTAAGACTCAACGAATCCCCCTTAAGGCTTCCCTAATCACAAAAGGAGCCTTAAGCTAAAGCTGGGAGGGATTTATGTTTAATAAATCTAAGCTATTTCTTATGGGCGCTTTTTTAGTGCTCAGTTCAAAAATGTCTTTAGCCGCTGAAACACCTCAATCTTTAAAAAGAATACCAGGTGTAGTTCAAGGATTTGGATCGCTACCTGTAGATGATATTGTCGATGGTGCGATTGTTTTAAAAAGTTTTTCAGCAGAGGATCTTCTTAATTTTCAAATAGAACAATTCATTGCTCCAGACGAGCCCCTAAAGGCAGGCCCCGAAACTGTAAACGTTCCAGGCAATTTCTATTTCCCAAAGCAACTTGAAAACTGGGGGCTTTTTAGAATTGCAATTGAAAAAGGAGAGTTTGGATTTTACACCCCTCCAGGAGAAAAAAATGAGCTCATCGCTAGTTCTTTTAAAGCGCCCTTCTCTACTCTTGTAGATATGGCCCAATCTGGAAACACCACTCCCGCCAAACTCTTACCTTTAGTTCAACTACAAAAACTTTCTTATCTTGGCGAAAAAGATTGGAGCAATGAAAGTAAAATCAATTTCAATCTCAACTCTACATTTGCCAACCGCTATTCATTTGATTGGAGTCGCACTAAAGCAGGAACTGATCAAACTGATCACGTCTTTGTATTTCAACAAACGCCCGCAAACAAATGGGCACTTATGGATTTAGTTGGAAATAGTCGCAATAGTGGAAACCTTAAAAGCTTAGCGAATTTTCCTCAAAAGTTTAAAAGTTTGTTCATAAGACTATTAGAAGTGAATAAAAAAGTGGTCTCCATACAAGCTCTCGTAAAAAGCTACGATTCTAACACCACTAAAATTAGCGCCTCTGGTGTTGCAGGAACTATCAATGGAGTTAAGCTCAATGGACAAACTTTAAGCTGGACCCCCATGAACGAATCGGGCTGGTTGGTTATACTTCAACAACGACCACAACTTCTGGGCCGAGTTTTTGAGGATTTCCTGGGTTTAAGCTTCGGATTTCAAAATCAAATGACATTAAGCATCGACAAAACTTGGGTCAGACCTGATGCAGGCACTTATCAATTCACAACTCCTATTGGCGGAAACGACAATATAGCCTTAGTGATGGCTAAAACGGATATGGACCTTCCTCAACCCACAGACTCACAAAGTTTTTCAGATCTCTTTGACCACACCACAGAAATTCGCTTTTATAATGCTAAATGATTGCAGCTGAGTTGAAAAAGCGATTTATGAAAACAACAAACACACCCATTCGATATTTTGGATGGGTGTGTTCGCTCATTTTATTAGCTTCTTGCGTTTCATCTCAACAACCTCCGCGGCCCTTAGATTTTCCCTACGCTCGAATTTATCTTGGAAGTTTTAACGATGTCTGGAGCGCGACAGTCAGGATTTTAGATCTTTACTCAATCACCGTGGCCAACAGAGAAGCGGGCTTACTACAAACAGAATGGGTTGAAACAAGATTTAATTCTGAATTATTCAAATATCCCGACAATGAGCCTCGACTAGAAGAAGTCAGCTATCGATTAAAAATCAAATTATCAAAAGCCTTTATTTCACAAACAGGTCAAGCCGCTGTTCGTGTTCAAGTTCTTAAAGAACTCAAAGAATATAAAAACTTTTTCTCAGACTGGGAAAGAGTTCCCACCGATGGATACGAAGAAAAAATCATTCTTTATAGAATTGGACAACGCTTAGCGATACTGAACGCTCAGAGAGAAGCAAAAACTAAAAAGAAAAAAGAAAATAAAGCTGCACCTGCAGCGGCCCCAGTCCCAGAAACTGAAAGCCCCAAGCCCAATTAAGCGCTTCAATTAAGTATTGACTGAAATTCTTTTAGAGCGACATAGCTTGGAAATTAGAGGAGCTTCCCCATTGTTCCAATAAGCTTCTAACTTGTGTGTTTAAATCTTGCTTTGCACTTTTTACGACCGACTTAGAAGGCTTTAGACCAGCTTCATACATTACTGAAAGTATAGTTTCGCGAATAAAAAGACCTTCTCCCTTAAGAATATTTCTTTCATCAAGAAATGCAGACTCCAGAGATGATTTCCATTCTGAAGCCAAAGTAGGAGACGATCTAAGAATTTCTCGAACACTTTCAACAGCTGCATCTCTGACTAAAAGCGCAGGATCATCGAATAAGGCTTTTTCTAAAACAACTTTGGCTCTTTTTTTAATACTTGCAATTTCTTTGTGCTTTGAATGGTTGACCCAAAGACTAGCTAGAGAAGAAAGCAAAGCACTTCGATCGTTCCAATCTTCGGCCATTGCGGGCTCAATTCTGGCTCTTTTCATTCGACTCGAATCAAAATAACTTTCAGCCGTATTGAGCAATACTTCAGGCTTATTTTTTGCTAATGCGAGAAATTCAGGTAAGCGCCAAGACGATCCAACAAATTCTTCTCTACGAGCCGCCTGCACCGAAAACATGACACTAAAAACGCAAAAAATACTAAGTTGTTTGATCTTTTTCATTTAACAATTTCTCAAATTCTGCCATGAGTTCATCTTCCGAAACAACTGATTCCGCCATGGCTTCAGCCTCAGCTTGGATTTTTTCCACACTTTCAGCCGACTGCGCATCGCTGCTCTTAACTGGCGTTTCTGCCGGAGCGGCTGCCGGAGTTGAAGGCGCAGAAACAGCTTCGGCTGGAGGTGTAGGAGAAGGAGCCGATTGAACTACAGGAGCCTCTGCCTCTGCCGCAGCCGGAGTCGCAGAAACAGTTTCGCTTGCAGGTGCAGGCGAAGGAGCTGTAGCAGATTGAGCTACGGGAGCTGGTGTCGAGACTGGAGCAG
>CAZSSP010000021.1:4799-9387 GCA_964609695.1 uncultured Bacteriovoracaceae bacterium
ACACTTCCAATGTGTTTTTGAATTTCTTCTTTTTGCTGACTGACCTTCAACTCTAGCTCTTTTGTTAATTTATCAAGTTCAGCTCTAGAAGGACCACCCGCAGGATCTGCACCCGAAGCACTTGAAGCAGCACCACTGGCCGTAGCTTCCCGTAATGTTTTCAATTCAGCTTTGCTTCTATTCAAAGCCTCCGTCAATTCATTGACTTTTGCTTGAAAGGCCGCCATCGATTCCGGAGAAGCCCCAGTCCCCTGCGCAATTTCCGACAAATCAGGAAGATCGGCCTTAACCGCCTGAGAGCTCAATTGTGCTTCAACGGATTTTAAAATGTCGGCATCATCAAGAACGGCTCCAGAGGCCGATACTGGTACCTGAACAATTAGAGAAGACTTAGAAAAATGTGAGGCTGGAAATATCCTGTTTCTTAAGTTTTCTAAATCTTTTATTTCCCTATCAAGTTCTCGGGCAATTCTTTCGTGGTCAAACTCTAAATCACCTTCAAAACTAGGCTGTCTTTGAGAAATCTTTCGAATAATCAAAAAACACCCCAAAAGCACCGTAGCGGTTAAAAGGGTATAAACGGCATAAATCGAGTACGTCATCAGGGATGCGTTATCCGTTAATAGGCTCATGGGGTCAGGATAAAGCTAAACCTAGGACTTTGGTATGGACACAAAAGCCAAAGTTTTGTTCATTTAAAGCTGCCTGAATAGGCAAATAGGGTCCCATAGTTAAATGGATATAACGGCTCTTTCCTAAAGAGCAATTGCAAGTTCGATTCTTGCTGGGACTATTTTTTGAAATTTATAGGTCGTATAAAAAACTATTCTTTTATACGCAAAGGAGAGCCAAAATGAAATTTTGCAGTTTTCGGTATCAAGGAAAAGAATCTTGGGGTCTTTTAGCTCAAAATCAAAAAATAGCGGACCTCTCTTCAATGGCTCCTAGCTTAGGTGAGTATCTCAAAAGCCCTTGGTGGGAAAACAATACAAAATTGAAAACTCTTGCAAGCACTGGCTCGATAGCTCTTGATGCTGTTGAGTTTTTAGCTTGCGTCCCCAAACCCACCTCAATGCGAGATGGTTACGCTTTCCGCCAACACGTTGAAGCCGCCAGAAAAAACCGAGGCGCGCCTATGATTCCTGAATTCGATTTATTTCCTATATTTTATTACACAAACCATCAGGCTGTTATTGGACCTGGACCCTGCAGAGTTCGAAGTGCTCATTTAGAAAAACTTGATTTTGAACTCGAAGCCGCTATCGTTATCGGAAAAGAAGGCATCGATATTAGTGCAGAAAAAGCCGACGAATATATTTTTGGCTACACCATCATGAATGATTTTTCTGCTCGTCATTTACAAATGGAAGAAATGAAAATGAGTTTAGGGCCCGCAAAAGGAAAGGATTTCGCCACGGCTTTAGGACCATGGCTCGTGACCACCGATGAACTCAAAGACAAGGCCATCCCCTCTCCCAAAGGAATGCGCTACGACTTAGAAATGACAGCCACAGTAAACGGAAAACAAGTGTCTCTTGGCAACACAAAAGACATGACTTGGACTTTCGCTCAAATTCTAGAAAGAATTTCCTATGGCACAAAAATTTATCCCGGAGATGTCATCGGCTCGGGAACCGTGGGTACAGGTTGCTTTATGGAACTCAACGGTTCAGGCATCACCAATCAATGGCTAAAAAATGGAGACGAAATTAATCTCGACATTGAACGATTAGGGCAACTTAAAAATACTATTAAACACTATGAACCATAAATACCGACTTTATTCCTATTGGAGATCTTCGGCCTCTTGGAGAGTGCGTTGGGCATTAGAATTAAAAAAAATTCCCTACGAATGCCAGTATATTAATTTATTGAAAGCTGAGAATCTTTCACAAGAGTATATTTCAAAAAATCCCTCGGGATTATTGCCTCTTCTTGAAAAACCAGACGGTCAAACCCTCAGTCAAAGCATGGCCATATTGCTCTATTTAGAATCTGAGCATCCCCAAATAAGCCTTCTTGGATCATCAAATTGGGAAAAATTTAAAATCATAGAGTTCTCAGAAATCATCAATGCCGACACTGCACCACTTCAAACTCCAAGAGCTCAAAAAAAACACAGCTCTGATGAGAATGAAAAAAAGAAATGGGCTCAGCATTTCATTTATTCAGGATTAAAAGTTTGTAATGATATTTTACCCAAACAAAATTCAATATTCACCTTTGGAGCGAATCTTTCGTTAGCGGATATTTTCTTAATTCCTCAAATCTACAATGCCTTACGATACGAAGTTCCTGTAGAAAAAGATTTTCCTAAATTAATGCAAATTTACAAAAATGCTATGGCCACTCATGAGTGTTTATTGGCTTCACCCGCACAACAAGGCGACGCCCAAAAATAAGTTGTCTATAATAAATTAGAGATCTAAACGGAAACCTGATGAGATATTGTAATAAAGATCCGCTGAAGTCCCACCCGCATGTATTTGCTTTACGCTAGTTTCCAGTAAAAAAAACAATGAACTTGTCAGCCTGCGACCCAGCCTTGCTCGTAGCAGTATCATATCTTGATCCACACCAGCCCCTGCAATTTGAGTAGGATATCCATAAGCAAGTTCAAAGCCACTCATCCAACGATCAGAAAAGAAAAAATTAACCATAGTTCCCATCAAAGGAAAAACCATGTACTCATGAGAAGGAGCAATGGAGGTCACAAAACTTCCATCTTCCTCTAATCTTTGAAGATAGCGAAGATACAATCGAAATTGAACACCCTTCATCTTCGCTAGAATTTTTTCCCAAAAAAGACCGGTAGAAATTTCTGAAATATTTAAAGTCTGATTACTCACTCCGCCATAAGTTCCTAAACTCTGCTCAAGTGAAATAGTGGCTCCTATACGCTGCGCGCTCCAGGGCGACACCCACTCACCACGAGTCAAAGCTACTGGAGCCAAGTGTAAAGATTTTTTAGCTCCCGATTCAGTATTTTTCAAAGATGCCATTGTATATCCCAGAAGCAAATCAACCTGCACATCGGCCCTATCTTGAGCAGGGGGAGATTCAATCACAAACTTTTTAGAAAAATAAGTTGTGTTTCCTTGAGACAAAAACAGATACGGCTGCATTCCGGAATCACCGCCTTGAAAGGTATAACTTAAAGGCACCTTCACCTTGCATCTTTCATTATCTTTTATTTGCAAGGTTAAGGTATCCACCACATAAACAGGTTGAATCTCTATGAGCAACCACGACCCTGATCTTAAGACTTCCAAGTCCATAGATTTTTCTTCTCTAATAAATTCAGTTTTAGGATCGCTATAATTACACCTTGAAGAAAAGGAAACCTTATAGGAACTGCGAGAATTCTTGAAATCAAGTGAGTTGGCCTTCATTTCTGCAATCAAATACCAACGTGAAGCGTTCCATGCTTTGTTGCTTAAAAACTTTAGGGAATCGCTCTGGGAAAAACAAATACGAATGGAACTGAGCATGATAATAAAAGATAAAAATAATTTAGAGTTTTTAAATTTCATCATTGTCCATCCTCAAAAAGATAAGGAACAAGATGTAATCTTAAGTAAATTGTTTGAATACTTTCTTTAACGATAGGCTGAGTTCCGCCTAATAAGTTTTTCCTAAAATCCAAGGTGTAATCTGTTTGAGAATAGCCCAAACCAAGAGCCCATTTTTTATCTAAGCGCATCATTAAACCACCAGCATAAATCATAGATTCATAACTTCTTTGATTATTATTGGAAGCAGGATAGTAACGAAAATTAGTTTCTACTCCCAATTTTTGCCAAAAATTAGAGCGACTCATAATAACTCCGGGAAACCACATGGCATCAATTCCTGCTCCAGGTGCAAATGCAAAAGTTAAACTTAGATTGGCTGAATCTGATCGCTGAACGTTGTTTCTCCCACGAGCATCAAGCAAAAGAGATATTCTAGGCCTACCAGAAGTCTCTTTACCTAACCATTGCCACCCCATCTCCAACGCCACCTCACTATAAGTGACTTGAGAATCATTTTGATCAAGCAAATTACTGAGGTTTTGAAACATTTCTAATCCAAAATAAAATCTCTTAATCCATGGAAGAGGAATCGAAAGATGACCGCCCAGCACAGGAAAAACTTTTAAACTGCGCTTATTTGCCTGAACTTGTGTATTATCTGTTTTTAACACTGAATAACGAGTATCAAATGAAGCCTGAGATCGCTTAAAAAAACTATAGAAATTTGCTTCTTCTGTTTTTTTTACTGGGGCCTCAAGCAAAACATCGTCATCAAATCCAGGTCCCTTTACATGAAATCTAGAAATAGGTGGAATGACCGTAAACTCGAACACAAATTTACCATCATCATCCTTAAAACCCTCTGCAACTTTTGAAAGCGAAGAGGCATCGTTGACTTCTATAAAGTTTCCAGAAGTGCTTTCTAATTTCACAAGTGATGTGGGCTCTGCTTTAACTGGACAATTTTTTCCTAAACTTGCTGTCACTCTAGCTCTTAAATAAACTTCACCTCGAGAATTGTATTCAAGAGTAGGATGTTTATCTTCGAGACTTCCCCACTGAAGACAACGCCT
>CAZSSP010000021.1:9487-10629 GCA_964609695.1 uncultured Bacteriovoracaceae bacterium
AGAATAACGTGTAGAAATGTTTTTGATAAAATCTTTTACATATGGACAATTGGGTCTTTTGACTTGCTCAGTAAATAAGGAATCTAACGCAAGTTTTATACCCCCTGGAAAATTCTTCTCTGAAACTCCCGAATAAGCGGAATCTCTCAAAGTCTCAGCCATTAATCGAGTGGCTTCATCAACATTACCACCTTTAGCTTCGCTCAAAGCTTTCGTGATATGATTCTTTTCTGGTAAACGACTTTTTATCTCTGTTTGAATCGATGCAATCACTCTCCTTGGTGGAGCGATTTGATCTGGGACTTTTACGGCCAAAGAAGCCGGCGCCCCCGATGAATCTAGACTTGAAGACATTGTTTGATCACTTAATTTAGTCGAACCAGCGCCAAAAGCTCCGCCATTTTCTAAATTTGCAGTCACAGTTTGCTCGGGAGCCAAACGTTGACTCATCACTCCGGCCCCTGCTGCATCGTCTAAACTTTGCTCTCTTTGTTCTATTCTAGCTGAAGCTCCGGCTCCGCGAGCCGTATCTCCCAAGACTTGTTGTCGTTGTTCAATTTTAGCGGCCACTTGATTGATCGTTTTTGCTTCTAATTTAAATTTCTTTTCTTCAAGAACGAATTTCTTTCCTTCCTGCGTTTTTACCTCAATCTTTTTGCCATCTTCACGTTGTCTTTGAACTTTAATTTCCCCTTGTATAACTTGAAGAGAAATGGCGATGCTAGATTCTTCTTTATCCTCAGGAATTTCTAAATAGACCGTAGTATCCGCATCGAGTCTCAACAAAGTTTCATCATAAAGTTTTAACCAAGCCTGAGAATCAGGAGAGGTCACCAAAAAGCTCTTATCAGGAATACTATCTGAAGTGCCTGCGGGTAAATATACAAAAACATCTTGGGGTTGAAAACGAAGTTCACCCACCATTTTCTTAACCTCAGCTACAGTTTCTCCCTTTTTCTTAAGGGGCCAAAATATTCTTCCTAAAAAGGAAAAATGTTTTTGATAAAGTGGGGATTTTAAAATTTTTGAAGTGTACTGAGTTGGACCAAAATAAAGAAAGCCCAAAACACAAACAACAAAATAGACTAAGAGTAGTCCGTGTTTGGCGTACTTCATCATCTAAGTTTTCGGCATATTTAAGT
>CAZSSP010000021.1:10729-36212 GCA_964609695.1 uncultured Bacteriovoracaceae bacterium
GAAGTAGGTAAGCCTCCCTATATTGTCGTCAAAACTATGTCGGGCGAAGAAGTTCGCCGAATACCTTATGAACATATCATTCGAATTTTTCTTGATAAAAAAGATGAAGGTTCAAAAGGATTACTTTTTAAATCGAGCGCATAATTTATAATAGAGATATGACACATCTCCAGGGACTCATTCGATTTTCTTTATTTTTATTATTATGGACTGCCATCGGACAAATACGATGGAATCAACGATCTATCGAAGACCGTTATCATACGGCCGTAAACTCGAGAAGTTTTCAAAAATTATTTTGGACAACTGCAAAACCCATCACTTGGACGAGTGAAAAATTACAAGATCTCTGGGAAGAAACACCCGTTCTTAATAAAATTCCCGCTCGTTAAGGAGTGCCTAAAGTAGAAGGTGATCCAAGCAATCCGCCTTGGCTACCGTGAACACCAGAATTCATAAGCGAATTCATAGTTCCACCCATTCCATTCATCTGACTTCTTTGAATGGCAACATTCACCATTTCTTTTACTCTTTGGTTACAAACAGGATCTGATTGATCTCCAGATTGAACTTTTCGAGCACAGGCACAAGTGACGTTATCATTAGAACCGCCCATAGTAGGAACTTCTCCAAAATTGCTCATACCGCCGTAAGAATTATAACTTCCATAACTATTGTAAGAACCATAAGAAGGTCCAAAGTCCGCAAATGAACTTAGAGAAAATAACGTAAAAAGCATCAAAGGAATAAACATAAATTTCTTCATAAAAGACCCCTTAACATCAAAGATGCAGGAGCCATGCCAAGCTTTTATGAAGAGCTTTTTCCAAAGAATTCAGTATCTTACGAGCTTAAAACACTTAACTTAAGTGTCTAACAATTAGACAATTGGCAAAAATTAACGAAGCTTAAAAACGTAGGTGTGAGGCGTTGTGAGCACAATTTCGAAACGATTATCTTTAAGCATAATCTCCCTGAGACCACCGAAATCTCTCGTACAAATTCCGTATTGAACATTGAAAACTTCTTTTAAGTAATAATAGGTACGATCGCGCTCCATGCCATTTGAAACTCTAAACCAAGTTTCCCACATTTTAGGATTCCAATAGTACATAAAATTCGGATCTAAAAAGACTGGATAACTATTGTTTTGGTTATAAAAAAAGATTTCAGGAGTGTCGTCCCAATCACATGTATAAACCAACTGCCCTTTGGGTACATGATCTTTCACCCACAAAGCCGCTTCTTTAAATCGAGATTCGCCAGCATGATACTGTCTGGCCACATCCCATGAAGATCTAAGAAACAACGCCACTAATAAAACCGAGCCCCCAATTGTAACAATAATAAAACGTGGAAAATTTTTACGTCGAAACTTGTTCCAATCGAAACTTTCAATGAGGGGACTAAAAAACGAAGCGCAAAACCATAAAGTCACTGGGACTGAATATTCTGCAAATCGTTTACTAGTCATAGTGAGAATAATGAGAGCCAGAGAAATAAAAAACAAAATTCTAGTTTTTCGATCGCTCTTAACGGGCGTGTATATACTGGCAAAAAACGCAGCAAAATAAGACATCCATACGCTAGTTAGGACTTCAAAAAGTTTTTTGGTGTCCATGGGTTTGAATTCCCCACCCATTTTTAAATCGACTTTGCCATTGGTCCCCATCCACAAAACATAAAAATTTTGAACCCAAAACATAGTCCAGTTGTCTGGAAAATACGGATGAAAAATCATTCCCGTCAGAGTGGCTCCAAAAACTGTAGCGGGAGTCTTCCATTCCAATTCGTTTTCAAAAAACCAAATATACCCACTGGCTATGAGCGTAAAAATTAAAGGAAGAATGTAACCCGTATACGCACTCGTATAAATGAAACACAAAATCGCTAAGTGTTTACGTTGATTATTAATAATAAAATGAATAGCCCATAAGCAAAGGATGATGGAAAGGACTTGGGGTCGGGGCACATTAGCTCGATAAAGAAAATAGCCTCCAGACGACATCAACATCAAAGTCCAAAACCAAGAAGCTCGTAATTTATTGAGTCGAATAATTCCAAAGAAAGAAGTGATTCCGCAAGCCGCTAAAATCACGGTGGCGACTTTGGCCGCTGTATGAAGATTTTCAAAAATCCAAGTGAAGGGCATTAAATATACGTGGAATAGAAATTCTTTATCACTAAAATTTTTAAACCAAAGACTCCATTCCGCCCAACGGAATTGTCTTATAAAACCCTCGCTTCGCATAAGATTGGCGAAGGCAATATGGTAATAGCCATCATTCTCGGGCAAAAATGGACTTTGAAATTGCCAGAAGTAAAACAAAGAAAGACTTATAAAAAATACAATTAGATAATTGATACTTTGTCGCAATCTCACTGATGCTCCTCGAATGCTGAAAAAATCTTAGTGTTGTGGCATGCCTGGTCTCATCATACCAGGTTGCATAGGCATATCTCCTTGATTGCGAACAACAGTATCGGCTCCACGGAGAACGTAACAATCATCTCCTTGGCCTTCACCCAAAGTGGGCATTCTTCCTTGGCCGGAAGGATCCATATAGCGCATTCCGTTATCGTAACCTTGCACATAAGCTCCAGTGGATATCTGCCCCATGTATGCGGGTTGCTGAGTGTAATTAGCCATACTTAATGGAATCATGCTTAATGAACTTAGCGCTAATCCGAATTTAAATTTGGATTTCATAGAATCAGCCCTCCGGCCCTAGGCTTAGGCCTGAGGGTTTCAATAATTCGACTAGATTTGTAAAAGTTTCAGAAATTCTTCGCGCTGCTTCTCTCTCTTCTTTAGAAGCCACACTTCGCCCTTTAGAGTTTAGCACTTGATTGATTCTGCCATTAGGAAGATAGCTCACCTGCAAAGTGTCTTCTTTCTTGCCTAATTTTTCCTTAATTTCGACTGGAAGACCTTCTGCATTGTATCTAAAATAAACTAATCTAGGATTATTCCCTTTTAATGGGAATTCCTTAACTGAGGCTATTTCCCCCTTCAAACCATAAGACAAAACAAATCTCTTTTGAGCTTTGTCATCGACAATAGCCACCGGATTTCCTTCTTTGTCATACTCATACTGAATACGACGATCGCCACGTTTAAACTCAGATATTTTTTTCAATGAAGGTTTATAAATAAGAGACAAAGTTTCTCCATTTGAAAAAACTTTCTTTTTCAAAAAGCCAGTAAACTCTCCTTCGTTATAATAATCAAAACGAGTTACGTTTTTCTTTTGATTGGTTTGAGTCCATTTAATATCCGAGGGACTATCAGAAAACTTATAATTTGAGGCCTCATTCCAAGAAGAAATATTTAAAGGAGTTCCACAACATTGAGTGTAAAAAGTTTCCGTAACTGTATAGGGAACCTTTTCTGGAATCACTCCCGTCGTTGAAAACTCAGTCATAGCTTCGTAATTCACATCTTCAATAATACGCATCATGGTTACAGATCTATATTTATAAGGACTTCCATCAGGCCTTCTTCGGAATTCATACCAAAAGCGGGCTTGTTCTTTTTGCTTAGAACCTTCTTTATAATTCGTAACAATAGTTCCAAATTTATTTTCAGGATCTACAGAATCTGCAAAGTATTCGTTCTCAGTGACTCGACCGTCGATATCTCGAAACTTTATGGCCCAGTCACGAATTTTATTATAGGAAATTTCTTTATAAGTGCCATTTTGATACAAAATTTTTGTAAGGTTGTGTTCATCATCATAAGAATACGCGTAAGGCACAGAATCCATTCCTTCAGCCTTAATTAAGTCGCCCAACTTATTATATTCATAGCGAGCAACGTTATCATTTCTTTTAATTTGGACGATACGAGGGAATCCTCCAAAAGTAGCCCATTTCAATTGAACTTGATTTCCCACATTATCTTTTACAATTTCTGGAACGCCTGCTTTTGAATAAGTGTACTCAACATAATTTTTATTATTATCAAAAACTTTTGATAAGCGACCTTCTTTTGTAAACAATAACTTTATTCCATTGGAGTTTTCCAACACATATCCACTTTGATTCAATGTTAAATTTTGTTTTCCAAGAACATCGCTCGCCCAAAAATCTTTTTTTCCTTTAACGGGCTCAAAACGAAGCATGTTTCCACCACCGCCCTCATAATAGGCCACGCTATCTTTTTGGATTTGCAAATAACCTTCCATTTGTGAAGACCAACCCACCCCAAAATAACCTCGAATATGCGCCGAACGACTGTTGTAGGTTCTGGAAAATTCAAGATTCATTCCAGAATTGAAAACTATAAAGTCAGTGTATTTAACATCAAAGTTTCCGTTATCAGGATTCACTCTAGCGAATAATGGAATTGATAAAATAAATGAAAATGCGAGAATCTTTCTCATAAGACCTATCATAACAAGACTCCTCCCCAATGGGCGCGTCAAAGTTCTGTCTAAACTCGGAAGTTTACTATTTTGATTATAACAAAATATCCAATGACCTCTAATATTAGGATAACACCTAAAATCAAAAATCCTGGAATTGTCGTAAAAAGAGGGCGAGACATTACTGGATCAATAAAATACATCAATCCGCCTATCCCCCATGGCATACAAAGCATAATGACAGCTGAAGTCATTCCTTGAGCAGTCATAGCTGCAATTTTGGACTGCAATTTGAAACGTTCTCGTATGGTATTAGCAATAGTGTCAAAGGTTTCGGCCAAGTTACCGCCCGTTTCCCTCAAAATATTGACGCTTGTTACAAACATATTCACATCTTCAGTGGGAATACGCTTGGCTAAGTTGTCAAAAGCCTTTTCGAGAGTCACACCCACCTTGTTTTCAGAAAGCACCAAATTAAATTCTTGGCTAATCGGCGTAGGCATTTCATCAACCACAATTTGCAGTGCCTGAGACACGTTCAAACCCGACTTTAAAGCATTGGTCATCAAAATAAGCGCATCTAATAGCTGAGTTGTAAAAAGTTTTATTCTACCAGCTCTAACAATTGAATTTTGATACCAATATAGAATTTTTCGTGTCCACCAAAAATTCAAAAAGAACATAATGATCATCATGATGTAGTGGGGAAAAAGTAAAAGTGAAAATAGGAGCGAGAAAGGTATCGAAATTAAAAGTATTTCATTGAGAACTTTTTCTGGAGTTTTATCAACAAAGATATCTTCATAGACCGCTAAAGTTTGGTCACGAATTCTGAGCGTAGAACCCCAAACCTTATCATACCAAAACTCGAATGAGAGATAGACCGAGAGGAAGAATAAGATTCCTGAACCCAGGTAAATAAACATGCTCATGCTGCTTTAAATAATCCTCTTGGTATTTTAATTCCGAGAGCTTCAATTTTTTCTACAAACTTAGGCACAAAACCCGTAGCAGCGTGCTTACCAATAACTTTTCGATTCGCATCTAATCCCGTTTGTCGATATAAGAAAATATCCTGAAGTGTCACAACTTCACCTTGCATACCAATCACTTCTGTCACGTGAGTGACTCGACGAGATCCGTCTGACAAACGTGATTGTTGAATAATTAAATGAACGGCACTTGCGATCTGCTCTCGAATAGCTTTTACAGGCAAATCCATACCAGCCATCATCACCAGGGTTTCCAATCGAGCAACGGCATCTCTGGGATTGTTTGAGTGAACCGTAGCCATAGAACCATCGTGACCTGTATTCATGGCTTGAAGCATATCGAGCGCTTCTCCACCTCGGACCTCACCCACTATAATTCTATCGGGCTTCATACGAAGCGTTTGTTTTACAAGATCGCGAATAGTCACCGCCCCCGCTCCTTCAATATTGGCTGGACGAGTTTCTAATCGACCCACATGTTCTTGTGGCAAACTTAATTCAGCGGCATCTTCCACAGTAAGAATACGTTCAGTGGATGGGATAAAAGATCCCAACACGTTGAGTAGAGTGGTTTTACCAGAACCCGTACCCCCGCTCACGAGAACGTTCAATCGAGCTTCAATACATGATCGTAAAAAATCGGCCATCTCTGGCGTGATACTTCCAAATTTCACGAGATCATCTGGTCCCAATCGCTTCTTAGGAAATTTACGAATGGTCACCATAGGACCATCAATAGAGAGTGGTGGAATAATGGCATGAACACGACTTCCATCAGCTAATCGCGCATCTACGTAAGGAGTGGATTCATCAATTCTTCGACCGATAGGGGTTACAATTCGCTCAATGGTCGACATCAATTGAACGTTACTAGAAAAAGTGGTTTGTGATTTTGTATTCTTACCACCTTTTTCTATGTAAATAAGATCGGCCCTATTCACCATGACTTCCGTAACAGTGTCATCTTTTAACAAATCTTCCAAGGGACCAAGCCCAATGGCTTCATCAATAATTTCTTTAATAATTTGTCCGCTTTCATTTCGACTCTTCCAAGGATGGTCTTCTTGATTCAAAACATCGGTGACCACTTTCATCACCTTGGATCGAAGCTCTGCTCGTTGAACTTCATCCATGTTTTTATTGAGCAAATCTTTTTTTAAATCCATTTTTTCTACAAGCTGAGCATGAATTCTTAATTTAAAAATACTTCTAGGATCCGTGGGCTCCTTACCCATTCTTCCTCTAGGAGCACCACCCGTTTTAAATTCAGCTTTATCCTGAAGTGAAACAACGTTAGAGCCTGCCTTGGGCAAATCTTTTCTTTGAGGTTTATTGAGATTGGCTAATTGCACCAACATCCCTTGATCCAACAAAACGCGACTCACAGCAAAGAAAGATTTTGAGGCTCCTGTCTGTTGGCCAGAGGCCACCATCGGCTTGCCTTGAACTAAAGCCGCCATGGCCGAAGATTGATCTTCGGGGATTAAACCAATCACCTGTCTTTTAAAAGTTTGTTGAAGAAATTCTGGAGTGTAAGCACTTCCTTGAGGAAAGCGATTCACTATTATTTTTACCATGTCTGGTGGATAAAGATTTGTTTGTAATTTTTCTAAAACTTTACGTGTTTGATTCAGAACTATAATTTCAGGATTTGTGACAACTAAAATAACAGTAGCCAAATCCAAAATTTTTAATATGGAATCCTCTAACCTATTTCCACAATCCACAATTGTAACAGGAAAAGTTCGGCGCAAAAAATTCATCGCCAATTCCACGTTGTCTGGATTGGAAGAAGTCATTCTCTCAGGATTCGACATGAGTTGAAGAGTATTTAAAATCGCACCCGGCACCGGCGTAGGATAAGGAGTTACATAAGCCTTTAATTTTTGAGGATCCGTGATTTTTCCCGCCATGACGTCATCGCCATAACCCACCACTTTTTTAATTCCCAAAATTATATTTAAATCACCAGTACTCATCGGATCCGCGTCTACAAGTATGGGTTGATTTTTTGCATCCATAGCCATGGCCACAGCTAGATTAGCTGCAAAAACAGATTTACCGACTCCGCCCTTACCTCCAAGGACTGCGATGAGATGTCCTCTCGAATTTGAATCAGGAGCTTTTGGATTGGGTCCCGCCATTTCCTTTACCTCTTCAACCTGAATTTACGTCGTAATGATTGAGAACCATCTGCAGCACTTCGAACTCTTTGAGGTGTTACAAATATAATAAATTGAGATTTTTCATCTTTGAAAGAATGACTTCGACCTAAATCAAAAAGATTAAACGAACCTATGCCCGCACCTGTAGCGGCCTGAGCAGGATCGCGAACGATAGAAACCTTTCGTCTTTCTGAAATCAAACCACCTAAAGCTGCACTCTCAGCATTTCCAATAACGATACTGGTATCAATTGAATTTGAGACAACAATCGGCGGCGGTCCATTCGTTACCGCTTCTGAAGCCAACTCACTTTGTTTGCTCACAATATCGAGATTGAGCTTATCGGTTCCTGGTACCGATTTAATAGCCATTTTCACAAAGGTTTGAACTTTTTGAAATTGGTAGCTTCCTGGATTAGTACCACTTCCCGGTACAAAATATGGAATATCAATAGTTTCATCTAAAGAAGCCAATGGAGGTGATTCTCCATCCCCCTTTGAAACGTCGACACCATCACGGACCAGAAGATTTAGAGATTTTAATATTCGAGCATAACCATGATTGGCTGCTGTATCTAATTTTGGAAATAAATCCGTTAAAGTGGCCACAAAATTGGCCACAAATTTTCCTGCATCTGAAGAATATGAAGCCTGACCACTTAAATTCATAGTCGGCGACCATCGAAAGTTAAAAGATCGAAAATAATCACGACTCAAAGTTACAAAATCAACCCGAACAGAAATGATAGGATCAGGCTCAATTGGGGCACCACCTCTTAATCGAACCAAACTCACGCATTCACCCAAATTACTAAATTGTGGCGTTTTTACTTTTCCACCATTATCTAATTCATATTGTTCTTGGATAAAGGCCTGACAAATTTTATAGGCAATTTCTCGATCTACTTTTTTATCGACTTGACCCTCTAAAAAGAAACGTCCATTTCTAACTCGAACTCGAATATCGCGGGGTTTATCTTTACCACCCGCAATTTCATCTTCCATTTTTTCTGCCAGCAATTTCAATGTTAATGGAGAAAGTTCAGTGAGATTCACGACTGGTTTTTTATCGGATTTGAGCTGATTAAATACAGCCACCACTCTCTTCATATCTTTAGGAACTAAAATTTTTCCGTCGAAAACAACGTCTGTTCCAACAATTCTTAAATCTAATCCTTCAACATTACCCACAAGTGCTCTAGCTTGCTGTAAAGCTCCCATGAGATCTTGAGTGGTTACAGTCACTCTAAATACTTTTAATAATTTTCCCTTAGCTTTATTAGGACCACCACCCTGTCCATAAAGAAGCAATTCCGTAGTTCCAGTAGTGTTACCAGCTGTGATTCTATATTTTCCCTCACCAACTCGGTCCCCTCCAACTATAAAACCATTCTTTGTAATATCCATATCCACTTGTTTAGAAGGGATATCTGCAAAATCTATGATATCGTTTCCACCTTTAATAATAAAAACGTCTTCGAAACCATATTCTGGTTTTAAAACTTCACGATTTCTAATTAAATCATCAACATTGGAATCAGGGATTCCACCTGAAATAGTTTCAGTCTTTTTTCCTTCTTCGCTAGATTTAATTGCTGAACTTTGCGCAGCATCCGCTGCTGGCGCAGAAGAATTACTCATAGAAGATGTTAAAGGCGCTGGAGCCGGGGTGGCTTCTGGCGTCGGTGGCGGAGGACTTTGAGCGGGTGCTTCTCCTGGATCTTCTGAATCTTGAGAATACAAAACGCCCATAAATCCAAAAATAATTAAAACTAGTAAAAATCGCTGATTATTTCGCAAGCGATCCTCCACCCTTTAAGAAGGGATTCACAGGAACAACTTTTTGCTCTTTAGGCGGTGGCGATGCAATGGCTCTCATAGCTCGCTCACGTTGAATTTTTTTGGAATTCTCACCAAGAACTTCGTCTACCGTTACTGTGCTTACACTTGCAGGCAAACGATCGACTGGATTTCGAAGAGTTAAATAGAGACCTGAACTTTCCTCTATTGAGTAAATTAAAACTTGAGCTTCAGTAGGAGTGACTTCAATGGTTACAGTATCATAATCACGATCTGACCTTAAATTTTTAAAACGAGTTGCGCCCGTAATCGGGTCAGTGTCGGCAATGGAAGAACCATTGTTTTGAATTAATTCACCAACAGATAGAACTTGAATATTTTGTAATACTGTTTTTATTTCTGAAGCTTGTTTTTCATCAGACATTCTATAAGAAATTTTTGCGACAATATCGACTCTATCACCAGGCTTTAAAAGTTTAGTCACACCCGTCACATTGTTTACCGGAATTGCCAAGGCTCTTTTGGTGACCGCAACTTGAGAAGAGAGACCCGTTTCCGCACCGGGTTTTACAATTTTAGTAGAAAGGATTTGTTCGCTCTTTTGAATAGGAGTGAGAGCCACTTTACCAACTATTGAAGAGAATGCTTTTTCCTGTTCCATTCCCTCTTTAATAATGGCCGAACCAGGTTGCACGAATTTACGAGGAACGTTTTTAACTGCGAGCATTGCTTCACTGATTACTTCCATTTCATTAATGTCTTGAGAAGCAATAACAACACTCACGCGATCGCCGAATTCGGCTTGAATTTTACTTTGTTCTTGTTGGATATAAGCCCACACCAATAGCACGCCCAATAAGCCAACAATGAGACTTGTCATAAAGGCACGCGATTGATTCACAATATCCTCCGAGTACTTATCGGTCCTTTATTCCTTAACCTTAAGTCTACTGACACCTTGTGCCAGCACGCCTATAAACCACGGCCTTCGTGAATATCCCCACCTGCATGGCCGTATTAGCGCTGAGTCCAAAAATCTTTAACACCTCGTGCTTATAAGGAAAATTTCTAGGTAAAACGGTAAAGCACTCATTTCCCAATCCAATTGCTGAATTTGAAGCAAAAGTTCCATACTGAGCCATATAATAGGATTCATCAGCTTGTGAGGTTAAAGTTCCTGAATTAGCAATTTTGGCAAATGCTAAATTTCGTCCCATTTCCTGAATTAAAGTCGCATCACGCATCACTTCAAAATAAGAAAGAGCCGCAGAAAATACAAAGATAAGAGAAATACAAACAGGAATAAACTCCGCAAGAGCTTGTCCCTTTTTATTCGAATTTTTTCTTCCTTGATTTGTAGGCGTCCTTGCTAAGTCATTTTGATTTAGCATCCAGTATCTTCTAAAAAACTAGCAAAGGGTCCAGCATTTGGAATCGCCGTAAAGAAACCTTTACATTCACTCACACTCACTTCGCGACCCAAATTACTAATGACTTTCATTTTTAAAAAACTTAAACTTTGGCTAAGCCCTATGGGAACAATAGCAAAAGGGGCTTCAAAAGTTATAACTAAACCTTTCTCTGCTGAACCAGCTGTAGCCGCATTTCCATCGAGCGGTAAACCTGAAGTTGGAGATGGAGCATCGGGATATTTCACTTTTATTCTTTTAGCCATAAGCTTCATCCCAAAACGCAACTCATCCATTTCAGCCACTAAGCCTGTACCCGCAGACGCAATCCCTGGAATAAATCGATTCAAAGTAGCTTGAGCTTGAACCAAATTAGATGCAGCATCAATCGAACCCGCTTGATAAGCACGTGCCCCCATAAAAGCTGCATAAGACATGTATTGTTGAAGAGAAAATGCCACTACGGCATTATATGTAATCGAAAGCATAAAAATAAAAAGCACGAGAACAAAAACAAACTCTAATAAAGTTTGACCTTTTCTTCTCTTGGGAAAGCTCATCGGCCCACAACCTTTTTATTGGAATCAGCGTAATAATTTTGCACAGCAGGCTGACCACCTCGCATAGCTGTGTTTTCAACAACTTGTTTACTAGTACCGAAAATGTCGTTGAGTTTAGGAACAAGTACATCTTGAAACGCGAATACAAGAGCCATAACAACGACAAGTAACATGATATACTCAACCATTGTTTGACCGCGTTTTTTATTTTTTCGTAGTCTAACAGCCACCATAAGCATCTCCAGTGGATAAGCACTCAGTCATTTTATTGGAAAGAGCGCCACTACCTACAGCTGGTTTAAAGACATAATCAAAAACGTACTCAAACAGCGTAAAACTAACTGAAGCCACCATGACTAAAATTAAAAGGTATTCAATCATGGCTTGACCACGAGAATTCCTCTTTGAAATTCTTGAGGTCTTGAATGCCATAAAGGCGTCCTTACCTGATTCTTTGACTGATACCGCTGCTAATACCACCAAATAAATCATTGGTAATTTTTAGTACTTGAGTTTTTAGTTCGCCACCAAAAGCCCAAACTACCGCAACGATAACAACGATAATCAAAATATACTCAACCGAAGTTTGCCCTTTTTTATTTTGTCGCACGAGATTCATGAGTTTATTCTTCATATAGAAGTCCCCTCTCCTTAGTTCTCTTATCGGACAAATATCCGAGGGCTAAAGCTTGACCCTTGATACAATTTTACATCTCCGACGCAGCGGATAACAGCCAATATTGTCTTAAGCTTAGGTTAAGATTTCCTTAAGGCGCCTAGCGACTTAGTTACATTGATTGTATGTAGAATCACCAACGCTGAGCGTTTGTGTAAAATTGAAAGTCTTTTCATTCGTAATGCTATCGCTAGCAAAAGATTTCAATTTAACTTCGAATTGCATTGAAGCTTGTCCGCTTGAGGGTGCTCTCACGCGCCAGTTATAGGCGTAATAAGCTCGTGATGAGCTAGGATAAACTCCAAAAGAACCTCCAACTGTGGGCTGGGATTTATACCAATCAGAAATTGAGGATGTCATTAAATCAAAAGAATTTTTACCTGGAGCCATCCAACCAAAAATTTTTGTCTCTCTCTTTGCACTATCCACTAAAAAATCTGCAGTCTTAGTTTGTCCATTTGAAACATAAGTCACTTCACTGAATCCTGAATATCCCTTAAGTTTAATTTTAATATCGTAAAAATGAACTTTATTATTGGCATTTGTCTCAGCACTGATATTTTTTATATACGGAAATACCAACAAATCTTCATTAGAAGATATTGTGCCACTGGAGCCACCTGTAGGTGACATGGCACCTAGCTTTGGACATATTTTAATCTGCTGATTTTCAACAATATTAGAATTTGCCGGATATTCAGTAGTAAAATATAAAAGTCCTCGAGACATTAAAATGTACTGAGTGTGTTGCCAAAGAGTTTCTTTACAAGAAGCCTGATTCGCTGATGCAATTTTAGAGCACAAACTTTGTCCCATCGAATTTGATCGCAACTCTTGAGAAAGCTGTTTAACGTAAGAGTATAAAGTTGAATTGGTGGTCATTCGAGAATAAGCGTCATAGGCGAGCTTCACCATAGCGTCGTAAGCTTCGCCACTTGATAATGCTGGTAGAGGTGAGTTCAACTGACAATTGGAAGAACAGTTAATTAAACTAATCGATTTATTTTGAAAATATTTTCTAATGTCATTCAAGGCACCCGCAATAACTCGTCCATCTAAATGCATTTGATCTACATAGGCAGCGGGGAAACTTAAAGAATGTCGAAAATGACGGATATGATTGTTACCCGTTCTTTGGCCACTAAAATAGTAGGGCGAGTTCATTTCAAGATAAGCAAACACATCATCATCACGAACCAAACCCGCAGCAAATACATCAGACAAAGCTTCTAATAATGTGTTCATATCGGCATTGGCTAAATTAAAAAATACGCTTTGGTTTTTCATATGTTGTAGCAAATGACCTAATTCGTGATAAATAGCATCTGATTCATCTGCTGTGGCATAGGGCGGACGCGAACTATTATTATCTGAATAAAATTTAAAATTTACATGTCCATTTTCATCTGTTCCATAACCTGTATCTAAAGGATGCCCGGGCTCAGCTGCATATACAGGAATAGATGTAAAATTTGTAAAACTTAAATTCGGATACAAAGAGACGGCATATTTTCTAGCCATAGAAAGATGCGCATAGGCCATTAAAATTTTAAAATCAGCATTGTTTCTCCATGGAACAGTTTTACCACTCCATTGATTAAAACTAGGAGCCCTACTCTGAGTGCTTGATTGACTCATAATAAAATAAGTACTTTTGAGAGCATTTGACATGCTACTTAACTCATAAAAAGGTACCGAAGTTTTTCCATAAGAATCCAGCGAATCATTAGCATCCAAGTCTCTGCGATTGTTATCTTTACCGACACTTCTCGACCAAAGTGCAATTTCACCCTGCTTAGCTAAACTATCGAGGTTTAAAGTTCCGCTACTCGTTTCTGTGAAAGAGAGTTTTCCATTATTTTTTGCGCATGAAAGAATGAGTAGCATCATAACAAAAGAAGAGAATAACTTAATCCTACTCACTCTCTTGATTATAATGAATTCAACAATCTACATTGTTAAACTTTCATTAAATTACAACTAAGAATGCGTAAAGGCGTCTAGCGACTTCTACGCTTCGACCCCCACCTTTTAACCAAAACATTTTGAATAAGAACTTATAGTTAAAAGGTGGGGGTCGAAGCGTAGAAGTCGCTAGACGCTTTTCATCACTCACCAGCCCAAGCATACATAAGAGAGCCTTCTTTGATCTCCTTAATAATACGCGTACTCAAACTTGATTGAAGCGCGGGGCAGCCCCAGCTTCTTCCCATTTTAGATTTTGATGAATTCACGTATTTTGCACCATGAACCACAATAGAGCGACTACGCACATTTGAATTTGTATCAGATAAGCCATCTAACTTTAGGGAATATCCATTTTTCCCATCGTAAGTTTCTGCTGTCCTGTAAACTCCAAGAGACGAAGTTTTTGAATCATTTACATTTGAAAACTTTTCAGCAATCCCATCATCATCTTTATCGGATCCTTCACCATGAGCTGTGTGTAAATCTTCAACACTTCCATCTTTCATATTAATTACATAAAAACGTCTTTTCCCAGAATGGGCGGTAAAATCAATAACTGTAATAAATCCTTTATTCGGAAAAGAATCTTGATAGCGATCGTAAACATCAAGAGCAATTTTCAAAGCACGCTCTGGTACAATACCTTCTGGGTCGACGTAATCATACTTCCCAAAAATATGTTCCAAGTCTTGAGGGCTTTGAGCAAAACTCTGAGCCACACCCAAACAAACGACGCCAAATCCTAGAAGTTTATCTCTCATTTCATTAGGCTAAGGGGCCTAATGAAAAAAATTCAGCTAATTATTTGTCAGTGATTTGATGACTTCACGGTCGTCAAAAAAGATTTTAGATTCGCCAATTATCTGATAATTCTCAGGACCTTTACCCGCAACAAGACAAATATCACTCTCACTCATATGTCGAAATGCTGTCTCTATGGCAAAAGCCCGACTCTCAATCGCTTGAATTCGAGACCTTTTTGATTCGTCTACGCCACTTATTATTTGCGAAATTATCTCGTGGGAATTTTCTTTTCGAGGATTATCAGAAGTCACAATAACTTGATCTGCAATTCTAGCCGCAATTTCCCCCATGATGGGTCGCTTGCCTGGATCGCGATTTCCACCACAACCAAACACACACCAAAGTTTTTGATTCTCTAATTTTAAGCTTTTAAGAATAGATAAAGCTTTTTCCAAAGCCAATGGTTTATGAGCGTAATCTACATAAAAATATTTATTTCCATTTTTCACCAATTCCATACGGCCTGGAATTCCAGGAAATTTTTCCAAAATATTATTCGGTAACTTAGCCCAGTTCTCAACGGCACTAATAGCCGCCATTACATTTTCAGCATTGAATCCACCTAACAAGGGGACTTTATATATACCTTTATTAGTTTCAATTTCTAAGCCACTCAGCTCTTCTCTTAAAACTTTATAATGAGTTCCAAGAGAAAATTCTTTTACCGAAAATAATCCTTGAAACTTTTGACTCCATAACTTTCCATATTTATCGTCGGCATTAAATATTGATAGTGCTTTTTTGTTTCTTGAAGAATTTAACAAAACTTTAGAAAACAATAGTTCTTTTGCTGCAGCATAATTTTCAATGGTTTTGTGAAAATCCAAATGATCTCGATCAAGATTTAAAAAAATGGCCTCATCAAAATCTACACTATCTACCCGCCCAAGGCTTAGCGCATGACTGCTCACTTCCATCACCACAAAATCAAAGCCCTTTTGCACGCTCTGACTAAGTATCGAATTTAGAATAGGTAAATCCGGACTGGTAAATCCAGTTTCACCATGCAACTCTAAATCTCCAGAAGTTTTAAAACTTGTTAAACCAAGAGTACCTACAGCCAAGCTTTTAAAACCTAATTGAGTCAGCATATAAGTGATTAAAGTCACCGTAGATGTTTTTCCGTTAGTTCCAGTAACTCCAATAAGCTTTAATTTTCTTGAAGGAAAATCATAAAATCTCGCTAGTTCTTGAGCAAAAAATCCAGGTGATTTTAATTCATCAATCACTTCAGCAGCCCGACTAGAAAACTTTTTCAAAACTTCTTCGCGCTGTTCTTGAGTTAAAGATTGACGAAGAAAAACTCTTAGATTTTCAGTTGAGGAAATTACTTGCCGATAATCCCAAACCCATCGTAATCCGTTTTCAATAATCACAGGCCACTGACTACAATCGAACATACTAAATATATAAGGCGCCTAGCGACTTTTTACCATCGCCCCCCACCCAAATGCGCATTTGGGTGGGGGGCGATGGTAAAAAGTCGCAAGGCGCCTTATGGTGAAAAGGTGGGGGTCGATGCGTAGAAGTCGCTAGACGCCTTTTCGCCTTAGCGGGCGATGGAGCTTAGGGGATTCATGCGCATGGCCTGACGTGCAATTTCAGAAAACAACGGACCTGCAACTAATCCGCCATAGTAAATTTTTTGCGGTTCATCGACGTTCACATAAACCACATATCTAGGAGCATCCGAAGGAAAATACCCCACAAAAGACGCTATATAAGAACCCTTTTGATATCCCGACGATCCCACGGCTGGTTTTTGCGCTGTTCCCGTTTTCCCTGCCACCTTAAAATGCTCAAGTCGAGCTAAAGTTCCCGTACCTTCTTCTTCAACAACTGATTCAAGAAGTTTCGTCATTCTAGCCGTCGTTTTTTCAGAAAAAATTCTTTCACCAACAGAATTATTATTAACTTCAGATTTCACCCGACCATCGCGACTAATTCGACTCCCCACTAAATGTGGCTTCACCTTGAAACCGCCATTAGCCAAAGCCGCGTAGGCTCTAATTATCTGAAGTGGAGTCACAGCAATTCCCTGCCCAAAACTCCAAGTAGCTTGTTCTACAATTTGTTTTTCTCCAGGCCATCGCACTATCCCACGCGATTCACCAGGAATCTCAACACCAGTCAGCTCACCAAATCCCACCTTTTTATATGCAGAATACAAAGTAGCTGCGCCCACCTTTTGCAAAAGATTGACCGTAGCCACGTTGCTTGAGTGCTTAATTAAATCCTTAACTTTATAACCGGATTTTTCATGCTCTTTATCGGCTTCATGTATCCACCGATCCGCCACTTTAACTTTACCCCCAGGAGTGGCAATCCAAGTGTCTTCATTAACTAATGACTTTTCAATGGATTCAGCCACCAAAAAAGGCTTCAACACACTTCCTGGCTCTATCGGATCAGTCACTGCGCGATTCCGTCTAAAAGTTGCTGGATATTGGTTGGGACTCGATAAATCAAAATCCGGATAATTTGCCAGAGCAAAAATTTCTCCAGAGTGAGGATCCATGACTATCACAGTCCCGCCTCGCGCATTAAACTTTTCAATAGTTGCCTCTAAAGACTTTTCAACAAAATACTGCAAAGAAGAATCTATACTTAACTTTAAATCGACAATCTCTTGATCGGGCTCTTTAAAATTACTGAGTTGACGATAAATACTTCTTCCCAAGGCATCTTTTTCTATGGTGAGAACGTGAGGATCTCTATCTAGATATTTATCAAAATATCTTTCAACTCCCTCCAAACCTCGCCCATCTCTCGAAGTGAAGCCCAAAACATGCGAAGCCAATCGACCTCGAATAGGCTCTCTTTTAAATTCTTCTACAAAATATAAAGAATCCAATTTTTTTGAAATAATGAGCTTAGCCTCGTCCTCCGGCAAATGTCTCTTTAACCAAACAAATCTACGCTGCCGAAACTCAATAATTTTTTTATGAAGTTTCTTTGGATCCATAGATAAAAGTTTGCCCACTTTTTTTGAAAATAATCTTGGATTTTCAATCTTCTTAGGATCCATAAAAAAGGAATAAGCTCTCGTTGAAACAATAAGAGGTTTCGAATCGCGATCAAGAATATTGGCCCTACGGTTTTGCACCTGAATTCGACTTTCAAATTGTCTGCGCGCTAGAACCTTAAGTTTTTGATCGGGTAGAATTTGCAACCAAAAGGCTCTCACCAACACACCCACAAAGCCTAGCAAGACCACCGCTAACACAAATGTAACTCTAGACTCTAAATCTTTTCTAGAAGCCTTCACGGGTTGGCCCTATAAGCCAAAAAATGGATTTGATCATTACGTGGGTTTTTTAGTCCCCACGACAAAGAATGATTGAGCTCTTCAAGACTGGAGCATTTTCTTATTTTTTGTTCTTGAATTTGAAGATTAAAATAATACTCTTCTAAATCACTTAAAGTTTTTCTCTGCTTTTGCAATTCATATCCTAATGTCACCGTCCGGGTTCTCACCCAAACGTGAGCCATAAAAAATCCTGCTGCCAAAAAAATTAAAAAAACTGTTTTTAAAAAAACAATCGTTCGTTTTTGATCTCGCCCCATTATCCCACTCTCTCAATCACTCTCAATTTAGCACTACGTGCTCGAGGGTTTGCGACGAGCTCGCCCTCCGAAGGTGACTGAGGTCTCTTAGTTAGGATAACGAAGTCTCCGCCCGACTCCAAGCTAAGCCATTTTTTTTTCACTAAACGGTCTTCCAAAGAATGAAAGCTAATAACGCCCATCCTTCCACCGATCTTTAATCGTTTTGGGGCCCAATTGAGCAAAGAACTCAACGACTCCACTTCCTGATTGATCGCCATTCGAAGTGCTTGGAATATTCTTGTAGCTGGATGTCGCTTAGAATCCTTATAAGCCAAGACTCTAGCAATAAATGAAGAAAAGCTTTTCGCATTTTTAAAAACTTCAGCATCTGCGCTCCAAACAGCTTCCGCTAATTTTCGAGCTTTGGGTTCTTCCCCGAATCCATAAAAAATGTCTTCTAAAATTCTAGGATTTTGCTTTTTCAGCCACGTCAAAAAATTGTCGCCTTCATCGGGATTCATCCTAAAGTCTAAGACTAATTCTGAATTTAGACTCATCCCACTCAACTCAGGATCAAACTGAAAAGAAGACACACCTAGATCAGCAAAAATATAATCAAAACTGAGTTCAGACTTTTCTTCTTCTGAAAAATTTCCTTGGACTAAACTTATTCTAGACATCAGCTCAGATGAAAATGAATTCTGAACCCTCTCGATAGCCCTAGGATCCCGGTCCCTTGCCACCGCATTCCAATTTTTTTGATTTTCTAAAAGTGCACGCAGGTGCCCACCCGCGCCAAGTGTTAAATCCAAATAGCTCCCATGAGTCATTTTTGGACAAAATTTTAAAAATTCATCTAAAAAAACTGGAATATGTTCCGTCACGCAATTTCCATTTTCACATAAGAGCATTTAAAAATCAGACTCTTTACGCGCAGCATAATATTCTCGAGTGATAAATGTCAAAATTTTTTCACAAAGCTCTAAAGTGTTGTGTCAAGTTTCCGATAGAAATCATGTAACAAATTTTTGGCAACCCGAGAAGCCCCAAGGTTTCCGGGTCAAGAAAGGAGGACGGACGCGACGAATAACTACTAAGGACGGAAAACTGTGTTGTGCAATCACACCACAGACGTCACAAAAAACCTAAACTTTTTTGACAAACAATTAACCAAGCCCACGAAAGGCGCGCTCTTCAAAAAAAGGTCTGGCAGGACCCGAAGAGCAAATCACCAAGGAGGTGAAAAACTAAAGGAGACTTAAAATGGGAATTCGTATTAACACAAACATAGCTTCTGTAAACGCTCAACGTCAGTTGCGCGGTACACAAAGCAAACTATCTACAAGCTTCGAACAGTTGGCATCCGGCAGACGGATCAATAAATCAGCTGACGATGCTGCGGGTTTAGCTATCAGTGAATCTTTAAACAGTTCAGTTCGTAGTTACATGCAATCAGGTCGTAACGCTCAAGACGGTATCTCTTTCATTCAAGTAGCAGAAGGTGGAATGTCTGAAGTTGCTAACATGGTCACTCGTATTCGTGAGTTAAGTGTACAAGCCGCTTCTGATACTGTTGGACAAAACGAAAGATCTTATCTTGATCGTGAAGCTCAACAAATGAAACTAGAAATTGAACGTATTGCAAACAGCACTAAATTCAACGGACAATCTTTATTGAATGGACAAGGTTCAAAACTAGATTTCCAAGTAGGCGTAGGAAACGATGAGTTCTTAGATAGAATTTCTTATGATCCTAGCGCTACAGACGTTACTTTGAGCAAACTTGGCTTAGGAAGCATCGATCTTTCTAGCAAATCAAGCGCTCAAAATGGTCTTAACTATATAGACGACTCGATCAACGTTATTAACAGCAACCGTTCTGTACTCGGTTCTCTTCAAAACCGATTAGGAACTACGATTGCCAATAACGAAGTTGCAGTTGAGAACTTCCAAGCTGCAAAAAGCCGAATTCTAGATGCGGATATGGCCTCTGTTTCTTCTGACCTCGCTCGCGAGACAGTAAAAACACAAGCTTCGACTTCTGTCTTGGCTCAAGCCAACATGGGAACTCAAGCCGCTCTTAAATTGATCGGGTAAGCCAAAGTTCTGCCAAACAAATGAGCTCACCTCTGCCCTAACGGGTAGAGGTGAGTTATTGTCGTTTATAGAAAAATAATATTTCTAAAAATTCTATTTAAATTCAACACCATAAAAAGCCACCCTCAGATCCAATATAATCAGCGTATTTAAGTTTTTACGCATTGCGTCGAATGTCTCATTGTGAGGCGTATAACGCGCAGCACAAATAATAATGGTAGGGCCCATCCAGGAGCCCGGGAGGTATCATTATGGGACTAAGAATTAACACAAACATGCCGGCAGTTACGGCCCAACGTAATTTAAGGGCAACCGAAGAACCGCTTACAAAAGCACAAGCTCGTCTCTCAAGCGGTAATCGAATCAATCAATCAAGAGACGATGTTGCAGGATTAGCGATCAGCGAAAATATGAAAGCTGAAATTCGCTCCTTAGGACAAGCTGAAAGAAATGCTCAAACTGCGATTTCATTCATGCAAGTGGCCGAAGGTGGACTCAACGAATCTTCCAACATCGTTATTCGACTTCGCGAACTCGCTACTCAAGCAGCCTCTGATACTATTTCTGATCAAGAAAGAGGTTACATCAATATTGAAGTTCAAGGTCTACTCCAAGAGTTTGATCGCATTTCAGGATCTACTGAATTCTCTGGAACAAAACTCTTAGACGGATCTGCTAGTCGCTTAGATTTTCAGGTAGGAATTCAAAACGACAAAGATAGCGTCGTTTCACTAGATGCTGGCGACATAGACGCTTCTGCTTCTCACTTAGGTATTTCAGGTGTGAGTGTTGAAGATAAAAGCTCAGCACACAATTCGCTCGAAAATCTCGACGAAGCTCTTCATCAAATTTCATTGTACCGCTCTACATTCGGTGCCGCACAAAGCCGAATGGGAAGCACTATCAACAACCTAGCCACTTACAAAGAAAATTTAACTTCAGCCAACAGTCGAATTAAAGATGCCGATGTTGCTGAAGAAGCTTCTGAAATGGCTAAGTATTCAGTTCTTCAACAAACAGGGATTGCAACATTGGCCCAAGCCAATATGTCTCCCATGCGAGTATTAAAACTGATTTAAGATTTTCGACTTGTTTAGACAGCTCAGTTTTGGACAAGCATGCGATGATTTAAGCGAGTGTGAGCAGTCCTCCCACTTGTTTGCCCTCGCCATCGGGCAAGTAAATCCATCCTGACTGTCTTTTAATCCGCAGTGATTCAAGAAAAGAATCACTGCGGATTTTTTTATGATTCTCTAATGGCCAAAAATCGATCTATCATGGCATTAAATCTCGAAGTCACAAACGGCTTTTGCAAAACAGCCGTGGCTCCTGCACGCAAAGCTTTTTGCTCTACATTATTTGCCATTTCTCCCACAAAAGAATGCGTAAAAATACAACAAGTTCCAGGGGCCTGAACACATAGATTATTGATACAAAAAATACCGTCTTTTTCGGGCAACATTAGATCCACAAAAACCAAATCAGGGCGCCCTTCATTAAAGAGCTTCATCCAACCCTTGCCTCTCTTTGCCCAACCCACAATCTCAACCTTTTTTTGCTCCAAATGATTACGAATTATACCTGCCGACTCTTCGTATGGGTCCAGTATTAATGCTCTCAGCGGTCTAGCGGCCATAAAGAGTTCCCCCTAAAGTAGATTAACTTCACTTAATTTATTAGAACACAAATTTAGAATCTTATGAATGCAAATAGAAATTATCCCGTATCCCAAGATCTAGGTCTCACACCAATCAAGCGCATGATGTCAAAAACTGTGATGGTTGCCGGCCCCGACACCACTCTAGAGCGAGCCATGCAAATGATGATCAATCACAAAATTAGCGGACTCGCTGTAACCGATGCCACCAATAAAGTTTTAGGTGTTTTTTCAGAATGGGACGCCATTCTTCAAGGAGCTGTAAAACCTCTAGAATCTCCCCTTCAATATCACGGCCCCGCAGTGACGGCTCACCAAGACGCTCTTTTTAGAGATGTCTTAGCCATTCTTATCAAAAGCAAAGTCAAACGCGTTCTTATAGTCGACGACAACGATAGACTCGTGGGCTTAATGAGCCGCTCTGATGTTATGAAAGCCATCTATAACGATTTTGAAAAGAATAAAGACAATGGATAAACAACAAAGACGAATTGAACTCGAAAAAATATTAAAATCTGCGCATGAATTACTTCTAGAAGGATGGACCCCTCGACCTGGCGCTCAAACAAGTCGCAAAGAAATGCTCCTCACCCAAAACAAGACCTCATTTAAGGATCTTGTGACTCAATTTGATAAAAAAGTTGAAGAATTTTTATTAGAAAAACTGAATAAAAGTTTTAGCGGAGAAGTTTTTTTAGGAGAAGAATCCCAAAGCCAAGCCATTTTTGAAAAACTAAAAAGTGTCGACGCCTGCTGGGTTATCGATCCCATTGACGGAACCACCAACTATGCTCGCGCCTACCCATTTTTCTGCTCAACCATTGGATGGATGGAAAAAATTAATGGCCACTGGAGCGTTAGTGTGGGTGGAATATATGAACCGCTCCATAAAGAAATATTCAGCGCCGCTCGAGGACATGGCGCCACTCTTAATTCAGAAAAAATCTTAGTCACCCCCAACGAAGACCCCAAACAAGCTCTCTTTTCTACGGGTTTTGCTTCTAATAAATCTCAAAGTATCGACAAACCCTTCGATCTTTTTACTCAAATCACCAAAGAAAGTTTAGGAGTTCGAAGGGATGGATCGGCCGCTCTAGATTTGGCTCATGTGGCATGCGGCAGAACCGATGGATATTGGGAGTGGGGATTGGCCGCATGGGACATCGCTGCTGGAGCCCTCATTGTTGAAGAAGCCGGCGGACAAGTTACTAAACACAAAGGGCAAAAATTCGACCCTTTTGATGGAGAAATACTTTCCAGCAACGGCAAACTACACCCTTGGTTAGAGAAAATGTTATCTGCCGCGTCGAGTTAAATATTTTTGAAAAAATTATAGAACCGACATCAGAAACGCTGTGATATAAGTAAATTATGAATCAGCACGATATAAAGCAGGAACTCATACACTACACGCGGGAAGCTGATCTGCGTAATGTGCCTCAGTGGTTAAAAGACGCGATTAAATCTTGGATTGAAGCCGTTGAACTCAATCAAGATGAATACGTGTATTACAACGAAAACAAGGAAAAGGTTTCTTCTCGTACAGATTACCTTTCTTTGGATCAGCTTTTAGAATTAGACGAATCATACGATAAATTTCGTGATTGGTTTAATAAGCAAAAAGCTCGTTTCGATCGCGCTAAACGCTAATTTTTTTTCTATCCATTTATTGATTGGCAAATTTTGTCAGGCAAAGAAGTTTTCTGTTGCCTAATGAAAATTTCATTTTTTTATCTTCCGGAATACGCCAACTCATAACAGTTAACTTCCACACAATGTCTGCCTCGGGAAAATACTTAGCCATAGGTATAAGATTTTCCGGTTCGTTATCAATAGAGAGCAAAACCCTATATTGATGAGAAAGTAATTCACTGGCTTTGATTTTAAATTCCAAGTCAGACATTGAATCGCGTGTTCCAGGTTTTAAAAATACTCGAGTGCCGTCTCCCATAGGAAAACCCAATACCTGAAGGCGATTCAAAGTTCCATGCATCGAAGAAATGCGATCTCTTCCAGACAAATAAACAATATGAAGTCCCAATTTTTTAAATTCTCGAACCCACTGCACCGCCCCTTCATAGGCCTCGTCTTGATCCATAAAGCGACTACTAAAAAAATGCTCCATCCAAAAGGATTCAAAATCTTTCCAAAGAAAATAAGATTTTTGAAGCGCATCCTCTGTGCCCAAATCTTTCATGACGTTTTCGATTGTCTCGCGAATGCTATAAGTGTGATGTTTAAAATCCCAATAAAAAAATACTTTCCACCACAAATCAGGAACCTTATCTAAAGTCCTTAGGTAAGCAGAAAAAATACTTCTCGATCGAGAATTCACGCAAAGCAAAGTTGAATCCAAATCCAACAACACAGCGGGCACACGAGAAGTCTTAACAGTATTCGATAATTTCTCTTTTATATTATTCAAAAGACTTTCAGAGGAAGTCTCAACGGCAAAAGACTTATTCACCCACTCGTTTTTGAGATCGAGAGGTAAATTAAGATCAGGCCAGGGTTTTTTAAATTCAAACGGCTTCACCATCTTAGATTATCCATAAAGCCACAGCTTTTCTAGGACAAAGACTTGATGCCAGAGCAGGAGAGCCTTAGAACAATAATCATGTTTAAAGTTGCCAAGAAGATCAAAGCCCTTTTTGATCCTCCTATTTGGAAAAAAGAATGGAAAGAGCAACTCTCAGTTCAACTCAAGGAAACTCAACAAGGCCTCAAAGCTAATTTTGTAGCCGTGATCATTAGAGAAAGCGATCTTTATAGCGAATTGCTTTTTTTACTTTCATTTTTAGGTTTAAGCGCCGGGCTCGTAATAGCTCTTTTTATGGAAAACAAAGTGGCACGCCCCACGGACTTGCTACTTTTTCCTGTGCTTGGTTTTTGCGTAGGAACAACAATTTTTCATTTAAAGCGCTTTTATCTAAAAAAAGTAGCGGCCAAAGCTGTTAAATTCCGAGTCTCACAAAAAGCCAAATCATTATTCTACGAGCACCAACATCATCACAAAGGTCCACTATTGTTTTTGTTTTTCTCCGAACTAGAACGCGAAGCAGTTCTTCTAGCCTCAAAAGACGTGCTGCCTGCACTTCCTCAACAAAAAATTAAAGAGCGACTCGCTATATTTTCTAAAGTTTATAAATCAAAAGATCCTCTCAAAAGTTTTACCCCACTGTTAAATGATTTAGCTTCGTGGCTAAAACTTGCGCTAGGCAGCAGCTCGCTCAAAGCTATATTAGACGAAAACTCTCCTGCCCCACTCTATTTCATCTCATCAGGTTCGAAAGAAGATCCAATCCCAGTAGCCGTGCTCAAGGGCAACAAAGACATTAACTAAATTCTCCTTAAACGAAATTGTTGTTTGGAAATTTAATTTCTTAAGACCGGCTTGGGCGACCCCTGAGGCTTGAGGCTACGCCTCGCGCCCACCCCAA
>CAZSSP010000022.1:0-32068 GCA_964609695.1 uncultured Bacteriovoracaceae bacterium
TTGTTGCTGAGTTGCTTAGCGAATCCTTTTGGACTTCAGATTTTTCCTTATTTGATTAAGACCGCTATTTATGCACAACAATTAAGAATTAATGAATGGATGGCTCCTCATTTGAACTACCATTTGATTCTTTGGAGTCTCTTGTTATTGATTCTGTATTTTATGAAAAATTTGTCCTTGAAATCATTGTATACAATTTTTAAATCACCCTTTTTTATTTTAATTGTTTTAAGCGTTTCAAGTATGAGAAATTTTTATTTGTTTGTCTTTTTAGTTCCTCTAATGCTGAAGGAACTTGTTGAGAGCAAGGCAGATAATATTCGCCTAGATTCATCTAAAGTCTCATCGGCTTGGGTGCGGCGTACATTGGCTTTTGTCTTTGCAGGGCTGTTTTTGATAAGTATGAGATTGGAAACAAAAAAATACTTGCTTCCTTATTTGCATCCAGAGTTAAGAGATCTTTATGGGGATGATGCTTTATTTGAAATTGCAAAATATATAAATACATCGGTCCCAAACGATTGTGCTTTGCTGAATAATCCCAGCTATGGGAGTTTCTTGATGATGCAGACTTCGCACAAAATATTTTTAGATGGGAGATCTACTGTTTTCACTCCAGCATCCGTGAGTGAGTTTATTGAATATAAGAATCTTCAAGCCACTCCAAGATTAATGAATAAGTATAAACCTTGTTTGGCAGTTCTTGCCGCCAAGCCTGATCTAAAATTGATTGAAGATTTAATTAGAAATTGGAATTTTTCTGAAGTTGCAAGAGAACGAGGTGCTGTGCTCTTAAGAAGCCTTTGAAGCTATTTCTTTTGATAATTTTAATTCAAAATGGTGCCCGGGACTGGATTTGAACCAGCACGCCCTTTCGAGCGCTACCACCTCAAGGTAGTGCGTCTGCCAATTTCGCCACCCGGGCAAAAGGCAGCGCTCAAGTTAAGGTTGCTCTGACTTTATGTCAATTGGAGAATGCTTGTAATTCTTACTAATTTCGGGCTTTTCAACTGAGTCCAGGGGTTCTAAAAACAACTTTATGAAAACATTGATTTCATTATTGACCCTAAGTTTATTTTTGTTTCTTTCGGGATGTGGCGTTCAAAGCATTCCGACTCAAAGCAATGAAGTGGATGCGGCTTGGTCTGAGGTTCTCAATCAATACCAAAGGCGCGCTGATTTGGTTCCAAACCTTGTCAATTTAGTTAAGGGTTATGCCAAACATGAGAAGGAGACATTAGAGTCGGTCATATCGGCACGAGCCAAGGCCACTCAAACTGTGATTGATGCTAAAGATTTGAACGAGCAAAACTTCCAAAAATTATTGGGAGCTCAAAACACTCTTAGCGCCACTTTGTCGCGTTTGATGGTGGTGGCAGAGCAATACCCCGATCTTAAAGCCAATCAAAACTTTAGGGACCTTCAAGTTCAATTAGAGGGTACTGAAAATCGAATTACGATTGCACGTCAGCGTTATATTGAAGAGGTGAAAAAGTTTAATAACTTAATTACAGTTTTTCCTACGAGTATTACCAATTCAATTCTATTCCATCATAGTAAAAAACCTCAATGGGGAGTGGGCCAGGCTGAGAAGCTTGAAAAAGCTCCAGAGGTTCAATTTTAGTGTTATTTAAAAAAAAGCTTTTTTCTTTTTTGTTATTGATTACGCTTCAGAGCGTTTTTGCTGAACAGAATATTATTCCTCCGTTGCGTGGACCTGTAATTGATGAGGCTAAGCTGCTGACGCCTGCTCAAGAGCAAGCCTTAAGTCGCGAACTTTTGCTTTATCCACCCTATGTTCAGCTTCAGATTTGGATTGTTAAAGATTTATTAGACGAACCCATTGAGAGTTTAAGTATTAGGGCGGCTGATTCTTGGAAATTAGGAACAGAAAAGAGTGATAACGGAGCTTTGTTGTTAGTGGCTGTAGATAATCGAAAAATGAGAATTGAAGTAGGCCAAGGTTTAGAGGCCAAAATACCCGACGCTATTGCAGGACGTCTTCTGGACCATGTTTTGCGTCCCTTGTTTCGCCAGGGTGACTTTTATGGAGGTCTTCATTTAGTTTCCCGTAAAATATTTGAATATGCTGGAGGCGATCTTCAAGTTTTGCCTCAAGATAAATCATTAGAAAGAATTCAAAGACAACAAAAATCTTCTGGCTGGGAACTTCTTTTGTTTCTCTTGTTTTTTGTTATTTTCTTTTTGAATTTCTTGTTTCCATTTTTTGGACGATCTCGCAGGCGTTTCGGCTCTCATTGGGGGCCTTCCTCTTTTGGTTCTGGGGGTTGGAGTGGCGGCGGAGGCAGTTGGGGTGGGGGTTCCTCTTGGGGCGGTGATGGGGGCGGATTTAGCGGTGGGGGCTCGTCTAGCTCATGGTAAATATTTTTAATAAGCACACTTTAGATTTAAAATTTTCTGTGAATTTTAAGAAAAAATTAGAAGAGCAAATTCAGTTGATCGAAAATGAATCGGCTGTTGAAATCGTGCCTGTTTTTGTGGAACGTTCTTCAGATTATATAGATTTTCGCCGCTTTTACGCTTTGCTTCTGATGTTGATGTTTTTGTTGATGGAAAGATTTCTCCCCGTGGGAAGTGGTTCCATATTTTCAGATTGGGGATTGGCTACCCTCCTGTCGACCCTAGCTTTTTTTTTCTGGGATTATTTTCCACAGTATTTACTTCCGGCAATTCCAAAAGAAGAGCGATTCAAAAGAGTTTATCAGGGGGCGAATGCTTCATTTGTTAAAAATGAAGTTTTTGCAACACGACAGCGGAGTGGAATATTGATTTACATTTCTTTGTTAGAAAAAAGTGTTTTGATTTTGGCAGACAAGGGTTTTAAAAATAAAGTTCCAGATACGCTTTGGACGGAGCTCTCGCAATCTTTGGCTCAAGATTTTGATGCTGAAAATCCTGGTCATAGCTTTTTTAAAGCCTTAGATTCTTTCAAGGGAAAGTTTCAAAGTATTTTCCCTCTTGAAGCCGATGATTCAAATGAGTTGCCGGATAATTTGAGAGAATAATTTTAAGATTGCTTTAACGACAAGTGAGTCGATAATTTTTCTTTTTACCGAATAAATAGAGCGAAGCATTAGGAACTAATTTCACTCCTGCTTGAGTGACGTGTTCAATTTGAATTTTTTCTCCAGTGTATTCTCGAAGTGTTAAGTAAAACCAGAAGTTTCCCCGGGCGTATTCAACGGGAAGCATGGCGAGCTGATCGTTTTTTTTGTTGTCTTTGGATTCTTTTGAATTTTCGATTTCTTCAAAAAAGAACAAGTTTGAAAAAGTATTAAAATGAGGGACTTCTACTTTTTCTAGTTCATGCCGAGAGAGATCGAAACTTTGAATTTTTTTAAAGTCTTTAGATTCGATTTCTAATTTGCAGTCGCGATTGTAGATTTCGTACATAAATGGGGCTGAAATTTCGTTGTTTTTTTGCCCTACAATTTGCTTATCCGTAACAGCGCTAAAATGGCTGAGAGTAATAGCAAATAAAAGCGTATGACTTTTCTTCTTTAGGGTCATGAGTGTATGGAATAAGCCAAAAAACGCAATGCGTCAAACTTCTTGTTTGCGCTGATTACTTGCTAGGACTTGTGCTGGGAGCGGGAGCGCTTTCAGTTGGCGCTGGTGCTGGAGGCACAGGAACTGAAGAGGCACTTCCTTCAATGACGGAAGTTTTAGAGCGCACAATGGCATTTCTGCTCAAGTAAAGAGAGCTCAGCATGAGAAAAGCTGCGAAGGCCATTGTTGCCTTAAACAGAAAACTCGTACCACCAGATGTGCCCATGCTTGCATTTGAAGCGCTAGAGGCCATGAAAGAACTTCCTTTGGATGCAGGCTGAAGAAGTACAGCTGAAACTAGTAGAATGCAGGAAATGACTTGTAGGACTGTGATGAAGGTTTCCATGAATTTAGAAGCCGCCTCGACCCATTGAGCCCATAACTAAAAAGGCAAGAAATCCAAGAAGTAATACAGATAGGGTGAGTACTGGGGAAACAATCATATCGCCACCTTTTTATCTTAACTGCTTAGGCCAGTCAAACATTCGTGTAGGGCCGCGAAACTCTTAGGATCTAGAGAGGCTCCGCCCACTAAACCACCGCTAACTTCAGCGAAACTAGCAATAGCTGCGAAATTATCGGTTTTCACTGAACCACCATAGAGAATCGGAAATTTTGAATTATGTTCGGCGCAAATATCTATAATTCCACGATGTGTTTCCTGAATTTGTTCAAGACTAGCAGTCACTCCCGTGCCGATGGCCCAAATGGGTTCGTAGGCAATCATGAATTTGTCTTTATGCTGAGCTTTGAGTTCGCTAAGTACGGGTTTGAGTTGCTCGGCTAAAACTTTAAGAGTTTTGTCGGCTTTACGTTCTTCTAAACTTTCGCCAATGCAATAAATAACTTCCAAATCATTTTCTAGGGCATTGAGAATTCTTTTTAAGCAAGTGGCAGTGCTTTCTCCGAAGTATTGTCTTCGCTCACTGTGGCCAATCAATGTTCCCGTGACGCCAAGCTCTTTGATTTGTTTTGGGGCAATTTCTCCGGTGAAAGCCCCTTCATTGGCCCAAGCGCAATTCTGAGAGAAAACACTAATATTTTTTTCTTGAGCTAAAGGAGCTGCGGTTTCTAGTAATGTGGGGCTTGTCGCTATAATGACTCTCACATTTTTTTTGTGATTGAGTGTGACATTCTTGAAGAATTGGCGACACTCTTCTCGTGTCTTAAACATTTTCCAGTTTGCGGCTAATATTTTCATTCGAAATCCTTATCGATAAATTTTTAGAGCATCAATTCCAGGCATGGGCGCACCTTCAATCATCTCAAGGCTAGCACCACCACCTGTAGAAATGTGATGGAAAGCCGAGCTTAAATTCATTTGATTGACAGCCGCCACGCTATCGCCACCACCACAAATTTTGAGGCCGATGGGAAGTTCTGCAAGAGCGCGAGCCATGGCTAAGGTTCCAGTGTCAAAAGGTGGCTTTTCAAAAACACCCATGGGTCCATTCCAGAAAAGCGTTTGAAGGCCGATCAATTCTTTTTTGTAGAGATCGCAAGTTTTAGGGCCAATATCGAGGCCAATTTTTCCGGCAGGAATATGGGCGTTGATAGTGTCCTCAGCTGTCCCTGGGTTGTCGAAACTATTTCCAATTTTATGATCAATTGGAAGAAAGATTTTGCAATGAGCTTCTTCAGCACGTTTAAGAAGTTTTTTGCAAAGATCGATTTTGTCGGGTTCGACACGGGATTCGCCCACTTCTACGTTGAGAGCTCGTAGAAATGTGTAGGCCATAGCGCCACCGATGAATATTTTAGAACACTTATTAACGAAAGTTTCGATAACTTTAATTTTGTCGCTCACTTTGGCTCCGCCCAAGAGCGCTCCCATAGGGCGTTGCGGATTGTTCATGAGCGCGCCTAGAGCTGCAATTTCTTTTTCAAGTAGGAAACCAGCGGCGCGATTTTGCATCATCGCAGGAAGGGCTTGTACACTCGCATGAGCTCTATGACATGTTCCAAAAGCATCATTCACATAAGCATCACACAAATGAGAAAGCTTTGTGGCGAATTCTACGGAGTTGGATTCTTCGCCAGGATGAAATCGTAAATTTTCAAGAACGAGAATTTGTCCGGATTTAAGTTCCTTGCTCAGATGTTGAACAGCATGACCCACACATTCGTGTGAAAAAAGAGTTTCTTTTCCGAGAAGCTCTCCTAATTTATCGGCTACAGCTTCCATGGATGCCGTGGGATCGACTTTTCCCTTGGGTCTTCCTAAATGAGAAGCGCAAATAACTTTGGCTCCTTTTTCTAATAGGGCATTGATGGTGGGCAATGCCGCTTTAATGCGAGTGTCGTCTTTGATGACACCATTTTTAATGGGTACATTGAAATCGACTCTTAAAAACACTCTTTTGGATTCAACATCTAAATCCGCGAGAGTGCGTATATATTCGCCGCCTGGATAATCTTTTAAACTAAACATCGCGCAAATTACTTCGAAGCCATATAAGCAGCGAGGTCTAACATTCTGTTGGAAAATCCAACTTCATTATCATACCAACTGCAGACTTTAACCATAGTGCCTTTTGAATCTGAACCTTCTGCCATAACATTAGTTAAGTCTAAGTCGACAATCGAGCTGTTGCGATTTCCAATGAAATCACTGGAAACTAAGGGCTCATCAGTTGTTTCAAGAACACCTTTGAGTTCTTCTCGAGCGGCTTGGATGAGGGCTTCATTAATTTCTTCTTTGCTGACTTTTGTTTTTAGAGTCACAACAAAATCTGTGAAAGAAACATCAGCGGTTGGAACACGAATAGAAAATCCATCGAGTTTTCCTTCGAGTTCTGGAATCACTTTCCCAACAGTTTTAGCGGCACCTGTTGTGGTGGGAATCATACTCACGGCTGCAGCGCGAGCACGGCGGTGGTCGGAGTGAACGTTGTCTAAGAGTCGTTGATCGCTTGTATAACTATGAACAGTGGTCATGAGTCCACGTTCAATTCCGAATTTTTTGTTTAGGACATAAGCAATCGGAGCTAAGCAGTTTGTAGTGCAAGATGCATTGCTAATAACAGTATGTTTTGCGGCGTCGTAAACTTTGTGATTCACGCCCATAACAATGGTGGCATCCACTCCTTTGGCGGGGGCAGAAACTATGACTTTTTTTGCGCCAGCTTTAAGGTGGGTAGACGCACTTTCTTTATCGGTGAAGCGGCCAGTGCATTCGAAAACAACATCAACGCCTAGTTTGGCCCAGGGGAGATTTTCGGGTTTGCTTTCCTTGCAAACTAAAATGCGTTGGCCATCTATGGTAATGCTTTCGGCGTCGGATTTAACGTCTAATGGAAGCGTCCCATGAAGTGAGTCGCGTTTAACGAGAAAAGCGAGGTCTTTAGGAGTGCTGAGATCGTTGACTGCAACGAGTTCAAGTTTTTCTCTGAGGTTTTTTTGAAGAAATAATTCTCTAGTGATGATTCGTCCGATACGTCCAAAACCATTGATTGCAATTTTCATTATGACTCCTTTGTTGCGCTAAAGCCTAAGAAAATACGGCTTAGAGCGCTGAAAGAATAGTCGTTCATGGGATCGTGGGTCAATATCTTAGCTCAAGTGTTTGTATATTTGTTTTATGTGCACTGCGCTTTAATGTTTTGTGCTAGCAGGACTTCTTGCAGAGGATTTTATCGTTTTAGAGTTTTTTGCAAGTTGAAGAGCGCGTTTCCTGAAAACTTCCAATCGAGCCAAGGTGAAGGCTCGATTATAGTCTCTTGTTCCATTGTAACGGCGAGTCGCTCTTTCAAATAAACTGAGCTTTCGACCACTTTCTGTATCTTCAACATCCAGCCCGTTAAATCGTAAAGAAGCAGCTGGGTTGTTTCCGTTTTTGGAGGGTCCTGAGTTGCTAGATTGAAAATCCCCAAGATCTTCATCGGAGGAACTTCTTCTCATCGAATTAGGGTCGAAGTAGGTGTCTTTATCGAGTTTAAGATTTTCTTGGAGTTCCCCTAGGGCTCCTTCTAACTGAGCTAAATTTGCAGTGGCCAAATTGATGGCCTCAGAGCGGCTTTGACCCTCGGGTGGCTCGATGGATCCATCTGATAAGCCATCGATGTATTTGTTTACGCCATCGTATACGGGTGGTGGAATTGCACAAATCCCATTGGGGCAGAGAGTATTGTTATTGTTGTTATCATCGTCGTCGTTATTATTGTTAAAGTTGTTATTAAAGTTGTTATTGTAATTTGAATTGTAGTTAGAGTTAAAATTGTTGTTGTAATTATAGTTGCCAAAGGGGTTGTTGTTATTATCATCGCCCCCTCCGCCATTATTATTTAAATTAGAAATATTTGAATTGTTGCCTGAGCTGGAATCAGAGGTGCTTTGGCCAGCGAGCATAGCCAGTATTCCACCTGCGACCATTCCTACATCCATGGCCAATTTGTCGCAGTCTTTACTTTGTGAAAGGCAAGGGGTCGTGTGGCTCATCATCCCTTGAACACCAATTCCCGTAAGAATTGTGCCGCCCATACTCGCGAGCGTTCCAGTAGAATTCATCCCTTCACCTAAAACTTCTCTTTCAAAGATAATACTCAATAGAAATATTAAGCTGAAACTCAGGGCCAGTGGCTTCTTTCTAAAATTTCTCATTTTTAATCTTTAGTCGATTTGACCGTTAGTGATTTTTTAGCAGATGTTTTTATAGAGGCCGGAGATCGAGCGGTTTTATTTGTATCGCCGGAGTTTTTCTTGGCCATAGCTTTGGCGCGTTTTCGGAGTAATTCCATTTTAGCCACCGTAAAGGCACGGTTGTAATCACGAGTTCCGTTGTATCGACGAGTGGCTCTCTCAAAAAGAGTTAGTTTTCGTCCTGTGCTTACGTCTTCGGCTTCAAGTCCATTGATTCGAACGGGGTTTTGGTTTTTGGAATTGTTGTTGCTTTTGTTGCCACCTAAGCTTGAAAATGCATCGTCGCCAAAATTCAGTGAACCTAGTGAAGCTAAGCTTCCAAGTCCGAGAGATTTGTCGCCCAAAAGACCATTGTTAGAAGTGTCGTCGACGTCTTTGTTGAGTTTGTCTTGCAATTTGCTGAGGGCATCGCTGAGTTTTGAAAGGTTAGATTGAGCTGTGTCGAGTGTTTCCCCAGCGCTCATTCCGTCGAAAGGACTCATGGTGCCGTTGTTGAGTCCGTCCGTATAAGTACCTAAGCCAGTGTTGATATTGTTACCGATGTCGCAGGTGTAAGTTCCGTTTTCATCCTGAGTGCAAAAAGTATTTACATAGGGATTGGTGTTTCCGTTGGTATTATAATTGTAGTTATAATTTCCATAATCGTAATTTAAATTTCCTAAATCGCCAGTGTCACTACCACCACCACTTCCTAGATTGCCCAAGTCGCTGCTTTCAGTGCCGGTGGCGGCATCGGCTGTGCTTTGTCCGGCGAGCATGGCGAGAATACCACCAGCAACCATCCCTACGTCCATAGCCATTTTTTCGCATTCAACACCTTCTGAAACGCAGGGACCCGTGTGTTGCATCAGTCCGCTCACACCAATACCGGTGAGAATAGTACCACCCATGCTGGCGAGCATACCTGTGGCATCCATTTGCCCAGAAACTGGTTTTTGATAAACGACCGCAAAGAACGCACATATGCTCAATATCAGAGCGATAAATTGACGCGCGGCATGCGACATACCTATATTCTATCGGTATAAGCTAGGGCAAACCCGTGAAATCTTGGCTAAGAAAATGTGAAGATTTTGTATGGAAATTTGACGAGTTGACCAAAAAAATGCGAGAAAATCTAAGCTAATCCCAGGATTAGCCAGTGTAGTGTTAGACTGAGGTTTAGGTGATCTGAATGATTGAAAATCGGCATGATAGAGCGACTTCAGTGCGCACAGCCATAATACTTGCGGCAGGCAATGGTAGCCGCATTCAAGGGCTCAGTCAGGAGCGTCCAAAACCACTTATAAAATTGGGTGGCCTACTCTTAATTGAAAGAGCCATTTTGAATTTAAAAGCTGCTGGAATTGAAAATATTCGAGTGGTGGTGGGTTATAAAAAAGAGCAAATTATTGAAGCTCTTTCTCAAAATGATAATTTTAAAAATCTAAAAATTGAATTTGTAGATTGCCCTAATTATGAAGAGGGAAATGGCGCTTCACTGGCGGCTGGCGTGGGCTCTATGAATGAAGCTTTTTTGTTGACCATGTCCGACCACGTGATGTCGCCAGCCTTGGTAAAAGACTTTTTAGCTCGTGCGCTGGAACATAGAGATTATTGCTGTCTAGCTACCGATCCTCAGGTTGATAAAGTTTTTGATCTCGATGACGCCACAAAAGTAAAAACTAAAAATGCGGCCATCGATGAAATTGGAAAAGAAATTTCTGATTACGATTGTATCGACACTGGACTTTTTTATTTCTCAGAAAAATCTTGTGAAATCATTAGAGAGGCTTATTCGAAGGGCGCTCATTCTGTGAGTGGAATCGTTTCAGCCATCCGAAGCCGAGAAGATTTTAAAATTGAACACATTGCAGCCAATGCTTTTTGGCAAGATGTAGACACTCCTGCAATGGCTCGAGAAGCCGAAAAAAGAATGCTCAATTCGCTCAGAAAACCCACCGATGGTTTTATTAGTAAATATCTCAATCGAAGTGTCTCTCTCAGGCTTTCATTTATATTTGTAAAATTAGGCGTGCATCCCAATGTGGTGACAACTCTTGTTTTTTTAGTGTCTCTATATGCGGCCTATCTTGCGACTTTGTCGGGTTATACTTCTGTAGCCTTGGCTGGAATCATTTTCCAAATTTGCTCAATCGTCGATGGATGTGATGGCGAAATTGCAAGAATGACATTTAAAGGCTCACACTTTGGAGCTTGGTACGACACTATCACCGATAATATACGATATGGAATATTTTTTGGAGCTCTAGGTTTTGGAGTTTATCGCAATACTGGACAAACTATTTATCTTTGGGCCATAGGATTTTTCATATTCTCCTTGATTTATATGGTGGCTTCTATGATTCGATATGAACGCACTATAAAAGCAGCGACTCATTTAGTGGTCACAGCTAAATTTGAAAAAGCTGGGCGTGAAAATCCAGGATTTTGGTTAAAGCTCGTGATGCCTGTTCGCGGTCTTATCAAACAAGACGTGAGTGCCTTTATAGTTATGCTCTTTTGTTTGATGGGCGTGGGCTATTGGATGTTTTGGGCGGCTTGTGTTGCCATACTTGTTATGACTCTCACGGTGATTCGTTCCCTTGAAGATGATGAGCATAAACATAAAAATTTACGTTGGCTTATTGAGAGTCCCTATTTGATGTTTCTTATCGGTGTTGTGCTTTTTGCCGTTCTCATGAATACAGTTTCTGTAGATGACTTAGTCGCTTCGCTCGGAAACATTGGAATGGGCTATCTTTGGATTTTCTTCTTAGCACCTCCTATTTGGTTTTTTGCTAACGCTCTCAGCTTAGCTAATTTGCTAAAGTTTAAAGTTGGGGTTTTTGATCTTTTTTATAATCAAGTCGTCGGTGAAGGTTATAATGCACTTCTTCCACTTGCTGGACTTGGTGGAGAGCCTTTTAAGATTAATCATCTGACTCAATGGGTGACTTTGAGTGAAGCTACCAAACGTGTTGTCCAAGATCGTTTATTGCATGTGCTTTCGGGATTAATTTGGACTGCCGCGCTTGGAATTTATGTGATTATTCATTTAACAATTCCTACAGTTTTTAAAGCTCCTTTGATTCTAGTTCTAATGAGCTTTGGTTTTTTAACGGGGCTTTTATTGCTAGCTTCTTTTTCTAAATTGCCTGGATTATTAGTGTCTAAAGCACTCAAAAAATTACGTATTGGAAACAAAACCCAAGATCTTCGTTTTGAAGCCAGCGAATTTATTCCATCCATGATTTATAAAATGATTGGAAGAGCCGCTATGGTGCTTGAGGTTTACGTATTGTTTCGCGCTTTGGGTTACTACCCAAATTGGAGCGAAACTCTGAGTGTTAGTTTCTTTATTTCCGTATCCTCTGTTTTATTTTTCATGATGCCGCAAGGGGTTGGCGTCAATGAAGCTGGAATTGTTGGTGCTTTTAGGTTGGCGGGTCTGATGCAGCCAATGGCCGTTGCTTTTGCTGTGGCTCGAAGAATTAGAGTTTTGTTTTGGGCTGTTTTTGGAATTTTATTATCTTTTGCTGTTTCGCTCTGTCATCGATTGAGTTTATCGGTCACACGAATTCCAAAAAGTTAAGACCATTAAAAAAAGGGGGGGGAATGTTAAAAATAAAAAAGCTATTAAGAGTTTTTGTTTTTTTTGCTTTTTTAAATAATCTCCAGGCTCGTGATTGGTTTTCTTCTAAAAAAGATGTCGATGCCCCTCTTCCAGCAGAGCTCAATGAAAAAGATAGAAGTGATTTAGTGTGCGATCATATAATAGAAGATTTTTCGACTTCAGAAGTGGGGTCTTTTCCTAAGGATTGGCAACCCAAATATGAAAAACATTTAAAACCTATTAAAGAAGCTAAACTTTGGGTTGTGGAACATGATTCAACTTTGAATCAAAATGTTCTAAAGGGCACTTATGCTACAGAAACGATGACTATTGTAAAAAAAATATCGGATTGGAATTTAGATCTCTATCCTTATTTCGAATGGGATTGGAAGGCCGAAGTCCTACCGACAATGGCCAATGAATTTGATTCGAAAAAAAATGATAGTGCAGCTTCGGTTTATTTAGCGTGGAAGTTAGAATATTCTTTTATTCCAGCTAAAACTTTACGTTTTGCCTGGAGTTCCACTCAAAAAGTTAATGCCACTTTAAGAAGAATGCAGGGTTACGACAATATCGTCATTATGGAAAGCGGCAGCGAACACCTTCATCAGTGGAGACATGTTAGAGTCAATTTAAAGGCTATGATCCCAAATCTTGTGAAACTGAAGGGTAAAGAAAGTGTACCTTATGCCTTAGCCTTAACAACGGATGCCGATCAAACAAAGTCATCGTCTCAAGCTTATTATGCGAATTTTAAAGCTTGTCGATTGAAAGAAAAACCTGAATCTCAAAAGAATCTTTAGGGTCAAGGGACTTTAAAAGTTTAAAAATTCCAAGGATATCAATGCCAAATTGCGGCAATTTGCTAAGAGCTTTTAAGTTGAGAGCCCAAAACACTTCAGCTTTTATGAGCCCAATCAACTCATTCCCTTTTTGGGTGAGGTTGAGGGGCAGAGGCTTTTTAGTGGCAACACTGAAAAGCCTCATTTTTTTTCAGCATAAAATATTTTAGTAATAATGAGTTCTTGATTGCCTTTGGGTCTTACGTAAATGATTTCATCTCCCACTTTTTTTCCAAGTAAGGCGCGCCCCAATGGAGAATTATAAGTGACTAATGCCTCCCTTTCATTGAGCTCATCGGGGCCAATGATTTTATAGGTGTGAAGTTCTCCTTCATTGTCTTCAACTTCAACGCTTAGACCGAAGGCTACTTTTTCGAGGCTCAGTTTTGATGCGTCTATGACTTCACAGGAAGACAAGCGATTTTGTAAAAAGCGAACTCTTTTATCAATTTCTCTAAGTCTGCGCTTACCATAAATGTACTCTGCGTTTTCAGAACGATCGCCCATGGCTGCAGCCGCGCTTACAGAGGCCACTATTTTGGGTCGTTCCTCTTTGAGCAGTGTGTTGAGTTCCTGTCGCAATCGTTCGAAGCTTTCGGGACTCATGTAGTTGACGATCATAGGACTTGCTATACATTGTTATTATGAGAAATCAAAGCATCATTTTAAGTTCTCTTTTAATTTTTCTTGCAAGTTCCTTTGCTGAAAATCCGCCTAAAGAAAAAGTGGGTGTAGCCGATCCTACCGAAAAAGTAGAAGTGATTGCTCCTCCTACCGGTGCCTTAATGCTTAAGCCTGAGGCCGCTCTCTTAGAGGTGGGTTGCGCTGAACGAACAAAACTTGCCGGACTGGTTAAAGTTTATAAGGTTTGTTCAAGAAGTCCAGACGGGCAGCTTAAAGATTGGGAAAAACGCGTCGAAACTAGGAGTGCACCTTTTATGATTTCGTTGGACTTCACTTATAATGTGGGAGGTAAAAGAGCTTCGGATTCTTTTAATGAAGCTTTAGTCAAAGCTCCAATTCTTCAAACTGAAGCCGCAAAAACTGAACAAGTTTCTTTTCTGAGTTATGTCACGGCACTCAATATAAAAAAGAAAACTCGAATGGAATTGCATTTTGCTTCTAGTAAAGCTGAAGTGCCTTTGGTTGAAATAATGTTTTTTGAAGGTGATGAAGAAGCTAAAAAGTTTTCGGTGAACGATGTAGGTTTTGCAAAAAATCTTGCGGGTATTTGGTTAGGGCAACATACAGTTGATGAAAAAATCCGCGCCGCTTTAAGCAAGTAGAGGTTTTAAGGACTCGGGGCGCTCAATCCAAGAAGATTGGCCTTTGTTGATTTCTAAAAATCGCTTACAGAAATTCAAAGTGTGTATTCTGTGTGCAATGCATAGACATGTTTTATCTTTTGCAAACTTTAAAAAGGAATCAAAAAATAATTTCTCACTTTCAGGATCTAAGGATGAAGTGGGTTCGTCAAGAACTATGATTTTAGGGTTGCGAGTGTAAATTCTGCAAAGAGAGAGCCATTGTTTTTCACCATGGCTGAGGAGCTCTCCGTTCCAAGGGAGATTGTCTTCAAGTTGAAGAGAGTGACGTTTGAGGACACTGCTAAATCCTGTGTGATCACAAATAGCTTGGATGTCTTCTATCTTAAGATCAGACCCCATCGCGATGTTCTCAGCAACACTTCCTCGAAAGAGTTGAATGTCTTGGGTGACAATACCTACGGAGCTTCTGAGTTCTGTGATTTCATAGTCATCGATTGGGCGGCCATCGATTAAAATTTCACCTTCTTGAAAAGGATAGAGACGAGCTAATAAAGAGACCAAGGAAGTTTTTCCGCTTCCAGTTCTTCCAAGAATTCCAATTTTTTCACCTGATTTTATCGATAGATTGAGATTCTTTAAAACCCAGGAACTATTGGCATCATATTTCATGGATAGATTTTTGATCTCGATGTTACCATTTTGAATTTTGGCTTGTGAATTTTTATTGTTGATTTCTTCTTTTTCCTCGAGGAGTTCTTGAACTCTTTCCATGTTGGTCAGGGCGGTTTGCACTTGATGAATTTCTTGCGAAATCACCATGAGTGGACGATAGAATCTTTCGCTATATCTGAGAAAGGTGATAAAAAGACCAAGGCTTAGGGTTCCGATTATAACTTGATGGGATCCCCAGAATACTAATGTGAGTAGGGGCATCATCGATAAAAATGAAATGAGTGGACGAGCGCGAGAGTTGATGATGTTCACTTGGAGTGCTGCTTCAAGAAAATGTTTCACTTCTTTGCGAAAATAATTATGAGACCAACTTTCTAATCCGAGGGAACGGACAACAGGAATTCCGCTGAGAAATTCCGCCAATCTCGAATTCACTCGAGCGTTTCGTCTTAAGTATTCATGATTCCATTTCCGAAGAGGCTTGCTAAAAAGAAGAGTGACAATGCAAGCTGGAACAACGGATAGCAACATGAGTCCACCTAGCTTCCAATGGGTCAGGAGCATGCTCAGGCAAACTAGAGTCATGGACAGAGTAGCGTTGACAATTCGTGGTAGCGAACCCGTAAAGAAGCTTTCAATATTGTCGACATCGTGGATAATTCTCACATGAATTCTGCCCATCGGAGTGCTGTCGAAAAAACTCATCGGTAATTTTGAGAGTTTTCGGAAGAGCACTTCTCGAATTCGAAAAAGTGTTTGTAATCCAGAAGTGGCCAAAAGCTTTTTGCCAAAATAAAACAAAAGTAAATAAGTAGATTCGAGAGCACAGACGATGCTTGCAAATTCAATAGTCGCCGATAAATTTTTGGGTCTGAGTCCCTTTTCAACGAGTAAGGAAAGCGTATAGGCAGAAGTTAATGTGGCCGCATTGGCGAGAATAAATAGACTTAGACCAATAAGAAGCGAAGCTTTATCCTTCTCGGCAAATTTAAGAAGATTTTTGAGTATAGACCAATAACTCATCCTTCTCGTTCTCATGAAAGATTCCATTCTATACTTTGATCGCAGAGTTTTAAGGTGCTGCTTCGATGGGCTGTCCATACTATGCTGGAGTTGGGAAAGTGTTTTGAGATTCGTGTGAGAATTTTTTCTTCAGTATTTTGATCGACAGCGCTCATGGTGTCGTCGAAAAGATAGAGTTCAGCGGGTTGGATGAGAGATCGAGCTAGGGTGATGCGTTGTTTTTGCCCACCAGACAGGTTTTGACCCCATTCAAAAAGCGGTTTGTGGAGAGCCTCTTCGAGATTTTTAAAGTCTTCATCTAAATTACAGATGTGCAGCACTTTGTAGAGTTCGTCTGGATCTATGTTTTTGTCTAAGCACAAGTTATCCCAAAGTGTAGTGCTGAAGAGAAAAGGCTTTTGAGGAACAATCCGAATGGATTCTCGAATTTTATCATGATTTGAATTTCTAATTTCATGTCCTTTAAAAAGTATGGATCCCTTATAGTTTCTGTCTAAACCAGCAATCAAACTCAAAAGTCGCGATTTTCCACTACCCACGGGACCTCGTATACCCAGCTTTTTGCCACTCTCAAGGGTGAGGCTAATGCTTCTTCCATGGGGGAGCTCAAGGTTTTTTATACTTAAAATGCATTCGTTTTGACGTCTATCTGTGGGAGTTGCTTTTGGGTTTTCGCTTATTTTGTAAATGAGATCTTGATCGGTTTGTAGAGTTGAAATGTATCTTTTGAGACTACTAGTGGCTCTTCGTAAATCAGAAATGCAAGTTCCAATTTCGAGTAATGGATCTTGTAAAATAAAAAGCAAACTTTGAAAAGCGACGAAGGAGCCAAGGCTGATTTGAGAGTCCCAGTAAAACTTGAGTCCTAAACTTAAGAAAAAAATATAAGCTAATAAAGGTGCGGCGCCAGCTACAGGCACGTAAGCTAATTCCCAGTGCAAAGTTTTTTGGCGAGCATTTCTATAGTTGGCCGCATCTTCGGATAGTTTTTTTTGCCAGAAATGAGCAGAGGAAAATAATTTTTCGTGGCGAATATTTCGAAGGTATTGCGCGAGCGTTTCGCTAGTGAGAGAAAGTTTTTCTTGAGCTGTTTCAAAATCCTTTCCTTGCTTGTCTGAAATCTTTTTTAATTTAGGAATTACAAATAAATAAATGCTCAAGCAAAGAACAGCCATAGTGGGGTGAATTTTAAACATGGCTACAGAGCCAAAAAGAACTAGAAAAAAAATATCAGTGGCCGTGACAAGGGCAAATCCGAATATGGTTCTGGCGTTGTTAACATCGCCTGCGGCAATGTTCATCATTTCTCCAGGGTTGAGATCCTCATGGAGTCTTTTCCATGGAAAATAGGTGGCCCTTTCCCAGAGTCGCGCTTTCATGGCCGCGGCTACAACATGTGTTTGTTGTGCCCAGGTGACTCTCCATAGAATTCTGCAGATGTATTGAAGCGCAATAAGAGCCATTAAATAATAAGCGTAAATATTTTTTTCTTGTCGCAATTCAAGAGAATCCATGAAGTGTTTCATCACACTTGGAATTCCGACGTCTGCAAAATCAACCGCAATAATGCTGATAAGCCCGAGGCTGTAAATCCAGGGATGCTGTCGCACGTGCCGCCACCAGAGTTGAAGAGCTTTATCCTTTGGGTGGTCGGGGGCGAAAGCCTCAATCTGTTGATGAGAGCTGCCCACACTCTTATTTTCGTATGAAATAGCCCTAAGAGCTAGGCGCATCCCATAAGAAACGACAAAAATTTGAAAGGCCGTGTAAGGCAAATGTGGATATCTTTTTAATGAAATATTGCGTTAAGGCTGCGTATTTGCAAAGTAAAAAGCATGCAGTAAGTATGTCTGTAGGGGAAATTTTAGTGGGAGGGATTATGAGAAAAGTTTCAACAGCAAAGATAGTTTCTACTTCATCAAGTCAAAAGGCTTCTCTCAGTAAGAAGCAATTGGAGGATTTGCGTAAGAAATTATTAGCTCTACGAGAGGGGATTCGTGAGAGCATAGAATTCAAAATGCGATTGGCTGTCGATCGCTCTAATGAATGTGAAAGCCTCATCAAGGGGGATGATGCTGAGGTGGCTGAAAAGCAAAGGTCAAATAATGCGATACTTCAAGAAATCGATATGATGAAGTCGCGTTTGCTTCTTGTTGAAAGAGCGCTCTATAAAATTAAAGTAGGGAGTTACGGATACTGTGAAGAGACTGAGGAGATGATTGGCTTTGATCGTCTTTGGGCTGTGCCATGGGCGCGCTATTGCGTGAATGTTCAAGAACTTCGCGAAAAGCGCTTGCGTGAATTTAGAAGTCCTCGAGCCCGTGCTGAGTAGTTTTCTTAGACTACGAGTTATTTAGGAAGTTTTTGTAATGAAAGTCGATACGCGTCTAGTGCTTCAGACGCGTGTCGATGAACATCGTTAGCAAAACGACTCGACCATGTGGGATGTTTCATCATCAAATAATAGACTTTACGTTTTTCAGATTGGCTCAACGCTTGAGCATGACCTTTGGCAATATATCGACAAAAATCATTTTGTAATTTGTTGAGGTCTTCACCGCTTTGTAAACTCATCAGTGAGAGTTGCTGAGTGCCACTTGGAAAGTGCTCTAAAAGAAAAAATCCTAGTTCAGGAATTTTTACGCAATGTTTAGATCCGCCTGGAGCATACTGAGCCACAACGTTTCCAAGTTTCGCGCAAGAATCCAATGAGGAGAGTGGGGCGAATCTCCAAATTTCGTTTTTTTCATCGATAAGAATTCTAGTCATTCTATTCTTGGGGTCGCGAGCATTGTAAGAGCTACTAACGACTTTCCATTTTTGTGTGAATTTTTTAGCCAAATTCTCGGCAAAAGGACTTTCAAGATCGGGAATTTTTTCTGTGTTGGGAGTGTCGAGTGGTATCCACGAATAATTGAGATCGGGAGCCGGCGAAGAGACCCCTTTATTTTCACTCAGGTTTTTAAGGGCTGATACATAATTTTTTAAACAGCTTTCAGTGGAAATCTCTCCCAGGCGCAAATAATTAGCAATAAATTCTGAGTTAACACTGAGGGTGAAGAGATCCCAAATGAGTGTGGCTTCGAAACTATTTTCTAAGCGATAGAAGGCGCGGTATCGAGGGCTGTTTGTTTTGGGAAATAGTAGAACGTCATCGGAACGAAGATCACCATAAACTAGAATTTTGGGCCATTCATTGGCAAGAGTATTGGGAAGAGGAGCCGTAAATGCTTCTTTAGTTTTATTTAAAGTCCAGCTTAAAAAATCAATGGGGTTCTCTAAGTAGATTTTTTGTTCTGCGGGTGGCAAGTCTGAAAAGCTTTTTGAAAATGAGTTTTCTTCAATTTTGTGTTTTTTTGAGAAACTTGAGCAAGTCGACAAGACAAAAGGCAAAATTAAAATAAAAATCCGTAGCATAGGCTTAGATTGCTGTTCATGACATTTTATGTCAACGACTCAAGATTTTCTTTGCGCCGTGCTAGAAATTCCACCTTAAAGTGGTCTATCCTACTCGCTAATTTATTACTGGGATTGTTCCCTGTATTGTTGGGTTAAATCCCTATGGAGGTTTTTTTATGGCTGAAGTTCTCGTAGTTGCAAGCAAAGTTAAAAGTTACATCAAAGAAAAAGGTGAGTGCAACACTTCTGGTGAAACCATCACTGCTCTTTCTGCAGTTCTCGAAAAGGTGATTGATGATGCTATCAAAACCGCAAAAGAACAGGGAAGAAAAACTGTTATGGCGCGTGACGTTCAAGGAAGCGAAGGCTAATTAAAGCTTTTTTTTGAATGCCGGAACTTTTGAGGATCCGGAATAAGGCCTGGGGCTAAACTCCACAGGCCTTTTTTATTTTTTCTTGCAAAATTTTCTGCTTCTAGTGCCCAATCTAAAGTTTTATAGCGTGGATTTTTATAGGCTAGGGCCATGCCTTCTCTGACAAGTCTTTCATTAAAATTAGTTTTAGTCTCAAAAGTTCTTAGGATGGCTAATGTTCTTCCGTAAATATCGTAAGAGTAGGCATCCACCCAAACCTTTTGTCCTTTTAATTGAAGGTTAATGTAATTTTTTGATTCCAGACCGAAGGCTTGGTTTTGCTGGCCACCTGGACGATGGTCAATTTCGGGCGCATCGACACCCAATAAGCGGATTTTTAATTTAAATGAAAAATTTGTTTGCGCTAAACAGGTATCACCGTCGACGCAATAGAGAATCTTCATTAATCTGTTGGTGTATGAAGAGGCTGTGGGTTGTTTTTTCCAAAATAGAGCAGCAATTGTTGAAAGAAATAGAATTTTATAAAAAATTATTTTTAAGTTTTTTAACGTCATCGCCACGACCTCTCACTCATGTGACTTGGCTCCTAGCATTAGCTATGCCACCTCGGATTGAAAATACGGATTGGTCTGATTGGGAGGCTTTTAAATCTTTAAATTCCAGGATGGAGAAAATTGATTTTATTCAAAAGGACAAAGTCAATGATTCTATTCTCTGGCATGGTGGAATGCGTATTGGTTCAAATTCCAACACTCTTGAAATTTTAGAGCCCGATGCTACTCACGCAAAGGTTGTGGATTGGACTAGTTTTGAGGAAAAATCTCTTAAAAGTGTTTCAAATGCTGAAGCCGAAAAGTTTTTTCCGCAAAAATCAGAATGGGAGTATCGCCATTCTCGTGGACGTTATTTGATCTCAAATCAAATCAATCTCTTTCTTTATTTACAAGCCAATGAAGAGCAATGGAGGCACACTTTTTTGCTGGGGTTGGATCAGGCTTTATTTATACCAGGAACAAGCGATTTGATTGCTTTTAGACGTTATCCTGCGCATTTATTTTATTTAGGTTGGGGCTCAGGTCGATTGGCCAATAAATCGGTGATTCGCACTTATAGATGGGATTCTAATTCCGAAATTTTGTCGGTTCACGCTTGTTCTAGCCGCGAAATTCTTTTAACGGAAAATCTTAAAAACGGACTTTTTAGAGCTGTTATTTTTGATTTAATGGGAAGCGAAGGTTTGCGAGCCAAAAATTATATTCTTTATGCTTGGCCAGAAGTGGCGGGCAAAGTGAATCAATTTGAAGTGACTCGTGTTATCCCTTCTGAGGATTGTCGAAAATTCCTTATAGGCGGCTCTATGGGGATTTGGAAAATGAGTAGGTCGAACTAATGTTGCCTCCAGATTTTGTTATTAAAAATGTGAATCTTTGGAATGAGAGTGGTGTCCAAGAATCTGTGGATGTTTTTGTCGCCAGTGGTGTCGTGGCTAAAATTATTAAAAGTGGAACTCAACAATTTGTTCATGAAACAATTTTTGAAGGTCACTCAAAAGTATTGTTACCTTCCGGTGTAGATAATCAAGTGCACATACGTGTTCCGGGCCAGGCCCATAAGGAAACTCCTAAGTATGCCGCGCATGCAGCCTTACAAGGGGGCTATGGAGCCATTCTCGCCATGCCCAACACTTATCCGACGATAGACACTCCCGAGCGCATCAAGCGTTGTTATGAAGAGTGGGCACCCGCTTATGAAACTTACGGTGTGGAGTTGTTGCAAAGTTCTGCGTTGAGCGAAGCTTTAGCGAGCCGAGTGAACGTGGATTTTGAAGCCATGATTCAAGCAGGGGCTAAAGCTTTTACTGATGATGGTGTTTCTTTGGTCAATGATGCTTTGATGGAAGAAGCTTTTGCGGCTGCGGCTCGTTTGAATTTTGTAATTTTGCAGCATGCGGAATGGCCGGGTCATGGTGGCGCTCTAGCCTCTTGTGAAGTTCAGAGAAAATCGGGATTAAAACCGTATCCACAGGATGCAGAATCGCGGATTGTGGCGCGGGATTTATCATTGCTTCGAAAACATCCTAAGGCTCGTTATCATGTGCTTCATGTGACCACTCTTGAAAGTGTTGAACTCATCCGCGCAGCTCAAAGGGAAGGGCTCAAAGTGACAGGAGAAGTGAGTCCGCATCATTTGTATTTTTGTGCAGATGACATCAGAGAGGGGAACTATTCTTTTAAAATGAATCCTCCACTCTTTAGGGCTCAAGACCGCGATGCTTTAAGGGCGGCTCTTAGGGAAGGGGTTTTATCCTTTGTTGCCACTGATCATGCCCCACATGATGAGTTTTCAAAGTCTCAAGGATGGCAAAAGGCCCCTTTTGGAACTACAGGCTTAGAATCTTCATTGAGAGTGCTCTTTTTGATGCTCCAACAGAAAATATTAAAGAGTCCTGAGCATTTAGTAGAAGTTTTCTCTAGCGCCCCAGCTCGTTTCTTGGGTTTAAAGGATTTTGGTAGCATTGAGGTCGGAAAGCCTTTGAGAGCCGTTTTATGCGATCCTCAGGCCCCTTTAAGCCCATTTACAGAGGCTGATTTGGCTAGTTTGTCTCATAACAATGTCTTTGTAGGCACAGAGCTCCCCGGAAAGCTTCTAGGTCATTTTAATTCAAAGGGTTTTTTTAGAATCCAATTGCATTGAAATTCACTTGGCGTTATACACGTCACCTATGTCTAAAAATGTTGTAAGTCGTCAACCGCGTTTCAAGAAGCAAAGACGTTTGGGTATGGAATTACCCGGTCTTGGAAAAAGCGGAGCTCTAGATCGTAAACCTTATCCACCAGGACAACACGGAAATCAGCGCCGTAAACTTTCTGAATACGCGCTTCGTCTTGAAGAGAAGCAAAAAATTCTTGTTCATTACGGAATTCGTGAAGAACAACTACGTCGCTTTGTTCGCCAAGCTAAGCAAGGCCAAAGTGCTGACTGGGTTGATAAAGTGATCGGTCTTTTAGAACGACGATTAGACAATGTGGTTTTCCGTTTAGGTTTTGCTCCTAGCGTGAAGTCCGCTCGTCAAATGGTGGCTCACGGTAACGTTCTTGTGAACGGCAAACGTGTGACTATCGGTTCTCAAGTTCTTCGCCCTAACGATCAAATCGCTCTCGAAAGTTACCAGCATGTTAGTTACATGCAGGCTAAAAAATCTCCTCGTCTTGAAGTGCCAGACTATCTCTCTAAAGAGCCAGGCAAAGAAAAAGACACTGAAGTGGGTGTGGTGAAAGATATTCCTCACGCTACACATATTCCGTTTCCTTTCGAAACGGGTCTATTGGCCGAGTATTACGCTGCTCGTTCTGCTTAATTAGATTAGATTTAATTAAAACGAAAAGGCTTAGTGATCTTAGATGATCACTAAGCCTTTTTAGTTTTTTATAACATTTGTTCGTAAACTAAGGCTGTGTAGTTAATCACTTGGTTGTAGTAACCGGGCGATCGTTGCGTAGCATTTTTGTGAGCTTCTTTGGCTTCGCTTTGAACTGTTATGCAATTAGTGCTTCCAGTTCCATATTGGCTACACACAGAGTCCGCTGCACTTTTTAAAGCTAAATTAGCGCTTTTGACAGAAGATTGAGAGGCTCCTGGTCTTGGTTTTCTAGGTGGATGAGCCCAGCCGCTGATTGAAGTTATGGTTATTAAAAGTGCTAATAATTTTAAAGTTTTCATTTTTTCCCCCTTGGTATTTTTAGATTAACGATAAACTAATACAAGACTGTGTCATGGCTAGTTGTTTTTAAATTACAGAAGTATCGGACGAAGAATCGCTATAAGTATTGGCTTCCTTTAAATAATCTTGAAGCGTTTTAGTTTGCTCATGAATGTCTTGAATATAATCATCGTGGCCATCACCCATTTGCTCTTTAAAGCTTTTTGCTGTGGCTATAGCGTTGCTACATTCGGATGAATCAGTACCTACGGCTTTACAGTAATTCTTAGTGACTTCTCGCAATCTTCTGTTTGAGTGTTTTGCGGCTGCTTTACGAGGTGCTCTGTGCTGGGCCCAGAGATTCATACTCATTGTAGATCCTATTAGTAGGCAGATTATAAATTTCCCTATTTTCATTGGATTATTCCCCCTTTAAGAAATTTAACTAAAAATTAATACAAGAATATGTCAGTGCAAGGCTATGAAATCTTTGATCTTTTTAACATTCCTTCAGCATTTTGTTTCTTAGCGCACAATTGAATTTAGGGCGGGGGGGAAATATGGGGTTGCGGGTTTAAATACAGGAGAAAATGTCTTATAACGCGAAGCACTATGCATCGATATTCCTTATCCGTATTAACTGCCTCAATCCTATTCTCATCACTTAGTAACTCTAAAGATTATTACATGTCAGTTGGGGGTGGTTATAGCCCATCCGAGGCTCAAGGTGTTCTTGAGCTCAATATGAAAAACTTTTCAAAGAAATTATCTTCACTAACCGCTGATAATTCCATTGTTCAACTTTACGGAGGAGGCTGCCAAAAGGAATCTTTAGATGTTTATGCGAAAGCAAAAGATTATACTTTTGAAGATTTACTTTTCACGACATTTTTTGAAGGCAACAGCGATTCTGAATGTGTTTGGCGACATAATGAATTGGAAAATCTTGATGGAGCTTCTACTAAAGACAATGTGGAATATTTCTTAGCCGATCAAATTCGTCGAACTCGAAAAAATGATAATTTTAGGTTCTATTTCACAGGTCACGGAAGCAAGAAAAGCCGTGAAGACAAAGATGATGAAAGTCAGATGGATCTTTGGGGTGTGGAATCGGCCATGCTCGCCAGTGAGTTTGTGAGTGAATTAGATAAATTGCCTGTTGAAGCGCATACGCAAGTTCTCATGGTGCAATGTTTTTCAGGCGGCTTTACAAAGATGAACTTTGAAGGCGGCGAAATTACAAATAAACTTTCTTCTCATAATCGATGCGGATTTTTTTCCCAATTACCCGATAGATTGGCTGCGGGTTGCACGCCTGATCTAGAAAAAAGAGAGGAATACAGTCGTTATTTTATGGAAGCCTATAATGGAATGACTGAAAAAGCTGAGGCGATTTCTGCGGATTATAATAAAGATGGTGTGGTGGGTGCCAATGAGGCTCACGCCTATGTTTTGAAAAATGAAAAATCCATTGATGTTCCAATCACAACGTCTTCTTGGTTTTTAAGACAAAAAGAAATTAAAATTAATCATAATTTAGAAAAAACAACTTTAAAAAGAGTCTTATCAAAAATGACTGATATTGAGAAAAGTGTTTTTGATTCGTTGATAAGCTCTACGGGCTTGGAGTTTCAAGAGACTGATAGAATTCTTATAAAGATAAAAGCGGCCATTAAAAAAGAAAAAGAATTTAAGGAAAAAGCTGAAAGCGCGGCCACTAAAGCACAGGATTATTTGGATTCTATTTTTAAAGAAATTAAATTTTATTTAAAAGAGCGTTATCCCGTATTTTATTCTTCTTATGGGATCACTCACGGACCTGCAAAGGTGATGAGTTCAGAGATGGCGCTTAGGGCGAAAGAATCCATGTTAAAGCACCCTAAGTTTGAACTTTTTAAAAATGCCTACAAAGCGCGTGATGCGGCTACAGAAGTGGAAGAAATGTGGGAAAGACGAGTGGTTCAGTTAGAGAGATTAGAATATTTAGTTGAAACAAAATTGATGGAACTTTCACTTGAAAAAGCTTCTGACGATTTGAAGAAACGTTATAAAGACTTGCAGGACTGTGAGAGCCGTCCATTTTTTGTAACTCAATAATTAAATTATTTTGAATTGCGTTTGAATCTTTCGATGCCCCATGGGACTACAAGTATAGCAACGATGAGACATGTGATTTCACCATAGAGCGCAATTCTAGCGAAGGAATCTAAAGCTTGGCTGGCTGAGCCTACTAAAGTGTAATATCCAATAATAGTTGTCAGTGAGCAAAGAAATACGGCCGTTCCTGAATTGCGAATAATCGTATGGAGGTGCTTGAAGTTTTCTTGGCGACATCTCACAAAGACGTTGGCAGGGTAATCAACTCCAATCCCAAAGGTTAAAGGAAGTGCGATAAAGTTGAAAAAGTTGTATTTAATACCAGCAAAACCCTGAAGACCAAACATCCAGAGCACACCTAAGCTTAGGCAAGCTCCTAAAAAGAGTGCACTCTTCCATCCGCCACTCAAAAAGAATGTAATTAATAAAACGCCTACAAAAGATATTATAGAAACTAGCGGCGCATCTCTTTTAATACCCTCTAACAAATCAGCAAATACGAAGGAATTGCCTGCGGCACTCACCGTTTCTCCAGTGGGAATAAGAGGCATGGATTTTAATCTATTGGTGAATTCTATAAGATTTCGACCATCGTTGATGGGTTTTTCGCTATCTGGATAAACATAAGCATAAAGTCCTAAGCTGCCATTATTTTCTCGAAAGCGATGTAGCATTTGATCGGGCATGTCTTTAAGTGTGGGAACTCTAAATTCCATACTTTTTGCAAAATGGGCTAAGCGCACTCCATATTCGCTGTCTCGAACGAGTCGATCTTCAAATAAAGTTTTTAACTTTAACAGCCAATCACGCTTCTCTGAGCTGATTTTAGCTTCAGGAGGTAAGTAGTGTTGCAGGCTCAGGCATTCATCGAGCATATTGATTTCGGGGGGAATGCTTTTTTTAAGTGCGTAGAAACTGGGGCAAATGAGCTTGGCTTTCTCTTGAGAGTCCGTGAGAATGATTGAGGGATTTAAGTTTACTGAAAAAACTTTATGAACTCTTTTTCGTAAATTTTGAATTTCAGGAGAAACAATGTTTCTGTTTCTGACTTTATCAAAGTTATATTCAATCAAATCGTTTGAAATTTGATGAAAGCCAACAAAACTTAAAAAACTGCAGATAATAATAAAGCTTCCTACAATCCAGGGTTTTCGCAAAATCCAATGGCTGGCTGCCACGGACCAGCGACCTACAGCGTAGGAGAAGGGGTGCTTTTTAATTTTCATGGTGCCGTTTTCGAGCAATTGATATGTCCAAAGAGGTAAGAATGTGAAGCTCACTAACCAACAAAAGCAAACTCCAATTCCTCCAATAAAGGCAAATTGAGAGAGGCCTTTGTTTTCAGTAATAAAAAGAGAGCAAAAGGCTATTGCAGTGGATCCTGATGCAATAATGGTCGCTATTAAAGAATTTTCGATAGCTAAATAGACTGAATTAAAAATGCTGTTGCCACTTCTAAGATATTCAATGACTCTAGCTAAATAAATAATACCGTAATTAATTCCTGTACCCACAACTATCGAGCCTAAGAAAGCTGTTTGCGAGTTTAAATAGCCAATATGAAAATAGGTTAGAGCGAAAGTCCAAAGGACAGCAGATATGAGAGATATCGAAAGAAGACCCAGTATAGAAAAATTCCAAAAAAATAAAAACAAGACACCTAAGATGAGACTCACAAGTAAAAGAGAAGTGTCGAACAAATCTTTTTTTAAGGTTTCATATTCTTCTACGCTTTGTTTGATGTTGCCCGAGAGTGAAGTTTGCATTTCGGGATCGTAATTTTTAGGATTGAGTTTTCGAATGTAATCTTGGACAAGGTTCACGAGCCTTGTAGTGGCCGCAAGACTTTTAAGTTCATTGGAAGGACGTATAGCCATGGCTAGAACGTGCCCATCTTCAGCGCTCAAGTAGGCCTCACGATAGTCTAAGAATTTGCGAAGACTGGGATCGAGTATTTTTTGAGCAAAATCTTTAAAGCGAGGAACTTTTTTCTTTTCTTCTGAGATTCCTAAAAATGAAGAAAAGGCTTCGTCTTTCTTTTTTTCAACGCTTTCTAAAATAATTTTATGGATTTCTTTAAGCTTGTCGGTGCTTAGGTAGCTCAATCCGAATTTGTAAATGAAATCTTCAACGTCTTTGTATTTATAGTCGAGATATCTTAATTCAGGGCCCACATGCGGTTTCATGAGTTTGGCCAGATCTTCGATAAAGCGTTTGTTGGCTTCAAAGTTTGGACTCACGACGCCCACAACTAGAATGCCTGTATTGCCTAAACGACTTTCTAGGCGACGAATATTTTTTACGCTGGGTAAATTGTCAGGGAGTAAGGTTGCAAAATCGGTTTTGAGCTGAAGTTTTTTAGTGGCAAAAAAAGATCCAACGACACTGACTATAAAAATTAAATTGATAAGCTTTTTGTGGCGAATTAAAAAATTGAGATATTTAGACGCCCAGCTGTTGTTTGCTCTCAAAGATGTTGCCTCTTAGCTTTAGTCTAACACTAGAGCTAGATCATCCCAAGCTAGGTTAGAATTTTGACTCTGCCATAGATTTGCTACTTAGCTTAGTAATTCTATAGCGTGAGCCAACTTGAAATCTTTATCGGTGATACCGTCAGCATCATGTGTGTTCAGATTAATCACGACTCGATTATAAACGTTTTCCCAATCGGGATGGTGGTCCATCTTTTCGGCCTCTAAGGCCACAGCGGTCATGAAGGAAAAAGCTTCTACAAAGTTTTTAAATGTGAATTCTCGACTCAGCTTATTATTTGTATATTTCCAATTTTTTAATTTTTTGAGCTTCTCTTTGATTTCACTATCGCTTAATTTTTTGGCCATTAATTCTTACCTAAAAATTTTAGAATGCTTGAGAAGTCGAGTGATCCTTGACCATTGTTACGGTGTAAACCATATAAATTTCGTGCCAGTTGGCCCATGGGAGTGTTTTGATTTTTTTCGAGTGCAGTTTCGAGCGCCAATCCTAAATCTTTATACATAAGATCTACAGCAAAACCGCCTTGGTATTCACGGCTTGCAGGAACATTTTCCATCACACCGGGCCAAGGATTATAAACTTCTAGGGACCAATTTTTTCCAGAACTTTGCATAAGAATATCGGAGAGTACTTTGGGGTCCATTCCGCAAGCTTTACCAAGATTGAGTGCTTCACATGAACCAATCATATGAATGGCGAGCAACATGTTGTTGCAAACTTTTGCAACCTGACCTGCGCCAGCGTCTCCCGCATGAAAAATCTTTTTACCCATTTTTTCTAAAGCAGGGCGAGCTTTTTCTAGGCTTTCTTTTTTTCCACCCACCATAAAAGTTAGGGTTCCAGCAGCAGCGCCTCCGGTTCCACCTGAGACAGGAGCATCGATCATCTCAAAGCCTCTTCTCTGGGCTTCGTTGATCACTTTTCTTGCCGATTCTGGAGCAATTGTAGAAGAGTCAATTAAAAGCGAGTTCTTATTAACTAATTCTAATAAATTTCCTGAACCCAAATAAAGTTCTTCAACGTGCTTGCTGGCGGGGAGCATGGTGATGACGATTTCAGCCTGAGACACACATTGCGCAACATTAGTTTCAACTTTTAAGCCTTCTTTTTGAGCCGCAGCCACAGCATTGGCACTAAGATCGAAGCATTTAACTTCAAAGCCAGCCTTGTGAAGATTAAGAGCCATGGGTCTCCCCATATTTCCAATACCAATAAACGCAATTTTTTTCATAAGATCTCCATTCAATTCAAATTTGCTAATGGATTAGTTTCAAGGCCTAATCCTAATTCAAAGTGCGATGTGATTTTTTTAGGGTCAATATCGGCAGCGATTTTTGGATTCCATTGAGCTTTGTTGTCTTTGTCGATAAGTAAAGCTCGCACACCTTCTGGAAAATCGTGTCCCATGGCGCAATGAACCGCTACGAGCCATTCCATTTGAAAAATTTCGTTAAGTTTTTTTCCTTGAGCTCTTTGGAATTGCTCAAAAATAATGGCCACAGAAGTTGGAGAAGCTCTAAGAATGTTTTGTCGACCCTTTTCAGCCCAAGGACTGAGCGCACTTTGATTATTACAAAAATTGTAAAGGTCTACTGCGCTCTTATGTTGAGTGATGGCATCAATCCAATTCCATTCTAACTGTGATTTAATGGAAATATTGTTTGAAGCCGATTCAAAAGTATTTAAAATATTTTGAATTTCATTTTTAATATTTGTCGAAGTATTCACTTGAAAGTTTTTTAGTGCATTGAGAAATTCCGATTTTTTAGCATGTTCTATACAGTGGTCGGCTAAGTGTAGTTCTCGAGCTTCAATTCCATTAATTCGAGTTCCACTAAGTGCTAGAAAGACTCCGGCCTGTCGAGGGCATTTTTGTAGAAAATATGAAGCACCAACATCGGGAAAAAGACCTATAGAAATTTCAGGCATGGCCATCATGGTTTTCTCGGTGGCAACTCTAAAAGTGCATCCTTGAAGAATTCCCATACCGCCACCCATGACTATGCCGTGCCCCCAAGCGATAATTGGTTTTTTAAAAGTGTGAATCAAATAATCAAGTTTATATTCATGCTCAAAAAAACTTTTGAAGTAGGGGTCTTTATCTTTAATAGCTTTATAGAGTCGAACAATATCTCCACCAGCGCAAAAGGCTTTTTCTCCCGCGGCATCTAGGAAAACAAATTTTATTTCAGGATCTTTTTGCCAAAGGGTTAGTCCCTCGTAAAGAGAGTCAATCATTTCTAAACTAAGGGCGTTGAGCGTGGCTTCGGAGTTAAGTTGTGCGTGTCCAAATTTTCCGTTTTGGCAGTGGAGTATTTCTAAGTTAACACTCATGCGTTTTTCCAAATGGCCTTACGTTTTTCTAAGAAGGCATTAACGCCTTCTTTTTGATCTTGGAATTCAAAAAGTTCCATGAACAAATCTCTTTCCATGGGGAGAGCTTGGCTTAGGGGGCGTGTGCGAGCAGATTGAATGAGCTTTTTACAGCGGGCCACACTGGTTGGACTTTGCTTTTCAACTTTTTTAGCAAGTTCAAGGGCATGAGTTTTGGCTTGTCCTTTAGGAAGAATTTCTTCGATAAGACCAATTTCAAGAGCTTTTTTAGCGTCGACTCTTTCTCCGCAAAGAATCATTCTTTTGGCCCAGCCTTCACCTACAAGCCAAGGAAGATTCTGTGTGCCGCCAGCGCAGGGGAGTAGGCCCACGGTGGCTTCTGGAAGCGCCATTTGCGCTTGTTCTTCGGCAAGTCGAATGTCGCAAGCTAAAGAGAATTCCAGGCCTCCACCCATAGCGTAGCCGTTAATAGCGCAAATAGTAACGCCACGAAAAGCGGTCACACTTTCGAAAGCAGCACCAAAGAGATCGGCCAGTTTTCGGGCCTGAGCTTTATTGCCGTCGCTAAACATGTTGAGATCGGCACCTGCAGAAAAAAACTTTTCGCCTTCGCCTGTAACGACCAAAGAATAGATATCTTTATTGTCGCTCAAGTTTTTCATAAGAGCTGGAATGGCTGAAAGAGATTCTTCAGTGAAAGTGTTGGCTGGGGGATTGCTTAAAGTGAGTAGGGCCGTGTGTTCTAAAATTTCAACTTTGAGTTTTGGGGTTAAATTATAATTCATATGTCTTCCTTTTGAATCCTTCTATTTAATCTCTAAATAATTGCGTTGCGTTTTCTTCGAGAACTTTTCTGGCCACAATCACTCTCATGATTTCATTGGTGCCTTCGAGAATTTGATGGACTCGAGAATCTCTTACGTGGCGTTCGACGGGGTATTCTTTGGTGTAACCATAGCCACCATGAATTTGTAGGGCTTCGTTGCAAATTTTAAATCCTAAATCAGTGGCAAAACGCTTGGCCATGGCACAATAAGAGGAAGCCTGAGGATCTTTGTTGTCGTATTTTGAAGCGGCTAATCGAATCATTTGTCTCGAAGCAATGAGTTCGGTTTGCATATCTGCCAATTTAAATTGTAGGGCTTGAAATTGAGCAATGGGCTTTCCAAATTGATTTCGAGCCAACATGTGCTTTTGAGCTTGATCGAGTGCAGATTGCGCTGTTCCAACTGAACAAGTTCCAATATTAACTCGACCGCCATCCAAACCCATCATGGCGATTTTGAAACCTTGTCCTTCTGATCCGAGCAAATTAGCAAGGGGAATTTTAACTTGATCGAAATTTATTATACGAGTGGGTTGGCTGTTCCATCCCATTTTCTTTTCGTTTTCACCATAGCTAATACCTGGAGAGTTTGCGGGAATCACAAAACTTGAAATGCCTTTTGGAGAATCATCTCCAGTGCGAGCCATCACAACAAGTACGTCTGTGGCTCCACCGCCGGATACAAAGGCCTTGCTGCCAGTGACGATGTAGTGATCGCCCTTTTTTTCAGCCCGAGTTTTTAGTGAAGCCGCATCGGAGCCAGCATTGGGTTCGGTTAAACAATAGGAACCTAAAACTTCGCCAGTGACCATTTTAGGACACCATTCTTTTCTTAAGTTGTCGGAGCCGAAAGTGTCGATCATCCATGTGACCATGTTGTGAATGGTGATATAGGCCGTTGTAGAAGTGCAGCCATAGGCGAGCTCTTCGAAAATAATGGCAGCATCTAAGCGAGAGAGATTCATTCCACCCACGTCGTCGCGAGTGTAAACGCCTAGGAAACCAAGTTCAGCCGCTTTTTTAAGAGTCTCTTTGGGGAAATATTTTTCTTCGTCCCATTTTTGAGCAAAGGGCGCGAGTTCTTTAGCTGCGAAAGTACGGGCTGCATCTTGATAAGCTTTTTGTTCTTCACTCAGATTAAAATCCATGGATTTTTATGCTCCTTAAGAGTGAAAATTAGCAGTAAGTTTAAGGGCAGTATAGGGCGCTTAAGGGGTGCTTGCTAAGTGCGTTA
>CAZSSP010000023.1:0-1753 GCA_964609695.1 uncultured Bacteriovoracaceae bacterium
TTTGAGCATATTTGAGGTGGTGAACTGCTGAAAATCTTGGATCATTTCGGCGTTTGTCGTAGCGAGAAATCATGAGGGGAGTGGTCCATCCTGCCATTTGTTGAATGCCTCGATGAGAGGCTCCTTGATCGAGAGCATAGGTGATCGCTGTGGATCGGAGCATGTGGGGCGAGAGCTTTTGGTTGAGCCCAGCTTTGCGACCGAGTTTGCGAATAATCATTGCTAATTCCGATGTTGAAAGTGATTTGTGAAAGTGTGTGGCGCGAGTGGATATGAGCAGTGGTTGATCGGGGTCGCGACGGCACCAGTCGAGCCAAACTGCAGGGTTCTCAATCATGGATTGATGTGGGGCTTCGTTGTTGATTCTACGAAACCATTCACTCCAGGTGTCGAGCAAGCGAGGGGGAATGGGGAGGCGGCGAAGTCTCTCGCCCTTCCCTTTGGCGTTGAGTAACCAGCGACCATCGCTAAATTCTAAATCGCCAACACGAATGGCTGTGGCTTCACTTCGCCGAATGCCCAACATGAGAAGGGTTTCGAGTGCGACTTTGGCAAGGGATTTGCTGAGATTTAGCACCGACATGTCGGGATAGTAGCCAAGCATTTTGTAGATTTCGTCTTCGTTTAAAAAGCCAGTTTTAGAATCCTGTGTTTGTGGGAAACTTCGAATGAGTTCGGCGGGGTTTTGATTGACCCAGCCTTGGGCCTTGGCCCATTTAAAGAAGCTTTTAACCACTGCAATTTTCCGAGTGATTGAGGCTTTGGAGAGGCCCCTATCTTTGAGCAAATAATCGCGATATTGAGCAATTTCCATGGCTCCTAGTGAGCCCCAAATTTCTAAAAGACCTTGGACTTTTAAATAAGATAAAAAATCGTCCAAATCCTTTCGATAAGCTCTTTGCGTGTGGGGTGAAAGTTGCACAAGTGAAAATTCTACAATTGCTGAAATTCCAGATTTTAGAGTTTTTGGAGGCGGCAATTTTTCGGGCAAATTTTCGATTTGAAGGGCTTCATTTTGAGGCCCGATAGCTAGCTTTTTCCTAGGTTTTTTGAGCTTATTTGAAGTTTTTTTTGAGCGAAATATTTTTTTAAGCCCAATCCAAAGTCGCTTAAGTCTCATATCTCTATAAAACAGCACTTTAAGATAAAATACAAGATTACAGTAACTTATAATTAGCGATAATTTAACTTATCGCGATATAACTAAAATAGAATTGCAATTAAAGGCACGCGAATTGAATCAATAAATCATAAAAGATACATTTTTTAGATTTTGTGAAATTGAATTTTTAAGCACTCACTAACTGCTCAACTTGGTCAAAATACTTTGTGTAAAATAAGGGCCTAAATACCCCCTTTTTTGATGCTTATTTCGTGTTTTTAAAATGGCTTAAAAAATTTACTTATCTATTTTTATAAAATTTAAACAAAATTGCTGATTTTAATTTTTTTGCAGCTTTTAATTGTGCTCATCAAAACATAGATTGGTGAGAACTATGAAAATTGGAATTCTAACAGGTGGCGGAGATGCGCCAGGCTTAAACGGCATTATTGAGGCTGTATCGCGCAAACTTTTGATCGAAGGCCATGAAGTCTTGGGAATTTGTGACGCCTTTGATGGAATTTTTGAACGTCAGAATCGTCCTATAACTCTAAAGGATGTACAGGGTTTGCACACGCATGCGGGAACCTTTTTGGGCACCAGCAATCATTCTAAATTAGCAGGACGTCAGGATGAGTTTCGAAAGAAATA
>CAZSSP010000023.1:1853-15810 GCA_964609695.1 uncultured Bacteriovoracaceae bacterium
TCCTACGCTGATGCTATTTTGATTCCCGAGAGGCCCTTTTCGAAAGAAAAGCTTCTCAAATATATAGAGAGAAAATTTTCCGAAGGTAGAAGAGGTTTGGTTTTTGTAGTTTCTGAAAGCGCTCATCCTGAGGGCGAAGAGGCCAACGTAGCTTTTGAAGTGCCCGGCGCGGTTCAGAAGGAACGCTTTGGTGGCATTGCTCAAAGCATGGCTCAGTGGATAAGTAAAAATTCAGAGCACGAAGCGCGGGCCGTTGTTTTAGGACATTTACAGAGAAGTCGAGCTCCAACAACCACGGATAGATTCTTAACAGCAGCGATGGGTATAGAAGCTGCGAGATTGGTTTTGGCGAAGCAATGGGGCCGCTGTGCTGTTTACAAGAATGGAGAAGTGGGAAATGCTCCCTTGGAAGTTTTGCAGCAGGGAGCGCGCATAGTTCCCAAAGATCATCGTTGGGTAAAAATGGTCGAATCTCTCGGCCTATTTATTTAAACTATTATTAAGCGGCTTGGTCTTTTTTTGGGACGTACTTTTTAGCAGTGGTAGAAATTTCAATAAAAAAACTTCCCACGCTGCATTTGAATGGGACCACGATAACGCTGGCCTCTTTGTCGATAATTTTAGGGAGTGGCTCATTTTTAAAGTAAACAACGGGGTTTAAGTTTTCTACATAATAACCGGCTTTGTGAAGTTCTTCTTTGGATTGCTTGATAATCACTAAACTCAGTTGGCCGGCAATTTCAATGTTCTCTTTCGTAATGGGTTGTGGGCATTCTTTGCCTGTAAATTTTTCATAAAGCATTTTGAAAACACCCTCTGAAAAACAAATACTAAATGTCCCTTCGAAAACTTCAGATCGAAGTTGCATCGAAGAACTTAAATCACCTAATCGAGTGGGGTCGGAGGGCTTTCTGACATAAGGTTTTTCTGATTCTGTTTTAACCCCGGTTTTTGCTTCTAAAACGCTAATGACCGAACTAATCATTGGATTAATAAGGCCTACATCTACGTTTTTAGCTGTTTCAAGACCTGCATCGGTGAGCGCGCCTTTAATGCTTTTAAAGCAAGGTAGAACACCATCGAGCCCTTTGTTTTTAAGATCGAAGTGTAACTTTTCGTTGATTTGATAAAAGCGAACGCCGCCACGTTTATTGGTTTTTTTAAGCTCTCTACTATATTGAACTAAAGTATTTAAAAGTTTAGGTCCGAGAACTTTAAGCTGACTGCATTCAACGAAAATAAATTCAAAGGATTTTTTATTATATTCAAAATCAATTCGTTTTTTAAAAAGGGTTTCATCGTCAAGTCCAGTATCGTCTTCGAGCTTAATCTCAAGATAAAGCTCTTTCATCTCCAATTGGAATGACATCAAAACCTCTACTTTAGTATCGGAATTTCACGTCAAAAATTGAGAATAAACTTTCTTAACAAAACATTAATAAAAGAAACTATGAAAGGGCCTTTAATCTAGATTAAGTCGTTTATATTCAGCTTTAAGGCGACCCGTTGTAAAAAAGTAGAACATTTTCCAGTCACCAGCAAAAGACCAGAATGGAGCTTTGAAGGTGGCGGGACGATTGTGTTCTATAAAAAAATGGCCAATCCAGGCAAACGTATAACCTACTAAAAAACAATAGGAGATTTTTATCCAAGCTCGATGGTAGGCAAAATACCCCAATAAAAGAAGCGAGAAAAAAGAACCGAACAAATGTAAGCCGCGATTCATGGGGTGTAAGTGTTCATGAAGATAAAAGGGCCAAAATTCTTCAAAACTTTTCATTTCGTGAATAGCTTTAAAGGAATTATTTTTGCTCATTTATTTTTTGTTTTTTTCGAGCAATTCAATCATGGCAAGAGTCCAGCGCAATCCAAATGCCGATGATTCTTCGGGTAGCCAACCTAGCCCACCCTTGTGATCGCATGTGGAGAGATCCATATGAAACCATAAGGACTCTTTGGCTACAAAATGATTTAAAAAAGTGGCGGCAATAATTTGATCGGCATTGGGTGCATCATCACATTGCCTAAGGTCGGCAACTTTTGACTTTAAACGCTCTTCGTATTCTGCCCCGATTGGAAAAGTCCAAACCGCTTCACCGGATTTTTCAGCAGCCTTAAATGCAAGAGCTAGTTGAGATTCTTGATTTGAGAAAATTCCAGCGCGACCCGTACCAATAGCTCGAATGCATGAACCTGTTAGAGTGGCGTAATCAAAAACGTAATCAGGTTTTGATTCTGTAGCCATACTAAGAGTGTCAGAGAGTACCATTCTGCCTTCAGCGTCTGTGTGAATGACCTCAATGCTTTTACCGTTAGAGGCATAGACAACATCATTCATTTTGAAACCGTTTGGAGAGATATGGTTTTCAGCTAGTGCGAGATAGGCTTCAAAATCGTAAGGTAATTTTAGATGAGCGGCTATTGAAATCATGGCTAAGGCAACGGCAGATCCTGTCATGTCTTGGTGCATGCCGAGCATGTAGTTGCCTGGCTTCACATTGTATCCGCCAGTATCAAAACAAATTCCTTTGCCGACGAAAGTGATTTTCTTATTAGCCTTGGGTCCTTTGTAGCTGAGTTTGACAATGCCTGCATCACGATTGGCGCTGGCACGAGCGACAGCAAGAAAAGCTCCGGCACCCTTTTTAGTGAGTTCTTTTTCGTTAATAAAACTGCAGTTGAGTCCATTGTCTTTGGCAATTTTTTGAATTTTATTGAGATAAAGCTCTGGAGTTAAAAAATTCGGTGGAGTGTGAGAAAGCGTTCTAACAAGTGCTGCATTTTCACCAAGACATTCCCCTTTTTGAAAAATTTTTGTAATTTCTGCAGGGCTTTTTTTACTATCAACCTTTATGTGAAAACTTTTAGCTTTATCTTCATCTTTTTCTTGAGTTTGCTTGGGGTATTTCCATTGTGAAAGAACCGAGAGACTTCCTATTAAATCAAGACTGATTTCTTCCCATTCTGCGCCTAGTTCGTTGAGATCACATTGAACATTGCTTAAGTCTTTGTCTTTAAAAGCTGCTAACAAGCCATCTTTTAGTTGTGTGTGCCAGGATTGAATGGATGTTTTAGGATTGTTGAGAATAGCTAGTATTAAAACTCCTCCCTCAGTAAGGGGAAATTTTAAAACTGCAGCTTTTTCTAAACCCTTTTTAGGTGTTTTGCTGAGCATTCTTTCCACAAGTGCAGAAGGAATTTTTTTGCTGAGCGATTGATTTTGCTTCCAACTTTTAAGACCAATAATATTGATCTCTTTAGAGTTGAAAGAAAATTTAGACTTTGAAATCTTGTTTTGCATTTTTAACCTATCGTTTTGTGATGAGGGCTTTGCCGAATTCTCGATTGAGTCGAGCAATATTCTCAAGGCTAATTTCTTTCGGACAGGCCGCTTCACAAGCGCCAGTTACTGTACAATTTCCAAAGCCTTCTTCATCCATTTGTCCAACCATACTTAGAACTCTATCTGTGCGCTCGGCTTCTCCTTGAGGAAGTAGGGCTAGGTGAGAAACTTTAGCGGAAACAAAGAGCATCGCAGAAGCGTTTTTGCAGGCCGCTACACATGCGCCACAACCGATACAAGCAGCAGCATCAAAAGCCAATTCAGCATTGGTGTGGGGAATGGGTAGCGCGTTAGCATCGGCAGGCGAGCCAGTGTTGGCAGAAATAAATCCGCCTTTGGCGATGATTCTATCAAAAGCCGAACGGTCTACGCTGAGATCTTTAATGACAGGAAATGCGCGAGCGCGGAAGGGTTCAATCCAAAGTGTTTCACCATCTTGAAAGCGTCTCATGTGAAGTTGGCAAGTGGTTGTTCCTTTGTCGGGTCCATGGGGATTTCCGTTAATCACCATGGCGCAAGATCCGCAAATACCTTCTCGACAATCATGATCGAAGACTATGGGCTCTTCGCCCTTAGTTATGATTTCTTGGTTTAAGATGTCGAGCATTTCTAAGAAAGAAACATCGGTTGAAACATCCTTAATTTTGTATTGAACAAAATCACCCTTTTCATTTTGGTTCTTTTGGCGCCAAACATTAAGAGTTAGCGAAAGTTTTTTTTGAGTGCTGTTACTATGATTTGTACTGCTGTGTGCGCTCATATCTATACGTCCTTTTATTTGTAGCTTCTTTGTGTCAGTTTAACGTTTTCAAACTCAAGTTTTTCTTTGTGGAGTTTTTGAGTTTTGCCTTCGCCCTGATATTCCCAAGCGGCGACATGACAAAAGTTTTCGTCATCTCTTAAAGCTTCGTTTTCAGGGGTTTGGCTTTCTTCTCTAAAGTGACCGCCACAAGATTCTCTTCTTTCAAGAGCATCCGTGCACATCAATTCACCGAGTTCAATGAAATCTACTAAACGTTGTGCCTTCTCAAGCTCTTGGTTCATTTCTGCGCCTGATCCTGGGATAGCTACATTGTTATAAAATTCTTCTTTGATCTTTGGAATTTCTTTAAGAGCCCATTTGAGCCCTTCTTCGTTTCTTCCCATTCCGCAATGATCCCACATGATTTTACCAAGTTTGCGATGGAGAGTATCAACGCTTTGATTTCCTTTTATGCTAAGTAATTTTTTGTTTTGCTCTTCAACTTCGTTGAGTGACGCTTTAATGGCATCGTTTTGAGGAGAAACTTTTTCAAGTTTTGTTCCCGCTAAATAATTTCCAACACAATATGGAATTACAAAATAACCATCCGCTAATCCTTGCATTAGTGCCGAAGCGCCTAAGCGATTGGCCCCGTGGTCAGAGAAATTGGCTTCTCCTAATACAAATAGGCCCGGAACAGTCGACATAAGATTGTAATCCACCCATAGACCACCCATGGTGTAATGAACGGCAGGGTAAATTCTCATGGGAACTTTATAGGGATTTTCGTCGGTAATTTTTTCATACATTTGAAATAAATTTCCGTATTGGCCACGAATAGTAGCTTCTCCTTGGCGCTCAATGGCATCGCGGAAATCGAGGTAAACTGACAGACCGCTTTCGCCTACTCCACGCCCTTCATCACAAACTTTTTTAGCATTTCGAGAAGCCACATCTCGAGGAACAAGATTTCCAAAGCTTGGATAAATTCTTTCTAAATAATAATCTCGATCAGCTTCAGGAATTTGATCGGGTGGACGTTTGTCTCCTTTGGCTTTTGGCACCCAAACACGACCATCGTTACGAAGAGATTCGCTCATCAAGGTGAGTTTAGATTGATGATCTCCAGCCACTGGAATGCATGTAGGGTGAATTTGTGTGTAACAAGGATTGGCAAAGAAAGCCCCTTTTTTGTGAGCTCGCCAAGCGGCGGTGCAATTAGAGTTTTTAGCGTTTGTAGAGAGATAGAATACGTTTCCGTATCCACCTGTGCAAAGAAGTACGGCGTCGCCAGTGTATGTTTCTAGTTCACCAGTGACTACGTTTCTAGCTGTAACTCCGCGTGCTTTGCCATCGATTGTGATGAGATCGAGCATTTCACGACGAGGCATAAGTTTAACTTTGCCTTCATTCACTTGTCTCATCATGGCGGAATAAGCTCCGAGTAAAAGCTGTTGTCCTGTTTGTCCACGAGCGTAGAAAGTTCGAGAAACTTGCGCGCCTCCGAATGATCGATTGTCGAGCAAACCACCATAATCACGCGCGAAGGGAACGCCCTGAGCTACGCATTGATCGATGATGTTTACAGAGAGTTCAGCTAAGCGATAAACGTTGGCTTCGCGAGCGCGATAATCTCCACCTTTAACGGTGTCGTAAAAAAGTCGATAAATAGAGTCGCCATCGTTTTGATAATTTTTTGCAGCATTGATACCACCCTGAGCTGCAATAGAGTGCGCTCGTCTGGGAGAATCATGATAGCAGAGCGTGACTACGTTATAGCCAAGTTCACCTAAAGCTGCAGAGGCTGCTGCACCTGCGAGTCCCGTTCCTACGCAAATGACAGTGTATTTACGGCGATTGGCAGGATTCACCAATTTGTTTTCGAATTTTCGATTAGACCACTTTTTTTCAATGGGGCCTGATGGAATTTTTGCATCTAAAATAGTCATCGTTGCTTACCTCGCGAAGAAAAAGACATAAAGGGGTTGAGACATAAAACCTGCCGCCACAACGATGGCGTAAATGCAGGCCAGTGTTTTAATAAGAGGGCTCCATCTGGGATGTGAAAATCCTAGCGACTGAAATGCCGACGAAAAACCGTGGCTCAAGTGAAATCCCAATGGAATTAGTGCAAAGACATACCAAACTACATAAACAGGATTATGAAAAACTTCTAAAATAAGTTTATGAAGATCGCGCACGGTGTGATCGCCGTAGGTGACTTCGTAGTAAGCTCCATATTTAAAACCTAGTAAGTGGAGTACAAGAAAAACTGCAATGATAGAACCCGTGGCCGCCATGCTGCGTGAAGCGAGGCTTGCAGCTTTTTCATTGTTGGTCGGCATAGCATAAGCTACATCACGCGCTCTTTGGTTTTCCCAGGTGAGAGATACGGCACACAGAACGTGCAATATAACAACTCCGATGAGTCCCCATGAAATCAGCGGATAGAGAGGATTTCCGGTGATGCCATGTCCATACATGTTGTAGGCCTCAGCACTTTTAAAAATGAGCATGTTGCCACTCATGTGGACAAAAACAAATCCACACAGGGCTAAACCAGTAAGACCCATAACGAATTTTCTCGCTATCGAGCTTTTCCATAATTTTGTATCACAAGAACAACAATCCACTTTTTCAATCTCCTTCTTAAGATGTGCAATCTTTATAAAGACTATTAGCAATTACTAAGCGTTGTATTTCGCTGGTGCCTTCGTAAATTTCTGTAATTTTAGCATCTCTAAAATGACGTTCCATGGCGTATTCTTTGATGTAGCCGTAGCCACCAAGAATTTGAACGCCTTTAACAGCAGACTCCATACATTTTTCTGCGGCAAAAAGTTTGGCTTCAGAGGCTTCGCGTGAATATCTTTGCCCGCTATCTTTTTTCTTAGCGGCCGCTCGAACTAATAATCGGGCTGCATCCGTGTGGGTGGCAATGTCTGCCAAGTAATTTTGAATCGAACCAAAATGCGCAATTTCTTGTCCAAAGGCTTTGCGCTCTAGAGAGTAAAGTGTGGCTTCTTCTAAAACGGCTCGAGCTATACCCACAGCTTGTGTGGCAATGCCAATTCGACCGCCATCGAGAGTGTCCATGGCAATTTTAAATCCGTCTTCTTCTTTTCCGATGAGTGCATTTTCAGAAACTTCTACATTTTCTAAAATAATTTGAGTGGTGCTTGAACCATTAATGCCCAATTTGTCTTCGACTTTTCCAACGCTGTAACCTTTGGCTTTAGCATCTACGACGAAAGCCCCAATACCCTTGTGTTTTTTTGTAGGGTCGATGATGGCATAAACAACGGCAACATCAGCTTGTTTGCCGTTTGTGATAAAGTTTTTCACGCCATTAAGAATCCATTTATTGCCTTTTTTTACAGCAGTAGTTTTCATGCCTGCGGCATCGGATCCACTGCCGGGTTCACTGAGGCAATAACAACCCAGTTTTTTTCCAGTGGCTAAATCTTTTAAGAATTCTTCTTTGATTTCTTTAGATCCATATTTTTCAATTGGGTGACAAACCAAGCTGTTATTAACCGACATGATCACCGACGTGGAAGCACAGGCCACAGAGATTTCTTCTAATACAGTGGTGTAAGAAAGTGCGTCTAATCCCGCTCCACCCCATTCAGGAGCCACCATTATTCCCATGAAACCCATTTCAGCCATTTGGGAAATGATTTCAGAGGGAAAGCGATGTTGGCTGTCGATTTCGGCGGCTTTGGGAGTGATTTCTTTTTGAGCAAATTTTCGCGCCATTTCGGCTAATTCAATATGTTCGGGCGCTAAGAAGATATCAGACCAAAAGTTACTTCGAGTTGCTGGCATTGGCCCCTATCCTAGCAGCCCAAATCCCAAGTCCCAAGATGCTCCAACAAGAAAATCTTCTTCATATCCAGCACTTCGCCCTAGAGAACTTGCCCTCAGCGGCGCGGGAGGCCCCTGTGACTCGAGACTGCCTTAGCAGTCTCTTCGTCCACCCCGCGATGCCTCGGGCAAAACCTCTAGGGCGAAGTGCTGGATATGAAGAAAATTTATTTTTTTAGGAGTATCCGGGGTTTAGCTGATTTTCTCATTTTTGTTAATTGCGTGTTAAGAAAAAGCCTCTCATAATACGTGTAGATGGGGAAAATCAGGGTTCAGAGCATGCTCAGTTATCTATTGCTAGCACTCTCATTGGGAGGATGTACTTTTTTGGATCAATTGAAATCGTCTTCCAATAGCAGTGGTCAAAAATCATTTTTTGGAAAAAATGGAATATTTGGTGGCGGTCATTCTGGAGATAAAATCGATGAAGCCCTGGCCGTGGGGCGTGATATAAAAAGGTCAAAAACTCCTTTTGGAGGAGCTGCTCCAAATAGCGCCTTGGTAGTTTTGCCTTCTGATAGATGTCATTCAGGTTATATTACTTTCGGCCCTTTGAATGGTGAATATCTAAAATGTGAAGCCCTTGGTCGTGGAATTACTCGATGGTCTGAAAATAATCCAGCTACTTATAGAAATGGAGAAAAAGATCCTATTAGTGGAAAATCTCTTAGGGTTGCAGGATATGGGAATTTTTCTAGAGTGACACAAGAGGGAGATTGGAAATCTGGAACTACCTCTAAAGGAAGACGATGTTGGGTTTTTGATTCAAAGTTTACTGCCGGCAAAACTCCTGTAGGAACTTATAATATAAATGCCGTTACAAGTTCTAAAAGTAGTTGGGGTGGAATGAATGGAGTCTATATTACTCCCAAAAACTTTAGGACTCATAGAGGTGAATTGTTTGTTCATAGCTCCGATCAATTTGGCAACCCCAATAGTGTTATTGATGAGCCTGAATTCTCTACTGTGGGTTGTGTAAGAATTCGACCAGATTGCCAAAGACTGTTTAATGCCTGGTCTAAACAAAACTTGGGTAGAACCCTAGAGGTTAGGGAATAAAATATGATGAAATTTAAATATAAGTTTGAACTTTACTTAAGTTTGTTTTTCATAAGCGGTACAGTTTATTCTGGTGCTGATGTTGTTAAGGAAAATCTAAATCCCAACATTAAGAATGTAGAGAAAAAATCCGACTATTCTCCTGAAAATCAAGAATTGATTAAATTACTTAAGCAAACGCGAATCGACGGGCCCGAAGGTCAAGCGGCAGCTCTTAAAATAGATTCTTTGTTTTCTAATGATGCAGGAAAGAGAAAATATTCTTTTTCAGACCCACAAGTACTCAATATAGTTTTTTATGATTTTGGTTGTTCAAATTCTAATATGACCGTTTTTAGTTTATTAGCTCCAGAGTTAGTGGAAGAGCTTGAATCAAATCCCGATAAGATTATGAAATCCGTGTTTTTAGTTCAAGCTGGTCGTTTGAGTGAGAGTGAAGCTATATTTAAGAAAATCATTCATTGTTTTTCAAAAAAACCACCCTCAACCTATAATCAATTGACGGGAGTTCTTAACGATGTTTGGGGCGAAGTCCCAATCTCGTCTTCTCAAGGTGAATTAGCAGATAAAAGATTGGCTTTGTTAAAAGAAATGAACAAAATTGTTCAAACACAAAATGAAAGTTTAGATAAAATTGAATTTCAAACAGTTGATGGAAAGAAGTTTTACTTAAATAAAAAGCAAGTTGAAAAGTTTAGAAACATACTGATTGATTTTGAAAAAGACCTCAATAATTTTATACCTATACAACCTCGAGAAGCCTCACTGCGCTCTAATTCGGCGGGAGCGAGTAATGCTAAGACCGGACATGTTAAATAAAAAAATATTATCAATAAACTTACTTTTTCTATTTGTTTTTTTTCTTTCACATAAGACACTAGCACAAGATTCGTTAGACCCCGTTCGAGAAGCTTTTTATCAATGGGGCAAAACTTTACGAGACACTCAAAATTTTGAAACTTCATTTAAAATCGAAGGCAAAACTTCTCTCATATTTCAATTATTTGATAGTTTAAATGTACTAAGCGGGCGCTTGTCTTATCGATTAAAGGATAATGCTGTTGAAATTAAAACAGACAGTCCCTTGGGCGGCTATCAATTAAATTTATACAACGATCAAGGTTATGAACTAATTACTCTTGTAGGTGTGGCACCCAAGTTTAGTTTCTATCGAAGCATTAGTTCAACAAAACTTTCGATGATGCTCAATTGCTTCAAGGCGCTTAAGGATAGCGAAGTGGCTTTTTATGCGTGTTTTGATTCTAAGTTTAAAATATCTCTGAAGAGTGCGAGCCCTGAGCTACATAAAATATTTATGGAATCCAAAAAAGCTGATGAAATTGGCATAGACTCAATGACTCTTGAAATTGTTCCTAAGAGTGCATTTCCTAAAAAAATTAGCCTTCAGGTGAAGGGGCAAAACCCCGAACAGCTCTATTTTAATAATTTTCAAAAAGCACCTGCTCTAAAGAACAAGCGCTTTTCCATCCCCTGGCCACCTGATGCCGAAATCCGCGCCTATGAGTAATTTTATTGTGCGCTAAGAAACGGGCCTGGGATTTCGCAATTTAAGCAATAAATTCGTTAGCTTAATTTTTACGGGTGATAAAACTGATCGTCTTGTGAGAAATCTCGGTAATCTCTTACGCCCTGATTGTTTTGATAATTTCTAACATTTTCGCGTTGAATAGGGCGAACTACGTTATTGTAAATGATTTCATTTCCTACATAAACCTTAACGTATTGAACAAACCATTCCTGTACGGGTTGGTGATATACGCAACCTGTATAAGGATTTACGCAGGAGTAGTATCGAATGCCCCATACAAGAACGGGTACAACCTCATATCGTTCTACTACTTGAGTTGTTTGTTCTTCTTGTTGAATTTGAGGTCTAATTCGAACTCTACGTTGTTCGGGTTTTTTTGGTTTAGGGTCATCGCCTCCAGCGAAAGCAGAAGAAATAATCACTGATAGAGTTAAGAGACTGAGTATTTTTTTCATATGGAGCGCTTTTAAATTATATTATGCAGTGTGTCAATAGTGAATTGCTAGAGCCAGGCCCGTTTCTTAGCGCACAATTAAACTTTCGCAGCCAAAATGCCGAATTTACATAAGACTATGGAATTTGGACCAAAATACACTCATCCTGCAACGCAAGCTGAGTTTGTAGTATTGCCTAAAATACCTCTGACTTCAGATGGATCCTGCGCGGTTGATATTTATGTACGTATGCCAGAGTCGCGCCGTTATGTGCGATGGTTGGATGCGGGCACTGAATTTAGCCGTGAACATCAATTAAAATTACAAGCTCATGCCGACTCTCGCTTGTATTGTCCTACGGAACAATGGAGACTTCGTTACAAGAAATTCCCAAAACCTAATTCCAGTGAGTCCAGTTTTCGTAAGGAAACTCAGGAGCTTATTACGGATCTCTATCTTCATCTTTTAAGAGAAGATGTGCTTCCAGAAAAGGCTACCGATCAATTGTCTAAAATTTCAGAAATCATAGTCAACGAAGTCTTCGAGGATCTTCAAAACTATGAAATTCAAATTCTTCAAACCCTACCCAATTTAAAAAACAACCAAAGTTTCGAAGCCATCCGTGCGCTTTGTTTTGTTTTTGCTATGGCCAATGGTCATGCCACTCGCTCAGCATTTATGGACATTACCGCATCCACGATTTTGATGGATTTTGCTCTTAAAAATTCAAGCAATAGGGATATGGCTAAGCTCTTCGTCAATCAGGATAAATTGCCTGAGGGCTTTTTAGCTGTATATCAAAAGCATCCCGCTCAATCTCATTTTGTGGCTGTTGATAAATTTAAAAACGTAACAGAAACTGCGCTTCAGATGATCCTTAATCATCATGAGCTTCATAATGGGCAAGGATTTCCAAGACGAGTGTATACAAAAAGCCTTCCAGAACTCGTTAAAATTGCAGCTTTAGCTGTCGATGTTTATGAGCATTGGCTAAAGTCAGAATCTTATGATCAACGTAAAAATCTAAGAATGGTTTTAGACTCTATTCGAGAAGACCATATTCCTGCATCTAAACGAAGACATGATCCCAACATCATTCAAGCCGTATATCATTATCTATGCTTAACTGAACCCGATCCAAAGATAGATCAAGAGCCTAGCCTCTAAGATCATCCTAGTAAGACTAGGGTCAAAATGCTAAAGCGCTAGACAAGTGAAAATCTTAAGAATCTCCAATTTTAGAATCTTATTATTTTTATTAATCAACAATGCTCTTTTTTCTTCTAATTTAAAAGCCACTCCATTCGCTAAAATTGATATAGGCTGCATGCGCTTTTTAGTCGAAGTTCAAAAAAAACTAGGTGTTGCTGAACGAGAAGAAGATTTTGGTGCTCTAACGGCTCCTGACACTGTTTCAGTTAAACTTGAAAATACTGAACGCGCCCTTCATGGCGGACAAATTCTAACTTTAAAAAAAATATCTCCTTATTGGTTTTCCACTCATACAAGTGTGAAATACGATTCTCAAGGCGATCCTCGACGCCCTCTCGATGCGTTTGGAAAATCTTTTGCGGAATTTTTGGGTTTTAAAATTGTTGATCAAGAAACTCTTAAGATACCCGACCCCACTGAAATTATAAAAACCTTAAGGCTGGCTAACCAAAAACTTCATTCTCTTCATAAGCCCCTTATTCCTGTGGGTTATTATCTACAAAAAGATAATTCAGCAGAATATTATGTAAGGCGATTTGCCGATCATTTAGAGCTTCCTCTTCACGATCCTTCTCTAAATTTAAATCATTATTTACATGATATTGGATTTCATCTGCCCTTCTCTTCTGTGCCATTTGAAATCGCCGGACCTATAGCTGAAAAATATAGAATCATTTTACACTTTATTGATGATTTTTTTAATCAAAAGGCTACTCGGAATTTAATTTCAAAAGAAAACATTGCGATTATTAAACGAAAATTATTTTATAAAATGTCAGTGGGTATTGATGAAGATAATGGAGATTTTTCGACAGCCTTTTCATCGGCGGACCCTTCTGAATCAGCTATGATGCTATCTATGCTCTATGTTTCCATCGGACATGGGTTTCTTGATGTGGCTACGGCGATAGATTGGAATGCAGCTCACAGAATCATTACGGATGAAATTAAAAGATTAGCCAAGCTGAATCCTCTAAGTGGAAATTTAAAGACATCCGATCAAGGTGAAAAGGCCATAGAGCACCTCAATGCGCAGTTTCTAGAATATCCCAATCGATATAAGCCCCTATTTACAGAAGTGCCTATTACAAATTTTTATAAATTTATTGGTGAAGATTATTTTTGTTTGCTCACAACTCTTCGTCGAGATGAGCTTCACGATTTATTTTAAACTTTGAGCCACATAGCCCAATTCTTGTATGGCTTCTTCAGCCCCCATTCTTTTGGCTACGGAAAATTCAGTCATTCTTGAAGCGATATCCGCCAATATTAAATATTGAGCCTTAATATTTTCGGGCATATCTTTGGGCCACTTGTTAGTTTGAGAGTCTAATTGCTTTTTTAACCAAAACTGAATCATCACTCCAACTGAATAGATATCAGATTTAGGACCCACTAAGTCTGTACTTATGAGTTCATTTTTAGCTTTCATTTTATTGATTTGCTCAGCGAAAAGTGCTCGATATTCAGGTGAGGCATAATTTTCTGTGTAACCTAAGGCTGGCTCAAGAAGCCCTCCACCCTTTAGAGTGTCAAATTCTGCGGCTATTCCGAAATCAAGAAGTTTTAAAGAAGCATTCTCTCGGACCATTATCTCTTCTTTGTGCAATAAAGCCTCTTTCAACAACGCCCATACCGCCAGAATTAGTATGCGGTTTTTTGGTTGGTCCATGATCAATGGCAACAGAATCAACACCATTTTTTCTTTGGAGAGCCTGAAGTTCAAGAGGAGAAAAGATGGCTCGCGCAGG
>CAZSSP010000023.1:15910-26286 GCA_964609695.1 uncultured Bacteriovoracaceae bacterium
CATTTTTTCTTTGGAGAGCCTGAAGTTCAAGAGGAGAAAAGATGGCTCGCGCAGGTGCTCGTTCTGAATTTTCAGCAGATTTCTCTAATGCTTTTACTTCAGAAACTTCTAGTGGAGTAAATCTTGCCTTTTTTGCAGTATTTTTTTTTGGCGTGACAACTTTTACAAGAATTTTTAAGCAATCAAGAGCTGAAAAACTAGCAGTAGCTTGAACTCGATGAATATTGGAAAAAAATAAGCAGCCTAAAAATAAAGATTTTAAAAAATTCTTTACTTTAAAATTCCAATTAAAAAACGACATGCTCCAAAGCTTATCGGCATAGTTAATGGCTTAACTTATAAAGTGAATCAGTCAGATTTTTGACTTTAGTGACTTCGTCTACTGTTAAAATCGAAGTGACAGCATTTTTAATGGCCACTTCTTAATACTGAAAAAATCCGCGTTTAGATTTTCTACCTAAATAACCTGCTTCAACATATTGTCGAAGCAAGGGAGCGGGTCGATATTTACTATCGCCTAAGCCTTCAAAAAGCACTTGCATGATAAAAAGACAGGTGTCGAGTCCAATGAAATCCGCAAGAGCCAATGGCCCCATAGGTTGATTGGTGCCCAGTTTCATAGCCGTGTCGATGTCTTCTGCACTGGCCAAATTTTCTTCAAGTGCAAAGCAGGCTTCGTTAATCATGGGCATTAAAATTCTGTTGACGATAAATCCTGGCTTATCATTCGATTGCACAGTTGTTTTACCAAGCTTTAGAGCCATCTCATTAACAATTTTTTGAGTAGCCTCAGATGTTCTGAGCCCTTTAATCACTTCAACTAATTTCATAATAGGCACAGGATTCATAAAATGCATGCCGATAACTTTGTCGGGTCTTTGAGTCACAGCTGCAAGTTTGGTGATGCTAATAGAGCTAGTGTTGGAAGCAAAAATACAATCTTTAGGAAGGAGTGAATCCATTCTTTGAAATAATTCTTTTTTAACTTCGAAATTTTCTGTGATGGCTTCAATCACAATACTGGGGGCAGGATTAAGAACTTCGTCCAGTACAGAACAAAAACGTAAACGAGCCATGACAGCCTCTACGCTTTCTGTAATTAATTTTTTCTCAAAGAGTTTGCTGAGACTATTTTTTATGTTGTTCTTTGCTCGCTCAAGAGCATCGCGATTGGCGTCCCAAAGAGCCACTGTGTAATTCGACTGAGCGCAGACTTGTGCGATCCCTGCACCCATTTGTCCTGAGCCTACAACCACTACTGCTTGCGACATCTCTATTGGCCCTGTCCGACTTGGCTCACGATTCCAGTGGAGCCAAATCCACCAGCTCCTCTTTGAGTGCTATCGAGTTCTTCTACTTCTAAATGTTGAATTTGAGGAACTGGACTAATCAGAGCCTGTGCAATGCGATCGCCAGGTTGAATAATGAGTTCGTCTTGGGACAATAATGTCGCTAATACTTTTATTTCGCCACGATAGTCAGAATCAATTGTGCCAATTCCATTGACCAAAGTGAATCCATGCTTAAAGGCCAAACCACTTCGCGCTCGCACTTGCATTTCAAAACCTTGTGGGATTTCGACAGCCAATCCTGTTGGGATGGCATTGACCTGACCACGTTTAATGGTCATTGGAGCGTCGAGAGCTGCGCAAAGATCAAAACAAGCGGCACCTGCGGTGGCCACTTTGGGAATGAGAGCTTTTGAGTTTAATTTTTTCCAGCGAAGAATAATAGGTTCATTTAATGACATGAATAGAAACTTAACCGAATAATTCCGGAGAATCTATATGCGTAAATTTATACCTGACTAAATGCGCCTATTGCTGTACTTGTTCGCCTTGTGCAGAAGCAAGGGCCGCTCTACGACTTAAGCGAATTTTTCCAGAACGATCGATTTCAAGCACCTTAACTGGAACTTGATCGCCGTCTTGAAGCACATCAGTCACACGGTTGATTCGATTGTTGTCGATTTCAGAAATGTGCAACAATCCATCACATCCAGGCATGATATTTACAAAGGCACCAAATTCAACAATTTTCACAACTGTGCCCATATAAACTTTTCCAACTTCAGGCTCCGCTGTAAGGTTGGCAATAAGTTCAAGAGCTTTTTCAGTAGCTTCTGGATCAACGGAAGAAACATGAACTGTTCCATCGTCGTCGATATCAATTTTAACGCCTGTTTGAGCCACAATGCCTTTGATGTTTTTACCACCAGGGCCGATGAGGTCTTTAATGCGTTCAGTGCTAATTTTAAGAGTGGTGAATCTTGGAGCAAATTTAGAAACTTCTTTGCTAGCTTCTGTAATAGTTTTTTCCATTTCGCCCAAAATATGAAGACGACCGTCTCGAGCCTGAAGAAGTGCTTTGTGCAAGACTTCCTTGGTGAGGCCTTTAACTTTCATATCCATTTGTACGGCGCAAATTCCTTCTTTGCTTCCACAAATTTTGAAGTCCATGTCGCCTAAGTGATCTTCATCACCCAAAATGTCAGAAAGAACGACAACTTTATCATCTTCAGACATAAGACCCATAGCAATACCAGCTACGGCGTTTTTCACGGGCACACCGGCTTGCATGAGCGCCATTGAAGATGAACATACTGTAGCCATAGAAGAAGAACCGTTACTTTCGAGAACTTCAGATACTATACGAATGGTGTATTGGAAAGTTTCAGGATTTGGAATAACAGAAGATATAGCACGTTCTGCTAACATTCCGTGACCCACTTCACGTCGAGAGTTTCCACCAAAGCGACCCACTTCACCCACGCAATAGGGAGGGAAGTTGTAATGAAGCATAACGCGTTTATTGAATTTACCGCGAACGCTATCAATTAATTGTTCATCTTCTCCAGTTCCTAGAGTAACAATGGCCAATGCTTGAGTTTCACCGCGAGTGAAAAGTGAAGATCCATGGACTCGAGGAAGCACATTCACTTCAGTTTCAATAGGTCGAACATCAGTGTATTTACGTCCGTCGATACGAACAGATTTGCTCATGGTGTATTGACGAGCGTAATCTTTTTTAACTTCAGACAGAGCTTTATCAACCTTTTTATCGAAGGCTGCTGCTTCAACGCCTTCAGGCGCTTTGCCTTTAAAAGCTTCGAGAACAGCTTTTTTAGTAGCGTCTAAAGCTTCATAGCGTTGTTGTTTTTCTTTAATAGCGTAAGCTTTTTCGAGTTGAGGGAGCGCAATTTTTCTAACGTCTTCAATAAGAGCATCTTCTTTTGGAGCTAAAACTAATGGACGTTTAGTTTTGCCAGCAATTTTTTGAAGTTTTTCTTGAAGAGCGATGAGGTGTTGAGCTTGCTCAAAACCAAAAAACAAAGCGTCTAAGAAAATTTCTTCAGAAACAAAATCCGCACCACCCTCTACCATCACAATAGCGTCTTTAGTGGCAGAGACTAGAATATTAACGTCGGAACTTTCTTGTTGAATGGGTGTGGGGTTAACAACAAATTTACCTTCGAGGCGACCCACGCGAACTGTTGCGATTGGATTGTCGAATGGAATGTCGCTTATAAGAAGAGCCGCTGAAGCGCCCACTCCCGCAATACACTCAGCTTCATTTTCGTTGTCATAAGAAGTTAATGTCACAACAACTTGAGTTTCGTTGCGATAACCTTCTGGAAAAAGTGGACGAAGAGGACGGTCAACCATACGAGCGTTGAGTGTGGCCCAATCAGAGGGTTTAGCTTCGCGACGGAAGAATCCTCCAGGAATTTTTCCTGAAGCGTAAAATTTTTCTTGGAATTCGATAGTCAGTGGGAAAAAGTCGATACCTTCTTTAGGTTGTTTTGCACCCACAGCAGTCACTAATGCCGATGTTTCGCCGTAGCTGATAAAGACGGAACCATGTGCTTGTTTTGCGAAGCGCCCAGTTTCAATTGTTAATTTACGTCCGCCAAATTCAGTTTCAACTTTAACGGGATTATTGAGTTTTGCCATGTGTGATCCTTAAGCTTTTATTTCGTTAGAAAAATTGTTTTTGGCTAACAGGTTAAGACTACTTACGTAATCCAAGTTCGCCAACTAGCTTATTATAACGATCTGCTGAAACATTGCGAAGGTAGGTCAACAAACGACGACGCTGTCCGACAAGTTTCAAAAGTCCATTTCTTGAATGGAAGTCTTTGACGTGGGTTTTGAAGTGACCAGTCAAATTATTAATTCTTTTAGTAATGATTGAGATTTGAACTTCAGCAGAACCTGAATCTTTGTCGTGTAGACGACTTTGCTCAATAGCTTTCGTTTTTTCTTCGCGGGTAATCGACATTATCTTTTTCTCCTAATTATCGGCATTTATTTAGTGTATTTTTACTGAGGAGGCAACCAAGCTCTTCTCAGAAAGACCTGAAATAGGCATGGATGCAGCAGAGGCAAAGGGGTCGCCAGAGAAAACTCGAGCCAAACGCGGGTTTCCCGCCTCTCTCCAAGCCACGGCTTGTCCAGAAGGGCTCATAAGTAGCTGAGCGCGCTTGGATTGAGGGATTGAAGGGATTACCCCGTGACGCACTTGTCGTGTTTCCTCTTGGCTCAAAGAAAGTACATCAAAGTATTGCTCTAAATCACTTAATTTAATGAAATAGGGACATTTCTCTTCACTTTTATGAAAGGGGCCTATGGCTACTCTTACAAGACGGTCTAAAACGGCCTCTTGGCCAACGAGCTCTTGCCCCCAGTCTCGTGCAAAACTCCGGATATAGGTTCCAGATGAGACTTTCACCTCAAAGGTCCATTTCCATAGCTTATAACCTTCAACTTCAACAGTAGACCAACTGAGGTGTTTGGCGGCATGAAGAGTTGAATCGCGAGCCTTGAGCTCTACACTTTCCCCCCGGCGTGCAAATTTATAGGCCCTATGACCATTCACTTTAATGGCTGAATATTGAGGAGGAACTTGCTTAAAGCTACCTATCTTTTTTTCTAAGAATTTCTTTAAAAACTCTTCGTTGATTTGCTTTCCCTTTTCTAAGCATTCTTCAGCCTTAGAAAAATCTAATGTGAGTTCGGTGTCATGAGAGGCAGAAGTCACGCCTAAGAGCATTTCCACTTCATAAGTTTTGGGTAGTTTTTGAAATGCATGAAGAATTTTTAATCCTTCATTCCAAGCCACTAAAAGGAGGCCTTCTGCAAAGGGGTCAAGAGTTCCACTATGCCCAATGCCGTATCTTCCTGACAAAGAATTGAGCGAATACGTACGTTTAAAAGAAAAAAGTAAATCTTGGGATCCAAGTCCCGCTTTTTTCCAGAGGAGCGCTAAACCCATCGAAATTTCCTTTAAGCTTGCGGCTGATTTCCCTTGTTGGGGCTTGCGGATTCCAAAGTGACGGCCACATTTTCATGCTTATAGGCTTCGATAATATCGCCCACTTTAATATCCATATAGTTTTCTAAACTCATACCGCACTCATAACCTTTGGCAACTTCCTTAGCTTCGTCTTTAAATCGACGAAGTCCTGAAAGCTTTCCTGTGTAAACTACGCGGCTATCGCGGAGCAATCGGACGAGCGCTGTTCGAGGAATTTTACCTTCAATGACAAAACAACCCGCCACAGTTCCAGATTTACTGAGATTGAAGACGTTTCTAACTTCAGCTTTTCCAAGTTCAACTTCTTTAGTCTCAGGAGTGAGTAAGCCTTCCATGGCTTTTCTGACATCATCAATGAGATTGTAAATAATATCGTAAGTTTTAACTTCAACACCTCGGCGTTCAGCTTCGTTTTTGCTTTTGCTGTCGGGCCGAACGTTGAATCCCAATACGATGGCTCCAGAGGCAGACGCTAACAGAACGTCACTCTCTGTGATTCCACCTACGGAAGAAGCGACTACTTTGATTCTGATTTTATCAGAAGGTAATCGTAGCAAAGCTCCTTGAATGGCTTCTGCTGAACCTTTGACGTCGGCTTTAATCACCAATGGAAGTTCGATAATGCTGCCTTCGTTCATACGAAGATAAAGATCTTCAAGGCTCATTTTTCGTGAGCTCTTTTCTTTTTCTTCTTTTTCCTTAGTCGATCGAAGTTCAATCAAGTCTTTAGCGGCGCGTTCATTGCTAACGGCATTGAGCTGGTCTCCAGCTTCTGGCACCGAATCAAGTCCAAGCACTGCCACGGGTGTGGAAGGGCCGGCTTCTTTGATTTGTCGACCTTGATCGTCTATCAATGCGCGAACTCGTCCAAAACATTTACCAGCAACAACGAAGTCACCTTGTTTGAGGACACCGTTTTGAATCAGCGCAGTCGCCATAGGACCGCGACCTTTATCTAAATGAGCTTCAACAATAGAACCTTCAGCAACAACTTCAAAATTAGCTTTAAGTTCTAAAACTTCGGCTTGTAGTTGAATGGCTTCTAAAAGTTTGTCCATTCCAAGTCCGGTTAAACCAGAAACAGGAATAAACATTGTGTCCCCACCCCAAGCTTCAGGAACAAGGCCTAATTCAGAAAGCTGTTGAAGGGATCGATCAAAATTGGCGTCAGGGAGATCCATTTTGTTTACGGCAACAATAATAGGAACTCCAGAGGCTTTAGCATGATCCAGAGCTTCGCGAGTTTGAGGCATCACACCTTCAGTTGCAGATACAACAAGAATAACAATGTCTGTAACTTTAGCGCCGCGAGATCTCATGGCTGAGAAGGCCGCGTGGCCAGGAGTATCTAAGAAAGTGATAGTGTCTGAGTGCTTAGCTGTTGAGCCTTTTTTAGGAGCTTCTTTGGCTTTATCTTTCTTGGCTTTTTTAGCATCTTCTTTAGTGTTCTGAAGAGCTTTAAGATTAGCTAATGCTTGTTCGTAATCAATCATGTAGGCGCCAATGTGCTGAGTGATTCCGCCCGCTTCGCCGGCCACTACACGAGATTTACGAATGAGATCGAGAATCGAAGTTTTACCGTGATCGACGTGACCCATAATAGTCACAACAGGTCCACGAGCTTTTAAATTGGCATCTTCATCAGGGCTGGCATTTTGAGCTGATTGAATAATTTTTTCTTCAGAAACAGTGGCGTCTTTAACATCATATTGAAATTCGCCAGCCACAATTTGAATAGTATCCAAATCGAGGAACCATTCTTGTGGCCCTTCGATATCGTCGGGTTTTTCTACGCCAAGTGTGGCGAGTTTTCTTAAAACATCAATTACCTTCACTCGAAGTTGATCTGCTAATTCAACAACCGACATGGATTCGTTGAATGTGACAAATTTTTTCTTAGAACTCATTTCGACAGTGGATATTTTTTGAGATCCACGACCAATGGCCACTTTCTTTTTCTTTGGTTGATAGACCCGTTCTCTGCGCAAGTAATCCGTAGATTTGAAAAGATTGATTTCTTCATCTTTCGGAGTAGAAGTTTTTTTCTTTTGAATTTCTTCGCGTTGAATTTCGCGAATAATTCCATCGGCAGTCCACTGACCAGCTTCTGTCTTTCCGTCGGCAGATTTTCGAGAACTGACAGGTTTTTCTTCAATTTCGGGAGCTTCTTTTACAATCAACGGACGAGCTAATCGCTCTTCGTGAGCTGCTTTTGAAGCCACTCGAATAACGCTATAGCGAGAAGGTGTGGCATTTTCTTTTTTCTGCTCAATTCGAGTTTCTACAACTCTTTGAACAGGTGCAGGTGTTTGTGGAGTCACAGCTTGTACAGGTACAGAAGTCGGCGTAACTGTCGTTGTTGTCGGAGTGGCAGCAACTTCTTCTGAGGGAGTTTCAGAAGCAGGAGCTTCAATCTCAGCGCTTGTTTGTTCTGTGCTAGTTTCAAGCACTGGAATTTGTGTTTCAACTTCTTGTTTAGTTTCAGCGGCGCCATCAGAAACGGCAGCAGTGGATTCCGCGTTTTCAGTAATTTCTTTAGTTCGCGTGATAACGACAGGGCGTCTTTTAACACTCGATGATTCTGTTTTGCGAACACGTTTTTTAGGCGCTTCTTCAACAACTTTTTTCTCTGAATCGAGAAATTCTCTAATCTTAACTACTTCATCGTCGCTTAAATCCGACATGTGATTTTTAATTTTAAGATTTAAAGTTCTAACCTTATCGATCAGTTCTAAGGCCTTAAAGTCTAATTCTTTAGCGAGTTCAAATACCTTCATGCCGTCACCTTTTTCATCAAAAGCCAATTACTTGCCTTCAGATGTTTTTTCCTTTTCGTGGGCAGCGAGTTCCGCTCTAAGCTTTTCTTCCATAGAAGACATTTCAGTGCCTTGAGAGTCATCCTTGCTTCCGCCTTTGCCCTTCTTTTTACTTGTAAAGGGTTTGGTTATTGATTCGGGCACGGGTTGATCCGCAGCACCGCTGGCGATACACGCCTTTGCATTTTTAATAAGTGTTTCAGCGCTTGTAGCGTCGAAGCCTGGAACTTCAGCGAGTTGAGAGGCATCGGCCACAACAACATCATGAGCTGAGTTCAAGCCGCCCTGGAATAAGGCCATTGCTTGTGTTTCGGAAACATCAGATATGAGCATGAGGCGATATTTGGCTTCAGCCATGCGAAGAGCCATATCAGTTTCAGAAACAATATCTAATTTCCATTTTGTTAATTGGCTGGCCAATCTTACGTTTTGCCCTCGTTTACCGATGGCTAAGGAAAGATTGTCGTCGCCCACAATGACTTCAATAGAACGATTGTCGTCGTCGATAATAACTTTTTGAATTTCAGCAGGAGAGAGAGCATTACACACAAAACGTGAAATATCTTCATCCCAAGGCACGATATCAATTCGCTCTCCGCGAAGCTCTTGAACGATGTTTTGCACACGGCTTCCTCTAACACCTACGCAAGCACCAACAGGGTCAATGTCGGAGTCTTTAGAGATTACAGCCACTTTAGCGCGCACACCTGGATCGCGAGCCGCTCCCTTGATTTCAATCAAACCTTCGCGAATTTCGGGAACCTCATTGGAGAAGAGAGTGATGAGGTATTCTGGGCAAGCCCTTGAAAGAATGATTCTTGGACCTTTTGGAGTTAATTGCACATCCGAAAGATAAGCTTGAATTCTGTCGCCGGGATTGTAGGGTTCTTCAGGAATTTGCTCCTTAATGGGCATGTAGCCTTCTGTGCGACCGAGATCGACAATCACCGCTCCACGATCCACGCGGCGGACCAATCCCATAATGACTTCACCTTTACGGTGTTGGAATTCGTTGAAAATAATTTCGCGTTCAGCATCGCGAACTTTTTGAACAATCACTTGTTTTGCAGTTTGAGCTGCAATTCGAGAAATGTGAGAGGTGTCTAATTTGATACCGATACTATCGCCGAGCAAAACGTTTTCATCGAAAGTTTTGGCTTCGTCGAAAGAAATTTCTTTTTCGCGATCTTTAACTTTTTCAACTACGTTCATGAATTGAAAAAGTTCTACTTCTCCTAATTCATCGTTATAACGTGCTTCGATTTCTCGAAGGGGGCCATACTTTTTACGAGCCACCGCTAAAAGAGCTTCTTCGATGGCAGAAATGAGCAATTGTTTATCAATTCCTTTATCTTTTCCTAGTTGATCAATAACTTTTTCCAACTCGGTAATATTTAGTCCCATTTTACATTCCTTTCCTATTATGGCCTAAAGAGTTTTGAGCATTATCTTTCGCGGTCCATTCTCGCACCCAAAACGCTGATTGAATTTGTTCAAAAGGAACCACGTGGGTCCCCATAGAATCACTGATAGAGATTGTCTTATTATCTTGATCGATTTTTTCTAATTTACCAGCCCATCTTCGACGGGGTTTAAAGGGCTCAGGAAGTGGAAGAGCCTCGCGTGTTTCGAAGCGAATATTACCGCCCAAAGCTTCTTCAAAATGACTCATAAGACGCATGGGGGCCTCTTCGCCAGGGCTAGAGAGTTCGAGTGTATAAGCACCAGGAACTGGGTCCCAGAGATCGAACATGGGGGAGAGTTTTTGATGAACAATCTCACAATCGTCAATACCGACTGCTTCCGAGCTTTTATCTATGGTAATTCGAATAGTAGGTGAGCTTTTTCCGAGCACTTCGAGGTCGCGCAAAAGGTAATTCAAACTGGTGACGACAGGTTCAACTTTAGCAATCAATTCTAGCTCTAACTGGCTTTTATAAATCGACAAAACTGTCCACCTATTCTCACTACGATCAAGATTTACTGAGGGGTAAAACGAAGTATCGCAATGAAATTTTCCTTCCCGGGGCTTTTAGCCCGTGAAAGAAAATTCAACTGTCACGGGTCGAAACCCTAAGGCGGTAGATATAGTCTTGTTTTGCAAAGCTTTCAAGCCGCTAAAGCCTAGAAATAAAACCTTCTAATATTAATAATGACTCAAGAATCTAAATCTTCAACTTTAAAAATCTTCTAGATTTTCGCTAGTTTAGGATTATATGTTTTTACAGTCATCTTTAAAATTAA
>CAZSSP010000024.1:0-15062 GCA_964609695.1 uncultured Bacteriovoracaceae bacterium
GAGTGAGTGATCAAATTTTTCAACATTGTATAAGAGTTTTACAGGCTGCCTAAAAGTTCGACACAAAAAATGGCTTTAAAGTCGAATAGATAAATTTTTAGTGTTTAAAATAAGTTACTAATTTCAATTGTTTAGAGGGAATCTCTAAAAAGCATCAAAATCAGGCACGACTCTCGCATATCCTCTCTCGACTTTTAATGGAGGTTTTATGATGCAAAGGAATGAATCCCGTCGACTCTTTGTGATGTCGACATGTTTGGTGATGTCGAGTTTCGGCATGGCCCAGCAAATAATAACGCCCGATAATACTGTGATGCCAGTCGGACAAGAAGCACCACAACAGCTTATTCAAAATAGGAACATCGAAGTACGTCCTGTAACTGTAACTCCTGCGATGGATCCGAATTTGGTGCCAAGACAATCTGACAACCGCGGCGTTCAAATGGACGGTGCTCAAGGACTTAAAGTGTCTGGAGCAGCGACTGGGGTTCAAGGTGATAATCCAGGGAACGCCAACACTGGCGGTGTTCAAGTTCAAAACGTGACTGTTCAAGCTAATCCTGAAATGGATCAAACAGCTTCTGGATATTCTACCGCTGATGCCATCAAACGCCGAAGAGGAATGTTTGAAAGAGATAATGAATCTAGACTCATTGAGAAAATCGAAGAAGGTCGTCTTCGTGATGAGCAAGAACGATCAAAAAGAGTTGAAGGCTTAGACTCAAGCTTCTCTTCAACTACTGGTGTTTATGGCGCACAAGCTTATGCTTCTGCGGGTATGGCTCAGCCAGCTGACGTAGTTCCAGTGGTTGCGGTTGCACAAGCTTCTCCAACGTCTTCTGTCACTGCAGCGTATTCAACAAGTGATTCTTCTGAAACTAAATTTCGCGTATCACCTTTTATCGGTAAACGATGGTTGTACGACGGCTATAGTGAGTTCAACGCTTGGAACATTTTAACTACAGGTGTTGGTCTTCAAGGAACTTTAGCAAATTATCTTGGATTAGAAGGTAATTTCACATACGGTCGCGATGAATTTACATATAACGGATCTTACGGTCCTTACGGCAACATGGGAACTTTCATCAACGACATGCGCACTCGAGATACTTTTGAATTCGGCGCCAACATGATCGTGGGTCCAATGAATAAAAAACTTAGACCTTACGCTTTGGCTGGCTTAGGCGTGATGTACAACAGATACAACATCGATGACGAATTCACTAAGCAACAACTACAAAGCATCGGCTGGCAGCGCGCTACGACTCACGCTTTCAGTAACTTCGGTGGTGGTTTGGATTATCAACTCTCTAAGAGTTTCGCTATCGGCGGACGAGTTGACTATCAATATGTATACGGCAGCGCATCTGAGATGGACCGCATCTGGGGCGATAATCGCAACAGTCTTCGCGGAAGTGCTAACTTAACCCTCCAGTTCTAATAATAGTTCAATAAGCATAAAACCTTAGGTCCCGCTAGAAACGAAAGTTTCTAGCGGGACTTTTTGCTTTGGTGATTGGCCGCCGCTATAATCTAACCCCGTGGATTGGAAGCTATTAACAGCCTTTGCGTGTTCTATAATAAGTTTTCTTTTTTCGATGTGTGAAACGGCTTTAACGAGCCTGGGTAGACTTGAAGTTCAGAAAATTGTGAGAGACGCAGGTCCCAAGGCAAAGTTGCTACAGGGTTGGCTCCGAAATCCTGGTCGAGTTTTAGTGGTAACATTGGTCGGTAATAACATCTCAAATATTGTGGCCTCTTCCTTAGTCACGCTTTGGGCAGAGCAGTTTTACCCCTTATATTTTTCGTATATTTTGGGAGCATTTACATTTATTTTTATTGTAGCTGCCGAAATCATACCTAAAATAATAGCAAAACAAATGGCCATTCCACTCGCGGCACCTTCAATGAAATTTTTAAATTTCTCTTATATTGTGATTTATCCTTTAGTTTTCATCATTCAAAAAATTACAAACGTATTTAGTACGGTGGCTCGTCTTCCTAAGTTGGAACTCAACAAACCCTTAAGCGAAGAAGAAATCACTCACACTATTGAAATGGCCACTCGTCAGGGGGGACTCGATCATGAAACGGGTGCTGCGCTTTCTAATCTCATAGATTTTCCCGACCTTAAGGCGCGCGATATTATGACTCCACGTGGGCGCATGAAAGCTGTTTCAATGGCCTGGTCTTTTCAGGAAGTGCTTCAATATGTTTCCAATGATGGTCATTCGCGTTATCCAGTTTATTCTCGAAGTTTAGACGACATTGTTGGTTTTCTACTGACTAAAGATCTTTTTGCGTGTTTTTATAAACAAAACGTTCATTGGACTCGAATGTTGCGTCGTCCTTACTTTGTTTCTGAATTTTTAACTCTCGGCGATATTTTGAAAGTTATGAAACGTCGAGGAACGCACTTAGCGATGGTTCGCAATGAGACGGGTGTGGTGACCGGGCTTTTAACATTTGAAGATTTGATTGAAGAGATTGTTGGACAAGTTCGCGATGAAACGGATGATCCCGAAGAGGCTGGATTAGAGTCGGCAATGGGAGGCCCTAGAATTGTTAATGGTGAAATCCCTATAGTGGATTTTAATGAAATCTATAGAACTAATTTGCCTTTGGGGGATAGTTATTCCACTTTGAATGGATATCTTCTGGAGCGTTCAGGTGGATTGTTGCCCGCAGCTGGAACATTAATTATTGATGATGAAGTCACTTTTCGAATTCACTCAGTATCTGATCAAGGTATCGCCGCCGTCGAAGTCATTAAACAGTGAAAAGGCGTCTAGCGACTTCTACGCTTCGACCCCCACCTTTTAACATCTATTAATGTTAAAAGGTGGGGGTCGAAGCGTAGAAGTCGCTAGACGCCTTTTAGACAAGAGATGAGGCGGTTGATGGAGTCTTTGTGTTCGAGGAGTTTTTGGTAAGCCGTATCGCAAGCGTCTTTTCTGAGTATTCTATATTTTTCCGAGAGTAAATTTCTTAACTCTTCGGCCAAATCTTCAGCTCCATTAAGTATAACAAGTTGGCCCAAGTCACGTAGCCAAGAGGCTTCTGGTTGTTTGTCTATATAGGGACCGCATAGGGTTGGAATTTTCCAAAGTGCAGGTTCAATAATGTTATGCAATCCTAGGCCAAATCCTCCGCCCACAAAAGCTAAATCAAATCCTTCGTAAGCCTCTAAAAGAATGCCCTCTTCTAGTAAAATTCTTCCTTTGGGGAGCACTTGTTTCATTCGGGCCACTTCGTGGGAGTCTTGAGGATCGTGCGGTATGACGACAATATTCCATTGAAGGTTTTCGGCTGGAGTGAGTAAAATTAAAGCTCTTGAGAGCACTTCTAAGTCTTCAAACCAAGCGGAACCAATGATGAGATTGAATTTACCTTTAATGGGTTCTGCGTAAAAAGCTTCTAAAATATGAAGTTTTTTTAAATTGATTTTATTTTCGATTCGAGAAAGGATTCGAGAAACTCGAGGATTGCCCACGAAAAACGATTTAAAAGGGCTCTTCCATTCGGGAAAACGCAAAATATGTAGTTTAAGCCAGGGAACTAGAAAAAGTTTCTTAATAAAACTCAGTGGGACATTTTTCTGGGGCAACCAAATTAAACCACCGGGCACGAGCTTGGCCGCATGATAAAAAAGCACAGGCCAGACATCGGTGTGACTCAAAAGTAATTTTTCAGGTTTTAAAGTATTTAAAAACTCTACACAGTCAGATTTTTTTTCCGGAGGTATGGGGCCACAATAGGCAAATGGATATTCCTTCGACCAAGACTCTAACTTTTGAGAGGCTGAAACACTAGAGGCGGTGATCATAATATTTTCATATTTCAATGACGCTTGAGATATTTTGTCTTGATCTAAAAAGAAACTAGCTAGATCTTCTAATTCTCCCACTGAGGCGCCATGAATCCAGAGTTTAACAGGGTGCTTTTGATTTCTAAGGGAATTTCTCCAGTGGCGACGGAATTCCAAACTTCTATTGAGCTTTTTAGAAATAATAACAAAGGCATCAAAAATTTCTATAGTTCTGTAGAGCCACTCCGAAAAAACACTTAATAAATAATTTAGCATTTTTTGAGAATTTCCTTAATTTCATGAAAAAGTATTTCTGGAGTGAAAGCTTTCATACATCGATGATGGTTTTTGCCTAAACGAAAACAAAAACCTTGTCCGTGCTTTGAGCAAGGTTTGCAAAACAAATTTTCGCTAAGTTCACGACTTTCGCTTTTCCAAGGAGAAAACCCGAATCCGGGTGGAATGGGACCAGCAAGACTTAACACGGGAGTTCCTGTGGCTTCAGATATATGGAGCCACGCAGAATTGCTGCAAACACAAAGATGATGTTCAGCTGCGATTTTTGTGAGCTCAGAAAGTTTTGTTTTACCTAATAAATTATGAATATATTTTTCTTCTGAATTCAAATTGAGCTTATCAGAAAAAAGTTTACGATCGCCCACTAGGGTCATTTCAATTTTTTCTTCTTTGAGTATTTCAATTAAGCGCAACCAATTTTCATTTGGCCAACGTTTTTTCCAGTGTTGAGCATCGGGTGCCAGTAGAATTTTTAAAGGAGCTTTTCTTTTTTGCGACACTTTTAGTGTTGGAGAATAATGCTTGCTTTGGGGAAGTAGGGCCAGGTGTTCTAAATATACCTTACGTTTAGGTAAAAGGTCTTTGTGAAAAAGGACTGAGAGACTTCTTTTGAAATTATATTTTGGGCTTTTTTTTGTTAATGTTTTGATGGACTTTAGTTTCGAAAAATAATTTATAAGACGACAAACTAAGTTGGATTTAAAACTTCCTTGAAGATCTAATATAATCAGTTCACTGGGTTTATTTTGAGAGAGTTGATTGATGAAATCTCTACTCATGTTTATGAGCGATAAGAAACCTTTGGGAAGATTTAAACAGTGTATTTTTGAGTGTGGAAAGTTTTGAGATACGAACTCAGAAAAACGATCCTTTGTTAAAAAATAAAGTGGAGAATCAGGGTATTCATCGTGAATTTTTTTGACCAAGGCCGTGGTTAATACGAGATCGCCTAGGCTTGAGAATCTTATTAAGATAAAGGCTTTCGGCATCCTACATTTCTTCCGGCGCGGAAATACCTAAAAGGTAGAGTCCACGCTTAATTATCCATCGACTGCCTTCGCTTAAGGCCAAAAGACTTGTGAATTTCTTATCGTCACTTTCGTCGAGGATTCGGTGGTGGTGATAGAGACGGTTAAAGGCCTTAGCCACTCTTAGTAGGCTGATGGCCACTTGTGAGGAATCTTTATCGTCTAAGGCTCGTTCTAAATAAATTTCAAAAAAGGCCCATTCGCGAAGAAGCTCAAGCACATTGGCGTCTTTCCAGAAGCTGTCCTCTGCTCCGAGGCCTTTTGAGTTTTTAGTTTTTTCAATTCGATCTGAAGCTTTTCTAAAAAGAGAAGCGCAACGAGCGTGTGAGTATTGAATGAAGGGGGCCGTGTCGCCCTCAAAATTAAGGGCTTCTTCCCATTTAAAATGAACATCCCGTGTTCTATTTTGTGAAAGATCCGAAAATATAATGGCCCCTAAACCAATTTGCTCGGAAACTTCCTCGATATTTTTTAAGTTTGGATTTTTTTCTTTGATAATTTCCAAAGCCTTTTTATGGGCCTCGTCGAGTACGTCGGCTAAAAAGATAACATTTCCTTCACGGCTTTTCATGGTTTTCGAGCCAAAAGCAAGCATACCGAAAGGAATGTGGGTGAGTTTGTCGGCGTAAGCCTTGCCCAAAAGTTTTACAATCGCAAACAATTGTTCGAAGTGAAGTTTTTGTTGAATGGCGACAACATACCAAGATTCGTTAAAATTTAAACGAGCGAATCGATCTTCAACGGCGGCAATATCTCTAGTCAGATAAAGGCTAGCGCCGTCATCTTTCTTCAAGAGTGCGGGAAGTTTTTGTCCGGGTATATCACAAACAACAGCACCTTCGCTGACACGAGTTCCAATTTTAGTTTCGATTTCAGAAACAACATTTTCTTTTTTACTTTCGTAAAGACTCTCTCCATCAAAAAAATCAAAGTCGATTCCGAGTCGCTTATAAGTTCGTTTGTATTCTTCGATGGAAAGTTTTCTAAATAATTCCCAATTTTTTCTTAAATCAGGATCTCCATTTTCGAGTTGTTGAAAAGTAGCTTTAGCTTCTTCGCTGAGTGAGGGATTTTCCTTTTCTTCTTTATTAAATTTTATATAGAGTTCGAGCATGTAGCTCACGCCTTCATTTTCAAGACGTTTAAAATCTCCAAAGGTGTTGAGGGCCACTAATAATTTTCCATGAGTGGTGCCCCAATCTCCCAGATAATTGATTCGTTTTACTTCATAAGAATGATTTTCTGCGATACGAGCCAGAGAGTGCCCAATAGCGGTGCTTCGAATATGGTGAAAACCTAACTCCTTGGCAATATTGGGAGAGGAAAATTCAACAATGAGTTTTTTGCCTTGAGCCTTGTTGCTCTTTCCCCAAGAGTTTTGAGAAATTTTTCCGTAGATAGTTGAAAATAAAGCGTGTGGATTGATGTAGATGTTGAGGTAGGGTCCTTGAGCAACTGCTTTTTCTAAATGTGTAAATTTTTCCTTATTGAAAGCTTCGCATAATTCTTTGGCCATATCGGGCGGGCTTTTAGAAAGCTTTTTAGCAATTTGAAAACATGGAAATGCAAAATCTCCATTAGCGTTATTGGGGACCATGGCCCATTCATTTGAGCTCAGCGTTAATCCAGTGTGCTTAGTTATAAAATTATGAACTTCGTTTATGGCAAATCGCATTTAATCACATTCCGTAAGGATAAGTTTTTCCATCAACGACTCCAGAGCTTCTTACTAAACTAAGTGCTTTGGCGTATTCACGTAGAAGTTTAATACTGTAATCGATACGGGCTCGAAGATACTTATCGTCTTCACTTTTGGCCTCATCGCCCTTGAGTTGTTGGGCACAATCACGAACAATGATGTGCTCGGGGATATAGCAGAGTTGATTATTCTTTGTGCCACTCATGCGAAGTTCAGAGACGGGATAGGCTCCGTTTCGTGCTGCAGACACAGACACAATAAGTCCGGGTTTATGACTTATAGAGCCACCGCCAGCGAGTAGGAGAAAATTTTTAACTCCAGGAGTGACCATTCCCGCCCATTCGGGTGAAACTACAATAATGGCATCGGCTGAGATGAGTTCATCTTTTATTGGAGTCCAAAGTTTTTTCCAATCTTCCGATCCTTCCCAGATACTTTCATCCCATAAAGGAATGGGGTTTTTCTCTAAACTAAAGACATGAGTGCTGTCTTCGGGAAAAATTTTACTAATTCTATTTTTAAAATACTCAGCAACCCTTCGGGACTCTGAGTTAACACGGTGGCTACCGCTTAGGATGAAATAACGCATATATCTCTTTTACTCGTTTGGTGGAAAAAAGTCTCTATAGGATGCCTTCAAAAGCACTAACTTAGGTAACTTTTGAGGGTTGTCTTATGCTTTGGCAAAAGCTAAAAGTTCTTCATGGCTGTGACTCCTTCAAATATGCTTCCTTTGGGCACTAAAGCCCCTGATTTTTTGCTGCCAGATGTTGTGACTGGAAAAAACTTTAAGCTTTCAGAGCAGCCCATTTCGAAGGCTACGGTGATTGCATTTATTTGCAACCATTGTCCCTATGTTAAGCATTTATTGCCATTTTGGGTTAGTTTTGTGAGGACTTATCAAGCCAAGGGAATTTCTTTTATAGCTATCAGTAGCAATGACGTTGAAAATTATCCTGAAGATTCACCTGAAAAAATGAAAGAACTAGCGTTAAGTGAAAAATTCACTTTTCCCTACCTATACGATGAAACTCAAAGTGTTGCTAAGGCCTATCAAGCCGCTTGCACTCCGGATTTTTATGTTTTTGATTCCCAGATGAAGTGTGTTTATCGAGGTCAATTTGATGATTCTCGACCCAAAAGCATGGTTCAAGTCAGTGGAGAGTCGCTTGCTTCTGCTCTCGATTCTATCTTAAATCATAAGCCTGTTCATTCAAGTCAAAAGCCCAGTGTAGGTTGTAACATTAAATGGAAGAACCAATGAAAAATTTAAAAGTACTTTTTTGTCTTATTATATTTTTTCAACTATTTTCTTGTGCGCATAATTCCAATCGTCAAAGAAATTTAAAGAGTGAAGCGGATCGACAAGAGCGCAGTCTTCAAGTGGGCATGAGTTATGAGGAAGTGATGCGTAAACATAGTAATCTTGGGAATTGTAGAGGTTCAAAGGCTTCCATCATGATTTGTGAGTGGCAATTCAGTGCCAAAAGCGATGATGGAATTTCATTGGCGCAAATTGAAGTCACCCAAAATCGGAGCAAGGCTGAAAATTTGCCAGCTCATCCTGATGATGGATTTTCATATGAGCTAATTTTTAATGAAGGAAAACTCAGTCGATGGCGTTTAAAGGACAACAGTGAAGGGCCTTAAACACGCCGCTCTTGCGGTTTATGATTTAAAACGAGCTCAAAGTTTTTATGAATCTTTAGGATTCAAGGCCTATCATGACTCGGATAAAGATTGGCTTATGCTTTCTTTTCGAGAAACAACTTTAAGTCTTGTAAAAGTAGCTCAAGAAGAAAAAATAAAAATAGAAAAATCCTCTGGAGTTCATCCAGCTCATTTGGGTTTTTTGGCAGATTCTCGAGAAGAAGTAGACACTTTCTATAAGAAAATACAGGCCAGGGGCGATGTGCTTGTCTCCAAAGTTCATGAGCACCGCGACTTGAGTTATGGATTCTATTTTTATGATACTGAGGGGAATAATTTAGAGTTTATACATATTCCAACCTTGCCAATTTACAATAAGCTTTCTCATAGAGAGCTTGCCGTGCTTTGGGTGCATGGGAGTCAAAAAAAAGAATGGGCCGCTCCATTTGATGAACTTATTTTGAAGTTAAAAACGGAAGATCCTAGGCGTCATTGGACCTTGGCTCATTTAGAGGGGCAGGGACCTCGTCTTGAAAGTGTTGTTAAAGAAATTCTTGATTCAGAAAGTATTTCAACAATAAAAGTAATTCCGCTTTTTCTTTCAGTGGGTAAACATGTTCGCGAAGATTTAAGTCAGTCCTTGGATTCTTTAAAGTCTTTGTACCCCGAAATTAAAATTAGTTTAGCTTCATCTTTGTTGGAGAATGAAGTGTTTCAGGATTTTCTTTTACAAACGTGTTTGCTGAAAATTGAGGAGTTGTCCAAATGATTTGGTTTAAAGAAATTAGCGTTGAACAGGCCCAAGCCCGAGGAAAGGGCACCATGATGGAACATATCGATGTTCAGATTACGGAAATTGGCCCTGACTATGTAAAAGCGACAATGCCAGTTGATTCTCGTACAAAACAACCCAGGGGAATTTTGCATGGAGGTGCCTCTGTTGTTTTGGCTGAGGGCATTGCCAGCATGGCTGGAAATTTCGTATTGAATCCTGAAACTCACTATGCTGTTGGTCTTGATATCAATGCAAATCATATTCGTTCGGTGACTGAGGGCAGGGTGGAGGGTACTGCTCGACCTCTTCATATTGGTCGAAAAACTCAAGTTTGGGAAATTAAAATTGAACAAGAGTCTAAACTCATTTGTATCTCGCGTTTAACCTTAGCCGTTTTAGAAAAAAAAGCCTAAAAACAGATTCCGAAACGTTTATTTAGTTCTGTATAGACTTTGTTAAATTCCGTTGTGCTGCTGGTTCTCATGACGTACCAATATTTTCCCATGGCGTCTTCAAGTGAAAGACTTGGGTTGTATTTGAAGACTTGTTTGTAAATAATATGAATTCCTAAATTAAGATTGGCGTAGGCATTTAAAATGCTTCTGTTCGGATTTCCATATTTTGCTTCAGATTCATAATCTTGAATAGCCATGCTACGGTCAGCGCTCCAAGAGATGTCTCCACCTTTATAAGAATAAGAGCTCACGTCTTGATAGGATAATTGTAGCAATCCTTCGGATCTCACTTGATAGCCAGTAACAGAGTCAGTTTTCATAGATTTCTCTAAGTATATAAGTGTTCTGTTTGTGCTCGATTCAGGAATGGATACGGCATAGAGAAGATGAGTCCAAAATTCTGCACGATCGGCTTTATTTAAAGAACTCCATTTTGGGCACATTTTTTTCATTTTGCTTGAAGGAATATCTAATAAGCTTGCATAAGTTTTTTGAATCTTATCTTCAATATGCAAAGAATAATCTTCTAGCCAACCTTTGATAACTTGGGGTTTTTCAGATTCTACATTTTCAGTAGGATCAGAATTTGGAGAAGAATTTGAGCTATCGTCTGTATCATCGGAAATGTCGGGTGTGCTCGCAGTTTCAGGATTGGTGTTGGTTTGCGGCGCACTCGGGGAAGCTTGAGTGCTGGAGTTCATTTTGTTTTTAGGTTTCCAGGCCCCCATACTATAGCTAGTCTTTGCTTCAAATAGAAAAACTAACGTTATCAAAGTTGTTAAAATTTTCATTAAACGTACCTTCAGTCACATGTGTTCAGCGAAACTCAGAGGGGTTTTAAATGTTTCAGCTTACATGTGATGCTGCAGGAACTTGGTTTGTCGTAGTTTCTATGATGTCTTGGGCTCGCTTGAGGGTCAAATAAAGATCTTGTGAATTAATTGTAAAGAAGTCTTAAGTAATTTTGACTTTTAAAACTGAGTGAGACTGCTTACTTTTGTACCGGGAGTCTTTTCATGGTGCAGAGTTCGGGGTTTTCTATTTTTAAAGTTAAAATTATATTGTGTTTGATCTGTGCTCTTTTAACATTGAAGAGCTACTCAAAATCATCCACAAATTTATCTGCTCTTTACGATACGGCCATAGAGGGCGACACATCGGTTGTCGTTAGATTTAATAATTATCTAATATTTGTTGAGAATGAAAAAATTGCAAAAGCACAACGGGGGGCTCAACTCGATTTAGAACTACGAGCTGGTGTGACGCAAGGAAGTCGATCAGGTCAAATTCAAAGCAGTGATGCTGGATTTACTTTTTTTCTTCCAATTTATGATTTTCAAAAGGCTGTAGCCCAAAGTCGTTCTCAGGCGTCTTCTTTTTTGGCAAAATTAGAAAGCGAAGCTCAGCGACAAAATTTTACTCAATTATTTTTAGAGGCCTTCATTCGTTTGAGCGAAAGAAAAAGTCAATATTATTTTGCTATTGCTAAAGATGAGTTTTTGAAAAGGTTTTATTTGAAAATTGAAAAAGATGCTGAGAAAAACTTTAGAGAGCAGCATCCTGATTTGCCCTTTGATTCTAAAAAAGTCTTAGTGTTGAGACTCATTCGTCAGGAATTAGAAGATCAATCTAGGGTTATTAGGGGAGCTTTGCTTGAATATATTAATGAAAAAAACTTTATTGAAAAGTCGCTCATCGGAGCAAAAATTCCAGATGAACAGCTTCTTCATCCATTTTTAAAAATTAAAATTATTAATGAAGATCCTGACGAATTAGTGAAAAGAATAAAAAGGAATAATCTTTCTCTTCAAGCGCTTTTGGCTGGCGTTAATGTGGCAGATTTAAATTTACTGGCAGCCTCTAAAGCTTGGCAACCCACCTTAGGATTGTATGGAGATGCGCGTTTTGGAATTGAGTCCGGTCCGGGTTCATCTAGCCCTGGATCTTATAATGAGTTTGGAGGGGGCGTGTCTCTTCGGTGGAGACTCTCTGGTAGAAAAGAAAGAAAAGCCAAAGAAGAAATTGCACGTCTTGAAAAGGTCAATAAACAAGCTGAATATGATGGATTGTTAGTAGACAATATTGTTGAACTTCATCGTTTGCGAAATGGATTAAATACTCAAAAAGAACAAATCTATTCTCTTTTAGAATCTTATAAGGAATCTAAAGAAACTTTAGAGCTTTTTTTGGGTAAAGATAAATTGGCTATGATTCAGTCCGATATTGTGGAACCTGCCACAATTCCTGAAAAACGTTCGATTGTAGAAAGTCATTTTAGAGTGGCTGAAAAGCTGGTGATTGCTCAGCATAATTTAATTTTATTAGATTTTAGAATGAGGCTTTTGACCGGACAAATGAATCGAGGCGTGGTGGATTCTTTCGGAAAAAATTTGCTCGTTAATTGTCGGGACTTCAAAGAGTTTTTAGATCTTGATAAAGTTTTAATGCCTTAGAATGGCAACCTCATTATTATCCTGGGCATAAACAACTGATATCATTTACATTTTATCAGCCGTCGTTATGACTTCAATTTGACAACGAGGGTAGTTCGAGTTAATAACGCATTGCGAAATGAAGGCGTCAATCTCTATAATACTATGTCTAATGTCTTTTGGGATTCTTGCTGGCGACCTTTCGGACGGAGGGGTTGATCCCAATCGATTGATGTGTGCTGAGCCTCTGATTCGCTCTTCTGAGCCTGATATAGCTTCGTCTCCTGTCTACGTGAGAACATTGCCAACTAGTAGCGCTACTGCTTTAGGTGTCGGTGAATTTTTAAATCCCAATAAAGTGATTATTGATTTTCCCGTTTTAAATATTGCGGAGTTCCTTGGATCTAGAGCCATTCGATCAGTGTTGGCAGAATTAAACGAAAGAACAGTTAAGAGTACGAGCGAAACCGTGAGACAAAAAAAGGTTGAGGGTGAAACTTTTACTTTAGAATGGCCATTGCTTTTATCAAATGTGCGTTTGCAAATCTTAGCGACTTATAAAATTTTCAGAGAACCCGAGCTTCATGCCGAAGCTGTTGAATTGCTATGGAAGGTGAGTGGCGCTTTAGCTCAGCCTATGCCAGCACCTAAATTGTATTCGGGAGATGCCTTAATTTTGGAGCTCTCAGACGGAAAAATTATAAGTAGTGTCTTAAAAGAGGGAGATTTGAGGGTTTTTGATAATGCGAGAAAGCCTATAAAAATTTGGTCCTATATCCCAGGCGACGTATTGAATGAGTATCAATCTCTCAATGAAAACTTAATAAAAAGCTCCACATTAGGACGTCTATCTCGTCGAGTGCTTATTCCTATTCTTTGTGGCGTAGTGGGGGCCGTTACGGCACTTAGTTTTTTACGCAACAATTCTAGCGAAGCCCAGTCCAGAGCTCTATCGATTGAGGCTTTGATTAAGCAAAATCATGAATTGAAAAATCAATTAGAACAATATTCCGAGATGCGTATAAGAGGGCAGGGGCAGCATAAAATTATTCGAGTGGAATTCACCTCAGACGGTAAAATTCTTTTTCACGGGGATAATCCCAATAGTCAAAACTTCAGTTTAGAAGACGTCATAGAACTCAAAACTCGAGATGGTCGCACTTATAAAATTGACGACTAAAATTGACGATTAAAATTGACGATTAAAATCGACCCTTAAAAATTATATTTAGAAAGCCATTCATAGAATGGCGATTGAATCACGTGAGTTGCTAATTTTTTGCTGGGCCCAACAAATTTATCGAACATGGGTCTGACTTGATTTTCGTATTGAGCCTTAACACCTTCGGGGTCGCGACCTCTTTCTTGGACGTCTCTTTTTAATCTACGTGCAAAGCGAATAGGGTCTGGGGTGTCTATGAAAAAACTCGTGTTTAAAAGTTTGCGAAGATTGTCTTGAGTTAAAATTAAAGTGCCTTCGACGATTATAAATTCTCGGCTTAAAAACTTTTGGGTTTCGTTGAGTCGTTTGTGTTTTGTAAAATCATAGATAGGAAGTTCGATGTCGCTTCCCTCACTTAACAATTTTAAGTGCTCAGTCATGAGATCAAAATCAATGCTAGAAGGGTGATCGAAATTAACACTTCCACCGTCGGCATCAAAACGGTGGCTTTGATCAAAGTAATAGTGATCTTGGGCAATGATGGCACATCGTTCTTTTCCAAGAAGTCGTTGTGCTTCGAGTGCTAGAGTGGATTTTCCCGATCCGCTACCCCCTGCAATACCAATCAAATTCGCTCTATTCATGGAGTGGGACTCACTGCGACTGTATTAAAGAGTCGATCTCCGGCATCGCCTAATCCTGGGAGTAAATATCCTTTGGCATTTAGTTCTCGTTCAATGGCTACAGTGTAGATATCGACATCAGGATGAGCTTCATGAATTTTTTGAATTCCAACTGGAGCGGCCAAAACCGAAATAAGTTTTATGGGCCCGACTTGGTATTCTTTGAGTCTGTCAAGAGCAGCCAGAGCAGTGTCTCCAGTGGCCAGTAATGGATCGAGTAAAAAAACTTTTTTCTTTTCGCAATCTTCTGGAAGTCTAAAATAATATTCAATGGTGTTGTTGAGTTTTTTGTCGCGATAAATTCCAATGTGCCCCACTTTTGCAAAGGGAAGCGCGTTTAGAAAACCTTCCAGCATTCCTTGCCCTGCACGTAGAATAGAAGCCACTATGACCGTTTCATTCACTCGATGTCCGGTACAAACTTCCATCGGTGTTTCAATGCGATCCTCACCTAGGGTCAGATCTTTGGTGGATTCAAAAGCAAGCATGTAACTTATTTCTTGAAGAATTTGTCGGAAAAAATAAGAACTCGTTTCTTTTTTTCTTAAAATTCCGAGTTTGTGAAGAAGTATGGGATGATTAACAACAATAGGTTTTTTCATAAAATATCCTTTTTAAAAAACTGTTCCATCACTTGCTATTTTGAGGGGGGCGTTTAGAGTTCCTCGTCTTCTCATGGCGGCCTTGCGTCCTGCGTGCCATGTGCCACCTTCTAAAATTTTAACTAAAGGCCATTCGTCTGCATTCTTCTTAAAGAGAGTCCTGATTTCATCGCCGAGTTTATCGAGCAAAACAATGGTGAGAGCTCGCCATTCTATTATGAGATCAGAATGAAGATCATGAGTGCTTCTAAGATTGACGTTATCTCGTAATTGAATAACTCCTTCATCGAGTAAGAGTCCTCCATTTCGATACTCGGGAAGTCCAGTTAGGCGAGATAAGTTTACAAGAGTGTATCCGGCATTTTGAAGTGGATCTAAAAGAGAATAACAAAGCCACTGCGAGAGTTTATGGAAGGGCATTAAGGAGTTAAATGAGAGTTCTCCAAAAGGACTGTAATGCCAACAATCACC
>CAZSSP010000024.1:15162-26022 GCA_964609695.1 uncultured Bacteriovoracaceae bacterium
TAGTGTTTCGAATCTTTATCTTTATAGGACCATTTTTCTCCAGCTCCTGCGTCGAGGTAAACAGAAACAATGCAGAGATCCCAAAGTCTTACGAGTTGCTCTTCTTCGCTTAAGTGATGCCAAGTTTTTAGTAATTCGCGAACCCTATTGGGATTGCCGGCTTCGAAATGTCTAAAGCGTGAATGAAAGGGAACTTCTAGATTTGGGTAAAGTTCTTTTATGGTTTCTGCTACAAATGCAGCGCAATCACTGAGTTTCTCGGGGTGATACGAAAAGTGTGTGGCACCTTTTTCGCAACTCGAAAAGATCATTCCAGCTCTTTCTCGTATCAATCTAGGATCAAGAAGTTTTTCAATTTCATCAGGACTTAATTTAATTTTTTGAGGGCTTTCCAATTTTATTTTTCCTCAATCTTTCGGCCTTTAACTTTTTCAAGGTCGTCGTGGCCTTCTGGGCTGAAATATCCAGCGGCTTTTTTGGCTTCCATTTCAACTTTGGCGTCTTCAGGAATCATTTCATCTGGAATGGTTGTTCTTTTGAGCACTTGAATGCCACTTTTTACTATGGCGTCGTATTTCATGTTCGACATCGAAACAAGGTTATCGATTTTTGTAACTCCTAACCAGTGGAGAACATCGGGCATAAATTCTTGGAAGCGCATATCTTGAACTCCAGCCACGCATTCTGTTCTATAGAAATATTTAGAAGCAGTGTCGCCGCCCTCGGATCTTTTTCGAGCATTATAAACAAGAAATTTTGTCACCTCTCCTAGGGCGCGGCCTTCTTTGCGAAAATAGACTATGAGCCCTGTTCCACCCTCTTGAGCTGTGCGAATAGCTTCTTCAATGGCGTAAGTTAAGTAAGGGCGACAGGTGCAAATGTCTGAGCCAAAAACATCGGAACCGTTACATTCATCGTGCACTCGGCAGGTGAGTTTTCGTTTAGGATTGTGAAGGCCTTCAAGATCTCCAAAAATATAGACTGAAGTGCTTCCAATAGGAGGAAGAAGTAATTTTAAATCAAAACGAGTGATCAGTTCGGGAAACATTCCACCAGTTTCTTCAAATAGAGCTCGTCTTAAGTCCGCTTCTTCAATTCCATATCGTTCAGCTATACCGGGAAGATACCATACGGGTTCTATAGCGGCTTTTGTGACAACAACTTCTTTAGCAGATTTTACAATTTTTCCATCAACTTGAATTCGCTTTTCTTTTACGGCCTCTTCAATTTCCATCATGTTGAGGTGGGCTTGGGTGATGGCGATAGTGGGGCGAATGTCGTAACCCTTTTTATAGTAATCTTTATAAGTTTCAAAAACTCTTCCACCCCAAGGGTCTAGGGACACAATTTTTTTGGGATCGCCCCAAGAAGGATGTGGTCCAATTTCAACCACGGGATTGGTGTTATGAAGATCGGGTTTGTGTTCGGGAGGAAGTTGCCCGGCAGCTGTCGCCAGAGCTCGGTAAACTGTATAGCTACCGCCGTGCCCACCTATAGCGTTTTGATGATTGGCGAGAGCATGAGCGCCAATAATGGGGCCTCTTTGAAGCGGGTCAGGATGACCCCATTTGATTTCAGGGGAGTCCCGGTAAATCTTGTGGGGGTGAGACGTGAGGACAATGTGTTTTTTTCTAGCTTCAGCCATAGATCAACTATCCTAGAGCGGCTTAGGCTTTAAGAAAAGCCCTTCCTAATTTAAGGGTAAAGCTTTAGTATAGAATTCATGGTGACAACCGTATTTGTGGCTAATTTGCCCTTTGATTGGGATGAAGTTGCCATAAAAAAATACTTTGCCAATTATGTCCCTATTTTGAAAATAGACGTTGTTAAAGATCCTTTGACTCACAAAAGTCATGGCGCAGCGCTCTTAACGCTCGGGTCCGATGACGATGCTCAAAAGCTTATTGATAAATTTAATAGACAATTGGCTGAAAAAAGAATGTTGTCTCTTAAAAAGGCCGAAGGCATTTAAAGTTGAATTCCACTCAAATTTTATTCTTATTTGTAGCGTCCTCATTTTTTTGGTCTTGCTTTGATTTGGCTCGTAAAAAATTAACTGAAAAATTGAGTGTTCCACTCACACTTTGGATTTTAATGCTTGGGCAAATTCCTCTTTATGCTTCATTCTTTATTTCTCCAGATCAAAGGCATCTAAGTTCCGCTTATTGGTTTTGGGGTTTCTTAGGCTTGCTGGTTAATTTTGCAGCCAATAGTTTGTTTATTATTTCTGTCAGTATTTCTTCATTCTTAAAAACAGTGCCTATGTTGTCTTTCACTCCTGTTTTCAGCGTGATTTTTTCATCATTACTTTTAGGAGAAAGTTTAAGTTATTGGCAAATGCTGGGACTAGCAGCAGTGGTGATGGGTGCCTTTATGCTCAATGGTTGGCCGTCTATTAAAGGCGATAAAAAGGGACCTTTCTTAATGCAAATGGCGGCTTTGGCTTGGGGCTTGATGGGAGTGATTGATAAAAAGTGCCTACAGGTATCTTCAATGGCGACGCATACAGTTTTTCAAACTTCGGGTTTATTTATTATTAGCAGTTTTTGGTGTTTATATTTAAAAGAGTTTAAGAACTTAAAAAATTTTAGAAATTACGGTGACGCCGCGATAGGTGGAGTTTTTTCATCTGTGTTGGCCGTCGTTTGTCAGCTTTATGTTTTAAAATTTGTGCTTGTTCCTGTGCTGGAAGCGGCAAAAAGAGGATTGGGTCTATTTTGGACAGTGCTGATTGCTCGTTTAGTGTTTTCAGAAGATTTAGATATTCGAAAGTTATTGAGCTTGGGCGTTATGGGGCTTGGCCTTTACTGGCTTCTGGCTGGGATATGATTTAAAAATCAAGCATGCGAAGAAAAGCTGAATTCATTTTATTCTTAACAACTTTTTTTTGGGCTTCAGCTTTTATCGTAGTTAAAGAGTCGCTTCATTTTATTCAACCCTTCACTTTTGCGGCACTTCGATTTCTTTTTGGAGCTTTGTTTTATTTTCCGGTTCTTCTAATTGGAAGACATCTCAAGGGAAAATGGTATTTGAGTCGAGAAGGATTTTTGCTGGGATTGTGTTTGGCCTTGGGTTTTCTTTTGCAAACGTTGTCTCTTGTTTATACTAGTGCCTCAAATTCAGCCTTTTTAACGTCACTCTTTGTGATTTTTGTTCCTTTATTAGGCTTTCTAATATTTAAAGAAAAATTTTCTAAGAGAATATTGTGGGGCTTGTTGTTGTCTGTAGTGGGTTTATATTTTTTGTCTAAACCTGATTTTGCTCAGAATAGTGTCGTGGGACTGGGTGATTTTTTATCAATTCTATGCGCTTTGGCTTTTGCAGTTCAAATTATGCTCATCAGTCGCTTCACTCGTAAGGGCAATGCTGTTGTTTTGGCTTGGCAACAAATTTTTTGGTGCGGCTTTCTCTGTGGCGTAATGGCTTTGATTTTTGAATCTGCATTCTTTGAAGAATTACAGCACAATTTAACTATGCCTAAGGTGTGGGGTGGGGTTTTGTATTGTTCACTTCTATGTACGGCATTGGCGTTTTGGGTGCAGGGGATTTATCAAAGACATACGACAGACTTTAGAGCCACTATTATTTATACGGTAGAACCCGTTTTGGCGACAATCATGGCCGTGCTTTTAAAACAAGAAGTTGTTGGTCAAACAAAAGTCCTCGCTTTTTTCATTCTATTTGCAGGAATCTTACTCGCATTAGAGCCTAATAAAAATCAAATGTCGTGATTGTTTGCGTTTAGTATTTTTTGAATTTTATGAAGATTCTTAGGGAGTTTTTTAAAGGCTTTTGTGTTGAGGTGCAGACCAAAGAATTCTTCGACAGCTTTAAAGATTTTCTTCGCACTTTTATTTTTTTTAAGAATTTTATCGGTAATAAGTAATGAGCTATTTCCGGTAATTCGATCGTATCTATTAATGGTGGAAGATCTTGAGTTAATGTCGAGTAAAATGTGTTCAAGAGATTTATTTCTTAATTGCGACAACACCGACAATATCTCGATATAATTTTTTTGAAGATTCAAACATTCATTTTCTCGTGTGCTGCTAGATTTCAAATCCTTTTTTAAGGCGTAGCGAGATCTTGTGGATTTTACGAAATCTGACCACTCCCAAGGCTTAAAGTCTCTGAGTAGAGACTGAGGGTATTCTCGCAGAAAATCTCGCATGCAGAAAACGGCATTGCTAGTCACGCCATCAGACACTTTATAAATCCCTTTTTTTGATTGGACTCTTTCAAAAAAACGAAATGCTTTTTCAAAGCGTGATATTAGATTTAAATGTTTCGATAGGAGTTCGGGAATATGAGAGCTTTTAATTCCTATTTGTTCGAGTAAAAAGTGTTTTCTATAATATTCAAACATCGAATCAAATCGTTTAGTGGCATATGATTTTGAGAATTTAGAAATTTTTTGCTTTTTTCCGTTTTTTATAAAGTCCACAAGTTGATGAAAACTTTGTACGATAAATCGAGCTTTCTTTTTTTGTTCAGTAATATTAGTCGACCATCGGTCGGTGTCATCGTATCGGTAATCTTTATGAAACAAGCCGAATTGTCTTATCGAACCGTAGTCGAGTATTCCTGCGTTTGAGGCGAGAATATTGTCGCCATCCCAGTCGAGCCAGCAGAATATGTAAAAAGATTCAAAGAGAGCCGCGGAACGTGAAAAGGCATCAATCATTTTTTCTAGAAAAAAATCATAAGGATTAGAGTCTTCTTCTGAAAACTCCCATTCTTTATTTTTTCTTTGTCTAGAAATAAAGTGATCCGTAAGAGTTTTAAGGTCTTTCCAGTTTTTTTGCTTAAGATATCGAAAGAAATGCGCGGGTCTAATGAGATTGCAGCTCACTCGAACGTTGATGGATTCTCCGTTGGGATATTGTATAACGGCTAAGCATCTTTCCGTAGGATATCCGGCTGCATGAAACACTTCACTCATGATGACGGCTGAAATTCCATCTTCAAGATCGGCTGTTCCGCAACCATAAGAGATCGAAGGGTCACCACTTTCAAAAAACTTTCCACTCATAGCTGTGGCTGGACTTAAGCAGGTGGCACCTGTTCCACAGCTGCTAATGTCCCACACTTTTTTTCCATTGCTAAAAGTTCCGTTCCATATACTTCTTCCATCTCCAGAGGTGCTTCCATTTTTAATAGGGTGTTGGAGTTGGAGGTAGCGCGTGGCCATAAAAGTGTTGGGCTTTATATTTTTAAATTTTTTCTTTTGAGCAATATCGTATTCATTGATGATGGTAAGAGAAAATGTTTCAAGAATTTTTTTAATCAAGGCTTTTGTAAGTTTGTGTTCGTGTTCGTTCGTAATGAGTCCCATCTCTTTGGCGAGATTGAAATTAAAATAGGCAATTTTTCCATGAGGACGAGGACGGGCTCTGTAAAGCACGCAAAAACTTGGGATTTGTCCTTTGAGGGGATGTTGTCCTGAAATCTGGTCAAATTGAGAATATTCTGTATTCTCGACAGATTTCTTATCAAGAGGCTTTACGGCTGCACGTGTCATCAACTACTTAACGGAAGAGCACATTAAGAAGTTTAGTCCTTAAGCTTATAAAATCCTGCTTTTGAAAGGCGAAGACGCCGTGCGGCAGCTCAGGAGTCCTTTTATAAGCTTTTGGGATCACGCTTTTTTTATAATGTCATATGATGAATGAGTTATTTGGAGGTTTTAGCGATATGAAATTTCAATTTTTGCCACTTCTTTTTGTTTTAAGTTTTTGTTCGAGTGGTCCATCTCCTCAAACTTCCACTTCGGCTAATAATGGAAAAATTTCTTCAAACGAAATTAGAAGTGATTACGTAAAAGGAGAAATATCAAAGCTCTGCAAAGCTTCTATCGCTAAAGCTCAAATTAGTGTTGATGCGATTGCAGCCACTCCGATGAATTCCAGAAATATTGATAACACTCTTTTGGCTCTTGAAGAATCCATGGCCATACTTGAGCAGGAAACTTCCCCTTTAGTTTTTATGAAAGATGTTCATGTTAACGAAAAAATTCGGGAAGAGTCCTTGGCTTGTGCCAATGAGATCAATCCCTTTTTAGTGGCTACTTTTTTAAGAAAAGATCTTTATGCAGCCGTTAAAGATGTGAAACCCAGAAGTTGGCAAGAAAAAAGACTTTTTAATGAGACCATAAAATCTTTTGAAAATAATGGATTGAAACTTGCTGACGATAAACTCGCGGAACTTAAAAAACTCAAAGAAGAGCTCGCTAAAATTGAAACTGATTTTGATAACAATATTGCTGAAGACAAACAAACAGTCCTTTTGAGCGCAGAAGAGCTCAAGGGCGCTCAGGATTCTTTTATTCAAAGACTTAAAAAAGATGCTTCAGGAAAATACATAGTAACAATGAGCTATCCAGATATTTTTGGAACTCTTCAAAATGTGAGCGTCAGTGAAACTCGAAAGAAAGTAAATTTTGCTTTTATGAATAAAGCCTCTCAAAAAAATCTTCCACTTTTAAAGAGAGCGGTCGAGTTAAGGCAGGATATCGCTGAGAGATTGGGTTATAAAACTTGGGCTGATTATAAAACTTCTCAAAATCGAATGGCTAAATCTTCCAAAGAGGTTTGGAATTTCCTCAATGAATTGAGAGGAAAGCTCAAAATCGGCAATCAGCGTGATTTGGCCGCTATGGAAGCTTTTAAAAAGCAGTTAGATCCTCAAGCAGGTCCTATTACAGCTTGGGATTTACGTTATTTAGATTTTCAACTTAAGAAGAAAAAATACAGTTTAGATGAAGAAAAAATTCGTGAATATTTTCCATCTGAAAAAACTGTAGAAGGAATGTTTAATGTTTATTCCACAATTCTTGGTGTGAATTTTGAAAGAGTGGCTGATGCAAAGACTTGGTCTCCCGATGTGCAGTTTTATAAAATTATAGACAAGAAAACTAAAGAAACTGTAGCCTTCTTCTATACTGATTTTATTCCACGTGAAGGAAAGTATTCTCATGCGGCAGCTTTTCCCTTGAGATCAGGTCGACTTTTGTCTGATGGGACTTATTTAAAACCCATCGCAGCTATTGTGGCTAACTTTAATCCACCCAGTGGTGATAAGCCCTCGTTGCTCAGTCACGATGAAGTTGAAACTTTATTTCATGAGTTTGGACACATTATGCATCAAACTCTAACGAAGGCTCCTTATGCTAGTTTTTCAGGAACATCTGTTGCGCGTGACTTTGTAGAAGCGCCTTCTCAGATGCTTGAAAATTGGGTGTGGGATCCTAAGGTGCTTTCGAGCATTTCTGGACATTATAAAGACTCAAAAAAGAAACTCCCTACACATTTGTTAAAACAAATGATTGCGGCTCGAGATTTTAACCAAAGTTATTTTTACACACGTCAGCTTTGGTTGGGAAATATCGACATGGCTTATCATTCCAATCCTGGGGCTCAGGTGGATACAACTGCAATTCAACAAAAACTCCATAAAGAAATCACGGGCGTTGAAGCTATGCCAGGCACTCATTTTGAAGCCGGATTTGGGCATTTGATGGGATACGATGCGGGTTATTACGGGTATTTATGGTCCGAGGTTTATGCTCAGGATATGTTTACAGTATTCCAAAAAGGCGGTTTGTTAAGTCCCAAGGTAGGCGCTCATTACCGAAAGGTGATTTTAGAGCAGGGCGGAATGAAAGATGCTTTGGATTTAGTTAAGGAATTTTTGGGGCGTAATCCCAGTCCGAAGCCTTTTTACAAGCGCTTGAAGATTTGAAATTGATTCTCAAGCCTTGAGGCGATAGGACATTGTCCAATGTATCTGCACTATTCGGGATATCAATTTTTTGATTTAAATGACCCTCGTTCTATGCGCGACCCTATTTTGACAAAGGGCAAAGAGCTCGACATTCGCGGCACCCTTTTAATGGGTGAAGAAGGTGCGAATATTGGAATTTCAGGTTTGCCTGAAAACCTTAAGGCTTTTGAAGACTACCTCTCTCAAGAGTTTAACTTTCCAAAGTTTATTTGGAAGGTTTCTGAAAATCCTGAGCACACCTATCGACGTATGCTCGTAAAAGTTAAAAAAGAAATTGTGACTACGGGATATCCAGACATTCGCCCCGATAAATTCACGGGTCCTTATCTGCCTCCAGCTGAATTTCATGATTGGCTCAACAATCGGAATGATTTTCTTTTGTTAGACACTCGTAATGATTACGAAGTTCGACTTGGAAAATTTAAAGGAGCCAAGGATCTTGCTGTTGGAAGTTTTAGAAAATTTTTAGAAGTTGTGAATGAGTGGTCTGAAGAAGAAAAGAAAAAACCCGTAGTGACTTATTGCACGGGTGGAATTCGTTGTGAAAAGGCTACGGCCATCATGCTTCAGAAGATGGGTTTTGAAAAAGTCTATCAATTAGAAGGTGGAATCATAAAGTATCTCGAAGAGTTTGGAGCAGGACATTTTGAAGGTGAATGTTTTGTATTCGATCGACGGTTGGGTATTAATGGTGAGCTTAAAGCCACTGACGTGACGATGTGTTACGGCTGTCGAGGTCCGCTAAAGCCTCATGATTTACTAGATCCTCGTTATAAGCAGGGAATTCATTGCCCCTATTGTTTTGATAAGAAGCAAAAGGCCCGTGCTGATTCTGCTGCAGTGAGCGAAAATTAAAGAAAATTTAAGATGTTAGCTCTCCCTTAGAACTACTAATTAGAGAGTAGTCCGGAGGGTTGAGTGAATAGGGTATTGGGGTGTTTTTCATCGTGCATTTTCATTTTTTTAATAAACGTATCTGAGGCCTCATTGTTTGGAAGCTGGTATTCCATGCCAGCCGAACTTAATGGAGTGGCACTGCCAGGTTTAAAGTTTTGGCCGCAAAATAAACATCGACCCATTTTTAAGCATTCAAAATGGCGGCGTTCTATCAGTTCAGGTGGCTCAAAGGGGGCTAGTTACACTGTAGACACTATTGAAGATGTAACTATTCGCGATCTTATCGCTCCCGGATTGAGTGAAGGGCAATTGAGTGCTCGGCAACGGGAATGTTTTTTTAGAATCATGTCGGGAGCCCTAAATTGTGATGATGCCATTCCAGCTCCCTCAAGAGATTCTTTTTATAATGGTAAAATTGATTGGTTCAGATATTCACGCGAGCTTAGCGATAAACTTGGGATGAGACGAACTCGTGATATTCTTAGTGCTGGAATTATAAAAAATTCTTATGATGGTGCAGACTTAGAAAGTCGAATTGTAGCTGCAACTCGAAATCCTAAATTAGTTTATTCAGGTTCAATTCAATCTTTAAGTCCGGCTCGAAAAAGGCGAATTGGTTTCTTTTTAGTGTTGGGTTTTAACAGTCAAGATGGAAGTTTAAGAGATATCTATGCTCGTCTTGTCGCTGAACTTCGTAAGCAAAATTTTTATGCCAGAGTTCTTGATACTGATACGGTCGCTTCTTTTAGAAAAAATGCACCAAGAATTGTAGAGCAAATTAATGAAGACCTTCCGCGTTTAGATGAAGCGGTATTGTTTTCGGCCTCGAAGGGAACTCAAGATATGCTTTATGCATTAACTGAGTATGGAAATAAAATTTCTCAACCTGAAAAAATAAAAGTTTCATTTAGTTTTTCAGCTGCGGCACGAGGCAGTCAGGTGGCCCATTGGTTAACAAGTTCTCATAGTTTGTCGGCTGGAATTTTAAGATTATTGGCCTTTAATCCAATTAAGCCATTAATAGGTTCAAGAGAAGGTGTAGAGGCTCTTGCTGAAGACGTTTTAAGTGTATCGCATTATCGACTTACTGATAATTTTTCACACTTAAAGTGGGCGAGTTTTGTTATGATTCCACCCGAGGAAACTGGATTTCCAAGCCCAGCGGGTTTGTTAACTAAGGTGACAGATTTAATTTACGGAAAATTTCCTCAAACTGGACCTTACGATACGCTCGTTGAAAGTGGAGCTCAGATTTTGCCCCCAGACGCAGGGATAAAGCAAAGTATTGTTCGAGCGTGGGGTTCACATAGGCTGACTGATGGATATTACGTAGATAAAAATAAGACTCCAACTTCTCCTTCATTTCAAAAGTCTCAAAGAAAAGATGCCATCAATGGGTCCGTTGATGTTTTGAGTGCATTTTTACGATCTTATATCTGGGAATAACGAAGTTTCGAGACTTTTCATGGAGAATCGTCTAAGTCCACTTTATGAGTCGGCGTAAGCCTTTGTCGAGATGTCAGACCTGTAAAATGCGTAGAGAAATTTGCATATGCGCGGAAGCCGCCATTTGTCGTGAGGTCACACAAAACTTCTCAACAAAGATATTTGTAATAATGCATCATCGAGAAAAACATCTTACGACTAATACGGCTAGATTGGCTCAGCTGGGGCTTAATAGTTGTAGCATTCGTATGAGAGGCTTGCCCAATACAAGCCTTAACACTGAAGGATTTTTTGAAGAAAATCGAAAAACTTTATTACTTTTTCCTTCAGACGATGCTGCCGTTTTGAGTTCTGAATATCTAAGTGCCATTGATAAACCTATTAATCTTTTGGTTCCTGATGGAAGTTGGAGGCAGGCTGCTAAAACTCATAAAAGAGAATTAGATTTAAAAGATGTTTCTCGTGTGAAACTTCCTCTTGGAAAATTGTCAGAATATAAATTACGGCGCGAACCTAAGGCTGAAGGATTGGCCACTTTTGAAGCCATCATGAGGGCTTTGGAAATCATTGAAGGTCAACGAGGTCAGCCCGAACTCAATCATATGTTTACTAAAATGGTGGAAGGAACCTTGCGAAGTCGAATGGGCGGTCCTCTTCCACCTCCCCGTCTCTCAATTGGTAACTGTGCGACGTAAAGAGTGGTTGGAACGGAATCTGCAGGGTGCAGAGGATGTC
>CAZSSP010000025.1:0-2226 GCA_964609695.1 uncultured Bacteriovoracaceae bacterium
CGTTCCCAATTATTATTCCATTGATTCTCAATTTCCCAAGCAGCACTTTGGCTCCAGGAATTTAACGACATAGTTAAAAGAATAGTTAATGATATTTTTTTCCCACCCATGTGATCGAAGCTAGTCTAGAAAAAACTAGGGGTCAGCCCCTAAAATAGACAAAAAGTCTTAAATTTTGTCAGAGCATCTTAAAAATGCTCTGACAAAATAGTGAATTAATTTAAATATCCTAAAAAAAACCGCAAAGGATTTTTACTTTTTCATAGAAGCGTCGGCCTTGGCCTGTGGCTTATCGGCCTTATAAATATCATAAGTTGGAGACGGAGGATTTTCCGCAGCACCGCCGTATGTATATAAGAAATCTCTTATAGCTTCCATTTGCCGAGTCGCATCGTCACCAAAATATCCTGGTATTGCGATATTTGAATGAGGATCGTCAGGATCGGTTTGCGGCCAGTTTTGTGGCATTCTAGTTCCAGGCATAATAGCTCCTGGATTTCTCAACCAATCAACAACCCAATCTGGTCGTAATCGAGTTTTAACGTTAGCCAAATGAGGTGCTGCAGCCGAAACGTCTTGTCCGGGTTTTCTTACTCCATGGCAAGACAAGCAATTTATTTGATTAAAGAGCTTATTGGCTTCAGCATTTTCAGAAGAAGACTGCTGCTTATTTACCCTCTGCACATAGGGATATGGAGCATTGTCATAAGCCGCAAAGTATTTGGTAATAGCAGTGGCTTCTGGCGAAGACATTTGGAAAGTCGGCATTCTAATTTCTAACCAAGGCCGAATCATATGATTGGTATTGAGAAGATATGAATACAACCAGTCTGGCTGAATTTTTTTACCTTCAGTATTTAAGTTAGGAGGTCCTAAAGTAGGATCCGCTTGATAATAAGAGAGCACATGGCCATCGCGATTTTCAATGGCATGGCAACCCACGCAGTTATATCGATTCGTTAAACGATGACCTTCAATCACTTGTTCCATTCGACCATCAATTTTACGAACAGCCTCATCTCGAACGTTTTTATTTTCGTGACCAACAACAATAGCTGCAATCGCTGTAGCTTGTTCTGCAGTTAAGTTAAACTGAGGCATCTTAGTTTTACTTTCAAAATCTCGAACCTTGCCCACATCCCAAATTCTTGGAGTTCGAATTTTTGTGAATAACCACTGCTCTCGTCCTGAGTGATCGATGTGAACGTTTTCGTAAGCAAATTTAGAAACGTCTTTCGAACCTTCAGTCGTAAGTTCAATACCTACGTTAGGTGCATTTTCAAAACCTTCAATCGCATGGCAAGCATAACAACCGTAATGATTAACAAATTTATCGCCTAAAAAATCTTTTTTATCGTCGAGCGACATTGATGCCAATTTGACTGCAGCTTCGTTAGGCGCAAGTCGTTTTTTTAAGTAATCGAGAACTAAATGATCACGAATTTCATTTTTAGGTGTTGGAAACTCAGCTTGCTCAAATGAAGTGTTTCTCTTTGAAAGAAGATATTCAGCAATATCTGTCGCTTCTTTTTCATTGAGTTTCATACTGGGCATTATTGTGCCTTCCCAATAATGTTTAGGATTTATTAACCAAGACACGAGCCAAGCTTTATCAACCTTAGAACCCATTTGATTAAGTTCTGGTCCAGGCAGTGGCACTCGAGGATCTTTAAATCCAAGTTCGCTAGGATCTTTGATACGATCGACTTTAAAATCGTCGACGGCGTGACATGCTAAACATCCTACACTTCCAACAAGTTTTTTTCCTTTTTCGATATCACCTTGTGCAGAAGACGCCGTTTTAATCGGAGTGAATTCTTTAGATCGTTTAAATAAATAATGAGTGATGGATTCAATTTCTACAACAGAACGCTCGAGTGATTCTGGATCTGAGTTATTATGTGTTTGCCAAAATGCAGGCATCAAAGTGCTCGGCCTATAGGATTTAGGACTCCATAACCATTTCTGAACCCATTCTGGATTTAGTTTTGACGCTAATTTTTGAAGAGAAGGTCCGGATTTCTTTTCTTTAGCGAGTTTTTCAAAATGTCCTGCAAATTTATGGCAATTATAGCAACCTTCGCGCTCAATAAGACGCATACCCGCATTAAATGTAGGTGCATCTTTCAATACAACTTCCTTGGCATGACATTGAATACATTTTCCTTCGGTCATAGCTAAAGGAACCATGTGCGTTTTAATGTGATGACTTCGGTGATAGCCGTA
>CAZSSP010000025.1:2326-4269 GCA_964609695.1 uncultured Bacteriovoracaceae bacterium
TCAATGGTTTTTTTAAGCTGCTCGGCTTCTTGAGTGAGTTTGAATTTATAGTCACCCAATTTAGTTTGCTTACTTAAAATATCGCGACGACTATCTTTTAAAGTATTGAGTGTTCGCTCAGCATCATCAGCAATGGCTTTAAGTGCCGCAGTTTCTTTTCCAAGCTTTTCATATTTTTCCTTAAGCTTTGGGCCTTTGGGCGATTGTTGTTTGATGGCTGTCTCTAAAATAAAGAGCAAACCGTCGTACTCGGCTTTTAAAAACTGAAATTTTTTACTTTTTTTATCGAAATCGTCAGTAGCGGCTTTAATTCGTTTGTCGATTTCACCAACAACAGTGGCTTCTTCTTTGGCAAGACGAGCGATTTGATCTTCAATACCCTTAAGTTTAGACATGTCCATGGCTTTTTGGGCCTGAGCTAATTTGAGCTCACCAATACTGGCCGCAATTTTTTGCGACTGACGAGCATAATCTTTCCACGAACGATCGTAATCATTTAGGACTGCCCACACGATGGCAATCAGTAAAACAATAGACGAAATGGCAAACCATTTTGAGAGGGTTTTTGTATCGTAAACGGTGTCTTGCTTGTTGTCTTTCGCCATCTTTCCAATCAACCTTAAATGTTAAACAAAAATTCAGGAACAGAAATTATATATTTCAAGTTAAAGGCCCAACGCAGATACATTTTTATAGGCAATGAAGTCATTACAAGTATTAAAAATATAAACAAATTGTAACGAACAAAGCCCATCTTATTATAGAGATCTTTGAGTTTACCTTTGGCCAATAAAGGAGGAATCGCAATCAAGTAAAGTCCTACAATCACAAAACCCACACATTCTCTTAGAAGAATATTAACTGGTAAACCCACGTTAAGAAGCTTCACCCAAATAATTTCTGAAAGGTTAATATTATTAAGTGGAACTACTTTATGTGTGTCCCAATATTCGAATGGGCCAAAGAAGTTCCAACCCGGACCTCTCATGAAAGTTCCCAAGAAAATTAATGCAATCCAAAGAACAATAAAACCGAAACCAAAAAACCAAATGGCACTAAAACGTTCTTTAACTGTGTAGTAGCCATTACCCTTTGGATTGATGTCGAAGTAGGGAATAGCTATTAATCCGATAATAATAAATACCGGCAAGACAACCCCAGCGATCCAAGGATCGTAATAAACCAACAATTCTTGCAGTCCTAAAAAGTACCAAGGCGCTTTAGCGATGGGTGGAGTGATACCACTGTTAGCAGGATCTTCGAGTGGAGCAGGAAATACCACGCCCCAAATTAATAGAAATGCCGCAAAAGCCACTATGCAAATGAGTTCGGAATAAACGAGGTCGGGCCAAGTATAAACTTTTTTGTCGGATTCTTGTTTTTCTAAATTCGGCAAACCTTGCTCGAGCAATTCATCATTCTTAGTACCTCGAGAAATCGACAACCAAAAAAAGAATGCTACGCCATAGCTCATTAACCAAATTGGAATGTTATCGGGTTTAGTCGCTTCTTTAAAAAAGTTTGGATCTGTTAGCGCAAAACCTAATCCGATAAAAGAGCCCCATAGCGCTGCTTTTATAGTTTTAGGTTTTACCCAAACCTTGTGGTACTTCATCAAAGCCCACCAACTGATCACCATAAAAGTGAAGTAGATCTTAGGATCACTCAGATAATTAATGATGTCTTTAATCCATTGCATATCGCTGTATACCTCAGAGGGGCCCTGAAATTCCGCCGTCTTTACGAACGCGCCAGAAGTGAAGAGCTATCAATAGTGTGACCACGAATGGAATAAAAATACAGTGCAAAACGTAAAATCTTAGCAGAGTAGACTCACCGATAAATCGACCGGCCAAAAGTCCAAATTTGGCGTCGTTTCCAGTGTGAATCAAACTCACATCTCCAATTTTTAAAAGCATAGTTCCAGGACCTTCAAGACCAGC
>CAZSSP010000025.1:4369-25784 GCA_964609695.1 uncultured Bacteriovoracaceae bacterium
AGTGGGACGATAATAGAACATTAAAAGAATACCGGTAACGGTTTCAATTAAGAACAAGAAAAAGGTCAATCCACCCATACACCAAGTGAAAGACATTCGAACGCCTGATTTTCTTGTTTTTACGGGATGCAAATGAAGAAAAACGTTTGTTAATACTGCCAATGATTGATCACGAGGATTGTCAGGATAACCATGCCGGAAAATTGAATTCCAAACCTGAGTTTCGCGAATATAGTTCCAAAGTTTTCGCAACGGATTCACTATCGGATCTCCTTATTACACCTTAAGCAAGAAATCTGCGCTTTCCCAATCAGTCACTTGTCGAATTGATCGAGATTTATCAATAACTATTTGTCCGGAATCATCTAGAGTGATTGAAAATCTCTCAAGAGGACGAGGAGCTGGGCCTTCAAAGTTCAAGCCACTGCTTCTGTAACCACTTCCGTGACAGGGACATTTGAATTTATCTTCAGCGTTGAGCCAGTTAGGTGTGCAACCCAAATGTGTACAAACCGCTGAAAGTGCAAAAATCCCTGAGGGACTTTTAACAATCCAAACTTTTTCTGTATCTTTAAAGCGCTCATCAACTCCAACAGCATAAGTGTCGGGAGCACCCGCTCTAAATTTAGAGGGTTTCTCAAAAAGCACGTTTGGAAATAAGAAACGACCGAGTAAAGCTCCTAAGGAGCCAAGAACCACAGAAAAAGTGATCCAACCCAACCAAAACCACGAAAGAAATTCTCGGCGACTAACACCGTCATTGGCAGAACTGTCCGTCGACATTTATGTAATCTCCATGCAAAGTAGTTTAACCACTTATTTTTCTACAAAGTTTTTAGCGGCTTGTCGAAGTTTTAGGTGCGGATGCTCCCGAGAAATTTTATAAACTTTGTCGCGCAGCTTCATTTCCTTTAGTGAGACGGCTGCTCGAAGACTTTCTTCGAATAGTTTTAAATTTTCTTGGGTCATAATTTCTTCATTTTTTTGGCCAGCCTTAAGAGCTCGATCGAGAAGTTTATCCACAATGGGAATCGCCCTTGGATCGGCCACAGAAGCCAATGAAAATGCAGAATTCCAACGGACTTCTTCCACTTCATCGCTCAGAAGATTGGCCAATCGTTCTTTAAGAATTTCACTGAATTCATTTTGAAATTTAATGAGATTTCCGCTCGAAAATGCAAAGATTTTACGAATCGAGGAGTCGTGACTTTCGCTGGATTTTAAATAAAAATCTTTCTCATCCGAGCTTTCTAAGGGCCCCATTTGCGCCAAACAAACTAAACCCATTAACTGAAATGGAAGGAATTTTTCTTGCTCTTCTAACGCTTTCAAAACATTTAAGACTCGCGGTCGAATAAGATTTTTGTCAGGAGCATAACCCAGAATGGCCACAAGAGCCGCCGCTCTCATCGGACTTTCAAACTCAGCCCTAGGGGGAATGCTTTCTAATTCCGCTAAAATATAAGCACTTTCCGCAGAGTCGGGCACCCACCCCTCAGGGGCTTCTTGCAAATGCCTTAACCACTCTTGAGCAATCATAAGCTTTTCTTGCTCTTTAGCTGACCTTAATTTTTGAAAGGCCTCTGCTTTGTCGAATTTCTCGAATGCAAGCCAGTTAAAAAAGAATTTAAAAGCTACAACGAAAATAACTATCAAAAGGATAATGAGCGATGATTTAAATAAAATCTTTGCAAACGAATCATCTTCGTTTTTTTTGTAAAACTCGGGAAGACTCACTGTTTTGGAAAAGGGTTATCGTCGGTGAATTTTAAATAATCGTAATTCAAACTATCACGATCAAATTTCGAATATTCATACTCAGTGGTGTGCACTAAACATTCTGTAGGGCAAACTTCTGTGCACAAACCACAAAAACAGCAAAGTGCTTCATCAATATCAAAGCGTAAAAGCTTGAGTTTAACGGGTTTATTACCAAACTGAGCAGGAGTTTTAGCGTCGGGATTCTCGTCGGCATTTTTTTTGCGACTTTCAATAGTAATACACTCTACTGGGCAAATAACTGCGCACTGATTGCAAGCAATACAACCTTCAACGTGATTGAATAATCTATTTCGAGAAATGGAGGGAAGTGTATCTTTAACTTCAGGGTAAGAAATCGTAACCGGACCCGCTCCGTAATTGTAACCGTCTAACTTTTTAACCATCCCATTAGACTTCAAATAGGCTCTCATGGTGATAGCCATTCCTTTTGAGACAGTCTGAATAGCTGTAAAAATATTATTAAAATAATCGCGTAGAGCGTCCATTATCTATCAACCTCTCCCAATACGATATCGATACTTCCAAGGTAAGCCACAACATCGGCCAACATCATTCCAGAACACATTTCGTCCATACTAGAGACAGAAATAAAACAAGGGGACTTAGCTTTAACTCGATAAGGCTTCTTAGTGCCATCAGCAATAATGTGATAACCCAAAGCCCCTCTTGGGCACTCAGTGGCATAATAGACTTCACCCTGAGGCTTAACAGCTTTAGGAACTTTAGCCATATTCTCGCCATCAGGAATTTGAGCACAGGCTTGCTCGAGAATTCGGAGCGACTCTCTCATCTCTTTGATTCGAACATAGTATCGATTCCAACTATCGCCGACTACGCCGACTTCGCCCTGACCGGTGCAAATATTAAAATCGAACTTATCGTAAACCAAGTAAGGCATATCCTTACGAAGATCCCAATTATAACCACTGCCTCGAAGGTTAGGCCCGCTAAAACCATAAGATATCGCTTTATCCAGAGGAATCACACCAACTTCAGCGGTGCGATCGACGAATATAGAATTGTGAGAAACGAGTTCGTGGAACTCCTGAAGATTGGGTTTAAAATACTTCACAAATTCTTTAATGGTTTCGATGTGGCCCCGAGTGATATCTCTCACCACTCCACCTGGGCGGATGTAGTTATAAAGTAATCTCGCACCCGAAATATCTTCGAACAATCGAAGAATGTGCTCCCTATCACGAAACGCAAAAAGGAAGGGAGTGAAAGCACCAATATCAATGGCATAAGTGCCTACTGCCAAAAGGTGAGATGCGATTCGATTGAGTTCCGCCATAATCACGCGGATGTATTGAGCTCGCTCTGGAATAGTTACATCGAGCAGCTTCTCGAGAGCCAAGCAGTAACCCAGCTCCATATTCATAGCTGCAACATAATCCATACGGTCTGCATAAGGAACAACCTGAAGATATTCGCGGGTTTCGCTATGTTTTTCAAAGCAACGGTGGAGGTATCCAATATCAGGATAAGCCCCTTTAACTATTTCTCCATCGCTAACGAGCTCCACTCTAAGCACTCCGTGAGTAGAGGGGTGCTGTGGACCCATGTTGATTGTAAGTTCTTCAGTTTGAAAATGACCTTCATCGGTAACTAACATGTAAAACCTCTCAGAGGGGAACCTTCATGCCATTATATTCTTGGGGAAAGACGTAATCCTTACGAAGCGGATGACCTACCCAATCTTGAGGCAATAATATTCTTTTTAAATAGGGATGATTTTTAAAATTAATTCCGAGCATGTCGTAACATTCTCGCTCATACCAAGAAGCCGCTCTAAAAAGGTCAGCTACGGTATCAACTTCAGGTTTATCTCTGTCCAAATGAATCTTCAGAGACAACTGATGTTTATTTTTAAATGAAAAGAGAACATAAAGAACTTCAATTCGACCTGGCACATTTGTTTCGGCCGTTTTAACGGGCAAATAATCGGTGGCCGAAATTACAGAAGGAGAAATATAAGCCAAGTCTTGATCGTCTCTCAAAAACTCAATAGCGGCATGCATTTTTTGCACAGAAAGAAGAATAAAAGGATCGCCTTTATGCTCCTTATGAACCGAAAGAATAGAATCTGAACCACATGCGGATTTAATCTTTTCAGCGATCTCATCTATTGTTCGCTGACTCACGTCTTTGCCCGGTGCTGTAGGTTGTGGAACCGCTGCAGGAACAAATGTTGTCAGTAACTTAGCCATTAATCTTCGATCTCCTAATCAAGTCTGCTTTCGCAAAAACAGACTAATCAGGCGTGGCTGTATTGACAAGTTGAGCCCTGAAGCAGCTTCGAGTTCGAATGCTTTGCGTTATTTCTTGCACCAGCCCCACCCCATGATATCAACGATGAAAATGAAACTTCAACGAATAATTGGAATGCAAAGCATCTTAAGAACAGCAGCAACGAGCATGACCGAACTTGTCTTTAAAAGGGCCATTGGCAAACTCGACACCGAATCTGCCCGCGCCATTTATCGTCCCTGGTCTCAAAACACCATTCAAAACTTAGGGGGCAATATTATTCAAGAAGGCGTCGCCCCACTTCAAGAACCCTGTCTTTACGTAGGAAACCACATGAGTTACCTAGATATTCCTCTTCTTTGGGCCATCACTGAATGTGTTTTTGTATCCAAGGAATCCGTAAGATACTGGCCGATTATCGGAACTGCGGCTATGGCTGTAAACACTATTTTTGTAAGTAGAGACTCCAAAGAATCCCGCGGAAAAGCTTTAAATAAAATTGCAGAAGCCATACACGATCAAAAAAAACGCATCGCCATTTTCCCAGAAGGAACTTCAAGCTTAGAAGGAAAAAAATGGAGATACGGTGCCTTTAGAATTGCTGAAGAGTTTAAAATCCCCGTTCAACCCTTTCGATTATTCTACAGTCCCTCTCGTGACGCCGCTTATATTGATCAGGATCTATTACTCACTCAAGTATGGAAGCTAGCAAGCCATCCAAAATTTGAAGCTCGAATAAAGTTTTTCGATCGTCAAATGATCAGCAACGCTGAAACAGATTGTCAGAGAATTCAAGACATGGTTCAAGCTGACCAAAGACAATGCCTGGAACAGGAGAAAATGGGAAATCATTAAAATTATGAGCACGGCGGTAGATAGTTTCTTAAAATATCAAAGCACCCAAGATTGGTTGGATTGTGTTTTATCGGATTTTAATACTTTTCTAATTGATCACGCCGCTTGCGAACGCAAGGCTTCTGCCACTTGCCTCTCCTTTGTAGTGAAATATCCCGATAAATTAGAACTCGTCGACACCATGATTCGCCTAGCTCGCGAAGAACTCGAACACTTTCATGAAGTTTTTCATTTATTAGAACAAAGAAATCTCAAATTAGGTCCCGACGAAAAAGATCCTTACGTTAATCAACTCATTGAACTCTCTCGCACAGGAGTCGAAGAACGACTCATGGACCGATTATTATTATCTGGAATCATTGAAGCTCGCGGCTGCGAACGATTTTTTATGATTGGACAAGCATTAAAAGATCCCAAATTAGCTCAGTTTTACATCGATCTCTCAAAATCAGAAGAAAGGCACCATATCTTTTTTGTAGAGCTTGCGCGCAAACATTTTCCCAATCGAAATGTGGATGCACGACTTGAAGAACTTTTAGTGGCTGAAGCACAAATAGTAGCCAAACTCCCCTTACGCCCTTATCTCCATTAAACAAATTGTATGGAGACCTTTAAAAAGTATCTCCATAACTATGGACATTCTAGAGTTCAGAGTTTCGACTCTTCCGTAATTGAAAATGTTTTTGAGTGCGCCATATGTATCCCAAGCTGCGGCGAGGGAAATAATATTATTCCACTTTTGAATTCGCTCGCAAAAAGCAGCCAAACCGCAAAAAAACCTAGCCTCGCCTTGCTTTTGATTAACTCATCTTCAAAGGATAGCCATTTTCTAGTTTCAAATTTAGAAACTTTTGAATGTTTGGGGGCCGACCCCTCAAAGGATAGCCATTTTCTAAAATATTCTTCCGATTTCTACATCCTTATCGTCAATGCTAGCCATCCTCATGAGCGACTTTTAAAAGATGGCGTTGGTGAAGCTCGAAAGTTTTTAGGGGATTTGGCTTTGAAACTTTTTATTGAAAAAAAAATAAAAAGTCCCTGGATCAGATCCGTCGATGCCGACTTGGAAGTTCCGGAAGATTTCTTATTTTCTGACTCTGAACTTTCAGCAGAATCTACTTACACTTATTCTTTTAAGCACGTTAAACAACAGAACAGCTTAGTCAACGAGGCTACTGAACTTTATGACTTTTACTTGCACGATTATGTTGAAGGACTCCAATTTGCACAATCTCCTTATGACTTTTACGCCCTAGGGAGCATCCTACTTTTCCATTTAAAGAATTATGTTAACGTGAGAGGTTTTCCATCAAGGGACGCAGCAGAAGATTTTTATTTCTTAAACAAACTCGCTAAAATCTCAAGAATCAAAGTTCTCAAAAATCACAGGGCTCTGGATATTAAATCCCGAATTTCCGACCGAGTCCCCTTTGGAACGGGTGCCGCCGTTGGAAAAATTACAGAGATGGGAATCTACTATTTTTACGATCTCAAAGTTTACATAGCACTCAAAGAACAAATTCAAAGGATTTCCACCTATAATGAAACTTTGAAATGGGAAGATTTAAGCGGGCCCCATGAAAGATTTTGGACTGCCGAAAAAATTAAAATTGAAAGACTCATCAAAAATTTTAAAAACCCCAAGCAAAGACTCAAGGCCCTTCACGACTATTTCGACGCCTTCAAAACACTAAAGTTTGTGCATTTTTTAAGAGATCATCATTATCCAAGTCTCGCAGTTAAAATTCATGATGCCCAAAGTTTTATAATTCAAAGAAAAATGGATTTCTCATATTTAAAAGACTCTTCCCCAAATCCAGATCTCATTGCCAAGACTAACACGCTCACGTAATATCTTTATATGGATCATAAAAGCATTTGGAAGAACGCCCTTGTCGAGGGCCAAAATCTTCTCAACTCTCTCATTAACAATGAAAGCTTTATAGAAAATGGCGCTCAATTGAGCGCTGCCATGATTGAATGTTTAAAAAATGGAGGCACCCTTTTTACCTGCGGTAATGGCGGTTCACACACCCAAGCCATGCACTTTGCCGAGGAATGGACCGGTCGTTTTAGAAAAAACAGAAAACCAGTAGCCTCTCTAGCATTGGGAGACTCCTCTCACGTCACTTGTGTTGGAAATGATTTTGGTTTTGATCAGATTTTTTCTCGGCAATTAGAGGCCCTAGGTCGAAAGGGAGACATGGTGCTACTCTTCACAACGAGTGGACAATCCCCAAATCTAGTTGAAGCCGCCAAGGTGGCTAAGACTAAGGGTATTAAATGTATTGGCATACTAGGACGTGACGGTGGAGTTTTAAAAAACATGGTCGATCTGGCGATTATTGTTCCCGCTCAAGCCTCCGATCGAATTCAAGAAATTCATCTAAAAATCTTACATATCGCCATTGAAAGCACAGAAAGAGCACTCTTCCCTGAGAATTATTAAAAAGCTTTTTTTAAATTTAAGCTTTTTTCTAAGCTTAAATTTATTTTCCGAAAAGGAAGATTGCAGCCAATGGTTTCATAAAATTGCCGATCCACGCAATTTAGAAATTCGAATCGAAGATAACGTATACAAGGTTTACCATAAAAACGGTGCTCACGTGGACGGGGTTTTAGACTCCAAGGGCCAACTCACTTTTTCTATTAAAAACAAAAATGCTAAGGGTCAGAGACTTCTAGGTAAATTTTACCCCAAAGAAGCTCTAGCAGAAGTTATTAAACACTTTGGAAGTAGAATCAAAAGTATAAAAAGCCAGTGGTATATAGACCACACAGAGATTGGCCGCGAAATGACCACCAACATTGATCAACTCAATAAAGCCTTATCCGAGGGAAAAACTTTTGACGAGGCTGTTAATCTAACTTGGACGGCTCAAACTTTAAATGAACTGGGTTTTAGTTATTCAAAAACTCTTTATAAAGTAGCCGATCCTGATGATGAAACTAAATATTATTGGGTTGATTTACTTTTTGAACAAAAAAAAGCAAATTAATAAGCCGATACCCAATAAGCTGCGATTGATCGACCCAAAAAAGCAAGCTATCTTTCTGGCATGAATTCAGAGCAGCACCTAGAAACCTTTAAAGAATTTTTACGTTTTGAAAGTGTGTCAACAGACTCCGCCTACTCGAAACATTTACGCGAATGTGCTCAATGGCTGAAAAATCGCTTTGATAAAATGGGATTGGATTGCAAAATTCACGACACCCCTCGACACCCCATTGTTGTGGCTCAAAGTAAAAAAGATCCTAATAAAAAATCTTTACTCATTTATGGACACTACGACGTTCAACCCATTGACCCCATAAATCTCTGGAAAAATCCGCCCTTTGAACCCCATATTGAAGGCGATAAAATCATTGCCAGAGGTTCTGCCGACAACAAAGGTCAAATTCTCCCGCACATTTTAGGCGTGGAAGAATTATTAAAAGAATCCAAAGAACTTCCCGTCAACGTGACCTTTCTGATTGAAGGTGAAGAAGAAATTGGAAGTCCAAATTTAAAACCCTTCATTGAAGCCAACAAAGAGTTATTAAAATGCGACTGGGTCTTGGTTTCCGACACATCCATGGTCGATGATGGAGTGCCCGCCCTAACTTACGCACTTCGCGGTATTGCCACGGCAGAAGTTAAAATTTTTGGGCCCTCTCACGACCTTCACTCCGGAGTTCATGGCGGTGGCGTGACAAATCCAGCTTGGGTGGCCGCTAAAATAGTTTCAAAGTTACACGATGAAAAATTACACGTTCAAATCCCCCACTTCTATGACGACGTTCAGCCTTTGGCGGATTGGGAAAGAAAAGAATGGCAAGCATTGCCCATTCAAGAAAACGACATAAAAAAAATGCTAGATGTAGACGAGCTCAACGGTGAGGCGGGTTATTCTTATTTAGAAAGAGTGTGGGCTCGCCCCACGGCAGAAGTTAATGGGATTGGTGGTGGTTACCAAGGAGAAGGCTCTAAAACTGTTCTCCCCAAAGAAGCTCAAATCAAATTTTCATTTCGACTTGTGCCCAATCAAGACCCCATTAAAATTCTCAATCACTTTGAAGAGTGGATTAAAGCTCAAAAATTCCCCGGATGTCGGATTGAATTTAAACGAGGTCACAGCGGCAAAGCTTATTACTGCGACCCCAAATCAGCGGTAGCTCAAAAAACCAAAAAAGTTATTGAAGAATGCTTTGATGCTAAAGCTTTTTTCATCCGTGAAGGTGGAAGTATTCCCATTATTCAAACTTTTAAAGATTTGCTTAAAGCTGATTCACTTCTAGTGGGTCTTTCCTTACCCGATTGTCTAGCCCATGCGCCCAACGAAAACATGAGTCTCAATAGCTTTTACAAGGGCATAGAAATTAATAAAAAACTTCTGAAAGTTTTAGCGGAATGAAAAAAGAAGAGACTTCAATTCAAGAAGCCCTTATTGAAGAAATTAAGCTGCTCAATCGTAAACTTAAAAAAATTAAATTTCCGGACACAGCCGCCTTTGTTTACAATCCATTGGATTATGCCATAACCCCAATGGAACTTTATTTTAGAAACTACGCCAACACTCCAAAGCAAACGCTTTTTTTAGGCATGAATCCCGGGCCCTTTGGAATGATGCAAACAGGGGTCCCCTTTGGAGAAGTCTCCATCGTAAAAAATTGGCTCAAGCTCGAAGCCCCCGTAAAGAGCCCCAAACACCAACACCCCAAAAGACCCATTCAAGGTTTTTCCTGCACTAAATCTGAAGTCAGCGGGAAAAGACTTTGGGGCTTATTCTCTGAAAAATATTCAAATCCAAAAAGTTTTTTTAAATCACACTTTGTTTTAAATTACTGTCCGCTGGGTTTTTTAGAAGAAGGCGGAAAAAACCTCACGCCCGATAAGTTTCCAAAATCTATTCAAGCCGAAATTTTTGAACCCTGCGATCAATATCTTAAAAACACAGTCCATATTTTGGAAGCTAAAAATTTAGTGGGTGTAGGCGATTTTGCCTTTAAGAGATTCAAAGAAGTCTTCAAAGACGAAGTATCAAAATATCATATTTGCAAAATTCTTCACCCAAGCCCCGCCTCTCCTTTGGCCAATAAAAACTGGGCAGGCGATGTTAAGCAAAGTCTCGAAGAACTTGGAATTTGGTAGTCAGTCACGAGATAACAACCCAAGACTTAGCTTCTTTTTCTAACATATCCAATATCATTCTAATTCTTGGCGCCATAAATCTTTTACTGGAAACAACAGCATAAATATTTCCAAAACTCCCTATAGCTTCATCTTTAAGAACTCTTATAAACTTCTTTGACTTTAAATCTTCTACAAGATCCCAATAAGACCTCAGGAGAATACCATGACCCCGTTTGGCGGCTTCGGTTAATAATTCGCCGTCATTTGAAATGAAGTTTCTCTGGAGCGAGAATTCTTTCATGAATCTTTTACCGATTCTTAAATTCTGATGAATATCTAAAAATAAAAGCTGATGAGAGAACAAATCTTCAACAGATTCAGGAACTCCATTTTTTTTTATGTATGCAGGTGTTGCAACCATAATCATATTATTTGAATGTAGTTTCTTATAAATAAGACCACTATCCTGAGGTTCTTGATGAATTCTTACCGCAATATCAAAGTTTGAAAACACTAAATTTCCCAAATTCTCAGAAAGATCTATTTCAATTTTAAGATCGTTATGGAGTTTTTGAATTTTCTCCACAAAAGGAAGAAGGAGTTTTTTAGCAATAAAAGACACTGTAGTGATTCGAATAGACCCACTTAGTTTATTAGGCTTTTCAAATAAATCTTGTATGGCCGTAACCTGATCTAAAATGACTTGTATTTTTGGCACCAACAATTGACCTTCTTCCGTGAGCGAAACATGTCTTGTTGTTCGTTGAAATAATTGAATTTGAAGTTCAGTTTCTAACTTAGCCACTCTTTTACTAACTTGAGCCAAGGGTATTTTAAGTTCTTTGGCCGCTTGGGTAAAATTTCCCTTAACAGCCACAGCCATAAAAGCCTGCAAACTTAGCAAACTCTCAATTTTAATTATTTCCATATTTGAAATAAAGTATCACTAAATCGCCATATTATCATTTCCATAAAAATTTAATATAAATTCCCTTGTTCTGAAAATGAACAGAAAGAAGATCAAAATGAAAACTAAAAAACATAAAAATCTTAGAAAGATAAATTTTATATTCTGCCTACTTGGCCTAGGAATGCTTCAAATTTCAGAAGCTTCCAGCTTTAGTTTAAAGAGCGAAGTTATCAAGGAAGGATCCTCAATCTTAGCAGAGCAAGTCTTTAATTCATTTGGTTGCAGCGGATTAAATAAATCACCTGATTTAGAATGGTCTAACGCCCCAAAAGATACCAAGGCTTTTGCTGTAACAGTGTTCGATAAAGACGCGCCCACAGGAAGTGGATGGTGGCACTGGGTCGTCATAAATATACCAAATGACCAACAAGCCTTGCCATTAGGTGCCTCTGGAAACAAAGGTCTCATGGGTGGCCTCGAAACAAGAACCGACTTTGGAGTGCCAGGTTACGGCGGCCCCTGCCCACCTCAAAACTCAGGTAAACATCGATATATTTTTACAGTCTATGCTCTAAAAGATCTCATTCCAGTAGATCAAGAAGCCTCAGCGGCCATGGTTGGCTTTTATATACACAATCTAAAAATTGCTGAAGCAAAAATTTCTGCACAATATAGTCGTTAGAGTCTTTTAAGATTTGATTCATCACTGAAATCAAAACACAGGCACCTGACTCCATTAAGGAATCAGGTGCCTGAACTCATATAAAATGCTTAAGTCAAAGTAATACTAGTGACTGAAAAAAGCCCAGCCCTCTTCTTCCATAAGCTTTAAACGCCCCGGTATATGCGAAGAAATTTTTGAAGGATAAATGCTATAAACATTATCGTTACAATAGTTAAAATCTTTTCGCTCTTTATAACATTCTAAAAATAGCTTTTTATTTTCAAAATATTCAGTAGCCACCCTTTGATCGCGACCTCTAGGGCGAAATTCTTGAAAGCTAAAAAATAAAGTAAAAATCCAAAGTGCTCTAATTTGTAATTTGGGTCTTCCCCCCGCCCCTCTTAAAACCCAATAGAAGGCCAGCAAAAATAAGGTTACATAAGGCACGTAGCGAGAAGTTATAGAATATCCCATACCGCCTGGAGCTCGCCCCCAAGAAGCTCCGGCTAAAAACAAAAAGCAAGTCAGCATTAAATACAAAAGCGCACGATCCTTAGGAGTCTGCCAAGAGCTTTTCCATTTTTTCATAAAAACTAGAGCCATATAAACTAAGATTCCCAAACAAGGAACTAAAATAAAATTGACTCGACTAGCCCCTAATCCACGAGAAACAATTCCTGCAGCAAAAAATGGAAGCTTCCAAAGATAAGATAAACCCACATTTTGAGACTCGGCTTCGTCCATGGGTTTTGAATACGGAATATAATAAACAATCATAATTAAAATGATGAGCAAAAGAAAAACTAAATCCGTTTTTCTTAAAGCACTAAAACTAAACTTTGGCTTAATGAGACTCATTAGAAGCATAATCAATGCCGAAAAAACCGCGAAGTAACCATAGCCTGTATGCATGACACAAAAAATGAGAGCTCCAAACGAAATAGTTTTCCTTAAATTCGATCGAATAAAAAACGTATTGAGTATGAGCAAAATTAAAAACTGCGGAATCACTCCATGGGCTGGATTCGGAGCCCCTGCAAAAACTTCATATTGTGACAAATTTAAAATCATAACGGGTATAATAAAATCCCACCAAGACAATCCCTTAAAAAAGAGACGAGACAAATTCAACGCTAGCAGTGAATTCAAAGCTAAAATAAGCACCATTGCGCGAGTTTCCCAAAGTAGGTTCATCTGCGATTGGTCAAACAAAAAAGCCGTCAGCAAAGCTCCCAAGCCTTGCCTATGGGAACCATGTTGGATTCTAAACAATTGCCACCAATTATAGTGATCAAAGTATCCCCGATAGACATCCCATTGATCCATATAAGGGAGCTGCGAAGTGAAGGAGCCGACATAATGCCAAAGCCTTCCCACTAAAACTAAGCTAATAGAGATTAAAAACACTAAACGCCATGATCGCTGAGACATGATCTGAAAATTTAACGTGATACTTGAAGTTTTGTCGAATAGTCGTCTAAGTTTTATTGAAAATGTCTAAAAAACTCCCCCATCTCAAATTACGATATTTATTTTGGATTTGGTTTATAGCTTTAATCGTTAATTTAAGTCTTTTTCACATCAGCCAATGGAAAGGTCCTAAATTCACCTGTTCTCACAACAACGACCCCTCAGAGTTTGGATTGAGTGTATGGAAATTGCTTTGCTCGGAAAAATAATTTTTGCTCTTGTGGCTTCTTTCATATCCAGTCTCGGATCTATTCAGATATTTAATTGGACTTACCCCAAATCCCAAGTTCCTGCTTTTCTAAAAATATTTGGTGGGGCCCTACCCTTCATCCTTATTCAGACTCTTTTTTCTCTGATCTTCTGGGAAGATCTCACTCCACACCCCAAATTATCCTTGCTTATAATTTCAATGAAATTTTTATATTTATACCTCGGTATTTTTTACTTAAGGTCAAATTTCAAAGAATTTAAAAGCTATTTTGATAAAAGTTTTTTGAGCACCTTAGCCGTGATCTTTATTATTTATCTTCCATCTCTAATCTTAGCGAGCTCATTTCACCCCTCTTATGATTCGGATGTCATTGTCTTTTGGTTTCAAAAACTCGAAACTCTTTTAGATAACGGATTCACGCAAAAGTTTGGCGACTCTGCTCATCTTTATGGATATTCCTCATTTTTGTTAAATTATTTAAGCCTCATCCTTCCCAAAAATCTAAGCTCACTCGAAGTATTAATAAGCACTCGCTTTATACTTTGCTTTTTGACGACCCTGGCACTTTGGGGCCTTTGCTCAAAATGGAATGGCTTTTGGAAAATTTTTGCCATGGCTCTTTTATTGAGCGGTTTTCCTATCAAATGGATCAATCTCTACCAAGATCTTTGGGTGGCTTGTTTTATACTCTATTGGTTTAAAGCTCTATTTGAGGACCTCAATAGAACGAATCCACTAAGTGTCTTTCTTCCCTTAGCTCTATTGGCAGGAATAAAAAACGAAGGCGGCCTCTATAGTTTATTTTTAAGTACTATCAGCCTTTGGCACTATCGAAAATTTTTCATTAAAACCCCTCTTCAATTAGCTATTCTTTTAAATTTTTCTCCATTTTTAATTTGGAAAATATGCACCTTAGAATTCAATCAAAAATTGCTACTCGAAAGTGAAAAACTGAATGACTTAGAATTTAAAAAGCGACTCCACGATATGGCTCAACTTTATTGGGAGGGTTTAGGCCGGCATTACCAAAGCTTTTTACTTGATGGAACTCTTTCTGTTTTCTTAGTCCTTATACTCGCTAAAAAAATGCCCTATTTGGCCCGCCTTGGACTCTTCTGCGCGCTCGTTATTTTAATACTACCCCTGTCCAAATTACTTTGGACAAGCGTGGGTTATGATTGGCTTTTACACACCACCTTTTCGAGAATAACAATGCCCGCATCTTTGTTGGGTATTTATATATTTTTAAGCGTTTATGGTGATAAAAAGTCTGTTTCAGGTCTTTGAGAATATGCCAAAAATCAGATATGACTTGTGTCATCAGCTTGCACTCGTAGCTCAGCTGGATAGAGCACCTGATTTCTAATCAGGTGGTCGCAGGTTCGAGCCCTGCCGGGTGCACCATTTTTAAGATAAACTTAAAACTCATCTTGATAGAGTTTGGAATCCGCCGCATAGACTCTCGAAAAAAATTCGAGGGTAGAAAATCCTGTACCGAGTTTTTTTGAGAAATCAGTGAGATCTTCTAAATACTCTACAAAATTAAATCCCTTAGTTTGAGGAATTTGGGCCCGAAGTGCTCCTACGGCTTGTTGGTTTTTATCGGAGCGAATAGGAATAGAAGCTACTATAAAATCTTTTTCAGCCACTACAGGTGATTTCCCAATTAAAGTTGTGCTGGGCAAAAAAAGCGCCTGATCTTTAGAAAACATAAGCTCTAAATCAGGATACTCATCCAGCCTCATGGAATACTCCGAAAATGATTGCCAATGATTTTCAATTAACAATCTTATTTTAGGAGCTGATTTTTCAATGGGCGTGTCAGCACGAACCGTAAAAAGAGACAATTGAGCCACATCACTTTTCGTTTCTTCTAAAAGTCTCTCAAAGAGTCGAATAAATTCACCCCTCAAGGATTCTAATCCTTCAAAAACTCCTTGAAATTGCGCCCCCGAAACATAGTCTTTCCATTGAGGCCTTCTATCTGTGAAAGGCCTTTTTACCTTAAGCACTTGATGGGGAAGATCTTCCACAGGCGTCACAGTTTGAATCGGTGTAAGTTCCTTGGATTGAGCAGCTTCAACTTTTACGACACCTTCAGGCAAATTTTTAATTTGCTGAAGCTGTCTACTTCGTAAAATATATTGCTCGGCTTCTTTAGGATCCTCGATGGTTAATTCAAAGCCGGATGCCAATGCTTTCATACTGAGAGCTTTATTTATTTTTCCACGCATACACATCACCCAATACATTCCGTCTCGGTGATAGATATGGGGAAAATTTATCATTTCTGGATCGAAATCATTGTCTAAAAATATGGCAAAAGGTGCTTTTCTGAGTTCAACATATAAGTCATTTAGATTATGAACTACAGCCACTTGAAATTCAGACATTTTAAATTGGGCTTCAAGCCTGTAATAATCAAAGGGGTGCTTCGTTGCCAGTACCACTAATGCTTTCATAGTTAAAATTTTATCTGCAAACCTCACAAAAGGCTAATTTGGCCAAGCCTATTGAAGCTCCTAAGAAATTAAACGATAAAAAAAGCGTCAATTTTTCTACAGCAATTTTAACTAAACTTTTACAATAAGCATCCGAAATAACTTAGGTAAGGATGTTTACTTCGAGACAAGGATGTCTCGATAAAATTTTAGGATGAAAGCTTTTAAATTCATATTTTTAATTCCTTTAATTTTAAATGCACTCCCTTGCCTAGCTCTATCACTCTCTGTAAGTGGCGGTTACAATGGAAACGTTTTTGAAACGAGCGGTGAAAGTTATTATTATGAAAATTTAGCTTATCGAGCCACTCTCATGACTTCTCGAAAAAACAGAGTCAGACTCGGAGTCGGATATAGCACTGGACAATATATTAGAGAAACCACAATTGATAGTAATGTGCCTCGATTCATAAACGACATCCAAGGAGAGCTTTTCTTTAATATAGGTTTAGATAAATCACGAAGATCTTTTCTTCATATTGGTGGAATTTACGGACAGTTTCAAACCTCTGATCAAAGAAGTTTTTTTGGTCAAAAAGCTACAGTAGACCAAATGGGTGGTAGCATTGGTGGCGGTATTTATTTAATTAATGCTAGTTCCTTTAGAGTTTGTCTCGAAGCGCAAATAGGATATCTTCAACTGAGTGGTCTCACTAAAACTCGAAGACAAATGATGACTTTTTTAACCCTTGAATTAGGGGATTAAGAAATAAAAGACCCAAGTATATTGAGATTATTTCTTTAAGAGAGACTCCATTTTCCCACAAGCTTGTTAGAATAGGTTTCAGTGGCAAACGCAGATTCTAAGAAAAAATCGGGGGCCTTTTGGGTGGCCTTAGGAATTTTTTTAAGTCGTATTGCAGGACTCATCCGAGAAAGAACTTTTGCTCACTATTTTGGAAACAGTGATGCAGGAGATGCCTTTAAGGCCGCCCTTAAAATTCCAAATTTTTTGCAAAATCTTTTAGGTGAGGGCGTTCTTTCCGCGTCTATGATTCCTGTTTATGCCAACTTAAGGGCCCACGGAAAAAACGATGAAGCCGATCAAAACGTAAGAGTCATTGGTTCAATTTTATTTATAACGACCTCAATACTTTGTTTAATTGGAATCTATTTAGCGCCGCATTTAATCTCCGTCATTGCTCCTGGCTTTAGTGGAGAAAAAGCGCTACTCACCACTCAGTTAGTGAGAATTTTCTTTCCCGGCATTTCACTTTTAGTCATGAGCGCTTGGTGCCTGGGAATTCTCAACTCTCATAGGAAATTCTTTCTTTCCTATGTAGCGCCCGTGATTTGGAATGCAGCCATCATCGGCACTCTTTTTTATTATGGACATAACGCCCTTCAAAATGATCTCGCCATCAAAGCCGCATGGGGACTTTTATTAGGAAGCTTTTTACAGCTTCTGATTCAATCCCCAAGCACTTTAAAACTTCTCATAAAATGGCGACCGAGTTTGAATTGGAAAACTCCCTCTGTGCTTCTAGTTTTTAGAAATTTTTTTCCCGTAGTCATAGCACGTGGAGTAGTACAGCTAAGCGCCTACATAGATGCTATGCTGGCAAGCCTTCTTCCCACCGGAGCCGTATCGGCCCTAGCCTACGCTCAAACTATTTATCTTCTACCAGTGAGTCTTTTTGGAATGAGTGTGTCTGCGGCTGAATTACCCGCTATGTCTGAGGCCAAGGGGAATCCCGAAGAAATTAAAAGTTATTTAAAGAAAAGACTCGATTCTGGCTTTGCGCAAATCGCATTTTTCATAGTGCCCACGGTCTGTGTTATTTTAGTTTTTGGTGATCTATTGGTAGCCTCCCTCTTCCAAGGAGGCCAATTCGATAGAATTAGCACTCAATACGTTTGGATAGTTCTCATGGGATCGACTGTGGGTTTACTTGCCGGCACTCAAGGACGCCTTTACGCCTCTGCTTTTTATTCACTCAAGGACACTCGAACCCCTTTAAAATGTGCCAGTTTCAGAGTTTTTTTAACAACAATACTTGGATATTACTCAGCAAGATATCTTCCACAAAGTTTTTCCCTCGATCCCAAATGGGGCACTGTAGGTTTAAGCGCCTCTGCGGGATTAGCCGCTTGGTTAGAATTTCTGCTTTTAAGACGATTTTTAGAAAACAAATTAGGAACTATTAGACTCAATAAAAACCTAGTTTTAAAGTATTGGTTTTCTGCAGCTTTATCAGTGATATTTACGTTTTTATTAAACCAATATCTTCAAAAAATGGCTCTTCATATTTGGATTCAAACGATTATTAGCTTTAGTTTATTTGGAGTCATCTACATCATATGCAATCAATGGATGGGATCTAATTTAATAGCCGTTAGTACACTCAACAGATTCCGTTTGACGCGTAGCCGCCGATAACACTAGTTAGAGTCCATGAAATTTTTAACAAATTTTATATTCACTCTTTTAATGACTTCAGTTTTTGCGGCCGAAGATAAAAGTAATCTCAGTGTCACTCTCCATTCAAAAAATTTTGTAGATTCTCAATCTGAAAACCCTGTCAACATCGACCACAGTCACATGGACATTCGATATTCAAAAAACAAATTAAGTTTAGAAGAATTTCTTCAAAAAACAGATGAAGTTCCTCAAGGCGAAGTCTTTTGGGAATTCAATGTTAGAACAACCCTAGTGCCGACCCTTTTAAAAAGTCAGGTGAGTGGACAAGTGCTTCAAAAAATTGATCACGTCATTGCAGACAAAAAGAATGAGGGTTTTGCCCAAATTGCTGCTGCCGAAAAAAACTATCAAGCACAGATTGATGCTGGGGCACAAAAAGCGCGTTCCGAAATTCCCCAGATGGTCGATTCATTGCTACCACAAATTGCAGCACAAAAAGCGGCTTCTGGTGACCCTCGACTCTCTCAAGCACTTTTCGTGCTCTCTCATCAAAGTTCATTTACGCCTGCTCAAATACAAGCGGCTACTGAGGGAGTCGAATTGGCTAAAAATCAAATTGGTCAAACAATTGAATCCACAATTTCTGAAGAAGTTTCTAAAAACGAAAAGCTATTAAAACAAACTATAGCAGCTGCTAAATCGGATGCTCTTGAAAAACTCGCAGAGGCACGAGAGGCTGCCCGTCAAGAGATCAAACGTCGTTTGAATGATTTACAACTAGAAACTTCTATACAAGAAGTGGCTATTCGCGTGGGTCGCAAAGTTTCTAAGAATACTGTCGTCTATTTTCAAATTGGCAAAACTTCTATCGATGGAGCTTTTATAGCCGACGACGACCGAAGAACTTTTATTGAGAACCTTAAACCTAACTCTGATTTAACAACTCGACTCTTGAGTCCCTCTTCTACCTTTGCTGTAGGCGGGGGTTTTGTAAAAGTCTATCATCGTGAAAACAAAAAGAGCTGGGCGCTTAGAGGAGACCTTGCCGCCTATCATTACAGATTGCCCTTCGTTAACGGCAATCAATTTATCTCTGATTTTTTAAATTTATCCGATCAAGATTACAGAGATCACAAAGATTTATTCAATCTCAATACAGGTTTTGGACGATTACTCTTTGACTTCGGTCGTTTTGCCTATTTCGTGTCAGGATCCGTTGGTGAGCACAATTCTTTTGGAACAGGTTTTGACTGGCAATTCACCTCCAGCAATCACCTCATCGTTAGCTTTTATAGTGGAAATCATAAAATGGCTCGACAAAGCTTTTCAATTTACATGACTCACGATTTCACTCAAAAATTCACAGCTTATTGTGGCTATAATAAGGCGCTTAAAATGCAGGGTGGTGAACGCTCTGATTGGGGTCAATATCATCGTGGAGAACTTGTCTTAGGCGGAAGATACCATATGGGACATATGCCAGTTCCGGGAAACTTTGCTAACGAACCTAAACTCGATCTTTTTTTAGAAGGATACATAGCCAATAACAAAAGTTTAGCAGCCTCACGCTCCGAAGACTTTAAAAACTCCGAGAATGGAGTCAGAGCGGGATTGAGTCTTGATTGGGACATTATTTTTAAAGGTCCACTCGAGAGAGCACAAGCCGATCTCAATGATAGTGAAGTTAAAATTCAAAAATTAGAAAAAGAAATTTCTGAAATGAATTTAATTTTAAATCAAGGATACAAAAGCAGTCGCTGGCACAGAAACAAACAAATTCTTTTAACAGAAAAGGAAAAAAATAATTATCTCTCTAAAATTTCTTCTAAAGTTTCTGAAAAACAAAAATTATATTTAGAATCGCATCGCTTAAGTTTAGAAGTGACTCGATTAAAAAATCTAAAAGCTAAATAATAGGAAATTTAGAGAGCTCATCATCGAGCGGTAAATTATTATCGAGCATTGATTTTACAAAATAGGCACTGTGGTCGCCACTGAGCCAACTCAGTAATACATCTGCAAAAAATTGCTTCGTAAAATCATCAATTTCAGTGCTCCAATCGATATCACAGCTTTGAGAATCTCTTAAAACACCCGATCGCAATCCATTATCACGATCCCACTCTAGGGCGCGTCCACGAACTAAAAATAAAAACTTTAAAAGATTGCGACGCTCATCCATCCATACAAAAGCCGCGCTTTTTTGATCTCCAACAAAAGTCTCATACAATTTAGCGCCCTCAAGTAATGCCAAAGCGTTTGGATCACCGCTCAATTCAAGGTTTTTCTTAAAACTTTCACCAATCCCCTTGGGATATAAAAATTCCTTAAGCGCATTTATAAAAGCCGGATTGGGTTCAACAAACTGAGTGCTAAATCGAAGCCCCTGTTGGGCTTTGAATTCAATACGAACCGGAAAAGCTCTTTCCCTAATCGAAACAGAAAGATCCTTTATTTCTCCCACATGAAAGTTATGTTCTCGTTCAAAAATGAGGGCCATACCCCCCAATGAAATATCATGTATGCGAACAAATTCTTCGCCGATATGGGCCTTAATTGAGGCCAGGGGTGTGATGTCGGCACCGGCGAGATCTACTTGAAATCGAAAGTTTTTTCTCCGCTGAGGCATAAGCTTCTACCAGTCTATCAGGCTCATAGAAAATAGGACAGACCGTATGGCAGTACGGTCTGTCCTTAGGAGACTCGGGGTTAAATGGGTTAACCCGAGTTAGGCCACTTTTTTACGTTTGCTTAGGTGAAGAGAGAGTTTTTCAGCGAAATCACTTGGTTTTTCGCCGTCTCCACGGATCACTCCAGCCATATAAAGCTCGTAGTGTTCCATACAAAATCCGAACTTTTTAGGTCCTGATTTGCAGTCTGAAAACTTACATTTTTGAGGTCCCAAAGCTTCTTGAGCTGCAGGGGCCTTTTTAGGGGCGGCATGTTCTTTAGGTGCTTGTTCTGCTTTCTTAGACATATTGCAGGTCTCCTCCCAGGGCTAACGCCCTGCACAATAAACTCTTCGGCGGAGGCCTGAAAAACTTTAACGCAGTGGGTAATTTTTCTGTTACGTGTCATTAATCTGTCGATTTTATTCTTTTTTATGAACCTTTAATTTTTCGTAAATGTCATAATATAACTATGAGTAAACCTATCGATATCCAAAACTTCGTCGATCAAAAACTCAACTTAGATGCCTATAAAAAGATTCACTGGACGGGATCTTTCCAAGACTACATAGACATCGTTTTCGAAAAGCCTGAGGTCACGCGCAATGCCTACCAACGGCTCTACGAC
>CAZSSP010000026.1:0-24703 GCA_964609695.1 uncultured Bacteriovoracaceae bacterium
TTGCTGATGCTTTTAGTTTTGGCTTCTTTTGGAATGCTTTTTGGCACTTTGGTGCTGAGTTTGATTTTTGCAAGATTGAGAGCCCCCGTTTGGCCTCCGATTGGTATCACACCACTCGATTCAACATTACCTATAATTAGCACCATAGCTATTTTAGTTTCTTCTGTTTTATTGCACAAAGCTTTGAGAAAGTTTGAAAATAATAAAAAAGAAGATTTTAAATATTTTTGGGGATTAGGGGTCTTGTCTGGAGTTTTATTTTTAGTTTTACAGACTTGGTCTTTGGGGCATTGGTATTTAGAGGGAGTGAGAGTTTCTCAGCATCTCTATGCTTCAGCAGTTTATGTCATGATTATTTTTCATGCGCTTCATCTCATAGTGGCGCTCAGTGGAATTATTCATCAATATTATAAAGCTCGAAGTGAAGAAACACTTCAAGCTTGGACCTGGGTCTGGCATTTTTTAGGGGTAGTGTGGGTTATAATGTGCCCATTGCTATTGTTTTAGGAGTAACGACATGAAGAAACACCTATTACTTATAACTTTTGTGTTGATGGCGGCTTGCACATCACAAAAATTTGATACACCTCAAAAGTTGGGTGGAAAATGGGTTTCTTCTCAAACATTAAATCTTGGTCACGACACTTACATGAATTATTGCATGCAATGCCATGGTGTTGCGGGTGATGGAAATGGTCCTGCAGCTCAGGGATCACAACCTTTACCTAGAAATTTCCAATTGGGAATTTTCAAATTTGGAAGTGTAGCCACTGGTGAATTGCCTACGGATGAAGATCTCAAAAGAACCATTCGTTATGGTTTGCGCGGCACTCCAATGCTTCCCTGGGATATTTCTGAAAAGCGTTTGGATGCAGTTGTTCAATACATAAAAACTTTTTCACCTCGATGGAAAGAAGAAGCTCCCGGCACACCTCAAGAAATGAGCAAAGATCCTTGGGGTCCGGCTTTAGCTTCTGAAGCTATTTCTCAAGGTCGAAAAATCTACCATGGTTTTGCGCAATGTTTTCAATGTCATCCTTCTTACGCATCACTTGAAGAAATTAACAAATTTAGTCTTGAGATTACGGGTAATCCTGTAAAAGAAATTAGAGCCAACCCACACTTAGCAACACTTTTAGACTCCAGTCATAATGTGAAAATTATGCCTCCCGATTTTACAAAGTCTTCCATTAAAACAAGTGGAAATATCGAAAGCACCTATTTAGTTTTAGGAACAGGTATCGGCGGAACGGCTATGCCTTCATGGAAGGGTTTATTGTCTGCTAAAGGCGATGCCGAAGAGTCTGAAAAAAATCAGTGGGCTTTGGCTTATTACATTAATAGTTTGAATCGTTTAAAGTTTGATTTGGAAGCTCGCAAACAGTTTATGGCAGAACTTAATGCTAAACGTTCACAAGGGGCTCCCATCTTAGAACATAAAAATTCTACAAATTAATAGCTCTCTCTAAACAGCTCATTATTTGATGTTGCCTGTAAAAGCTTCTTTTGTGCGATTTTACGTTTAAAGCATTTTTTTATTGTGCGCTAAGAAACGGGCCTGAGATTGTCAGGCCCGTTTCTTAGCGCACAATAAAAATCAGTAGCTGACTTTGTCGGACTTTTTGAGCCAGACTTCGAAAGGCGACCAAGCCTCAGAACTTTCAATTTTTAAAAAAGGAATTTTTCTATTTTCAGGGGCCAATGGTAATTCTTGATAAATAAAATCATCATCAAAACCACCCTTAGCGGCATCCCAACGTGTGGCTGCAAAGTAAACTATTTTTGGGCGGGCCCAATAAATGGCTCCCAAACACATCGGGCAAGGTTCACAGCTTGTATAGAGCAGGCAATCCTCTAGCTGAAAACTTTTGAGTGCTTCGCAAGCTTTACGAATGGCTTGAACTTCGGCGTGTGCTGTAGGGTCAAAACTTGTAGTGACTTCATTCGTGGCTTGAGAAATAATTTTTCCGTTTTGAACTATAAGAGCGGCAAAGGGACCGCCTTGTCCACTTTGGGCGTTTCGAGTGGCTAACTCGAGAGTGATTCTTATATAGTCTTCGTGTTTCATGTTCTCGCCCTCAATTAATAACTAACTACGAATAAAAAACATTCTGAGAGCGATGACAATGAGAAAAACCGCAAAGCTTTTGCGAAGTAGAGTGGGGTCCATTTTCGTGGCTAAGGTGGCTCCAACTAAGGCACCAAAAAAAAGTCCTAAAGCTATGAGTAGGCCACCTTTAACGTGGGTGGCATTCATAAATCCACTTTTATGATATTTCCATAATGCTAAAATTCCTACAGGCAAAAGTAGAGCCACTAAAGAAGTGGCATTGGCTTGTTGTTGTTGCATGCCTACAATGAACACTAGGGCCGGAACAATGATGGCGCCTCCGCCAATTCCAAAAAGGCCTGAACAGACTCCAGCAATTAGACCAATGGATAAAAATAAAAGTTGTCCCATCAAGGAGCAGCTCTTTGAATGATATCAATCGCAGACATAGGCATCTTTTGAATGTTAATCACTCCAGGGGGCATATTCAAGTCTGGCTCATCGGAAGCCAAATATACTTTTTTAAATCCCTTATTAAGAGCGTATTGAGCAATTTCAGGACCAATAATTTGGCCGTAGATTTTGGCATCTAAGAAAAGATAAGTCGTTTCAGGATTGGCGCAATCAATCCAAAATTTAAGTTCTTCTCCTCGATCGGCTTGCGCGAGTTTTATGCTTTTCTTTGCGAAAAATTGACGCCAAAGTGTTGAGATCATCGGAGTGTCTTCCATTTGGATAACGTTGACTCCAAGTTCTGATAAGGTTTCTCCGTAAATTTTTTGAATTGATTTTTCAACATCAGCATTTTCAAGTTCAGATTTTTCAAAAGAGTCGATTAATGCTGATAATTTAGTGCGAAAAATTCTACCCGCATCATCACTGTGAACATCTCCAAAGATTTTTAGATGTTCGGGGTGGCCGTGAGTAGCTTCAAGTAAAATTCGAATAGCTTCTTGAGAGGCGGCATCCGTTCTTTTCTCGTGAAGTGCCCAAAGCTTATCTCTAAATTCAATTTGAGTGAGGGCTTCAAAACAAAATTTATCCTGAGCAGGCTCAGTAGCTTTTATTTGATTAGAAAAAAATAAGATGAGTGAAGACAGCAATAATTGGCTTAAAAGTCGCATATATCGGTGAGTTCTAGCACAATTTACGCCCCGCGTAGATGATTTTTTGCTTAGCTTGCTCACTTTAGCCCCTGCTGTAGACTTTCCTTATGAGATTTTTAAAATTCTATTTTTTCTTATTTTTTTCATTGGGTCTAGAGGCCAATGAACTCATTTTAAGTGCGCAGATAGCAAAAAGCTTAGGTTATCTTAAAAAAGATACTTCTAAACATCGAGATTTAAAAAGTAAAACTCAAAATCAATTAGCCTGGGCACCTCATTCTTTGAATTGGCCTGTGAGTTTTCAAAACCCCTTAGATCCTATTGGAAACGATATGGTGGAGTATCAACCGTATGATGGAGGTTATTTTCATGGGGGTTTGGATTTATTATCTCCCTTTGGCAGTCACGTTAGGGCTCCTGTGGCAGGGCGAATAGAGGCTGGCCACTACGCCTACACACCTCAATCAAATGGTTCTTTAGAGAAAATGTGGAAGCCCTGGCCTCAAAGTGGAAATCCTACTTATTTTGAAGTCGCCATTATCACCGATGAAGGTTTTAGATTTGAGTTTCATCATGTAGATCGAAACACTCTTCCACCTGCCATTGTTGAGAAACTTAACAAAGGTAGATCTTCGCGAGTTGAGGTGGGTGAAGTTTTAGGTGATGTTTTGGAGTGGGAAATTCGAGACTATCATCATATCCATTACAATATTATCGATCCCAATGGTGTGACGAGAGTGAATCCTCAATACCTATCACCCGAAATAGCGGATTCAATAGCACCTGAGGTGATTGCGATGGCCTATAAATCCAAAAAAAATAATATATGGATGGAGTTTAAAAATTTTCAAAGACTCAATGATGCTGAAGAAATTCAGGTTGTTTGTAAAGATCAAAAAATTCGAGAGGGATTCGAACATCCACCTGTGAGCAGTGAATTGGTATTTCAAAATGGCAAGAAAACTTCTTGGAATTTTAAACGCAGTTTAGAAGATGAAAATTCTATGTGGCCTGAATTGTGGAATTTTTATGCTCGAAGTTTAAATTTGTTTTCTAAAAATTATGAAACCTGGGGCGATTACGGCCACGGTGAGTTTATTGTGAGACTAAAAGTTCCTGAAAAAGCCGAGGGGCCGTTTAAAATTAAACTTATCGACGACGCCTCCAATGAAACTTTGATTGAGGGAGAGAATTCCACTAATCTATTTTAAATCTCGTGAAATTGACTCAATCCGATGCTGTAAAATTTATTAATCAAGTAGGCTTATGTTTAACTTTTCCTGATAATAATAAGCGCGATCCATTGTCATTATGGTTTGCATTACATCCCAGAACTCCAATGAGATGGGAGTGGGATCAAAATGGCGATGATCGTGTGCCTGATCTCTGGGTTTTTAGAGAGGAACTTTCGCGCTCTTCAAAAGTCCTCTACGCCAAATGGTATAGAGGGCGAGCTACATTTATTTCTAAAAAAATGGCAGTGGCTTTGGTGGCGAGTCTTAATGATATGCGTCGACCTCATTTTGGATTGAGTCGCGATGCTCGAGATATTTTAGAATTGCTAGAGGAAAATTCACCGCTCTCTACTAAGCAACTAAAAAAGATGAGTTCCAAACAAGGGAAATTTTGGGAGTCGACTTTTCAAAAAGCACTCAAAGAATTGTGGGAGCGTCTGTTGATTGTAGGTTGGGGCGAAAAAGATGATGGTGCATTTCCTTCGCTCAATATGGCCTCAACAAAATTATTTTTTGAAGATCTTTGGAAGGATGCCACAATGATGACAAGTTTAGAAGCTGATGAGTTTGTATTAGAACAAATAAAAAGTAGTCCAACAATGCTACGCTTTTATAAGCAACTTAAAACAAAATATTTAAAATTGAGAAAATAATATAAAGGCTGATCATCCAAATAAATAATCCGGGAAAAGCTAGGGGATGTCTCCAGGCTAATTGACGATAGTGTTTGTCGCACCAAGACCCCGTATAGGAAACGGCTCCAGGATGGGATCTCGTGTGTCCTGGCATTTTGCATTTTTCGCAGATTCCACAGTAGCCATCTGGAATTTTATATTTAATAAAATAGGCGGGGTCCTTTTCTCTGAGTACCTCACAATAACAGTCTCGATTGTTGATGCTTAAATTATTGTTGGTATTTTTCATAATTCCAATCTTTTGACTTAGTTTTTTCAATAAGTTTTGGGTTTTTCTTTAGTTCTAATTTCATTTTTTCATCAATTTTTTTCCAGAACAATTCTCTTTCTTCTCTTTTTTTCTTTTCTCTTTCTTGATGATCTTTAAGTAAAATTGGATACCAGATAGGTAAACTGCTGACTACAGTAACAGCTCCTACGACCATTCCATCGACAAGGATGTCAGCGCTAAATAGAGATGTTGCTAAACTTTTTCCATGAAACTCAATGGAGAAGACTTGTGAGTTTGGGAAATGTCTTTTGATTCCTAGGTAAAGAGCAGCTAGTGAAGGTAATTGATTAAATGGAAAAGGGATGTCTTGAATTCCGCTTTCTCTGAGTGCACCGCATGCGCCTGCGATACAAGTTCCGGCCCCAGTGCCTCGCCTATCATTATTTTTTAGTAAGTAGTTCATTCTCTCTATTTCTTCAGGGCTGGCTTTGAGGTTAAATTTAAAAAAGCTATCCTTGAGTGATCGTCGTGCCAGTGTTTCGTGGACCTTTTGTTCCTTAAATCTTTCATAAGTATTCATAGTGCCCCAAACTTCTCCATCAACTATAATTTTTATATGAGTGCAGGATGTGTGGCCTTCAGGATAACGCGGGTACCACATCAGCGCTAAGCCATTTTGAGAAGTTTTTATTTTCATTTCTTCGCTACTTGAGTTTGCAAATGCTTTAAGAAATTTATGAAGCTCAGGGTGAGAGCGCTTAAATTTATCAGCATTATAAAAGGCAAAAGCTCTAGTGTTTGGAGAATTTTCTCCAGACAGTGCTTTGATTAAATCTTCTTGCTGTTGATTTTTTTTCATGAGAGGTAATTCTTTACCCTTAAGCGCCGGGTGCATAACGGCTGCAGCAATTTCTTCAAGTGAAATTCTTCCTTTAAAAAGATTCGAGAGATAAAGTGATCTTTCAACACCCATGACACCATCAATTTTGATTTCGCTTCTACCAGCATCGTCTAGAAGATTTTGAAGCTGCTTTCGCACATCTGAAAAGAGGGGCTCACTAAATTCAAAATGAAGTGTTTTCCCAAGATCGTCCAAGCTTTTTAAACAGTCGTTAGGCTTAGGTGTATCTTCCGCTTGCGAATTGAAAGCTAAACTGAGGCTAAGGCTTAGTTTTAAGATAGAAATTAAAATGGGTCTAAATAAATTCCCTAAATAATATTCACCCCTAAGCTTAGCCATGACTGTCTTAATTATCGGGTATTTCTAAGCCCTAAATCGTTAAATCTTAGTTAAGGCCAATCTTATAGTGCGACGTTAAGAGTGGGTTCTAAAACGAGCTTAAGTGTGATTGATCAATGATTTTATGTGTTTATGTTGGTGTTTTTTGGCAGATTAACTTGGGGGTGCCCTTGTTGGCATTTACATTCTGTATTTCCCACTCTTAACGTCGCACAGTCTAATTTGAGTGCAGGAGGCGGGATTTTAGGGCTTCGGCCTCTTTGGAGAGTTCAGCTTCTTTAGTGGATGAATCTTTCAGGAATATGCGGCTTTCAATGAGTTTAGTTTCGATGTCTTGAAGCTCGGTGTTGACCTTGGTTAATTCATCGCTCAGTTCTTTGAGTTCTGGGCTTTCTTTAGTTTCGCCTTTTGATTGGGGGGCGGCCTTAGTATTCTTCTTTTTTTCTGTGGTTACTTTTTTAGTGCTTGCTTTTGCCTTGCCAGGAGTTTCTTGTCCCCAACTATTATCATCTAAAAATGTTTTCAAGTAACTGATGTCGTCAGTGCTGACATTCGAATTTAGAAAAAATTTACTTTGTAGATTGTCAAAGAGATAAAATTTATCTGTAGCGGTGAAAGTATAAAATCGAGCCAGAGCTCGTATCCATAAAATCCACGATCCAGCCCAAGAGCGAGCATCTGAACCTTTTTCCAAAACGATGTAAGGAAAAAGGTATTCTATAGTTTTCACGAAGTCTCGAGGGGTTGAGCGTTCAAGGTTTGTATGAAAAATCGCTTTTAAATCCGAAAAAGCCTCTGGGTTTTCAACGTTAAATTTTGCTCCTTTGCTTCGGATGTATTGAGAAATAGCTCTAAGAAGAGGGTTTTGACCTTGTCCTCGAAAAACCTCGATCTCATTTTGTAAAAGAGTTCTTGATTTAACGAGTTCTTTTTTTCGATCTTCTAATTTTTCAATTTGATTGGCATGTAAAGCCACTTGGTCTGAATGCTCTTTCACTTTGGCTAGGGCTTCGGTGACGGGCTTTTCAATGGCGTCAAGTTCCTCAATGTGCTTTTCGATAAGTATTTTAGATTCGACTCTTAGCTTATCAAAATACTTTTCTTTAATTATTTTAAGTGATTTAAGATTTAAGTAATAAATGTTTCGGTGAAGATAGAACTCAAGAAAATATAAATGGGGGTGTCCTAAGATATTGTCGTTATGTGTTTCTCTGTCGTAAGAGTCATTATAAAGGTTTGGGGCTTTGAATTTTTCAGTATGGAGTAAATCTATTGTGGTGCTAAAGGCACGTTCTTCTTTGGATAAAGGTCTTAAATTTAAAGATGCTGGGGCTCCATAAAAAGTGAAAGTAGTTTTCCTGTAGGGGGTGAACCATCGAAAAAATGATTTGAAGTCTTTCAATATACTTTCTGGTGAGTATTGAAATACAAAAGTCATGGCAAGCTGAAGGCGGTAGAGTCCTGGATCGCTGCTTGCATAAGTGTGCCAATATTTTAAGAGTGATAAAAATGATTCGTGATCGATTCCAAAAAGTTTGGCAATTTCAATAGGATTATAAGTGCCTCTCATTGAATCGAATCTTTCGAGAACACACATAATTTTGAATAGAATTTCTTCAGTAATTTCCCTTTTTTCTTTTTCAGACAGTAAATAAAAACGAGATACGTAATCGGTGGCTTGTTTATAGTCGTAAATACTTCGTTTTCGTAAGCTCAGGTAAAGAAAATGCGATATGAGTTTTGATTTAAAAAATAAGCTTTCATATATTAGGCTATGAATTTCTTTTGAAAGTTGTTCAACTGAATCAGGATTAACTTTATGAAGAGTTAAAATTCGTTCAATATTGAGTAGGCCCTTTTCGATTTTTATGGAATCAGTATTTTGTTTTTCAGGAAGTTTTTGAACGACAAGGAGCATCTCCTGACACGCGCTATTGGGATCGATAAGCGCGAGGGCGAGGGGGGGCTTCGAAGGCGGCTGAGAGTCGTTGTTAGGATCCTCAGCCGTACTAAAATTAATGGAAAGCAAAAAATATAAAGCAAGACTTAACTTGGCTAGATTTTTTGCAGAAATGGACATAGGGCAAAGCACTAAATCGCACTGCGCAATATGTCAAAGCTAATGAGCCCAGTGTTAGTAGCGATGAACTGGCTTTCCGTTGCCAGAACGATCTTGGCGACCTTTAAAGCCACCACCGCCGCCACCGCGACGACCGCGGAATCTACCGCCACCACCAAAGCTACGGCTTGGTTTTCTATATCCTTTTTCTTGTGGAAGATCTTCACCAGTAGTGAGCTTTTTAATCGCTCTCCAAAGTTGTCTTTCATCGGGAGCTACTAAAGAAAGAGCTTCACCTTTGCGGCCAGCGCGACCTGTTCTTCCGATACGGTGAACATAATCTTCAGCCATAAGGGGAAGATCGAAATTGATAACATGGGCTACGTGAGGAACGTCGATACCGCGAGCGGCGAGGTCAGTGGCCACTAATACGCGAGAGTGTCCGTCGCGAAAACGTTGAAGCGTGCGATTCCTTTGGCCTTGAGAGAGTCCGCCGTGAAGGCTGTCAGCGACAACACCGTGAATACTTAAATGACGAGCCAACCTGTCGCTTCTGATTTTTGTACGAGTGAAAATAAGAACAGTGCCTTGTCTCTGATTGATGATATCCATAATTTTTTTTGGCTTCTCATCTTGGGTCATTTCCAAAACTTGCTCATCAATTTGTGGTTTAGTTTCTTCAGTGCGCTCAATTTCTACAGACACAGGTTTGTTGAGGAAATGTGAACTTAATTGAAGAATTTTTGCGGGCATAGTGGCCGACAAAAGTAGTGATTGACGTTTAGCGGGTAAAAAGCGCAATACACGTTCAAGTTGTGGAGCAAATCCCATATCGAGCATTCGATCGGCTTCATCGACAACGAGGAAAGAAGTTTTTTGTAAAAGTTTTCCAAAACGATTGAGGTGATCGTTTAAGCGGCCAGGAGTCGCCACAATCACTCTAGGATTTCTAGAAAGCTTTTGTATTTGTTGACCCATACGTGCGCCGCCTACGACTTTGGCGATACGGATTTGAGGTGCGCGCTCAAGAAGAGCTGTACAAACATCGCTCACCTGACCCGCTAGTTCGCGAGTTGGGACAAGCACTAAAAGATTAGCATCGGGTTGATTGATGAGTTGAGAGAGAAAGGGAAGAAGATAAGAAGCCGTTTTGCCGCTTCCTGTTTGGGCAGATCCCAAGATATCTTTTCCTTCCATAGCGAGGGGAATCAACTTTTGTTGAATGGGTGTGGGTGAAGTGAATCCCATCTTGTCGAGTGCTTGATTTATGCAAACGGGAAAAGAATATGATTCAAATGAAATGGGTTTTTCAGACATTAGGCCTCCTAAGGCTGTAAAGCGACTTAGGAGTTAATGTGGCAGCTAACAGCAAATTCTACAGCGCCCTAAACTCTAAAGAAGCTAAGTTTCGAAAGGAACTAATACAGTATAACAGCATTGTCGAGTTTATATCGCCAAGGGCTTGGCAATGTTTACTCATCTAAACTGAGAGGCTAGTAGATAGAGTGATGAATTCAATGGGATATTGTGTTTTGTCTCTAGTTCTAGGAGCCCTTACAGTTCTTCAAGCTACGATCAACGGCAAGGCTGGCAGCACTTTGGGGATGGGAGGGGCGCTCATTATCAACACCTCAGTTTTAATAATAAGTGTTATTACAGCTCTATTTTTGAAACTAATGCCAGTGCAATTATCTTATTCACAGTTTCGTTGGTGGTATTTGTGGCCTGGCTTTTTAGGTTTTATTGTTCTTCTTTATCTACCAATATCGATTGATAAAATTGGAGCCCTAGTTAGTTTTTTGTGGTGTTTGGCAGGTCAATTGCTTTTGGGTTTATTGTGGGATTTTTATGTGAGTGGAGTCAGCATGAGTTGGACTCGAGTGTTGGGTGTGGGCATCTCAATATTTGGAGCTTGCTTAGCCGCTAAGAAATGAAGCAAGAGAATTTAAATTCAGATTTTAATTTTGAGAGTACTAATTCAGATTCAAAAATTATTCTCCAATATACTTTTCTTTTAAGCATTACAGAAGTCGGTTTGGGAGCCTTGATTCATGGTCTTCATATACCCTTGGGGGGACATTTTTTATCTCTCAATGAAGGTTATTTGTTGTGTCGGGCTCTTAGGGAAAGAGCTCAGATGAATAGGCTTTCTCGAAAAGAGGCCTTCAAACAATCTTGCTCTATTTCAATAGTAGCTGCTTTGTTGAAATCCTTTTCACCCGCAGGAAAAAAACTGACTCCGATGCTGGCCATAAGTGTTCAAGGTCTTTTGTTTTCGATTGGAGTTTATTTTTTTGGAGTTTCGCTTTTGGGGATGCTCTTAGGAATGCTTTTGCTTTCACTTTGGGCCTTTGTTCAACCTTTGCTTTTCGCTTGGCTTATTTTTGGAAAAACTTTTTTTGAAGGATTGCTATCTATTTGGACTCATTTTTCTGAATCCGTTGGCATAAATTCGATGAGCGGATTTTATTTGCTTGGAATTTTTGTAGCTTTAAAAATGATCTCTGCAGTTTTAGTGGCTATTTTAGTTTGGCGCGGACAATTAACAAAGCTTGAAGGCATGAGTGAAAGAATCTCTCGATTGGGAGAGAGTGTATTGCTTAAGAAAGAGGCTTCAGTAAAAAAAGAGCACTCTCCGTTCTACGGAGCTCTAAAAGATATTCTTTCACCTTTGTTTATTATGGGAATTTTATTCTCAATATTTTTGGCAATTTATTCTCAATCCACTTTAGTGCCTATGATTTGGATGGCTTTAAGGCCCGTGGCTTTTGGTTTTTTAATGTTTTATTGTTTAAGAGCGTTTAATACTGAAAAATTAAGAAAGAGTGTTGTTAAGAAATTCCCCAAATTTGGATTTATTCTAAATGGGGTGCTTTCCAAGATCTCTTCAATCCAAAAACCTGATCGCGGGCCTGAAGCAACTGAGCACTAATACTTATTGCGATTTCTGCAGGATCATTGCCACCAATAGCTAATCCCATGGGGCATTTAAGTTTTTCGATTCGATCTGCAGGAATGCCGAATGTTTTAAGTTCGTTTCTAATTTTAATGGATTTTACTTCGCTACCAATCACTCCAACGTAGGGAGGCGAAAAGGAATTTAAAATTGTCTTGAGCACCGGAAGATCTGTTGTGTGACCTTGGGTCATAACTACGCAAAAAGCATCGGGATCGATTTCGCCTATGTGCGAAGTGTATTCTGGAGAGTGGAATATTTTTAAGTTTTTATGAGGAGTGAATTTGTTTAACCACTCTAAACGAGTGTCGAAGCAAGAAACTTCGCAATCCAGTTTCAAAAGTAGAGGAATAAGTTCTTGTGCGATATGGCCGGCTCCAAAAACGGCTATTTTCCAATGATGAGGATGATAAGTTTCGAAAATAAATTCTACTTCTCCTCCGCAGCTCATGCCAACATCTCTTTGAAGGTTCCAAGAGTGTTTTATGATTTGCGATTTTTTTTGAGTGAGTAATTCTTGTGCCACAATAATCGCTTTGGCTTCTACTTTTCCGCCGCCTACGGTCCCATGGATTAATCCAGAATGTGTGACGAGGGCTTTGGCACCTACTTCTTGGGGAGCGTGTCCACGAGTGTCTATAAGAGTGATGATCACAAAAGATTGGGAGGAATTTTGAAGTTCAATAATTTTTTCAAATAGATTCAGTGAACTCATCGGGGAATGCCTTTCGCAATATCACCTCTGGTGTAGCAGGCACAGAAAGGGATGGAAATACTTTTTCCTGATTCGAAAATGAAGGCAAAGTTCTTAAAGCATCTTGAATGGCGGTCCAAACAGAAATGGCTAGCATAAGAGGGGGTTCGCCAACGGCTTTAGTTCCTCTTAGATTGCTTTTGTTATTGAGGTTTTCCAAAAGATCTATATTAAAATCTCTGGGAATATCGTGAATGCTTGGTATTTTATAAGTGCTAGGACCCACTGAAAGTAGGCGTCCTTCTTTAGAGTAAAAAAGATTTTCAATAGTTAACCAGCCGAGTCCCTGTACAAAGGCACCGCTAATTTGACCTAAATCAAGACTTTTACTTAGAGGGCGGCCCAAATCCATCAAAATATCACTGCGTAGGGTTTTAACTTCTCCTGTGTTTAAGCAAACAGAAACTTCAGAGCATGCCACTCCCTGAGTAAAATAAAGAAAAGCATCGCCCTTTCCAGAAACTTTATTGAAGCTCAAGTTGGGTATGCGATAGTGAGAATATTCGCATAAAGAGACTCGACTGAGATAGGCTTCGTTGCAGAGTTCAGAAAATTGAATTTTTTTGAAGGAATCTTTTTTATAAATGACCCAATCATTTTCAAAAATGAGATCATCAAACTTTAAAGTTTCTTGAGTGCTGGCATTTTCAAAGTGTTGGTTAACTTCAATTTCCTTTTCAGTAGCTAAAACTGAAGTGCGACTAGGCCAAAGTGAGGGGTCTTTGTTTAAAAGCTGTTTGGCCACTTGGGCGAGTCTGTTTTTGATTTTTTGACATGCAAGCACAGCTGCCGATCCGTTAATGTCTGTGCCGCTCGAGGCTGCGGTGGGAGACGTGTTGGCGTTTTTTTCGGTTGAAGTTGGCATCACACGAACCTTATCGATAGAGATGCCTAATTCTTCAGCTACAAGTGTTGCAATGCGAGTGTAAACACCTTGGCCCATTTCAGTGGCTCCCGTAGACACTTGTACAGTTCCGTCACGGTATAAATTGATGAGTGCATTTCCTTGATTTAAAAATTTCGTGGTAAAAGAAATCCCAAATTTCACAGCAGTAATTGAAAGACCTCTAAGAGGTTGATTTAATTTTTGGCTTATAATTTTCTTGTTGTAAGCATCAATTTCTAGACGACGTTTTCTGTAGTTGGCTTTATTTTCAATTTCAGAAAAGAGTTTGGGTAAAAGATTGTTTTCAACTTTTTGACCATAATGTGTAGTGTCCGCACCTGCTTGGTAAGAATTCAATTTTCTGATGTCGAGTGGATCTTTATTGAGTTTAAATGCAATTTCCTCAATGATTCTTTCAATGGTGAGAATTCCTTTGGGTCCACCAAATCCTCTAAAGGCTGTATGTGGGTGAAAGTGCGTGCGACAAACCTGACCTTTGACTCGCAGGTTGGGAATAAAATAAGCATTGTCAATGTGGAGCATGGCTCGTTCCATGATCGAAGTAGAGAGATCGGCATAGGCTCCTCCATTGGAATAAAGTTTTGCATCTAAGGCGCTAATTTTTCCATCATCATTGAAGGCTACTTTGTAAAAATTGTGAAATGGATTTCGTTTGCCCGTGATGATCATGTCATCGTCTTTTTCGAGGATGAGGCGAGCAGGACGTTTTGTTTTTTGAGTCACTAAGGCCGCGTAAGCAGCTATAGGAGAGGATTGCGATTCTTTTCCACCAAAGGCACCCCCCATACGTTTGACTACACAAATCACATCTTTGCTTGGTATTCCCAGTCCGTGTGAAACGACATGTTGAACTTCTGTGGGATGTTGGCTGGACGAGTGAACTTCAATTTGACCGTTGTCCTGTGGGTAGCTAATGGCCGCTTGGCTTTCTAAATAAAAATGTTCGGCTCCATGAATTTCAATATTGTTTTCTAGAATATGTGTCGACTTTCGAAAAGCCTCTTCAACGTTTCCCGTTTCGATGAGTCTTTCGCCAGCTATAAATGATTTTGATTGAATAGCATCTGATATAGAGAGTATTGCGGGGAGATCTTCAAAATCGACTTTGATTTTTTTGATAGCTTTCTTGATGGCATCCTTACTATGGGCTGCGAGAATAAAAATAACTTCGCCTACATAATTCACTTCTTTGTCGGCCAGAAGGGGTTGGTCTTGGAATATGGTTCCCCATAAATTGTGATGAAAATCTTTAGCGCTAAAAATATCCACTATTCCAGGAACTTTGAGTGCCTCTGATAAATCATAACTTTTAATTTTTGCGTGTGCCTTGGGAGAATAAAAAAGTCCAACATCAAGTTCCCCTTGAAGTCTTGGACGATCATCTATGAATTCACTTTTACCTCTCACATGAGAATGAGCAGAATCATGGTGTGAGTTCTGACTCATTTTAGAGATGTCCTTCAATAGATTCGTTTAAAAAATTTTCTAACAATTTGCGGCCTACAAAAAGTCTGTATTCTTTAGAGCCCCTTAAATCGGAAATGGGATGAATCTCTTTGTTGAGAGTTTCGAGGGCTTTTTTGATTTCAATTGTGTCGAGTTTTTTACCTTTAAGTTGAGTTTCGGTTTTCAATAATCGGAGAGGGTAGGGAGCGACTCCGCCCATTGCAAATCTTAGATCTTCAATAATGCCTTTTTGAGAGAGCTTCATCCAAAAACCACCGTTGACACAAGAGATGTCGAGATCGCGACGTTGCGATACTTTTTTAAATGAAATTTTTTCTTTAGCCCTAGGTAAATCAAAACTAATCGAAACTATAACGTCACCAGGAATCAATTGAGTTTTTTTGTAGGCTAAATAAAAATCTTTAAGGGGAATGCTTATCGTCTTTTTGCTCTTGGTGCGAAGAATTTTTAGTTGAGCGTTTAGAGCCAATAAAAAGGCTGGAGTGTCAGCAATGGGTGAGGCGTTAGCAATGTTTCCAGCTAGGGTGGCCATATTTTTTATTTGAGGTGACGCAAATATATTTAAAAAGTTTTTTACAGTCTCGGCATTTTTGGGAAGCGCTCTCCGTAATTCTGATAGCGAAACTTTGGCACCCACTTCTATGCTTTGAGCAGTCTTCTTAATTTTATGAAGCTCGGGTATCGCATGAAGTGAAATAAAAATGAGAGGCTCTGCTTTCCCTTTGTTAATTTGAACGCCTAAGTCCGTTCCCGCTGAAAGAAGGGTAGAGTTTGGATGTTTTTGGCGAATAATTGTGAGTTCTTTTAAATTTTTAGGAATAAAAAATATTTTATTATTATCTTTTATGAACTTAGATTTTCGAGTTTGTTTTTTTAATTCAAGAATATTGGCCTTTTTTAAATATCTTGATTTGAGGCTTTCTCCTTTTTGATTCAAGCAAAGCTTGGCGGCTTCAAGTATGGGATCGTAACCAGTGCATCGACAAAGATTTCCTGTGAGATGATTCTTGATGTCTTGTTCATTGAGAGGCTTATGCTTTTCGTAGATTCCAGCTATGGCCATCGCAAATCCTGGTGTACAAAATCCACATTGGCTAGCGTCAGAATTGATCATTGAGCTTTGAGCAGGATGGCAATTGGAGTTTTCTTCAAGTCCTTCTATGCTGACAATATGGGCTCCATCTAATTGACCCACGAGGCAGATGCAGGAGTTTATGGCTTCGAAGCTCAAATTTTTTGAATCGGGACTCTGAGCTTTTAAAACTGTACAAGCACCGCAATCTCCTTCTGCGCACACAATTTTGGTGCCTGTCATTTGAAGTTGGTATCGGAGATAGTCTGCTAAAGTTGAAAAAACAGCTTGGCCTTGGACTTTTTGAAGTCTGCCATTGAGCATAAATGTCACGAAATCGCGCTGCTTAGCAATATCGCTCCGCTCTGTATTCATGCCCCTAATATACGGCAGAAGCATTTTTTTTTAAACATGACTGGGGTCATGGTCTTTATTTTCTAGAAGCGCGAGACTTGGGAGCATGGGAAATTCAGCAAATTTATCTATAGGTATTGAGCCTGGGGCCACTTTGGCTAGGGCTTATTTACTGATGGAGAAATTTAGTAAAAACCAATTGCCGGTTTTGTCTGAGGATAAAATAGTAGGCGTGGTTACGCAGCGAGATATTGAGTCACTTATTAATGCTTATTCGAGTCGTTCGGGTGTCAGCCAGGCTGCTTTAAAAGTGGGAAATTATATGCAAGGGCCTGTGCACCCCGTAGAAGTGGGTTGCGAACTTTCTACAATCGTTAGATTGATGTTGGATGAGCGGGTAGGTGTGATTGCTGTTATGCAAGATGAGGCCATGGTTGGTGTTTTAACTCGTGATGACTTATTAGAGTTACTTTCAGAATTACTGACCCAAAATAAGATGACCCTAATGGAATCCTTGAAAATTTTGGAGTCTAAAGCCCCTAAAATCGATTTAAGCTTAAAAAATCAGTGATTGGGCTCTGAGCCTTATTAAGATTCGTTGCAGATTGCGAATTGAAGTTCTATAATATTTTCCAACAAGATGTTGAATATTCCAAACCGTTCAAAAGATTGTTCTCAATGTGAGAGTCGCAAGGAAAACGTTTTTTGCGATTTGCCTGAAGCCGCATTAGAGATTCTTAGCAAAAATAAAGTGGTCAATTCTTTTAAGCGTGGACAATTTATTTTCTACGCCGGAAATTACCCCAGTGGACTTTATTGCATAAATTCCGGTGTTGTTAAGCTTGAGAGTGAAGGCCCTTCTGGGAATGGCCACATATTGAGAGTGGTGCAATCAGGTGGAGTTTTGGGTTATCGCTCGCTTTTTGCTGAAGAACCTTATGAGGCCTCTGCTGTGGTTCAAGAGAATGCCACGGTTTGTTTGATCCCTAAATCATCTATAGTGGAATTGATTCAAAAGTTTCCTGATTTAGGTTTAAAATTTCTGAGTTACATTTCTAAAGAATTAAGAAGTGCCGAGCAAAGACTTTGCGGTCAAACAGATAAAAATGCTTCTGAGAGAATCGCGGAAGCTCTATTGTTTTTAAAAGATAAGTTTGCTGATCAAACTTGGACTCGTAAGGATATTGCGGAGTGGGCAGGCACAACGCCTGAAACTGTAATGCGAAGTCTTGCCGATTTTGAAGATGAAGGTGTCATCGAGCAAACTGGGCGCAAAATTGAAATTAAAAATCGCGCAAAACTTATCGATTTGGCCAATCTCAGTCTTTAATTGACAATTCGCTTCTAACTTTCCATTCGTAAAAAATAACAGGGTAAATTAAAAGTTCAAGAATAAAACTTGTGGCGAGTCCACCAATCATGGGTGCTGCAATACGTTTCATCACATCGGCACCCGCTCCCGATGACCACATGATGGGCACGAGTCCCATGAACAAAGCCATTACAGTCATCATTTTGGGGCGAACCCTATGAACAGCGCCTTCAATGATGGCGTCTTTTAAATCTTGAATACTCTTCATGCGGCCTTCTTTTTGCCTGTGATCATAAGCTAAATCCAAATAGAGCAACATAAACACGCCTGTTTCGGCATCAAGTCCCATGAGTGCGATCATTCCCACCCATGCGGCAATGGATGTGTTGTAGCCCAATATCCATATAAACCAAATGGCACCGATTAAAGAGAAGGGCACAGCCAACATAACAATCCCAGTTTTGATCCACGACTTGGTGTTAAAAAATAAAAGAAAGGCAATTAGGAGTAATGTGATGGGGATAACTACTTTGAGTCTTTCTTTGACTCGAATCATATTTTCAAATTGTCCACTCCAAGAGATGGTGTATCCGCTAGGAATTTTTAATTTAGATTCGAGTTCTTTTTTTCCGTGGCTTACAAAACTTCCTATGTCAGTTTTGTTCAAATCCACATCCACAAACACATAAGCGACGGGCATGGCGTTTTCGTTGCGGATCATGCCGGGTGCTTCCTTGATGGAGACATTGGCAATCTCTCTTAATTGAATCAGGGCTCCAGAAGAATTTTTAAGAGGAATTTTTTTGATGCTATCGATATCGTTGCGTGAACTTTGATTGAGTCTAACTTGAATGGGAAATCTTTCGCGGGAATTTAAACTTGTAGACACATTTTCCCCACCGATCATCATCATGGCTTGATCTTGGGCTTCTTTAAGGCTCATCCCAAAAGAAGCTAGAGCTTGTCTGTTAAAGTCGACGTCAAGAAAAAATCCGCTCGCGGCTCTTTCGGCCACAACACTTCGAGTGCCTTTAAGGGGTTTAATGATTCCCTCGATATCAGTAGCAATGCCCTCAATCACTTTTAAATCGGGACCAAAGACTTTCACACCAACTGTGCTTCTGATTCCTGTTGAAAGCATATCTATGCGATTCTTGATGGGCATAGTCCATATATTGGGCATACCTGGAAATTTCAATTTTTCATTCATGGCACTCACGAGTTGTTCTTCGCTGCGCTGATCGGGCCAGAAAAATCTAAAAGGTGCTTTTAGGAAATTTGGAATCCAATTGGAATACCATCGTTCAATTCTTGGCCAATCTTTTTTTGGCTTTAATAATATTGTTGTTTCTACCATCGACAGAGGGGCCGTATCAGTGGGGGTTTCTGCGCGACCAGCTTTTCCGAATACTCTTTCGACTTCTCCAAAACTTTTAATAATTTGATCTTGTTTTTGGAGTACCTCCATAGCTTGTGGAGCTGACATTCCTGGAAGAGCCGTGGGCATATAAAGTAAACTGCCTTCGTGAAGCACTGGCATGAATTCAGAGCCCAGCATAAAGTAGGCGGGAATAGTGCTTAAAACTAATACTGTTGCGGCTATTAAAACTTGTTTACGTTTTTCTAAAACCCAATGAACAGCGGGTTCGTAAATTTTGAAAATTCTTTTACTGATAGGATGTTTTTCTTCTGCGTAATATTTTCCAACAAAGAGTGTGTTGGCCAGATTGTTCATCCAAACTTTTGAAAAGTTGAAGGGTTCAGATCGCGAAAATAGCATACGCATAGCGGGGTCGAGTGTGATAGCTAAAATTGCAGCTATGGCCATGGATAAATTTTTTGAAAGTGCGAGGGGTCTGAAAAGTCTTCCTTCTTGGTCTACTAATGTGAAGACGGGTAAAAAGGCTACGGCAATCACTAGAAGAGAGAAAAATACCGAGGGTCCTACTTCTAATAAGGCTTCCAAACGAACATGATGAAAACTTTCTTTCTTACCTGTTGCTTCCCATATTTGAATTTTTTTATAGGCGTTTTCGACTTCCACAATGGCTCCATCTACAAGGACACCAATCGAAATACATATTCCTGCAAGCGACATGATGTTACTGCTTTGGCCAATTAAATATAAAGGTATAAAAGATAATAAGACGGCAATGGGAATGGTGAGGATTGGGACAATGGCCGATGGAAAATGCCAAAGAAAAAGCAAAATCACTAAACTGACAATGATAAGTTCTTCGATAAGACTATGGCGAAGAGTTTCCATAGAGCGTTCGATAAGGTCGCTGCGATCGTAAGTTGTTATAATTTTCACACCCTCTGGCAGTGAAGCTTTGAGCTCATCTAATTTAGTTTTAACTCTTTCAATAACAGCGGGCACGTTTTCGCCCTGTCTCATCACAACGATGCCACCCACCGTATCGCCTTTTCCATCGAGATCAGAAAGTCCTCTTCGCATGTCGGGACCCATTTGAACTTTGGCGATGTCTCTAACTAAAATAGAGGATCGAGTCTGAGGATTAAAACTCACTACGGCATTTTCAATGTCGCCAATATTTTTTATGAGACCTTGGCTTCTAACCATGGCTTCTGAACCTGAAAACTCAACAACTCTTCCCCCGCTTTCTTGGTTGGAATTTCGAACGGCATTGAGTAATTCTTCAAAACTTACATGAAGATTTTGAAGTTTTAGGGGGTCGGCTAAAATTTGAAATTGTTTTACAAAACCACCAATGGAAGCCACTTCGGAAACTCCTGGGACTGATTGTAGGTGATAGCGCAAATTCCAATCTTGAAGGGCTCTAAGGTCGGCGCTATTGAGTCGACCACTTTCGTCTTTAAGAGCGTATTGATAAACCCAACCGATACTAGTGGCATCGGGTCCGAGTTCTGTGCTGACTCCTTCGGGAAGTTTGGGCATGATTCGACTCAAATATTCCGATACGCGACTGCGAGCCCAATAGAGGTCGGTGCCATCTTCGAAAATGACATAGACATAAGAAAATCCAAAATCTGTAAGACCACGTACGGATTTTACTTTTGGAGCACCTAAAAGTCCGGCCACAATGGGGTAGGTGACTTGGTTTTCGAGCACGTCTGGAGAACGATCCCATTTGGAATAAATAATCACCTGAGTGTCTGATAGGTCGGGAATGGCATCTAATGGGATTTGTTTGAGGCAATAAAATCCACCCACCATGGCGAGCGTGGTGAGAATTAAAACTAAAAATTTATTGTCTACTGAAAACTTGATGATGCTTTTAATCATTGGCGCCTCTTATTCTAGCTTCAGAATCTAATAAAAAGTTAGAGTGCGAATTGATGATGTCGCCACTTTTAAGGCCGCTTATGACATGAATAGAATCACCTATCATGCTTCCTAGCTTAACTTTGCGAGGAGAAATTTTCTTTCCATCAATTAAGTAAACGAGATCTTGGTTTCCAGTTCGAATAACGGCATTGGCAGGAATAAGAATTCCAGATTTAGCTTCTGTAAAAATTGTGGCCAATACAGAGGATTCCGGGCGTAAGGAGCTCAGAGCTTTTTTTAATAACACTACGACTCGAACGGATCTTGTCATGGGATCCAGTATAGAGTCGATATTCACAATTTTAGCTTCAATAGGCTCCATAGTGGAGGGACTTTGGGCTTCTACCTTGAGACCCACTTTAAGTTTGCTTAGATCGGCTTCCTGAACTTGCAAAACTAAGGTGGAGTTTGAAATCGCTCTTCCGGAACTCTTTATACTTTCACTTATGTCTTCTTCTTTGACTTCGAAGGGAATAAGCCCGACGTTTACGGCTTCTTCGTCACTTAATTTGAATGAAGCTCTTCCTTTGATTTTATCGTCTTTAGAAGCTTCTTCGGCCTCTTCTTCGTAAACTGGAATATAGTCCATGCCCATGTCGTCTTTCATAAAGACAGGTGAAGTGATGGCGGGATTCATGGGGTTTCTATAAAATTTAATTTTTTTTGAATCTTTGCTTTCTTCAGCGTTTATTGAAAATAAAAGTGCAAAATTTAGAACGAATAAAATTTTATTTGTATTTTTCATTGTGGATTCTCCTGAGAATGCTTGGGACTTGAATTAGCCGTGAGGCTTTGAAAGTTAAGAAGTTTTTCTTCGTAGTTAACCCTAATATCTAGCATTTTCTTTTCGGTTTCTAATTGCATTTCAACGGCAGATAGGTGCTCACCGAGACTTTCCATGTCGTATGAGCCCAGCGAATGAAGCAATTTAATTCTACGTGCGAGTTTAGGAAGAACTTGATTCTTTAAATTGTTATATTGAGTGCGAAGAGTGTTAATTTCTTCTTGAAGAATTAGAGTGACGTTTTGGTTTTCGATTTGTGACTTTTGAAGTTGAGCCCGAGCTTCATAGACTTTGGCACGAGCCTGAGCGATTTTTGCATTGTTTTGCCAATAAAAGAGGGGCACTTCAACTCCCAACATGATCTCTTGGCTTTTGGGGGTGTTGGCAAATTCAGAGTTCCATTTATAAGTGATATTGAAATCAGGTAGGTAGCTGGAGTTGGCTAACGCTTTTTGAGACTGAGCTTCATCGAGGCGAGCTTCAGCGGCTGCGAGAGCTCTGCTTTTATCAAGTGATTTAAGTGTGGGCTCAGAAATCTCATCTTCGTTGGCCTCAAGAGTGGGCGGGCTTATCGTCGAATTGGGATCGAGTGCCATAAGAATTTTTAGAGCGCCTTGATTGCGTAGGACTTCTAGTTTGGCCTCTAAAGCTTCGTTTTCCTTGAGGCTTATTTGACTTTCTATTTCTAATAAATGAGCACTCTTAAGACTGTTTGATGTTGAGCCAAGCTGGCTTTGTTTGAGATGGCGTTTGAGCGCTGCAATTTCATCTTCAATTAATGCTACTTCTCGATAGGATTTATAGTAGGACCAAAAAGCAACCCGAGCACTCCCTTCAATGAGCTGCTTTTGGAGAGATTCTTCAAATTCTGTGGCCCTGAGATTGGCTTTTGCTGCTTGGATTCGTGTGATTATTTTTGTGGGGAAGGGGATGTTTTGACTAATTTGATAGCTAGCCTTTTCCTTCATTCCGTTGGATTTATAAGGACCCTCAGTTCCCATATAGCTCATAGAGATCATTGGATTGGAAATATCTGTTGAGCCCAAAACTTCTTTGCGTGCTTGCTCGAGTTTTGCTTCTAAACTTTTAATGTCGAGGTTCTTAGCTTTAGTGTTTTCAATAAGCTCATTGAGAGTGATGGACCAGGCGCCCTGTGTGCCTAGAATGGATGTGGTGAGGATTAGGTATCTCAGCAGAAACTTCATATCTCTATAACGCCACGAATTTCTAAATTGTGACAGAGGCATAATTGAAATCTTTGCTTTAGAATAAGCTTTAGTGGCACTCAGCGATCAAAATGATGAAGAATTGATGAAGCTTTATCTTGAGGGTGACTTCAAAGCTTTTGATAAACTCTATCGAAAGCTTTCTCCTAAAGTTTATGGCTATCTTAAATCTAGGGGCTTAAGCAATGAAGATGCTGATGATTTATTACAAAAAATATTTATGAAATTTCATAAATCTAGCCTTTCTTATAATAATCAATATTCAGTGCTTCAGTGGCTCTTTGTTATGAGTAAAAGTGCGTTGCTAGACTTTAAGAAGAGTGAATTTAGAAAAAATCGAGTTAAGGGTGAGTTTAAAGAAGATTTGGAGCTAAAACAGCTATCTTTGTCACAAAATAAGCTTGAGGCGTCGTTATCTGAGCAGATGCCAAATAATGATTTTCTAGACACTCTTAAGCCTGAAATTCGGGGACTTGTAAAAATGCGTGTTCTCGATGAGTTGAGTTTTGCCGAGATGGCCAAGTTAACTGGCTCAACTGAGGCCTCTTTGAGGCAAGTCTTAAGTCGAGCTTTTAAAAAATTAAGAAACACTTTCTCCAACCCTAAAGAGAGAAAAGATTTAAAATGAAAAAACTCAATCAAGAATTTGAAAGTTTTACTCAGATGGATCTTCAACCATCGGGTATTATTAGTCAGAGAATATTGGAAAAAGTTCACTCTCATATGAATCCATCTCAGGCTAAGGTTTTTTTTAAGCTCATAGCGATTCATTCTATGGTGAGTGTTGCCACGATGTCGCTTTGTCCCCAGTTTGGAGTCAGAGTCTTTGGCGAGGGGGCGGGATTAACGCGTTACTTTATGACAATGGGAATGAGTGCTTGTATGACTTTTTGCGGAGTTTTATTTTTGGGAATCTCGTTTCTTTTGGCTCCAATGCTAATGAGTCGATTTGAAGTAAAGGCTCTTCATAATTTTCGTATGCTTCATTTGCTCTTGGTGGGGGTCTTGTCGCTCGCATTCTTTATGAATTTTGATGCTGAAGCTGTTTTTGAATATAGTGTTTATTGGTTGTCGGGGGCGCTCGTGGGCGGGTATTTGTTTTTTTCAATTGGTCAGCGTTTGAAAAATTATCTTTATTCAATGGTCTAGTGCAAACACTGTGTTTACACACGAATAGCAATCTCATAAGATAAAACTTAGAGTGTTATACGGCAACGAATCGATTTCTCATTATAATAAAAGCAATGTTACTTTATGGATGATTATGGCTTTTCAAGCGGGACTGCTGAATATCGGTGGTTTTATGGCTTGTCATCGCTTTGTTTCTCACGTGACAGGATTTGCAACTTTTATGGGTTTGGAAGTGAGTCGAGGCGATTATCGTGCTGCTTTGGGAATGCTGTCGGTGCCGGTTTTTTTTCTACTGGGGGCCATGCTCAGCGGTGTTTTGGTGGATGTGAGATTAAAATTACATAAGCGTCCTAAATATTATTTGTCGTTTGCTTTAATGTTTTTTTTAATTCTTATTGTATTTTTTGGAGGAGTTTGGGGATATTTCGGACCCTTTGGTGAATCGCTTGCAAAAATTCCAGCCTATATTTTGCTCGCTTTGTTGTGTTTGGTTTGTGGAATTCAGAATGGAACTATCACATCGGTCTCTCGTTCTGTTGTGAGAACAACTCATTTAACTGGAATCACTACAGACCTAGGAATAGGGATTGTTCGATATTTTAATCGCAAAAAATTCACAGAAGAAAAATCTGGCGAAGGCATTGCTCATTTAATTCAAGCCGAGGGTGCCGCAAACTTAATGCGTTTAGGAATTATTGCCTGTTTTGGTTTGGGCTCTATTGCAGGTGGATTACTTTTTAGTAAATTTGGATACCATGCCTTTGCCTTGCCTGCGCTCACCTGCGGAATGCTTTTTTTGTTTATGTATCGCTTTCAGCGAGTGAAGAAGTCGCT
>CAZSSP010000027.1:0-14046 GCA_964609695.1 uncultured Bacteriovoracaceae bacterium
AACAGAATTTGCCAAGGCATCTTTCGGCATCGATTTGGCATCGATTTGAAAGTCCTTGGTGCTACCTCTTGCTACCTCGATGAAATGACATTACGAGGCGACTCATCACAAATTCCTTTGTGATTTTGGTGGTTTATTATTAGATTCTGAAGGTTTGCTGGTAGCTAAAGAAGTGGGCCCTTTTGGGGCCCACTTTGATTCCGAATATTGGTTGCGGGAGCAAGATTTGAACTTGCGACCTTCGGGTTATGAGCCCGACGAGCTACCAGGCTGCTCCATCCCGCGGATTAGTCTTCGTCTATCTTTTTGCCCCAGTCAAGTAAGACCCCAGATCTTATTGTTATTTTTCAAAGCCGTGCTTTAATTGAGCCGAGGTAAAGCTATGAAGAATCTCAATACTTTGAATTTCATAATAATGAGCCTACATCTGGCACTTTTCTCCCAGGCCTTTGCCAAGGATTATCCAAGCATCCAAAAGAAGATGGTCTGTAGCCTCAATTACGAAGGCGGCTCAGTCTTTATACCACCCACCTATACCAAATTAATTCTTTCTCACGACCTTCAAGAGCACACTCTAAGCTTGCACGACATCCATTTTAGTTATCAGGCGCGAATTTTTTCACGCTTTACTGTGCCCAACACTTTTCACGATTTCAAAATGAGAATCACAGACTCCTATGGCCAAACTGATATATTGAGCGAAAGCAATATCAGCAACCATGGACCCTACGAGGGCAACTCACTGAGTGTGAAAGTTCCCCCTGGACAAAGATACACCACAATAAAATTTAAATGTGGACTCTGTGAAGTCGACAGCGACAACCTCTCATGCGGACTTCCTCGTTAATTTTTAAACCAAATTAGGGCGCCTAATCCAAAGTGCTGAGGCATTCGGGCCTTTTTATCTTTGGCCACGTTGTCACCCGTATAAAAACCAATGGAATAATTCGCATAAAAATCGAGTCGCCATTCTTCTTCCAATTCAAAAGTATAGGCCGCTCTTAAGGCCATACCCAAAGCATTATCGCTGTATTTGCCGGAGTCAGCTAAACCCAAAGCCGCGTTTAGATTGTTACCTGTATTTTGATCCTTAATATTAAATTGAGTTGTAGTGCGATCCCAACCCACAATGGCATCAATGGCAAAAGGCTTTGGAGCAAAACGCATCATGGGGCCTGTTAAAAAATGATTGGCTGTTCGAGAAACTGTCACTTTTAGAGAATCGTAATTCACACTCTCACTAAAATGATTCCACAAAATAGCAGAGCCTATATAAAGAGCATTTCTTATATAAGTTAATGATTGAAATCCTAAACCATAACCATTGGTATTGGAGTGACTGAATTGATTGTCGTATTCAAAATTAACTCCAAAAAGCCAATGCGACATCACAAAATCTTCAGCTGTAATCGCTTCGCCTTCAGAATTTTTCTTTTCCTTTTGCGAAGCCAATTTTCCTTTTTTAGATTTTTTATTTTTCTTTTCTGAGGCACTCTTAGCAGCTTCTTCTTCAACAAAATTTTCATCGCTAGCATCCATGTCTTTGGCGTAGCTATTTTCCATTTCATCATAAAGCGAAGATCCCTGCGTATTCACTGGAGCATTATTACGAGGTCGGTCTGAAACTGCCGGCGCTTGCTGAGAATAACTAGGCTCTGAATCTTGAGAGCTCTCACTAGAATAAACATCATCTCGTGGTTCGGCGGGAAGCTTATCTTCGGGAGGCTTTTGTGCTTGATTATTTTGTGCCTGAGCTTCCTCAGTATTCACTTCAGTATTTTTTTGAGACTCATCCTCCCCACCCTTGGCCATCGGCACCGCATTGTTCATGGGCGGCGGAGTCGCCTCCTCATCAGTATAAATATCCTGCGCAACCAAACTCAAAGGGATAGCCATTATCAAGAGCGACGTAAAAAGCCTCACCCTCATATTTTAGCTTAAACCTAAAATTTAAATCATAAGCTTATTCGTTAAAAATCCGTCACTTTTTTAAATTGTAGAATTCTAATCCAGATAAAAGCGTCAAAATCATAACTAGAGAACATCAAATACGCATTCTTTTTTGCTTATATATCACTTTGAAAAAAGTGATTTAAAATATTCAGTCAAAACAAATTTTTCAAAATCGAAGCTATCATCGACCTTTTTGGCTGTACCCTCAAACGACAAAACAGCTTTTAAAACTCTTAAATACGAACGATTCACGGGCAATCCATGATTACCACATTCAAAGAATACTTTACTTAAAGCATGGGTCATCGAAATATCATTTTGACTCAATATTTTTGTTAAAGCTTTATGCAATGACTTTTTATCAAAATTACTTTGTAGGGGCGAAACTTTAAAGATAACCTCAATTATAGACTCAACGTTCCCTCCTTTCACCGCCATCAACAATGGAACAAGTGAATTTCGCTCATTAGCATTTAGAATGCCAATACGACCGAAATCTAAAAGTTCAACATGTCCGGTTTTAGGATCAATCCGGAAGTTTCCAGGATGAAGGTCATCATGAAACACTCCGGTATTAAGTAATTGATTTATTAACTCGCGACCTATATTTTCGACTGCAATTTTTCGAATTTTTGGATCCGTTATTTCAGCAAGTTTTTTACCCAGGGCAAAACTCTGTACTAAAATTCTATCAGTTGATAAAGTAGGGTGATAAGTAGGTACACTCACGCTTCCTTTAAGATCCTTAGCAATAGCTTCACCGTTTTTGAGTTCAAGATTCAGTCCTAACTCTTCATGAATTGAACGACGAAACTCATCAAAAATATCCATAGGGCTGAAATTAAGGTTAAATCTCTCTTTTTGCTCCTGTAACTTATCACAAGAAACTTCAAGACGTTTGAGCATAGCAAGAATAGCTTCTCTTCGACTTCTGGTGATCACTTTTACAACCACACGAGTGCCATCATGCAACACTCCTTCATAAACTTCTCCCACTGTTCCCACATTGAGTGGTTTTTCTTTGAAACTTTTAAAAACAGCACTAATCGGTTTTCCAATTTCCCCTTCAATCGTTGATCGAACTTCATCAAAAGAACTGGGTTCCCCATTTTCCAAAAACACTTCTAGATCCTTGCGAAATTTTTCTGGAACAAGATCTCTACGAGTTGATAAAAACTGTCCAATTTTTTCAGTACCAGTAAGCTCAAAAAATCTACGTAAAGCAAAACCAGAGTCCCCATGAGCACTATCTCCTTCAGAAAACTCTCTTAGAATGGCGTCTCTTTGTCCAAATGGGAGTTGTCTAAAATAAGATGTCATTAAAAAACGTACGAGTTCAGGTTGTTCTTTAATTACTTCAGGAATTTTTTCAAAACTATCGATATGAATTGAAGAAGAAATAAAATCCCTTTTTAATTCTAGTAATGTATCTTCAATTTTATTTCTACTAGCTAAATCAATCGGAATTTTCCCAAAAGTTTCTAAAACTGTTTCAGTAAAAACCCCAGGGGGTCCATGTAAAAAATCTACCAATTGATCTTGTTGAGTCTCCGAAAGACTAAGACGCGAAAATGTCTCCTTAAACTGAGATAATGTAATAGTACCCCTACCCGTTGGCCAATCTATGACACTATCCTTAGATTCACGATTTAATTTAAAAAACTCAAGCAATCTATTTCTTTCTAGGGTCGTTAATTTAAATCCATGAAACATTTCAGAAACTTCCTTTTCTAAATGCTCAGGAGTGAATGAGTATTTACTCGAATGAGTCCCAAAACAATCATAAGTTTGATCTACATAAACTGCTTTTATGGCATTAAGATATGCTGGAAAATTCATAAACCATTCAAAACGCTTCTCATGTACCGCCATAATATCGAGTGGATCTTTGAGTGAAGGTTGCCAATAGTAAGCATTTCCATTTGAATCTTTGGATTGCAGGAGATTATCCACAACTCTATTAAAATCTTCGATTGAATGAATATAGTTTAAGTCTATATTTTTTTTATTATTCGAAGACATAGACATCAAATGATATTTTTTTGATTTTCCGAGCAATTTAATAAATTCATCAGCTTTATTTTCGTGTTTAATTATATAAGCCATCAAATAATCGCGCGGAAGATTATGTTCATGATCATCTAACAATTGGCTTAAACGATTGCAAAATACACGCTGCTGAGTCGTTTTATCATATCTAAGCTCTTGATCAAAAAAATTCCATACATACTGAGGAATCGATCCTCTTTTATACAAGCCCTCAACTGACAATTGTATAGCCTCAATGGGAGCCTCGGAGCTATTAAGAAAATGGCGATATAAATTATACTTACTTGTGGCCACTTCCTGAGTCCTAGCCCCAAAAAGAGTCTTTAGTACGGCCAATTCTCTATTATCGAAATGGCTATCAGACCGCCCAAGCTTTGCCTCCAATAAAGATTCTAAATCTTTAAAAGCTGATGATCCTTTAATCTCAGAAAGCTCAAGAAACTTTTGATTAGGATTTTGCGCGCGCAGCTGAGCAAGATCGAAATCAAGTAACACCTCATATGCTGTTATAGCATTCCTAAGTCTAGCTTCGTTATTTTCAACAAAAGCGACACGAAGTTCTCTTCCAACCTCTACCGAAGCTTGTGATCTATCAAATTTTCCAGTTTCTAATCGGAGCATATCTATTTTGCCTTCGACAACGAGCGGTTTGGAGGTAGATACTTGATCTACATTAGGAAACAAATGAGTGAGAGCTTTTCGATGAGAAGTCTGACCCGACAAATTTTGCAATGTTATCAAATTAGATTCTCTAAATAATTCAGGATGTCTTAGAGCAATTTCATCGAAGAGTTTTCTCAAAGTTTCGATAGCAGCCCGATTACCATATTTACCAAGGTCATGATTAAAATGAATTTTCTCAGTGAGTTTAGAAACTATCCTCAAAGACTCCAGTTCAGCTTTGGGATAAAGACCCGTTTCACTAATAGATTCCACAACCTTTAGAAGTGGTACCCCTGAATCCAAAACGACCTTCCAATCTAAGTTCACACCCTCGGACTTGGGTACAAGGCCTTTAACTAATTCAGTTAAGAGCGTGTCTTGATTTTCCAAAGATAAATGAGAAGATTTCAACTGGTCCATAAAATACACAATTCCATTATTGAAAACTTCTTTATCGCCCCTAAGCAAAGCTAATTTTTCATGACAAACTTTTAGAGCTTTAATTGAAAGTTCTCGTAAAGTGGGTGATTCGGCCAAACTTACAGCCGTCTGAATCATTGAATGAACATCAAAACGATTGCGGCGTTGTTTAACGTCATTTGCAAAAGCCGTTACAAGTTCGCTGGCTACATTTTGAGCTAGTTCCGTTGAACCTTGTCGACTCAATTGCAACGCTTCATTGGCTTTCATTTTTGAATCTAAATACTGCAACCAAAATTTTATTGATTCTGATTCGCTTTTAAGCGCCCATTTTTTATTGAAGTCTTGATCACGCTTGACCTCGGGCATCCGATCAAAATCTTGCACTCTCTTTGTATGTGCCCTTTCTGCGCTTAAACAACTGCTACTCATTCGAGTTCTGAGTTCTCGTGCCTCATCCGTAAAATTGTTTTTATATAAAGCTTCTGCCAACAACCACTGGTGATAAAATTTGTTTTCAAAGTCATGAAGTGATTCCGTTTCTGGATTAAGATTCACTTGCTTTGAAAGCTCATAGGCTTCTTTGAGATAGGCTGCTTTATTCTGTGAATCGACTTTCGAAATTTCAACGAGCGCTGCAAGCTTAAAATCTATAGGACTAAAAAAATTTAATTGATAAATACTCCACCCCGAAGGCCGTACCCCGTGGACAAAATGTCGATGACTAATATAATCGCGCTGATTAAAATACTCTTCCGTCGTTGACGAAAGATTGGCGATTATTTTTCTTCCCCTTTTTTTCAGCGCCGTCTCTGGTCTCTCTACAAGTGTTTTAGCCATCAACAATCTCTGCTGACTATGAAGTTGAGTTAAATGAAAACTCGGTGGAAACCGAGATTTAAAGGCCAGTGTTTTTTGAATAGTATTATTCAAATTAGTGCGGCCAATATTCTCAACAAAATTCACCTCAGAAAGAGCGCCTGAGGCCTGATCTAAAACTTGCTCCCAAGCTTTTAAAAAGGCAGTAAATTCTTCTTTCGATAAATCCTTGGGTAGATTCTTTGCCGCTTCTTCGAAAGGAATGACTTTTTGTGCTGTTGCAGGAATTTTGTCTAAAATTTCTAAAGCAGCCTGAAAAGACGATCGCGTTCCTATTTTAAATAAAGAGGAGGCTGTTGCTATGGGTGCGCCCTGTAATTTGTCGCAAAAGTTATATTCTTTATTGACGTTGCTTAGATCTTCAATTCGCTTTGACAAAGCGTAAACGCTATCGCCGGATCGAGTTTCAAAGTGACCTAGTCTAACTTGCCAGTCTTCAATTTTTTGGGCTACTACACGCTCTTGTAACTTTATCTGCCAAGCATCTAAACGAGACGCTACTTGGTTTAACAACAAAGCCATCTCTGGATGACGTCCTTGAATGTCTCGAGAGGCCTTTACTAAATGTCCCGAAAAGCTAAGTACAGACCCAAGTGCCTCAAGATACTTATCTTCAGAATTGAATGCATTCTCTCTAATTAAATGAGAATTATCTTGCTTTAAAACTAAATCACCTTCTCTATACAACTTTTGTCTAAACTCACGAATCTCTTTATAACTCACTAATCGATTATTATTTTCTGCCAAAAAAAGTTCAACGCGAATTTTTCCACGTTTTGTATAATGAGCTTCATAATCTCTAATCTTACTCAGTTCATAGCGCTGATGCGCATTGATGGCGTTCTTGAGTCTAGTTTCGAGATAAGGAATAATTTTCATAGCCAAAGAAATTTCATCAAGCTTTATGAGTTCACTAAACAAAGGCATTCCAAAATCAAGTACAGTTTCTGAACTTAAGTGCTCGTCGATAACATTGGAAAGTATTATTCGACCCTCTTTTTTGTATCCTGATCTGATCAAAGAATAGCCAAGGTCGCGCCTTTTTTTATACGTCTTTTCATCCACAGCTTTTCCGGTATCCTTCAAGACATCATCAAGTAATTTCTGGTAGATTTCAGAGGATCTGTGCCCATAGCTAGTCTCCGCTACGCTTAAGTAATCATAAAAATGATCCCCTTCTGTAATACCAGCCGCGACTTGCTGCTCCAATATATCTAAAAAATGAGCAGCAATTTTGACTCGTTCAATATTTTGCTGAGCTTGTGATTCTATAACTGCTAGTTTTTCAGTCGGCTCTTCTCGTGGATTAAATTTTATTTTTTTTAAAATTTCTCTATCAGTCTTTTTTTCAGTTAGTTTTGCATTAGCATTTAAATCAGATTCAGATATTTTCTTAAAGGCAGCTTTGGCTTTTTCAATCAGAGGAGCAATTAATTGCGCCAAAGGGTGCTGTGTGTCACTGATACTTTCTAAGAGTCGCCTCGAATCGAGAGAAAGTTCAATACGATCTGGCGAAGATTTAATCTCGACACCTGCATACGACCACGATTTATTTCGAGTACTAGTGCTTGGATTCACTAGTTCACCCACAAGAGCCCGGGAAAGCTTTTTATAATGCTTTTCATAGTTGGGAACTAATAAGGGTAAATTATCTGCTACTCCCTGTACCCCCTCCTGCTGATAGACATTTCTCACTCCTGGCCTTATGGCATCATAGTTAAAATCTAATCCAAGGCTTTCAAGCGATTGCATAAATTTTATTTCAGCCTCAATAGAATGAGCTTCATCTAAATAAAAATGTCTCAATAGGGATTCTTCCATATGCTCTACGCTTTGTGTTTTGGGATCAAGATTTAAGGCTACCCCACCTTCTGGATGAGGTATGGCATGTCTAATTTCGTGAATGATTTCAAAAAGACTTGTCTTAGAATCCCTGGCAATGATCACGGATTTTGCAAAGGAAGTTGATCGATTCAGAATTTGATTAAAATCACGCTGTACATGAGATTTATTTCCTATCTTAATCTGGACTCCAGCATTTCTTGCTTTTCTAATCATGTCTCCAGCCTCGGAATCGAGGATTTCCAATGATTTGACTAAGACATCTAAATCTTCTTGGTTTTTAAGGGGTCGATTGAAAACCCTAATCAACTCATCAAGGTCTAATGAATCCGTTTTTTGCGATTCTATTTGCGCTAATTTTGCTAAATCTTCTTCACATTCAATATTTCCAAAAGCAACTTTCGAGATTGAAAAGTTAATAAAGGCAATAATCTTAAAAAGAGAAAAATAAAAAAAAGGAACACTCTTTTGTCTTCTCAAGATTAATTTTTATCGGTATTATTTTAGCTCAGATTTAGGCTAAAGCTTGGGCTTAGAGGCTGTGATTCAAATTCTTCAATTTAATACAAAATTAACATTTTTTGGTTTAGCGAAGGCTTGAGATAGATTAAGTTTAATTTATGGCGAATATTCCGGCTCCCACCAAGCAAAACACCAATACGGTCGTTCTTCACATTTCAGGCCCCGATCGCAGTGGTGTCACAGCTGGTCTTTGCCAGGCGCTCAACGACAACAATGCCGAACTCGTAGAAATTGGCCAAACCGTATTGCACGGCTACTTAACTTTGTCGGCCATCGTCAAAATTCCACACCATTCTGCAGCCTTACTCGATATACTTAAACGCGTCTCTCATTGGGGTCTTAAGCTTGAACTCGAAGAATTACTCACTCATGGGAGCCCCAATAAAGCTCCCATCGCAGGCACTCTTTGCATCACTGTGCTGGGCGGAATTCATCAAAACAATGCCCTCACTCAAATTTTAAAATTCCTCTCCGAAAAACAAATCAACTTACGCGATTTAAAATCACTTCACCTCAATGCCCTCACCGGTTTAGAACTCATCGCTGATATTCCCGGACACCAATCACTGAGCGAAGAGCAAATGCAAAATTTAAGAAGTGAACTCTATCATTTAGGCTCTGAACTTCACGTAGACATCGCTGCGCAAAGAGAAAGTATTTTTCGCCGTAACAAAAGATTGATTTGCATGGATGTGGACTCCACTTTTATCCCAGGGGAGGTCATCGATATTTTGGGCGAAATTCAAGGCTGCGGAGAAGCTATAGCCAAAATCACCTCTCGAGCCATGAATGGCGAGATTCCTTTCGAAGCTGCTCTTCGCGAAAGAGTCATTCTTTTAAAAGGCCTCAGTGTGGAAAAAGCGCAAAAAAGACTTTCCGACTTAGAACCCACTGCCGACACCCAACGCATGCTCAAAAACATGAAAAAATTAGGTCTAAAAGTGGGCGTAGTCAGTGGAGGCTTTAGCTTTTTCGTAGACAAACTCAAAGATCGCTACAATTTAGATTTTGCATTTTCAAACACTCTCGAAGTCGAGAATGGAGTTTTCACTGGGAAACTCACTGGCGACATCATCACCGCCGAACGCAAAGCCCAAATTCTAGCTCACATGGCCCAAGCCTATCAGTGCCCACTTCTACAATGTGTGGCCATCGGAGATGGAGCCAACGACATCCCCATGCTGAAAGCAGCAGGACTAGGAATTGCTTTCCAAGCCAAATCCAAAGTTCAAAAAGCTGCCGATTTTCCACTAAACTATCACCCCATGACCGCGCTTTTTAATTTGATGGGATATTCTGAGAGCGAAATACGCTCGCTTGATGATCTTGCCAATTAGTCAGTTGCGCTGCGGCAATTTCTTCTATCTTGGATGCATTTCTGCCAAAGCTCTCCCTATGAAGAATTAAACCCTTCACCAGCGCCTGGCATCCTTCTTGCTTTCTCTAAGCTAAGTGAGAGAGAAACTTAAAATTTTTAGAAAAAATGAACCTGAGAAAGGCGCTTGGCTACGCAATTTAGTCGCAAAACTTGGGATCATTTTTAAAAAAATTGGAGGCGCCTTTAAACGCTTAGGCCCTACTTTTAAAAAGCTCGGCCAGTCGCTTCGCCCTCTAGCTTCTAAAGTAAAAGCCACTCTCTTTAAAAATCCCAATTTAAAAGACTTCGCTGCAAGAGCTCGCCACAAAGCATACTGGATTGAAAAATGGCAAAGTATTCGTAAAAGCACCACAGAAAGCAAATACTGGGATCAACTTCTTAATCTCAAAGTTGAAAAATTTCCCTCTCTCGAAGAACTTTTAAAACTAGCACCTCGCCTCACTCTTCCTTTAATTTTTATTGCTGGCTTACTGTTGGCCGACCTCATTCTACAATCAAGTTTGTATTTCTTCTTTAGTGGCGGCCCCAAACAACGTTCCGCACCCGTAGCACTCACTCCAAAATATTTTTTAAAAAGCAAAGACGCCTATCAAGAAATCATTGACCGAAATTTATTCTGCCCAGGTTGCGCGGTCCCCGACATGGAAATCATTGCAAAAAAACGACCCAAAGATTGCAACAAAGCGCGCCCACTCTCTGGCGGTGGATTTAATCTCATTGGAACCATTGTCTTAAGTAATGCCGATTATTCAGTGGCTACACTTTCTGATGGCAGCCAAACTTATGCCCTCAAACGTGGCGACCAACTTGGAAGCTTCGGAGAAGTTTTTGAAATTCGTCGCAATCGCGTATGTGTGAGCAATCACGATGGTCTGCTTTTTTATCTTGAACTCCCCAGCGATGGAAGCAGTCGCGAAGAATATTCCAGTGGTCCCTCAATGGGATCTTCTTCTGGAGGCCCCCTTACAGATTCCCCTGGCGTAAAAGTCAAAAGCGAAAATGAAGTTGAGCTTTCTCGTAGCTTTATTGTTCAAAAACTCAACGACCCCAACATTCTCTACGAAGCCTACGCCACACCCTACACTGAAGATGGGCAAATTCGTGGCTTTAGAATTCAATCTATTAATGCTGGAAGCACTTTCGAAAAAATTGGTTTCAAAGCTGGCGACATCATCACTGAAGTCGACGGCAAACCTATGGACTCTTTATCCAAGGCGCAAGAGCTTTACGCAACTGCAGCCTCAACTAGCGAAATCAACATCACGGTTCTCAGAGACGGAAACCGTGTGACAAAGACGTTTACGGTGAAGTGAGAGGACTTATGAAAAAGATTTTATTAACTCTGAGCCTTTTAATGCTTATAAGCCAAAGCTCTTGGGCGCAACGAAGCACACGCAGCACCCCCGGCAGCGACTCCTACAACGATGTGAGCAGCAATCCCACAAACAACGGAGCGCTCAACACAAATGCGGGAACTCCAAACTTAAGCGTGCCTAAAGTGGGCGACTACGTTGAGCTCGATGAGAGCATGAAAAATGAGATGTATGGAACCATCGATTTTCCTAATGCCGAACTCAAAGACATCATCAAAGCCATAGCTAAACTCACCAATAAAAACTTCATTCTCGACAACACCATTCAAAATCGCCGAATCACTATTGTCTCTCCCGTACCCGTCACCAAACAAGAAGCCTATTATGCCTTTTTATCTTCGCTCTACACCAACAACCTCACCATTGTGAGCATTGGTAAATTTCTAAAGGTCATCGAAGCCAAAGCCGCCATTCAAAGCAACACTCGAGTCTTTGTGGGCGACTACGCTCCTCCCAGCGAAGAAATCGTGACCGTTCTTTATACACTCAAACATTTAGATGCCGAAGAAATTCAAAGATTCGTCACCGACTTAGTTCCACGAACAAGCCGCGTGAACTTTTTCCCCGACACCAACACTCTGGTGATCACCGACACTGGAATCAACCTACGACGTGTGATGGCCGTCATGAAATCTCTCGACGTTCCAGGTTATCAAGATCAACTTGAAAGCATTAAAATTTATCACGCCAGCGCCAAACAAATTGCCAAACTTTTAGAAGACATTCTCGAAGCCCAAGGAGGCTCTCGAACCAGCTCTTCACGAAATCGTCGCCGACAAAAAACTCGTGGCGGTGGCGTGATTTCTAAAATTGTTCCCGATGAGCGCACCAATTCCATTGTTGTGCTTGCCAACGGACGCGGTGTTCAAGAACTCAAACAACTCGTAGCTAAACTCGACACCCCAAGCATTGCAGGTTCTGGAAATATTCACATTTACTATTGTAAAAATGCAGTCTCAGAACAACTAGCCACCACAATCAACAATCTCATCAGTGCGCAAAAATCCACTCAAAGCAGCAACCCTGATCAAGGTAACATTCCACCCGTCAACGCTTTTAACCCCAACAATCGTAACAACTCAAAAATTTCAACGGATGGAGTTTCTCTTGCGGGTAACGTCAGAGTCACCGCCGACAAAGCCACTAACTCTCTTGTCATCTTAGCTTCAGCTTCCGACTATGCGGCTCTTCAACAAGTGCTCGAGCGTTTAGATATTCCTCGACGCCAAGTTTATGTTGAAGCCACTATTATGGAACTCAAAGCTTCTAATAACAGCGAATTCAGTGCTGGTGTTAACGTCGCAGCTCCCAACATTGGACAAGCTTTGGGCTTTGTTCCTACTAATTTTTCTAAAACGGATTTCGCCAGCATTATCAATTCTCCTGCAGGCCTCAATGGTCTTGTGGCGGGCTTAGGTGCCGGCGCTCAATATAATATCAGCGGTATTCCTGTTAAAACTGTTATGGGTCTTATCAAAGCCATTGAAGGAACCGCGCAAGGACAAATCTTGCATCAACCCCAAATTCTCATCGCCGACAACGAAGATGCTGAAATCAATGTGACGGATAATATTCCAGTGCCTACCGAAGAAATCGTGGGTGGTACTAATCCGATTTTAGCTAAAAAATACGTCAAAGAAAAAGTTAAGATCAAACTAAAAATCACACCACAAATTGGCGAAGACAACGAACTCGTCAAACTTAAAGTAGAACAAGCGGTAGATGATTTCACACCCTTCACTGAAGGCAATCAAATTCAAATCACTGAACGTACAGCTAACACCACTGTGACAGTAAGAACAGGTGACACTGTAGCCATTGGTGGATTGCAAAAACGTGATTCTAAAGACCAAAGAAGCAAACTTCCCATCTTAGGAGATCTCCCTCTCATCGGCTGGCTCTTTAAAGGGTCTTCGGGTTCTGAAACTAAAACAAATCTCGTTTTATTTCTGCGCCCTCGAATTATTAATGAGTATCGCGACCTACTTGAAATCACCAGCAATCGCTTGGAGTCTCGTGAGAAAGACGGTAAAAAACTTTACGATCCCAAAGATCGTCACAAAGCTGAAGTTCAAGAATTTAAAGATCGCAATGCAGCGGACTTAGCCAAAGAAAGTCCTCGCGGTTGGGGCTTCCGTAAAAAACCCAAAAGCACGAACTTCACTTCGGATGAGCAAATTGAATTAGAAGATGAGCAAGACATTAAACTCAAAAATAAAAAACAGGCAAAAACTGAAGCTCCTGCCGAAAACTCAGCTGCAACTCTGTCTATGCCCGAACCCTTAGAAACCCAAACGCTTCCTGCGGGTGAGGATATTCCAGCGGTGGATTCAGCTCCTCTTGATGTTCCTACAGACGGCGGAGGCGGAGGCTGATTGTGAGCTATCAATCGCTAGAAACTAGAATCGGTCGCCTGCTCATTAAGAACGCAGGCCTTAAGGAAAAGGATCTCGATGAGGTTCTTCGCATTCAAAAAGAAACCAATAAAAAAATTGGTGAAATACTTATTGAAAAAAAGATTCTCAAACCCGCCGATGTTTCTAAAGCGCTTTCATTACAACTAGGCCTCCCCTTTTTAGAAGACACCAACCCTGCCGAAATCGACCCCAAAGTTGTAGAAAATCTCAACATTCAATTTTGTCGCGACAATCAACTTCTACCTCTATTAATCACTCCTGAATTTATTCGAGTGGGAATAGCCGATCCTTTTAATTATCAAGCCATCGACAGTTTGCGACTTCTTCACAACAAAGATGTGGACTTAGTTGTGATGCTCCCTCAAAAAATCGACGAACTGATTAATAAAGTTTTTGAGAAAAGTGAAAACATTGTCACTGGCCTTGAAGAAGACACCGACGACATTGATGCACTCAAAGATACGGTCGACTTACTTGAAGCAGGCGATGATGAAGGTCCGATTATTAAATTTGTAAACTCTTTGCTTTTTAGAGCTGTTAAAGAAAAAGC
>CAZSSP010000027.1:14146-17489 GCA_964609695.1 uncultured Bacteriovoracaceae bacterium
GTTGTACTTGATCTTCCCATGTTAGGTTTTGCTGAACGCGAACTTAAAACTATTGATCAACTTTTAGATCGCAAGTACGGAATCTTCCTTGTTACAGGCCCTACAGGTTCTGGTAAATCCACCACCCTATCTGCCTGTTTAAAAACCATTTCATCCCCCGAACTCAACATCATCACCGTAGAAGATCCCGTGGAGTATCAAATTCCTGGAGTCGGACAAATCGCTGTGAATCCCAAAGTGGGACTCACTTTTGCGTCAGGTCTTCGCTCTATACTTCGACAAGATCCCGATGTGGTGATGGTCGGAGAGATTCGAGATCGTGAAACTGCAGAAATTGCCATCAACGCCTCACTCACAGGTCACTTAGTGCTCTCAACCATTCACACCAACGATGCTCCCGGCGCCATCACTCGATTGGTCGACATGGGCGTTGAGCCCTTCCTTGTAAGTTCCTCAGTTGTGGGAGTGCTCGCGCAACGACTTATTCGTACTGTTTGCCAAACATGTGCAGAAAATTTTGAGCCCACCAATGAACAAATCGACAAAGCCTCTGTATCTCGCGAAGAGCTGCAACATTATTTTGGAGATCGCCCCATTATTTTCAAACGCGCAGTGGGCTGTTCGGAATGTCGTCAAACTGGATACGTTGGGCGAAAAGCCATTTATGAACTTATGGTTATAACCGAGCCCATTAAAAATTTAATTCTCCAAAAAATGGACGCCTCCAGCATTCGACGATACGCCACCCAAGAAGGATTAAGAACACTTCGCTCTTCGGCTTTTGAAAAATTAGCCGAAGGAATCACCACCCTTGAAGAAGTTCTGCGCACCACGCAGTTGGAGACATAAGCGATGGCAAATTTTGAAGTTAAAGGCAGCAACGCACAAGGAAAAGAAGTTAAAATTTACATCGAAAGCGATTCGCTTAAAGGTGCGAGAGCTAAAGCCCGCTCTCAGGGAATTATTCCACTGAGTGTCACCACCACGGAACAAGCCGCCACTAACGAAGAAAACGCTCCTAAAACTCTTAAGAGCAAACTCGCACTAAAAACAAAAGTGAGTGTGGCCGACCTCTCCAACATGACCCGACAACTTTCTACACTGGTAAAGGCCCATGTACCTATTGTTGAATCGCTCTCCGCTTTAATTGAACAAATTCAAAATCCAAAAATTCAACCCATCCTCATGCAGATTCGACAGAACGTAAAGGAAGGTCATTCTCTAGCGGATTCTTTTGCTATGTACCCCGACACTTTCAACCGTGTTTATGTGAACATGGTTCGCGCTGGAGAATCCTCAGGTCGTCTGGATGTGGTTCTCACTCGACTCGCCGACTTTTCAGAAAACCAAGTGAAACTTCGCAACAAGGTCACCTCCGCTATGACCTACCCTATCATCATGATCGGCGCGGGTTTTTTAGCTCTCATCGTAATTTTCACTTTGGTGATACCGAAAATTCTAACCATATTTGAAGACATGAAATCAGTTCCTCCACTTTCCACTCGAATTCTAATTGCAGCTTCAAATTTTGCCCAAAACTATGGAATGCTCACTATCGTTGCAGCCCTAGTGGCCGCCGTTATGCTTGAGCGATTTTTAAAAACAGAAAAAGGTCGTGAGAAAAAAGATCAAATCTTACTCAAAGCTCCTTTATTTAAAGAACTCATGGTGAGTTTAGTGATTGCACGCATGGCTCGAACACTCGGCGTACTATTAAACAGCGGTGTTCCGATGCTCACAGCTTTAAAAATCACTCGCAACGTTGTGAACAACACTGTTTTTGAAGCTGCCATCGACAACGCCGCTGAATTAATTTCTCAAGGTCGCTCCCTAGGGGGCTCCCTCAAACAAAGCGGCCTCTTTCCACCCATTGTTCTTCACATGGTGGGAGTGGGAGAAAAAACTGGGGAACTCGAAAACATGCTCATCAGCGTGGCCGATAACTATGATCAAGAAATTGATACTAAACTTGGACGTTTTACCTCAATTCTCGAACCTATGATGATTCTCATCATGGTGGGAGTTGTAGGCTTTATCGTAATGGCGGTCTTGCAACCGTTACTTGAAATGCAAAATTTACAATGAAAGTGGAGAAAAAAGGAGAATTCATGAAAATTATTAACAACAAAAAAGGTTTAACACTTATAGAAATGATGTTGGTGCTCGCACTACTAGCCATCGTGATGTCGATTGTGGGTCGAAGAGCCATCAGCACCTTCTTTAGAGGACAAAAAGACGCAGCAAAAATTATGATTCAACAAGTGCAAGGGCAACTCGATCGATATCGTTTTGATTGCAATCGCTATCCTTCTACAGACCAAGGCATTAAAGCTCTAGCAACAGCACCCACAACACCCCCAGCCTGCCCAAGCTATGACCCCAGTGGATATTTAGACGGCAAAAAAACTCCACCTAAAGATCCTTGGAAGAATGATTTCTTTTATTCCTGTGAAGATGGAATGAATTACGTATTGAAGAGTTTTGGTCCCGACGGCGTTGAAGGCGGCGGCGACGACATCTCTTCTGAAGATCAATAGAGAGTTAGTTAGGAGAATGAATGAGAAAACCCACGAGCGGACTTAGTTTAATCGAAGTGCTGCTCGTGATTTCTCTTATTGGTCTTATTATGACGGCGGCTGTCCCGAATATGAATAAAATATTTCGGGCCAGCGTCCAAAGTAGTGTGCGTCGATTTGCCTCACTCGTGCGATTCACCTACGACCAAGCCATACTCACCGGAAAAGTTCATCGCATTGTGCTCGATTTAGACAAACAGCGTTGGTTCATTCAAAGCGCCGATCCAGGATCATTGCCTATTGATGAATTAAAATCTCAATACAGCCGCGAATATTCCTACAAGCCCAAAGAAGATGAATTCGACACTTTAAGTAATAAGGAAACTCAAAAGATTCCCAAAGGAGTGCGAATTGTTGAAGCCACAAGTTGGCGCCTCGGCAAAGATGCTGTCGTTAAAAAAGGTGTGATCAGCATTTATGCATTTCCCAATGGATACATCGACGAAGCCAGCGTGGTTTTATCTGAGGCCACATCTCGCAACACTCAAAAATTCAGAGTGAGTACAAAATCACTCACAGGTCGAATCAATACGGAGGTCATCAATGAGAAAAACTGATGGCTTCACACTTTTAGAAATCATTGCCGCTCTAACATTATTCTCTTTAGTAGTTTTTTCACTCATCAGTGCGGGCACTGCGAGTCGAAGAAATACAGCTGAAAGCGAACGTCTCACCACCGCCGTTCAACTCGTGCAAAGCAAAATGACTGAAATGGAACTTAAATACCAAGGAAACATTGATAACAATGGTGTGAAATCAAGTTTCAA
>CAZSSP010000027.1:17589-23269 GCA_964609695.1 uncultured Bacteriovoracaceae bacterium
TCAAAAGAAAAATGACGGATTTACATTGCTCGAAATACTCATGGTCATTCTTTTGCTCTTTTTTATTTCGATCACAATTTTTTCGACTATGAGATCGATGGTCAACATCAAAGAGCAAATCGATTTTTCAACTGAAATTTATCAAACTAATCGCGCCGTGCTTGGCCAATGGGAGCGCGACTTTCAGCGCATATTTTTCACTCGTGCAGCCGATCTGGGTTGGAAACCAATCAAGAAAGATCCTAACAACCCCGATCCTCAAGACAGCGCACAACTTGAAGACACGCCCCCCGACAACGACACTGGCTTTGACAACGCCAGCAGCTCAGAACCCATTCCCATTAGTATTTTTCAAGGAGCAAAAGACACGGTTTTCTTCAGCACGGCCACACATCAAAGACTCTATCAAAACGCTCCAGAAAATGAACAACACTTTGTAACCTATCAAATACTTGAAAATAATTTAGTGCGCGCCGAATCCGATAGAGCCGTAAATGCTACGGACCGCGACAATACCGACAAATACAAACGCTTCACTCTGATTGAAAATATTAAAAGTTTTCAAATAGAATATTACGACACCCGCGCTCAAAAATGGACCGACAAATGGGATTCTCAAAACGCCGAATCTCTAGATCGTGTTCCAGGCGCCGTTAAACTCACTCTAGAATATATGCCCGCTAAGGCCGAAAATTCTCGCTTCACTCCCAAACTCCAAACCCTCAGCACAAGTTTTCGTTTGGCTGAGGATTCCTTTCGTAATGTCGCCAAAAAATCAAACGCCACACCCAGTGCTGCAGAATCTTTCTCGGCTCCTGAAGACGTCACCACAGAAGGACAACGCCAATGACGTTAAAATCCTCTAAAAACGGTGTCGCTCTTATGCTCGTCCTTGTGGCTCTTATATTTTTATCACTCATTAGTTTTGAATTTATGTATGCGAGTCGTGTGGACTTAAAAATCAGCGCCAATGCCCGCAATCGTTTACAAGCATGGTATTTAGCGCAATCCGCGAGTCGAATTTCTTTGCTCAGACTTTATCTTTATCAAAAAGTCATTGAAATGAAACAAAATGGTCAACCCATTCCCGTAGAAGCCAACGTCATCGATCAAATCTGGTCTTTTCCATTGCCAAGCTTTCCTTTTCCAGGACAAGTCTTTGGCAAAGATCATAGACTCCCTGGAGAAGTTTCCAGTGTGATCAAACCCGAAGGTTCACTCATTCCTATCAATTTATTAGACGGCAATAAAAATCGCAGTAGTTCCAAGAAAATTGCCGAAGATATTCTTGAACAATGCCGCCAACTCTTCACAAGTGAAGTAGAAAACAACGAAGAATTTGATAAACTCTATAGAGGATTGCGTTTTGAAGACCTCTTTGACCCTTTGGTAGATTGGATTGACGCCAACAACGATAGAAAAGACGGAGGAGGAGATGAATCTACGGAATACGAAAGAAAAGACCCACCCTACCGTCCACGTAACGATAGGATACCCGTGATTTCTGAGCTTCATATGATCCAAGGTTGGAACGATGATCTCTATAAAAGATTTTCACCGCAATTTAGTGTTCTCAAATCAGATTTAACCATCAATCCTAATCATATTCCATTGATAAGACTCAAAAGCTTTCATCCCCCTCTGAGCCCTGAAGATTTAAAAGCCATTGATGAAAGGCGACGCGATCAACCCTTTAAAGACCTCAAAGACATGGCCACTTATATTCAAACAAGTTCAGATGTCAGAAACGGTCAGGGTTTTAAATTTCCTGACAAATTAAAATCCAGCACTACGGAAAGCATTTTTAAAATAGAAGCCATAGGCATTGTTGGTCAGGCCAAAAGAAAATTAGAATTAGGCATTAGACTTTCTGAACTCGACGATAAGAATAAAAAACCTGGAAACAATCCAGAAGCCTCAGCCTCGACGAGTGAGACTGATAAAAGCAAAACGACACAAAAAGAAATTAAATTTGGCCCACCCGAAGTGGTGAGCTTTGAGGTGGTGTTATGACCAGAGCCGTAGGAATTGACATTGGACTTCACACAATCAAAATTGCAGAAATCGATTTCACAAATAGAGAATCAAGACTTTTGGGCCTCTATGAAATTGATTTAGAAAACGGCGGAGAAGCTGCCGTTGAATCTAAACTGCAATCCTTTTTTAATTCGCAGTCTATTAAACCCGAGAGAATTGCTGTTGGACTTGGCCCCATTCCGATCCTTTTCAAAAAAATGGCTCTCCCTTTTAGCGATCGTCGCAAAGCGGAACTGGCCATTCGAAATGAATTCGAGGATTCTCTTCCATTTTCTCTAGATAATTATGTTCTAGAACTTCAAAATTTAGGGAAAAACAAAAGAGTCACCTTATTCCAATCCGCCCTATGCCAACAAAGCTATATAGATAAGCTCAATGCGCACTTTCTAAACATGCCTACACTCACCCTCAACCACTTCATGCTCGACAACGAGGCCCTAGCGCGCCTAGCTCTTTGGCAACACCCTTCTGAATTACTAGAAAATAAAAAAACATTTTGTGTCTGCGACATTGGTTATAGATCGACCAAGATCTCACTCATCAAACAGCAAGCATCTACTGGTAAAAAATGGAAAGACCTTGGCGAATCCATTCTTGAATTTAGAACTATCAGCAAAGGCCTCCAAGAACTTTTTGACTGGATGAGAGTGCATAAAAGAATCTCCCAAGAAGATTTATCTCAATGGCTCAAGCACCGTGCGCGCATATTAAACGCCGAGGAAACCGCTCCAGATTCTTTAAGTGCGCAAACCAGCGATGAAATGAAAACCGCACTCAAACCCTTACTTGTAGAAATTTATCAAACTCTACAAAGCTTTAAAAGCAAACAAGGACTCAGTCCTGACTCAATCATACTAACCGGTTCCATCACTCAAATTGCAGGCTTCAATGAATTTCTTGCTAGCGAACTACGAATGCCAGTTGAGCTTTGGGATATCTATAAAAATTTTCAGGTAACCCCCACACTCCAAACTCCCGATAGACAAGCCGACTTTGCATTAGCCGTGGCACTTGCCAATCGTTACAATCCCAACATTCTTGTTCCTTCTCTGAATTTCAAGAGAAGCAGTTTGGCTAACAAAAAAATTGTCAGTAGCTTTGTCAAAGATCTGCTCAATCCTGCTAATCGTAATTTTTGGTATGGAGTTTTAGCCACCTTTGTTTTCCTCTTTACCTATAATGCTTTGAATATGTTTTTTGCGAGCAGCGAAGAAACTCAACTCAAAAAGCAATTGATAGAGGAATTACGAGCAGCCGATCCCGTTCTAGGAAAACGGGCCCTAAACTTCTATCACGATCCCGTAAGAACACGAGAAATTTTTGATCAAGAAAAAAGCAAAATTCTTCGAAATTACTCTCACAGTTCTGAATCGCGATTAAATTTGCTTTTATCTCTCTCGCAAGATCTTCCCAGCGGTATCACAGTTCAAAATCTTGAAATCAAGGAAGCCGCTAAGGGTGATTTTTTGAGATTACAAATTGATCTACCCGCCACGGCTAAACCCAGCGATAAAGATTCCATAAAAGATAAACTCACAAAGCAAATGGAAGACAAAGGCTTTCTCACTTTAAAATTCACGGCTCTTAAAGGTAATAGCTTCCTCTGGGAAGCCCAAAGAAAAGGAGTGAGCTTATGAACCAACTCATGCAATACTGGACTCTCACTCAGCAGAGCTTTTGGAGGATGATTGAAAAATTCGAGGAATCCTCGTTTTTTGAAAAAGCCGTTCATCAATATGAATCCATGGAACCTCGCCAACAAAAATGGGTTCGCTTTTTAGGCAAAAGTCTTTTTGTGCTTTTTTTATTTTCTTTTGTCTTCAAACCTCTATGGAATACTTGGCAGCAAAGACGCCAACTTCAAGAATACCGCTACCTTGTAAAAGACGCCTCCAGCTTTCAATTTCAACTCAAACAATTAAAGCAAGCCTATCAAAGGCCTAAAGGCTGGCAATTACTCCCAGTGGGATCCTCTGATCAAGTCAACGAGTCCCTCTCACAATTTTTAAGCAACATTGGAGTGAGTCCTGATTTTTATAAATTGGAGAATCAAGAAAGCGCTTTAAATCTTCAAGTCGATGAGCTTTCCATAAAACAACTCAATGCACTCCTCTACCAAGTCGAAGGCTATTACCCCTTACTAGCCATTTCGCAAATGAATGTTCAGGTGAATGCGGAAAACAAAAACCTCTTAAAAATGAGTGCGCTCATTAAATATAACACTCAACACTTAGATCAATTCGGAGGATCCGAAGGAGGCAGTGAAAGTGATTTTGGAAGCGGAATGACTCCTCCAGGATCAAGACGGGGAAATTTTGGAGGCGCCGATGGAGCCGACAATGATCTACCCATGGGCTCTGCCGGAGCTCGCGCAGGTCGATCTGCTGGACGAGGGGATGAAAGCAACTTCGACAATCCACCCGTACCCGGAAGCCCTGGTGCGCCCGAGGGAGATAATATCCCCGCCCCTGGTCGAAGTGAACTGAATCCCGGCGGAGGAGGCGAGGAATTTTATCCTCCTGAATTCACACCTCCACCAGAATATATTGAGGAAGACATTTAATGGCTAAGATTTTTAAACTCAAATACACTTTGATTTTTTCAATAGGCTTGTCTCTTGGACTTTTTATCTTCTTTCCCTGGAATCAACTTCGCGGACAACTCATTTCTATGCTTCAAAAACAAACGCATCAGAGAGTTCAAATAGAAAGTCTAGAGGGCGGCACGGGGATGGGATTGGGCCTCCGCTATGGATCCTTATTTGGAATACATGCTAGAGGTTTTGAAATTAATGTGATGGGAGCCAATCTTCATTGTGATTCGCTCACACTGGCTCCAAAAATCTGGCCCCTACTTATGGGGAGCATTCATTTAGGTTTTGGTTGTGAAAACCAAGGAGAAACTTGGCTCAGTGGAGTCTTTAAAATATTTCCATTTTGGTCACCCTCCAAAGCCCAAGCCGTCGTGCGCTTTAAGAACTTTCCCTTAGCCAATTCTGCTGCTCTACTCGGTATGGAAGGATTAGATGGAAAGCTTTTTGGCGACCTCGAGGTTCACGATTTGCCGCTGCAGACTTCAAATTTTCCTAAACTTTTAGAATGGGATATCAGCGCTCAAAAGTTAATACTTCCATCATCCAGCAGCGCCGTATTCAAATTTCCCAGTCTCAACTTAGGAGAACTCACTTTGAAGGGTGAAATGAATGCACGCAATTTAAGTGTGAGTGAGCTTAATTTTGGTTCTGAACGCTCACCCATTAAAGGTAAAATGAAGATGAATTTTGGACTCGACGCTTCGATGTTGCCTAATTCTGGAGAATGGTCGGGAGAACTCACCACAGACGATTTATTTGAAAAGGAACGTCTCAAAGACATCAGCCTCGATCTCATTTTTGGCAAAGCCAAAGTGCCTGGCAAACGCCGCTTCGTAAAAAGGGTCAAAGGGAGTTATTTGTCGCTTCTAAGCCCCCCCGAAGAGAATTAAATTCGTCTCCTGTAAAAAAATAATCTCTGGTGCATCTTGACGGTAGAGCTAAGCACTTCTAGATACTAGGGATATCTTTATGTGGGCCTGTAGCTCAGTTGGGAGAGCACCTGATTTGCATTCAGGGGGTCGCAGGTTCAACTCCTGTCAGGTCCACCAA
>CAZSSP010000028.1:0-23187 GCA_964609695.1 uncultured Bacteriovoracaceae bacterium
AGGATCGGCTTGACCGCCAGAGGCTACAGCTTTTGTTGAAGCAATAACAATCTTTTGGTTGGGCCATATGATGAGCCATACGTTAAGGAACATAAGGGTGCCTAGTGTGGCTCCTGTAAGGATAAGAAGTCCCCAGTTAGAGGTGAAGGCGCTCATCCATGATTCGCCTCCGGTGAGGTCAACAGCGCGGCGATAAAGAAGCACTAGACCTGTTAAGAAAGTAAAAAGAGCACCGTAACGAAACCATTTAAGGGCGCGTGGCACTAATTTCTGTATAGCGCTCGATTTAGTGCTTGCATCGGCCTCTCCAAAAAACGGCATTTGTACAAAATTGAAATAATAAAGAATTCCAATCCAAATGACGCCTGCTAAAAAATGTCCCCATCTAAAAAGATGTGTGATTCCTTCTGATTTAAATAATACCCATTCCATAATGTAAAAGCCTCCTTAGTTGATTAAAAGTCAACATTGTCTTGCTCCTCAATTTTGTATCATGCGCAGAGGAAGTCAAGCTGAGCTTTCGAAAAACGATAAGACAGCTGTTTGTAAAGGACCCTTTCGTTAAAGAGTTTCGATATGAGTTCTAATGGAGGTCCAATTAGGAGTGGGTTTTCGACTGTCTTGCTCAAATGGGTAGTAAAAGACCACCCCTAGATCTAAAAGCAAAGATGAGATTGAAATATTGTCCGCCCAAACTTCAGCTACATATTCCCCTTTATATTTGTAATTTTCGAGATGAGTTAATTCTAAATTTTTACCCACTAAAAAGTTCATCAAAAAATTTCGAGTCCATTCTGCGACAAATCGTTCGTCTTCGCTTTTAGATTTGCCTAAAGTTTCTGCGGCTTGGATGTCTCTTAATCTGATGTTTTTAGCCAAACCATGAAGTGTCCCAAACTCTGGTATGTCCAGTTTAAGAGTATCTCCATCTATAACGGCGTTTTTAACTTGCTCCATAGTTAATATACCTAAGATTTGTCTTTGAGCCGATCTAACGCTGATTTTGACTGGGTATTCTTTAGACTCCATAAGTCTTTGAAAGTTCCGAATGCAAGAGAAAGACCAATTAGGTAAAATCAGTTGCTTAAGCTTTTTAGGGGGAAAATATAGAAATTTTCTAAGTGTGGATTTCCATATTTTAGTTTGTGAAAGATCAAGGTAAATAAGAGTAGGATGGTTGTAGAAATATTTTATAGAAAAGTAGGGGAGATTCTCTAAAATAAGTTTTTTTAGTTTTGGTAGTTGGCTGATGACCTTAATGAGCTCTCGATTAATTCTGACGCCTCTTAAGTTAAGAGATTCTAGCGAATCTTTGTTTTGCATTAGGAGCTCGATAATTTGCTGACTTGAAAGTTGTGAATTGAACGAAAGGTCTATAACTCTGGCTTCTTTAATTTTATCTTTGAGGAGTGCCCATTTGAAGTCGTTGTTGATGACTCTGCCTAGTAAAAATATTCCGTCTTGACCTAATTCCTCAAAGTTTCTTGAAAAACGATTTTCTAAACTGAGCTTGGCTTCACCTAGGGCGCCTTTATTCCACCAACTCCAAAGGGCGTAACCGCAGTTTGATAAAAATGAATTTTTGGCCTCTAGCGGAATAATATATAAATTAAGTATGAGCAGGGCCAGAATTAATTTTCTCACTTGAGGGAACGCTTTAGCAATTAATATCCAAAGAATACAATCTCAAATCTCCCTCCTTAGCATAGAATAAAATGGGTTAATGCTCTCGTGATCATTAATTCTAAATTGCCAGAAATAATAATTTCGCCTATGTAAACTGCGTGGATCTCAAAAAAGGAATCATTCATTTAACTCAAATTAGAAAAGACGCTATTGAACATAGTTTCTCTACGGTTTCACCTGAGCCCTGGCTGAATTTGAGTTTGGTGAATGCGGCTCCAGAGTGGGAAGATGATCCTCAAGCTTGGGCCTCAAAAGTTAAAATCGAAGGCCATGTAAAAATTCAAAAGATTGATCCCGAGTATATGCTTGAGGGTTCTTATAGCGCTACTGTTCAAGCGTCTTGCAGTCGATGCGGTGATGAATTTCCAGCCCAAAGACAATCTGAGTTTCGACTTTTTTATAAGCCAGTAGAAAAAAGCAAATATATTCAAGAGGATGAGCCTTCTGATGATCCCGACTATAACTTTTTAGATAAGGAATATATCAGTGTGGCCGATGTGCTCACTGAGCAAATAGTGGTTCAGGAACCCATGGTTGAGTGTCCCGAGCGATCCGATGACGGTACTTGTAAACTCTGCGGAAAAAATCCTCAATTCACTGGACAAGTATAAGAAAACAAGGGAATATCACACCCTTATTGAATCTAAGGGTTCGATAAAAAAACTCTAGGAGTGCATAAAAATGGTTGTACCTAAGAAAAAACGATCTCGCTCACTACGTGGCATGGGCCGCGCACATTTTGGTCTCGTTCCAAAAGGTTGGACTGTTTGCGAAGTGACTGGAGAAATTGTTCCTCCTCACCGCGTATCTCCAATGGGTTGGTACAAAGGCAAGAAAATTTTCAAGACTAAAGAAGAGAAGAAGGCTGAAAGATAGTTCTCATATGACTATCGCAGCCCGAATAGTTTCTACGGGCCTCGGTGTTCCTTCCAAGCTCGTTACCAACAAAGATTTTGAAAAAATGGTGGATACCAATGATGAGTGGATTGTCACTCGCACTGGAATTCGCGAACGTCGTTTCTTAGATCGTGATAAAGGCGAATACTTAGAAACAATTTGTGTTAGAGCAGGCCAGCAAGCTCTTGAGCGCGCTGGGCTTAAGCCTTCTGATATTGAACTTGTTATTTGTTGCACAACTTCTCCCGATACATTTCTCCCGAATACATCTGCAAGATTAACGGAGTCTCTTGGACTCGTGAATGCGGCAGCTTTTGATTTGAATGCAGCCTGTGCTGGATTTGTAACTGGTTTGCACACGGCTGATGTTTTTATTCGCTCGGGTGAATATAAAAAAATTCTACTTTTTGGAGCTGATGCACTGTCGGGTGCGCTTAATTTCAAAGATCGAACAACGAGTGTTCTATTTGGCGATGGTGCAGGTGCTGTTGTTATTGAAGCTGTCGAAAATCCTAATCCTGAAAAAGATTCGATGATTTTAGGAAGTCGCTTCTATACAACTTTTGATAAAAAAGGAAGTTTGTGTTTGATGGCAGGTGCTAGTCGCACTCCTTTTTGGCACGAAGATTATAATACTAAGATTTTTCCTTACATCACGATGAATGGCCAAGATGTTTTTAAAGAAGCTTCTCGAAGCATGATGCAGGCAGCTCAAGATGTGTTGAAGAAATGCAATGTCTCTGCAGCTGACGTGAAATGGTTTGTTCCTCATCAAGCGAATTTAAGAATCATTGAAATGGTGGCGCGTTTGTTAGATTTCCCAATGGAGCGAGTTTATGTGAATGTCGATCGTTGGGGAAATACATCGGCAGCTACAGTTCCAACGTGTTTGGCTGAAATGGAAGAAAAGGGATTGCTCAAACGTGGCGATCTTGTGTTGATGGATGTTTTTGGTGGGGGATTCACTTACGGCGCTACCTTGGCCCGTTGGTAGGAGGATCGTTGAAATTCATAGTATTTCCAGGACAAGCCTCTCAATATCCTGGGATGGCAAAAGACTGGTTTGATAATTTTAAAGAAGCTCAAGTGGCTTTTGAAGAAGCCTCTGATTTTAGTGGACTCAATCTCAGCAAACTTTGTTTTGAGGGAAGCGAGGCCGATCTCAAGGCAACTGAAATAACTCAGCCTGCGATTCTGACTTCTTGTATCGCTATTTGGAGAAGTTTAAAAAATTATTGTGATTTAGAAAAATTAAAAAGTGATTCTCTTTTTGCGGGGCACTCGCTTGGGGAATATTCGGCTCTAGTGGCGATGTCGGCGCTCGACTTAGGACCCGCTGCTAAATTTGTTCGTGCAAGAGGTGCAGCCATGCAAGAAGCCGTGCCTGCTGGAATCGGTGGAATGCTGGCTTTGCTCTTTAAACCAAAAACATTAACTGCAATTGAAGAAGCACAAAATATTTGCAAGGAAGCTTCCTCTAGCTCTACACAGGTTTGGGTTGCGAATTACAATGCTGCTGAACAGATTGTTTTAGCGGGTCATAAATCCGCCATTGATAAAGCTCAGACCATTGCAAGTTCAGGAACTTTTAATTGTCGCCAGGCGATACCCTTAGAAGTCAGCGCGCCTTTTCATTGTCCTCTGATGCAAAAAGCTGCTGATAAACTTTCTGATGAGATTCAAAAATTAGAAATTAAGCAAAGTCCCTCTCGTTACATCGCCAATGTAGATGCTAAAGTTTATAAAATTAGCTCTGTAGAAGAGGCTCAAAAAGTTAGAGAGCGATTAACCATGCAAATTACGGCTTCAGTTTATTGGACTCAAAGTGCAGAAGAGGCTCTTGTCCAAGGAGCTCGTCAATTACTTGAGATTGGTCCCAAGAGAGTCTTATCTGGACTTTGTAAACGCGTGCAAAAAGATGGCGCACAATTTGAAATTTCAAATATAGATCGAAAGGAAGATGTCGAGAATGTCAAAAGCATCCTTTCAACTTAACGATAAGGTTATTTTAGTCACTGGAGCCAGTCGAGGAATTGGTCGAGGTGTGGCATTGGCTCTAGGGCGCGAGGGCGCAAAAGTTGCTATCACTTACACTGGGAGTGGCGAAAAAAGTGAAGCCAACGCAAAAGCTGTTTGCGATGAAATTGAAGCGGCTGGTGGAAAAGCTTTAGCTCTGCCATTAGATTTATCTTCAACCGCGCAAATCGAAGACACTATTTCAAAAGTAGTTTCCCATTGGGGTGGCCTCGATGGACTCGTGAATAATGCTGGAATTGTTATCGATCAATTAGCGATGCGCTACAAAGAAGAAGATTTTGATAAACTCATGGACGTGAATGTGAAGGGAAGTTTTTTTGTTTGCAAAGCGGCTCTTCGTCCTCTTTCTAAGTCCACTTTAAAATCAGTGGTGAATATTTCGAGCGTTGTGGCTTTGAGTGGCTCTGTGGGACAAGTTCCTTATTCTGCTTCAAAAGCCGCTATCATTGCTATGACCAAATCTTTAGCTCGAGAGATGTCCTCAAGGGAAATGCGCTTTAATTGTATTGCACCGGGTTATATTGCTACCGACATGACTTCCTCTATAAATGAGGAGCATAAACAACAGTTATTGGAAAAAATACCTCTGAAAAGAGAAGGCCTAGTTGAAGATGTGGCCCATGGGGTTTTATACTTACTTTCGCCGTTATCTTCATACGTGACAGGTCAGCTATTGAATATCAATGGCGGCTTGTATATGTAAGAAGAAGTGGGAGACTTAGGAGACTATGAATACCGAAGAACGCGTAAAAAACATCATCGTTGAACAACTCAATGTGGATCTAGATGCCGTAACAAACGATGCTTCTTTCATTGAAGATCTCGGTGCAGATAGCCTCGACATTGTTGAGCTAGTCATGACTATGGAAGAAGAGTTTGATCTCGAAATTCCAGATGAAGATGCTGAGAAAATTAAATCAGTGGGCGACGTAGTTAACTACGTTCAAACTAGAGTTAAGACAGCTCATTCTTAATTATTTATAAAGCATGAGCGCACTTTCAAATAATGGAAAGTGCCGAATCGCTGTAACTGGATTAGGCACTATCAGTCCTTTGGGGCACGATGTGAAATCCACGTGGGATGCATTGCTCGCAGGGCGATCAGGCGCTTCGAAAATAACACTTTTCGATTGTTCTGAAGACGATATTCAAGTGGCCTGCGAGGTCAAAAATTTTGATCCCGCACCCATCATTGATGTCAAAGAGCAAAAGAGAATGGATCGCTTCATTCAATTAGGGCTCATAGCTAGTCATCAGGCTGTGCTTCAGTCTGCATTTAAAGAAACGACAGATCCCAGGAGAGTGGCTGTTATACTTTCTTCAGGCATCGGTGGACTTATTAAAATTGAAGAGTCCTATAAAGCCGCTCTTGAGAAAAGACGAATCAGTCCATTTTTTATTCCATCAGTCATTACAAATTTATTACCCGGCCAAGTGAGTATGTATTTCGGTTTTAAAGGCCCCAATTTTTGTATCAGTTCCGCATGTTCAAGTTCGGCTCATTCCATTGGTGAAGGAATGCGAATGATACAAAGAGGCGATGTTGATGTTGCCGTTGTAGGTGGAGCAGAAGCTCCCGTGACGGTTCTCGGTGTGGGCGGATTTTCTGCTATGAAAGCCTTAGCTAAAAGAAACGATGCTCCAGAAAAAGCTTCGCGTCCTTTTGATTTAGATCGAAATGGTTTTGTCGTCGCTGAAGGTGCTGCAACTTTAGTTATTGAAAAGTGGGAACACGCTTCAAAGCGTGGTGCAAAAATATTTGCTGAACTTGTGGGTTATGGAACTAATTCTGATGCCTATCACCTTACGGCTCCTATGGAAAATGGTGAGGGTGCTGCAGAATGTATGCAGTTATCTTTGCAAGATGCTGGCATAAAAGCCAGTGACATCGATTATGTGAATTTGCATGGAACTTCTACAAAACAAGGCGACATAGCTGAAAGTCGTGCTCTTGAAAGTACTTTGGGCGATCACGCCAAGAATGTGGCCTGTTCCTCTACAAAATCGATGACTGGACACATGTTAGGTGCTGCGGGTTCTTTTGAGGCCATGGCCTGTGTGCTGGCTACTATGCATTCTAAAATTCCCCCAACAATTAATTTAGACAATCAAGATCCCGAATGTCGTTTGAATTACACTCCGAACAAATATGTAGAACGACAAGTGAATTATGCCCTTAGTAATAGCTTTGGTTTTGGTGGAACTAATGTGAGCTTGATTATTAAGAAAGTTACTACCTAATGAAATTATGGATTGCTGCAGATCACGGAGCTTTCGAGCTTAAAGATTTTTTAAAAAAGAAATTTCCAAAAATAGAATGGATGGATTTGGGCACCCATAGTTCTGAATCTGTCGATTACCCTGATTATGCGCAAAAATTATGTGCTGAAATTCTAAAGTCACGCCATGGAAAAGAACTGCTTGAACCTTGTGGCGTCTTATTGTGTGGTTCAGGGGTGGGTGTGTCGATTGCGGCCAATAGACATGAGGGAATTCGAGCCGTTCTGGCTTGGAATAATGAAGTGGCTGAATTATCGCGGCAGCATAACGCGGCCAATGTTTTGTGTATGGGCGGACGTTTGATTGCGCCAGACTTGGCGTCGACAATTCTCGAGACTTGGCTTAAAACACCATTCCAAGGTGGGCGTCATGAACGCCGTATCGAAAAAATTGAACACAAGGGGTAAGCATTGAGCCAAGGTCTTTTTGATCAAGAACTTTCCAAACGTGATCCTGAAGTTTTTGATGCCATTCACAAAGAATTTAATCGTCAAGCCAAGCATTTAGAAATGATTGCTAGTGAAAATTACACTTCACTCGCAGTGATTCAGGCTATGGGCTCTGTGCTCACTAATAAATACGCTGAGGGACTACCTGGAAAAAGATATTATGGCGGTTGTGAGTGCGTTGATATCGTAGAAAATTTAGCACGCGATCGAGCAAAAAAACTTTTTGCCGTTGGAGATTTTGTACCTCATGTAAACGTTCAAAGTCATAGTGGGGCTCAGGCCAATCAAGCTGTCTTTTTAGCTTTCTTAGAGCCAGGAGATAAAATCTTAGCTTGCGCTCTTCCTCATGGCGGGCATTTGACTCACGGATCTCCTGTTAATCTCTCTGGAAAATGGTTTAAACCCATTCCTTATGGTGTTCGTCAAAGTGATGAACGTTTAGATATGGATCAGGTTCGTGAGCTTGCTCTTAAAGAAAAACCTAAACTCATCGTGGCCGGTTATTCTTCTTATTCTCGAACTATCGATTTTAAAGCCTTTCGACAAATTGCTGATGAAGTTGGTGCCTTGTTGATGGTGGATATGGCGCACATTTCAGGATTGGTGGCCGCAGGAGCACATCCTTCGCCTTTTCCTCATGCTCATGTTGTTACAAGTACAACTCATAAAACACTTCGAGGCCCAAGAGCAGGCTTTATAATGTGTCATCCTGATTTTGCTAAACAAATTGATTCAGCTGTTTTTCCCGGTCTTCAAGGTGGTCCTCTTGAGCATGTCATTGCTGGAAAAGCAGTGATGTTCAACGAAGCTCTTCAGCCTAACTTTAAAGATTACGCTCACAAAGTTGTTGAGAACAGTATCGAAATGGCCAAACTTTTTACTGAAAGAGGATACCGAGTTGTCTCTGGCGGAACGGATAATCATCTTTTGGTTCTCGATCTCACTAATAAAAATATCAGTGGTAGAGATGCGGAAGTGGCGCTGGATTTAGCGGCTATCAATGCCAATAGAAATACAATTCCTTTTGAAACTAAATCTCCCTTCGTCACGAGCGGAATTCGCCTTGGAACTGCAGCTCTCACTACGCGAGGTATGGGAAAAGCTGAAATCAAATTTATTGTAGAGCTTATTGATCAATCGATTATGAAAGCTCAAGACACGAATGCTCTTCAAGAAATTCGTAAACAAGTTTACGCTCTTTGTGAAAAGTTCCCAATTTATTCTTGGGAGGCCTTTAAATAAATGAACTGCCCTTTCTGCAATCATGCAGACACTAAAGTGCTGGATTCGAGACCGGATCCTGAAGGTCGTTCTGTGCGCCGACGTCGAGAATGTTTAGAGTGTCACAAACGTTGGAGAACTCTTGAGCAAATCGAAGATGAAATGCCATTGGTGATAAAAAAGAATGGCACCTTTCAACCCTTCGATCGAAATAAGCTCATGCACTCGGTTGAAGTGGCCTGCGGTAAGAGACCTGTGACAAAAAGTAAAATGGAAAAACTCATTGCCGATCTCGAGTGGAAATTGCTTGAGTCTGGTGTGGATACGGTGACTTCAACGGATTTAGGTGAAAGAGTCATGGAAGGTCTTAAAAAGCTCGATGAGATTGCCTATATTCGTTTTGCAAGTGTTTATCGTCGCTTTAAAGATGTTGGTGAGTTGATGGCTGAGGTTGAAGATCTCATGCATATCACTCATCCCAATCACTCCAATCTCCCCAATCAATAATGTCTGATTCATATTCTTTAATGGAGATCGCTATCAATGAGGCGCTTGCATCGCCTCGCACCGTGCGACCTAACCCCCGCGTTGGTGCAGCTCTGCTCTCTAAAGACGGAAGTATAATTTCTGCAAAACATGAGGTTTTTGGTGGGCCTCATGCTGAAGTGAATTTATTTAAAAAAGCTGATGAAATGGGAATTAAAATTGAGGGATCAACAGTCGCCGTCACTCTCGAGCCCTGCTCTCATTTTGGAAAAACTCCTCCTTGTGCCGATCTTTTAATAAAAGAAAAAGTTAAAAAGTTAATTATCGGATTAGTAGATCCTTTTGAAAAAGTGTCGGGTCAAGGAATCGCCAAGCTTCAAGCGGCGGGCATAGAAGTTGAAATTGATGTGCTCAAAGATCGATGTGAAGCCATTAATCGTGAATGGCTTTTTGCCCAAAAAAAGAAAAGACCTTTTGTGACATTAAAAATGGCGACAAGCTTAGACGGAAAATTTTTTTCACACAGTGGAGCTTCGCAATGGATAACGGGCCCTGAAGCTCGCCTCCATGCTCAACAATTGCGTGCACGTGTGGATGCTATGATAAGTTCTTGGAAAACAGTTTTAAAAGATGACCCTCAATTCACGGCACGCAATTCATCTGGTGAATTGTTGTCGGCTCAACCTCATTTATTCATTCTTTCTCGTCGAGAAGCGCAGGATATGAGTGCCTTTAAAATCTCTCAAAGGCCCTCTGCTGCAGAATGGTTGCAAACTCAAAGTCTAGAAGATGCTTTGTCTGTTCTCTTTAAGCGCGGACTTTATGATGTCATGATCGAGGCTGGGCCTCAGTTATCTTCCCAGTTTTTAGAAGCATCTTTGGTCGATGAAGTTTGGCATTATATGGGCTCTCAATACCTGGGTGGGGATCAATCGAATTTTCTAGCCCTAAATTCGGGTAAAATTCCTGGGCGTCAGTTCAAAAATAAAAATCTCACTCAACTGAGTGATAATGATGTTTTGCTTATATTGACTGCAGAGTAACTATTTAGCTGAGCTTTGTAAGAGTGGAGTGAAATCTGCTTTTTTTGTTTTTTCTGTGAGTAAACCTTGGCATTGGGCACGTTCAATCATCGCAGCAGGTAACATCTGTGGAGCGTATCGCGCAATCACGGGTGGGCTGAATAAAACTCCTGGACTTGAGAGAGCATGACGACCATTAAGTTCAGGTAGGCTATCACTTGCAAAAATTGTGACTCCACGTTCTGCCAAATCCACTTCTAAATTATTCACCATAGTTTGAAAGAGCGAAATTTGAGATTCGACTTGTTCAAAATCAAAACGATAAAGCGAGTTCATGATTAATGAAATTTGTTGTGCCATTGGTGTTTCAAAATGATTAAACCAAATGGGGAATTGTGGAATAAGATTCACGGTGAGGTTAGAGGCTTCTGACTGGCTTGCCATGATTCCTACGGCCACCCCATGCCCTAAATAAGTGTCACCTTCAGTAGTATTGGTTTGAGTTTTATAGCGGCCTACAGGCACTGAAGCCATTTTATGATTTCCAATACTTTTAACACTAGCTTGGGGATCGTCTAGTGTGAGCATGAACTTTTTCGCATTTTTTGTTTTGAGTTTTAACTCGCCAACTCCGATTGAGGCTGCGGCTCCAAAGCTAATCCATTCTCTGGGGGGTTGTACTGAGAATTGAAGACCTAAAAAGGGGTAAGTGCGTTTGGGGTCACGTTTTAAACCTACTTGTAAACGAATAGTGCTTCCACAAATAAGACCACACGAAAGTCCGACTTCTAAAAATTTTGTTTGTGTATGAAACTGTCCAGAATCGACTTTCTTTTTTAGGGCCATCAATTTTCTTAAGCTCGGAGTGATGAGGCCTAAATATTTTTTTATTTTTTCGTAGAGCTCTGGTGCTTGTGTTCCCCAATTGGCCATTTCAGATTGAGCATAGCTCCTTAATGGCCACTCACTTTCCGAGGCGAAGGGATCCTCAGATTTATTTTCGGAGAGACCTAAAACTTTTAGAAACAATTCTTGATCGGCGTCCAAGTTGTCGGAGGCAAAAGTATTTGAATTAAATAACAGTATAAAAATAATTATACTGAAAATTAGCGAAGCCTTAGACATTCTTTGCTATGACTATAATCCAGGATGCAAGGTGTCAATCTTATGCTCGCAGTCTTCAGGATAATTAAAACTGAATTAAAACATGATTTTACTTATGATGAGCCACTTCTCGATTTTCCATTTCATCAAGAACTGTTGATACGGTCATATCGGCTAATACATTTACGCCTGTTCTCATTCGAGCGAGTATCCAATCTACAGTGATGAGTAAGGGTAAAATTTCTAAGGGTAAACCTACAGTGGAGAGCACCAACGAAAGAGAAACAATTCCAGCTTCAGGAACTCCGGCAATACCAATGGCCGCAATCACACAAGTGATCATGGCAAATATTTGGTCGTTTAAGTGCATGTGATATCCGTGATATTGCGCTACGAAAAATACAGCCATGGCTTCGTATAAAAGTATTCCATCGTTATTAAGATTGGTTCCGATGCAGGCTCCAAGTCGCGAAGAGGCTTTTGAAATTTTGAGTTTATCTAAGGCCTTTAGAGTGATGGGGAGTGTGGCCAGACTGCTGTTGCAACCTAATCCAAATATGACCGGATTTTTTGCTTCTCTCCAAAATTCTTTTAAAGAAAGTCGAGTGTATAGCCCAATCCAAAGTTGGTAAGTGAGTAGAGGATGTAGGCAAAGACCAATAACTCCAACTCCAACATACCAGGCTAGTCCTTGGAGCGGAGCCCAGCCATACTCACCGATAGTTTTTGTGAGCACACCAAAAACTGCAAAGGGGGTAATTTTTACAACCCATTCCAGTAGAATCTCAAAAACTTTGAAAAAGGTTAAACAAATATCTTCTATGTAGAAAGCGCCTTTATGAATTTCTTGAGGGTATCCATTGTCAGGATTTCTAATCACTCGAATGATAGCTCCTAACAAGACGGCGTAGACAACAAGTACAAGAATGTTGTTTTCAAGGAAAGGTTGAAGCAAGTGTGAGGGGATGTACCCTTCGAGTGCTTTTACAAAATTAAATTTTTCAGTAATTAAGGGTAATGAAGATTTAGTGGCTTCTATTCCTTCAAGGTGGAGTTTTTCCCCAGGTTTAAAAAGATTGGCTAAACTGAGGCCTATGAGTGCGGCAATAGTGGCATTGATGCTTGTAATTCCAAACAATCGAAGAGCGTGTCGCTTTTTTATAGAAGTTTTTAAAAGGCTATCGACGATAGCAAAAAAAACCAAAGGTGCGGCAACGGTTTTGATGAGTTGAATGTAGAGTTTGCCAAGAGCTCCCAGGGAAGCGGCTTTGGGGCCAAGTATCGGACCAACAATGATACCCGAAATGATGGCAATAATAATTTGAATCGATAAAGTGAAACGGAATTTTTTTAACATTGAGTGAGCTTCTCTCCTAAATGAACTTTAGTTTATTTAGTGAGAAAAACAACATTTTTATTAAAAGCCATCCATGAGCCCATCTGTTGATGTTAGTTTCTCCGTAAGTTCGATCGCGATATCGAATTGGAATATCCATCATTTTTAGGTGGAGCTTGGCAGAGCCAAAAATCATATCGAAATCTCCGAAGGGGTCGAAGTCTCCAAAGTACTTTCGATTTTTTTGAATTTTAATATAGTTCTTTTTGAGTAGAACTTTTGTTCCACAGAGAGTGTCTTTGATATTTTGTCCAAGCACCCAACTAAAAGACAAACTAAAGAATTTGTTTCCACACATGTTAATGAAACGCATGGCCTTTTTTTCCATCGGGTAAACTAATCTCACTCCGTTGGCATAATCACATTTTCCTGAAGCTACGGCGTTGTAAAATTTAGGAAGTTCTTCGGGTGGAACCGTTAAATCCGCATCAAGAATCATGAGTAAGTCGCCCTGTGCAATGGCAAAGCCTTCTTCTACGGCATTTCTTTTTCCGCGTGCGCTTTGTTTTAAAATTTTAATATCCCATTCAGGGTAGGCGCCTTTGACTCTTTGGATTTCTCGCCATGTTTGATCTGTAGAATTTCCTTCTACAAAGATAACTTCGGTGTGCGATCCCATTCTGGGCAATCTTTTTATGGCGTTTTCAATATTGCCTTCTTCGTTTCTGGCGGGAATAACCACAGATACGCTGAGTTCTTTTTTGACATTGTGTTGAGTGGAGCGAGCAATTTGAAAAACTGTCAAAGATAAGGAACTGAGTAGGGGGGCTAAAACAACATTGAAAATTTTCTCGAGCCCAAAAAGATTATAGGGACACAAGATTCGACAATCTTCTTTAACGATTTCCCAAGAGCTTAATTGCAATAGGTTGTTAACATCGGTGTGGCTGAGCCAGTTTAATTTTGGTGTGGCTCTTTTAAGACGCAAAAAGGTGACTAACGAAAGAAAAGGGCGCCAGAGGTTGTTGAAGAAATTTACTATCAAACGAGTTTCAGGGTTAGAGACTTTTTGAATTTCTTCAAACAGCTTTTGAACGTCGCCAGCAAAATTTATTGTTTCAGAAAGTATAACGTAATCAAAACTTTGGGCTTTGAGGTCTTCAATCAAGGATAGTTTTTCACCAGAGCCGACAAAATATCGGTTTTGAGGATTTTTCATGCTAGCGGCACGGATTTGTTGGGCTGAAAGGTCTACCCCCACACAAATACGACCAGTTAGTTCAGCTAAAAGTTGACCAGAACCACAACCAATTTCGAGAACTCGGCTTCCTTCCGGAATAAAAAATCGATAGTAATGTCCTAAAAGTCTTGTGTAAAAACGACTCCATCGGTTTTTGGAGGTGGGATAGCTATCGTAGAAGCTTTGGGTTTTTTCTAAGTGTTTTTCTAAGAGTATATTATTGCTCACCACGCCTTTTAACTAACATAGCCCTAACTTCGGTCAAGGATAGGCTTAAATCTAGTTAGAGATAGGCCTATTTTCATGATAAGAGATAAGCCCTATGACATTTGATACTATTCGCGTGGATTTGGAATTCACGCCCAATCCTAATTCCCTTAAATATGTAACTCATCCCCCTCTTTTGGAGTCAGGCGCGGCCACTTTTTCAGACAAAGCGAGTGCTCAAGGTAAGGCGCCATTGGCAGAACAGCTCTTTGTTATTGAGGGCATAGTGGCAGTTATGGTTGGAAAAAACTTTGTCACAGTAACTTTGGCCAATCACGATCGCTTAACCGAAGTTAACGATAAGGTTATCGATACAGTAAAAGCCTTTATTAAGAGCGGTCTACAGGCGGTTCTTCCCGAAGCTCTTCTGAATCAGAATTCTAAAGCTGAAACTGATGTTGAAAAACTTATTGTTGAAATACTTGATCGTGATATCAGGCCGGCAGTGGCCATGGATGGCGGTGATATCACTTTCGAAAAATATCAGGATGGAATTGTTTTCTTGCATATGCAGGGCTCTTGTTCGGGTTGTCCTTCTTCTACAGCCACTTTGAAAATGGGTATTGAAAATCGTTTGCGAGAGAAAATTCCTGAAATTGTAGAGGTTGTGGCCATTTAATGTTCACTGGACTTGTTCTTGAATCCTCTCCATTGAGTAGCGTTGAAGAGATTCCTTCGGGATTGCGTTTTAAAGTTCTTGTCACTCACGCTCGATTAAAAGAAGCCTCTCTTGGAGCTTCTATCGCTGTGAATGGCGTCTGTTTAACAGTTGTAAAAATTGATAATAATGAAACTTCAAGTTGCCTTAGTTTTGATATCTCTCCAGAAACACTTTCATGTACAAATTTAGGATCCAAAAAACCAGGTGATGATTTAAATTTAGAAGCTTCCCTTAGAATGGGAGATGAAATTGGCGGTCATTTGGTGAGCGGTCATGTCGATGCAGTGGCTGAGCTTTTGAGCCGCAAAAAAATTGGTGATTTCGAAGAATTTGTTTTTGGGGCCAAGGAAGCGGCTCGAAAAATGATTGCGCCTTATTTGATTAAAAAAGGTTCTCTTGCCCTGAATGGCGTGAGTCTGACTGTCAATAATGTTGAAGACCATGCTTTTGAAACTCGATGGTCTCATATGATTATTCCACACACCTTGGCGCTGACTAATCTTGGGAGCTTAAAAGTGGGTGATTTAGTGAATATTGAATCCGACATGATGGCAAAGCATCTCGAGCGACAACTGAGTTTTAAAAAGGATCAATAAGTACAAAATCTCCTTACACCTTTTAAGATCATATAAATCTGAGACTCACTAGTCTTTTAAAGACCTAATGTTATTCTGGTCCTATGAGGCAAAAACTATTTTCGCTTAATTTTCTTATTATTTTTTTGATTCTCTCTACGGGTTCTTGGGCAAAAAAACCCGAACTTTATCTTACCAAAACTATGGAGAAAGCCACTCAAGAAGGCAAATATGTTTTGCTTCATTTTTATGCTGATTGGTGTCCTTCCTGCCAAGCTCAGAAAAAGATTTTAGATAAAATTATGGTGACAGATAATGCTTTAAAAGGAGTTGTAACTTTAGTGATTCCCTATGACGATGCCATTTTGCTTAGAAAAGAATGGAATGTGAATCGTCAATCAACAATGATTATTTTAAAAGCTGGAAAAGAGTTGGCTCGCGAAGCGGGGCAGACTGAAAAAGGTCAGATTCTTTCGTTCTTAAAAACTCATATATCGGGTGATTGATGTTTGTCCTTTTTTTGGCGGGAATGATCAGTGCACTCTCTCCTTGTGTTTTGCCCCTCATTCCTATTGTGACAATCGCCTCTATTGAAACATCACTGCAATCATTTTTTTTGTTAATTGCAGGTTTTGTTTTTTCATTTTCAATGGCGGGGACTCTGCTTGGAGTACTTTCTGCCGAAAGTTTTATAGATCCAAATGTTCTGAGAATGTGGGGTGCTTGGCTCATGGTCTTGATGGGGATTTTTATGTTGAATTCGAATTTCAGCATTTTGTTTCAGAATTTTCTTTCAAGAATACAGAATCATAAAATTAAAGCACCAAAGCTTTTAATGAGATCAGATTTTATTAAGGGACTAAGTTTGGGTCTGATTTGGGGCCCCTGCATAGGTCCTTCTTTGGGGGCTGCAATGGGATACTTAACTAGAGAGGGCACTCAATTTCGAGGTTTTATTCATGTGACTCTTTTTGGGGTGGGTGCGGGAATTTCTTTGGCCCTTTTGGGTTTATTGTCTCATAAATTGGGTTTTCAATGGTTTCACAAGCAAAAGTCGAGATTACGTAAACTCTATATTGTGGGAGCCTTGGCCGTTATCGTGGTGGGGTTTTTAGTGATATTGGGATGGGATAAACGAATTGAGGCCTTTCTCACGAGTCATTTACCTGAATGGTGGCAAAATATAATCGTTAAATTTTAAAGGATTAGTCTCCTGAGATTTAAAGATTCTTCAAGCTATTGAGAGCGCTTTGCTTGTTTACATTGGCTTGAAATTTCATTAACTTGGCCGCGTCATGAGCACAAGTTTACTTCGTTTTCAAAAAGTTGAACGAGCTATCAAAGATTTTCAAGAAGGTCGCATGGTCGTCATGGTTGACGATGAAAATCGTGAAAACGAAGGTGATCTCATTCTTCCTGCGCAGTTTTGCACCTCTCAACACATCAATTTTATGGTGACTAAGGCTCGAGGCTTAGTTTGTTTAGCTATGGAAGCTAAACAAATCGATCGTTTGGCTTTGCCAATGATGACCGATCAAAATCAAACTCCGTTAAAAACAGCCTTTACAGTTTCTATTGAAGCTCGTGAGGGAGTCTCTACTGGTATATCGGCTCAAGATCGTGCCCATACTATTCAAACAGCAATTCGTGAAAATGCACAAAGAAGTGATCTTGTGGTTCCTGGACACATTTTTCCTCTTCGAGCCGTTGAAGGGGGAGTGCTTGTGCGAGCGGGGCATACAGAAGGCTCTGTCGATTTAGCTAAGCTGGCCGCTCTTAACGGTTCTGCAGTTATTTGTGAAATTCTAAAAGAAGATGGCTCTATGGCGCGCATGAATGATTTAGAAGTTTTTGCGAAAGAGCATGGACTTAATATTTTAAGTATCGCCGATTTGATTGATTATCGAATTCATTTTGATCGTTCCTTAGTCACAAAAGAAGTTGAAGCTAAGTTGCCTTCTAAATATTCTAAAAATTTTAAAATTCATGTTTTCAAGTCTGTGATTGATGAGCATGAACATGTTGCAGTCACTTTAGGGAGTTCTGAAGAATTGTCTAAAGAGCCTGTTTTAGTTCGTGTTCATTCGGAGTGTTTGACGGGTGATCTTTTGGGAAGTTTGCGCTGTGATTGTGGTTCTCAATTAGATGCGGCTCTCAAGAAAATTGCTGAAGAAGGTCGTGGAGTTCTCTTGTATTTGCGCCAAGAGGGACGAGGTATTGGCTTAGTGAACAAGCTCAAGGCTTATCAATTGCAAGATGAAGGCCTTGATACAGTTCAAGCCAATCAAGCCTTAGGCTTTTCTCCTGATTTAAGACAATATGGCATTGGTGCGCAGATTTTACGCCAACTTGGAGTTCGACAAATGCGATTATTGTCTAATAATCCTCGCAAAATTATCGGTCTTGAGTCCTTTGGTTTAAGTGTCCTTGAGCGAGTTCCACTAGTGGTGGGTGTTCATGAGCATAACAAAGATTATATGGAAACCAAGAAGATCAAGATGGGCCATATGTTTCAGGAGAGCGAAGTATGACTTTGCACGAAGCCGCTAAGATGGGAGATAAAGTTCTTCCGGGCGTTAGTTCTGAGGCCATGAAAAAGCATGTTCAGAATTTAAAAAAGGTTATTATTCTTAAAACTCTTTGGTACGAAGACATTATAGAACGCCTCGAGTCTTCGGCTCGTCGTTATTTAGAAACAATGGGGCTGCTTCCTGAGTCTATTAAGACAATCGCAGTTCCAGGTTCTTTTGAGCTGCCTTTGGCGGCCAAGCACTTTATAGAGGCTGAAAAGCCTGATTTTGTCGTCACATTGGGTTGTGTAATTCAAGGGGGCACTCCGCACTTCGAATATATTTGCCAAGCTCTTAGCCAGGGGTTAATGACGGTCTCTCTCGAAAAAAATATACCGATTGGTTTTGGAGTTTTAACTGTGAATAATTATGAGCAAGCCGCTGAGCGGGCTACAAAAGGTAGCGAAGCTGCTCAGGCCGCTTTGTTTATGTCTTATTGGATGAAAAATAATGCCTAATCGTCACCGTAGTCGCGAACTTGTTGTTCAATGGGTTTATCAGTGGATGCTTAATCCTATCGATTTACCTTTAGCTAAAACTAGAAGTCGTGCATTTTGGGAAGACCAAGCCGAGGGTTCTACAGAAAACCAAGCCTATTTTGAGAGTACGGCTTTAGGCGTTTTGGGTCGCTTGCCTGAGATTGATAAGAAAATTGAGGCCCTTTTAACGAACTGGAGAATGGACCGTTTGGAGAAGGTTGATTTGGCCATTTTAAGGGTCGGAAGCTTTGAAATCCTCTTTCAAGATGAGACCCAAAAGGCTGATATTCCTGTCATTATCGACGAAGCCGTAGAAATAGCAAAAAAATTTGGCACCAAGGAATCGCCTTCTTTCATTAATGGTATACTGGATAAAGTGAGAAACGAACGAAAGGACATGCAAAACGAGTGATTAGGGCTTTAATAGTCAAAACAGATTCGCGCATGAGTCCTCCGCTTTCAAAACTTCCAAAAGAATATATCGAGCTTGATAAATTATCACATGGTTTAATTTCTATGGCTTTTCATAAGGGTCATTTACCTTCGGATGAAGCTTTTTTATTTAAGCCTACTTTTGGGGTCCTCGACCAAATGGTCTTATTGCCTACTATTAAAAAAGATAATTTAGAGTCTCTTCAAAATTTGTGGGGAGCTTCAGAGTCCATTTATGGAAGTGGATCTTTCACTGAGAATGAATGGAATAAACTTAAAGAATATTTTCCAAATATAAAAAAATGGGGAGAAGTTTTAGATTGAAAAAAAATAGGGCTTGGTCCGGTGAAGATATCCGTAAATTGGCAAGAGCTAAAGTTCTGGGGCAGACTACAAAAGATCTTCAAGAATCTATTCCAGAAAAAATTATTTTAGAAAATTCTGAAATTCCTAAAAATACAAATTCTCAAATTCAAAATTCCGATGAAAATCCTGAATTCTTATGGGGTCGCTTTGAAAAAAGCTATGGCGATAAAGTTGTTATAGTGGTTCCGGATTCTCTTTACGATGAAGGTGAAGAGATGAGGCGTCTTTGTGAATCCTTAGGTATGAAATGTCAGGAGATCATTCGCGTGGGAGAGCCCCGCGAAGTCTCTCCATCGACCTATTTGGGGACTGGAAAATTAGAGCTCATTCAAAATCGCTTGAAAGAAAATCCAGCTCAAGCGGTGGTCTTTGAGCTTTCTTTAAGTGCTGTTCAGGTCCGTAATCTGGAAGATTGTTTTAAAATCCCAGTGCTAGATCGCCAGGCTGTTATTCTTTCAATATTTAAGCATCATGCTCAAACTCATCTAGCAAAATTGCAAGTTGAGCTTGCCCAACTCAAATACCTTCAAAGTCGTCTATCTGGATTGTGGATGGGGCTATCGCGCCAACGAGGCGGAAAGGGTGGTTTGAAGGGACGTGGGCAGGGTGAAACTCGATTAGAGCTAGATCGTCGAGTGGTGAAGGATCGTATTTCTATTCTCACTCGAAAATTAAAAGAAGCCAGTGAAGCTTTCAGTGTTCAGAGTTCACGTCGTTCTTTGCTCCCTAGAGTGGCTTTAGTGGGTTATACCAATGCTGGAAAATCTACTCTCATGCAGCGTTTGACAAAAGCTCCTGTCAAAACTGAAGACAAGCTTTTTTGTACACTCGACACCACTATTCGACCCTTATCTCCTCCGACCGAACCACGCATTTTAGTGAGCGATACAGTTGGTTTTGTTAGGGATATTCCAACAGAGTTGGTTCATTCTTTTAAGAGCACTTTGCGAGAAGCTATTGAATCCAGACTTATAATACATGTTCTAGATTTCTCGCATCCCGCTTGGAAGGAACAATTCGAAACTACTGAAAAAGTTTTGGAAGAAATTGGTGCGCTTGATATTCCAAGGCTTTTTGTTCTCAATAAAATGGATCGATTGAGCGAGGGTGCTTTTTTGAGGCGTGCTCAGGTCTTGAGATCGCTCAAACATGATTATCCTAAAGTGCAGATTGCCATGGTTTCCGCTCTTACAGGGCAAGGAATTCCAGAACTTCGCGACATTATAGTCCAAAGCTGCCAGGCGGGTGAAGCCTCTTGGTCTGTGGCTTTACAGGGATAGAACCCAAACTGTATCTAAGCTGAGTTATCTTGACAGCGAAATTCCCATAAACTTTATTCCTAGGCCAAGGTTTAGGTGTCTCTATGAATCTCAAAAAAATTTATTTATTAGTTTTTCTTTTATCAATTTTTTGGAATGTTTCTGTATTTTCAAATTCTGAAACACCGACACCCGAAAGTCCCGCTCAAAAAGATTTTTTTTTAAATCCAAAATTTGAAATTTTTGCAAGTTTCGAAAATGGAGATCGAATTGGATGGTTGCAAGGTTCAGAAAATAAAACATTGGTAGTGATTTTAAAAGATGCTGAAACGTCTTATAGAGTCCTTCCTTTTAAATTGAAATATATCAATCCCAATGCAGACATTAAAGGTCATGACACTTCAACTCTTTATACGGATGAAATTAACCCAGAAACTGGATTGCTTGAGCCCGTTCGATATGAAATGACTTATTTTGTTAACGATATTGAGCCTGATCATCAGCGTGGTGATGATTTTTTCTTGAGCGTAAAACGATCCGACAGTGGTGTGAAAATTATTGAACGAAATTTTAATGGATACTTTAGCCAGCATCAAAAACAAAGTGTTTCACTAAGTGAGTTATTTCCTAATTTAAGTACCGATAAAACTATTCAAAGTATAAAGCTCTCAGATGATGTTGATTTGTTTTATCGTGATTTAGGTGATGAGAATGAAGTGCTTTTAGTGAATAGTTTAAACACTTATTCCTGGCAGAGTTTTCGTTTTAAAAAGAAGTCTGGAAAAAACCGTCAACTAAGATTCCAAGATAAATTGTTGGGTGATTTATATTTTAGTTTTACTTATACAGATTCTAAGGCCACTAAAATACAAAGAATAGAAGTCTCTGATCGATACAATAGCTCAAATCATTTGAATTTGATTTATTCTAAGGAAATTCTTGCAAAAAGGCTTAAATTGAAAACACCTGTTAAATATCTTTACGAGACTAAAATTCCTAATACAGATACCGAAGTTATATTGGCTCAATACGAGCAAAAAATTCCACATTTCAAAGCAAAAAAATCTTTTGTATTTATTATTAAAGATTCCAGTGGAACTTTTATTGCACCTCTTGAAGAAAAGGCCACAGGTGTTTTGGAGGGGACGCTTCGATATTTTAATATGGCCCGAGGTCGTTTTACGGAGCAACGTGTTCGCTTGGAAGCTTTAGATCGAAAAGTAGCCATTTCGGATTCTTTAAATAAACTCGATTTAAAGTTTACTGCTAGTGATCTTGAGTTTTCGCATCAGAGCGAAGTTCTTCTTAATTTTAAAAAGACTCGAAAAACTAAAATGGTTCCATTAGCCAAAGTTGTTCCAGTTCCTTGGATTTATACGGATGACTATGAATGCTTTCGTGCTGGGGCTTCAATAAGATTTTATATCTGCTTAAGGGATCGTGGATATGTTCCTGAAATGGGGCAAGGACAAGAAGTGGTCTTTTGGGATTCCGAATTAGGATCGGCTCAAACATTTGAAGCCATAGTTACTAAAATTTCAAAAAATGGATCTTTAGATGTGAAAGAGTTTAGTTTTTCAGAAAATACACATCCCTGGTTTTCTCCATTGCATTTGAATTGGTTTTTAAATAGCTCTCCATTTTATGATTTAAAGCTTTATGAGTTTTCGTTGCCTGGAAAGCCTGAGTCTCGCCACGCCAAGCTGGAGTGGACACCTTTAGAAATGCTCAGGCCCCGGGGCTCTGCCGTTAATGTTTTTAGCTACGAAAGTCAGCTCACCCGATACGGCTCTTTATGTGAAAAATCTCTTTTAAAATAGCACCTAATGATTGCGTTGCTTGCTTAGATTTTTTTAAATATCTATTGATTAAAGGGTCTTCTATAGGCCAAACTTCTTTTTAAGATCATGACACCGACTACGGCACAACCTTTTTTAGTTTTTCTTGTGAGCGATGGAACTGGAGAAACAGTTGAAAACATTGTTCATGCAACGCTCACTCAATATTCTCTCGATCAAAATGTAAAAACAGTTCGATATAAATCTGTCAGGACTAAAGACCAGGTGGATGCCATATTAGAGGAAGCTCATCAAAAAGGGGCTGCCGTTATTTACACCACAGTGAGTCCGATTGTTCGTGAAGCAATTAAAAAGCGTACCGAAGAACTTAATATTTTATCAGTAGATCTTTTAGGTCCTATGCTTGATGTTATGAATCGCTTTTTGGGAACTCAGCCTTCACTGACTCCAGGGCTCTTGCATGAAATCAATGACAAGTATTTTCGAAGAATTGAGGCCATGGAATTTGTGGTCAAACAAGACGATGGTTCTAATCCCGAAAATCTTCAGCAAGCCGATCTTGTCTTAGTGGGTGTTTCAAGAACTTCTAAAACACCCTTATCCATTTATTTGTCTCATAAAGGTTATAAAGTGGCTAACGTTCCATTGGTTAAAGGAATTTCACCTCCTGAGGAACTTTTTAAAATCGATCAAAACAAAATCATTGCTCTCACGATTGACCCCGAAGCGCTTATGAAAATTCGTAAGGAGCGCTTATCGAGAATGGGGCGCGATCCTGCAAGTGAATATGCCAGTCTTCAGCATATTCGGGAAGAGTTGGAATGGGCTCGTGAAATATTTCAAAGGCATCGCCGTTGGCCACTTTTTGATGTGACCAACAAAGCTCTAGAAGAGACTGCTTCTGAAATCGAACGCCTCATGCGCACTCGATTGAAACTTTCTTAAGTTTAGAATTTTATTAGTGCTGCCCGCTAAGCGTATTTAATTCTTGGGTCAGAGCTTCGATAGGGCCGAGTCCAGA
>CAZSSP010000029.1:0-22571 GCA_964609695.1 uncultured Bacteriovoracaceae bacterium
GGTTGCGCTCTTCGCTCGCGACAAACGCTCGCTCGGTGCTCACCCTTTTGCGCATCAAAGCTTGCCTCAAGGGCAATTTTTGCCGCGCAAAAATGGCGGAGACGGCGAGACTCGAACTCGCAAGCCTTTTGGGGCGGCAGATTTCGAATCTGCTGGATTACCAATTATCCTACGTCTCCAATGCTGCGCCGCTATTGATAGCAATCTTCTAGCTTTTTGGTCAAATGCACTGCGCAACTTGAGTGATCTTTCATGCGAACGATTTTCTTAAACACTTATCCACCTTTTTCTGTACTGAATTGTTCACAAAACTCTTAATCTTCCCATCATAGACTTAAGTCTATTTAAGTTGTTGGAAATTCTCACTTTGCTAACAAGGAAGTATCGACTTTGGGTAGAAGTCGGTAGCCCACTTTTAGTTATTAAGGGTGGGGGAGGGTTGGGGCACCCCGGTTCTTAACTGAACCGGGGTTTTTTTGTATTATAATCAAAATATCTTGAAAAAAATTACATTAATAATTTCCTTATCGTTCTTATTTATTTTCTCTGTGAACGCAGCTGTATATCTGGAATCTGTAGAGCAGCGGAGTCCTCAGATTGATAAAGTGGAAGTAGTTTACAATGTACCCTTCGTAGAAGTTTATATGACTGCGTGGTTAGATGATGATTGTTTTGAATTAGAGCGTGCAGAGATTCGCATAGAAGCTAACAACACAAGTAGTTTGATTCCTCGACTCAAAAGACGAAATGCCAATAAAGCTTGTAATAAAAATAAAATGAAATTACGTCGTATTAAAATTGCTGATCTTGATCCCTCTCAAGAAAGTTCTTATACAATACGCGTGCTCGGTTATATGGGATGGCATGAGCAAATTTTAAAAAAATAGGTGTTAGCCATGAAGTGTTTTTCATGTTCAACTGAAAATATTTTAAATGACGGAAAAGTATATCGCTCGGATCGTTGTTCAAAGTGCCACCAAGATTTACGTTGTTGTAGAAATTGTGAGTTTTATGATTCTTCGGCTCAATGGGAGTGTCGTGAGCATATCAGTGAGCTAGTAAAAGATAAGGAGCGAGCAAATTATTGCGACTTCTTTAGACCCTCACAAGGACATTCACTAAAAGTTGATAATAAAAGCCAAGCGCTTTCAGCGGCAGAAAAGTTATTTAAAAAGTCTTAGATAAACTTAGCTTACTCGATGATTTCTAAAACTGAACGAATCTTCATCTTTGTTGAAGCTGCATTGAGAAGTGTGCGCAACGATTGTGCTGTGCGACCTTGCTTACCGATAACTTTACCAAGGTCTTCCTTGGCAACATGCAATTCAATAACCGTGGTTTGTTCGCCGTGAATAGCGCTTACTTTTACTCTGTCAGGAGCGTCTACAAGTGCTTTAACAACGTACTCAATAAGTTCAACGAGTTGATTTTCTTTTTCAGCCATGCTCGACCTCTACCATTCTATGAACTAATCTATAACCACATATTAACATGAATTGTCATCACACGAAGTTCTGGGGCCGTTTTTATGTTGCAGCGCTCCTTTTATTTTTTATTGCTCGCTGCGGCGTTAAACTTCCACCTAAGGCAAATCATGATGAGGTCGGACCCCATGAGCTCCTTGAAAAAGACAATAGTAACGGAAAAACGCAATGAAGTTTTACAAGTGTCAGGCTACTGGCAACGATTTTATAATACTCATAGGAAACTTTCGTGAAGCTCAGCGAAAACTTATAGTTCAGAAGCTTTGCCAAGATCACTTTGGAGTTGGCGGAGATGGTGTCGTTTTCTTAAATGGAAAAGGCGATTTGTGGGATTGGGATTTTTTTAATAAGGATTCCTCGCGCGCCAGCTTTTGCGGTAATGCGGCTTTGTGTGTGGCTCGATTGCTCAATAAAAAATATCCTAAGAAAAAAAAATTCACCTTAAAAACTATGGTGGGTCTCGTAGAACTGAGAGGCTCCTCTAAAAAATCAGAAGTGAGTTTATCAAAAGATTTTGTAAAAGAATTGGAAGTTCCTTCAGCATTAACAGATGATCTTTATTTCTTTAATGAAAGAGGTTTGTCGGATTTGAAATTAATACAGGCCGGTGTACCTCATTTAGTCATGTGCAATCATGAGGTTTGGAATCCTGAAGATCGAAGTGGAAATAGTATGGCACTTTGTCGGCATGTTTCCCTGGGGCCCGAGGGAGCCAATGTCACTTGGTATTCTAAAAAAACTAAGGAAGCCGTTACTTTTGAAAGAGGAGTTTATAAAGAAACTCTCGGCTGTGGAAGTGGTGCTTTGGCTATTTATAAAGCTTTGGGTGGAAAAGCATCGATGAATTTAAAATTCCCCGGCGGAACATTAAGTATTAAATCCACTGCAACTTCAATTCATCTTCAGGGTGAAGCCCAAATTTTATTCGAGGGAGAACTGCTTGACCTCAAAATTACATGAACCCAAATCCTGGAAAGGAATTTGGACTGCTTTAATCACTCCCTTAGATGATGATGGAAATATAGATGCTCGCTCGCTTAAAGCTTTGATAGAGGACCAAATTTCCTCTGGTGTTAGGGGTTTGGTGATTGCTGGATCTACGGGTGAGGGTTCGTTGTTATCCTCGGAGCTTTATTTTGATTTATTAAAGAAGGCCGTTGACCTCTCCCAGGGAAAAATTCCTTTAGTTGCAGGTCTGGGTATAGGTGGTACTGAACTGTGTCTGGAAAATTTAGACAAAGCTAAAAGAGCTGGAGTGGATGGAGTTTTAGCTTCGCCACCTGCTTATATCAAGGCTCCTCAAAGAGCATTAGTCACCCATTTTTTGCGACTTGCAGAAGAGGGCTTGCCACTTTGTCTCTATGAAATTGCCGGGCGAAGTGCCTCTTCAATTAATTTAGAAACTATTGTTGAAATCGTAAATTCGAAGAAAGCTGCGGCTAAGAATATTGTTGCACTTAAAGATGCCAGTGGAAACATTAATAGAGCCTTAGATCAAAGCGCAGCGCTTATGGATCGTTTAGCGTTACTTTCGGGTGATGATGAAACTTTCACTTCTTTTTTGGCGGCCGGAGGAAATGGCGTTATCAGTGTGGCGACTCATTTGATATGCAATGAATTTGTAGAAATACAAAGACTCTTTGATCAGGGCCAATTGGCCGAAGCTCAAGAGTTGCAGGCAAAACTCAATCCTTTTATTAGGGGATTGTTTTGGGAGTCTAATCCGATTCCAGTAAAGTCTTTGTTGTTCAAACTTCGCAGAATTCAATCTTTGAAATTTAAGCAACCTCTTTGTCCAATGAAAGAGGATTTGTTAGAAGAGCTCATTAGACATTATGAAAAAATCCGTCACTGAAAAGAAAACTGTGGGTCGAAAAGGCGTGGCTGTCAGTGGTGGAGGCGGAAGAATGGGGCGGCTTTTGGTAGCTGTTTTACATGAACATCCTATTTTCACTCTTTCGCTACTTCTTCCTAGGGCCAATCAAATTGAGAGAGTGACCAATCAAGACACTCGCGACGTAGAGCTCGTTGTGGATTTTTCTGTTCCTGAAAACACTCTTGCGGTGGCTTCAATGTGTGTGGAGAGGGGTATTCCCTTGTTCGTAGGGACCACCGGATTTACGCCCACTCAATTAAAAAATTTGGAAAATACAATCAATGGAAAAATCCCTTGGGCGATGGTTCCCAACACTAGTTTAGGGGTTTTTTTAATGAAGAAAACTATACAAATGTGGGCCCCGTATTTGGGTGTCGATTATCAAGTTTATTTAGAAGAGGCTCATCATATTCATAAAAAAGATCACCCCAGTGGTACGGCTAAAATGTTGGCCGCTGAAGCTGTCGAAAATGGTCTAAAATTATCGGATACTTTGGTTATGCGAGGTGGCTCTGAGGTGGGTGACCATCGTTTAATAGCTTTAGGCACGGGTGAGCGTTTAGAATTACAGCATAGAGCCGTAGATCGTTCACTTTTTGCAAGTGGGGCTTTGCGTCTGGCTCAAAAATTGATTAAGCAAAAGCCACGAAGAAAGTCGTATCAAATCGACGAACTTTTTGAGTAGCACTTATGCCCGGATGGCGGAATTGGTAGACGCGCCAGACTTAGGATCTGGTACCGATAGGTGTGGAGGTTCGAGTCCTCTTCCGGGCACCATTTTTGCGCGGCAAAGATTGCCCTTGAGGCAAGCTTTGATGCGCAAAAGGGTGAGCACCGAGCGAGCGTTCGTCGCGAGCGAAGAGCGCAACCTAAGCGGCAAAGATTTAATATTTCCTTAATCTTTCAGCTCTACGATTCCAAAAGTATCGAGTCACCAAAGAAAACCAGATTAGAAATCCAAAAAATCCTTCTTGGCTCCAAGTGATGATTTGTGACATGAGAATGGGTTCATTCAGGACAATTCGTTTTAGGACTCTTACGGCAACATAATAAAGTCCAAAGCAAAGGCTCATAAGGACTATTCGTTTCCAACTCATCGGAATCTCTGCTTTAGGTTTAAGAAATACAAAGGGAAACCAAATGGCCTTTAAATCAGAAAGGCGATTGTGATGGTATTCAATCTTATTAAGTATCGTATTTATATTCAATTTCTACATCCTGAAAATTGCCGTTTTCATCGCGAATGTTGGAGAGACCCTTGTAGTAAAGTAATCTTTGCTTGTTTCGATCATATTTTACAAAAAGTTTGGGCGCAAAAAGTTTTAGCCAAAAACTATGAATCGAGAGTTCCAAATCAATTTCACCGTTCTCATATTCTTTGACGAGTTTGAGATCAAAATTAAAACTATCTAAGTTGCCCGGTATTAAAAAACTAATGGTGAGTTTCTTTTTGGATTTAATCAAATCAAAATTTTCTAAAACAAAATAGTTCAGCCCTTGGCAACCCACTAAAACACCTTCGTTGCTTGAATTTTGAACTATCTTGGTTTTTTCTGATTTATTCTTTTCTTGATTGAACATGGTGAGCTGATTGTTCACATATCGAATGCCGTATTGGGTTTCACTGATATTATCGATTTGAAGATGCGCAGGAGCTGTTAAGTTTGTCGTGAAATCTGAATCAAGTGTGGAAAGTATTTTACCTTCGGGATTTTTATATTCAGTTCTAGCGCTGAGGAGCTTGCCTTTGGAGTCGTGTTTTAAATAATGAAACTCTCTGTAAACTAACTTACCTTTGTGTTTGGCCTCGCCGACATAAACAGATTCTTTTAAGGCAAGTGTGGAAGTTGTCCAGCCCAATAAAGCTGCCCAGACAATTAAATTAAAAGACTTCATAGTTTTTTAGACTAACCTAGCATTCGTCTTTGAGGTATTGCGTTAGTTCATAATTTCGTCAAAAAAAAGTATAAAAAAAAGACATGAAATATGCTTCACTAAAGTTATGACTACTAAAGAACTGCGTAAAAAAACTCGTTTTATACCAGACCCAAATACTCTTGCTGTTGCCTCTGTAAATTCACAATATATGGTTGGTTTAGTGGTTAATGAGTCTCATAGCGGATGTCGGGTGGCGTTTTTATCATTAGTCCCTCTTAAAAAGGGAGATATGTGTGAAATTTCTGTTGGAAAGTTATCGCCCATTAAGGCAGAAGTGGTTTGGAGAACTGAAGCGGGGACCACGCTTTGTGAATTGGGTTTTAATTACAAGGAATTTGCCTAAATAAATTTTATAAATTTTTATTTTTAATGAGTTCGCAATGAGCGTACACAACATTTCGAGTCACTGGTTCGCAAAAAGCTAAGTTGGCTACTGTTCTGCGGACTTGAAGATCGAGCTTAGGTAGGCGAAATTCAAAAATCTTATTGCAGTCTAAGCATTGGACGTGATCATGCTCAACTTCGCGATTGAGTTCGTAGAAAGTGATGCCTTTTGAATTGCTGAAAGCCTCGATTAATATTCCGGCTTCCAAGAAAAGAGCTACGTTTCGATAAATTGTGGCAAAACCAATTTCGGCGTGATCATCGCGCACAAGTTTGACCAGGTCTTGAATCGAGAAATGCTTTTTTTGTTGTAGAACAATTTCAAGAATTTTATCGCGAGTGTCTGAAGCGTTGAGTTTGTTTTCGGCGCTATGTCTTGAGAGTCGTTCTCGATTTTTCTCAATAATAACGTCGCTTCGATCGCCGCAAGTTAGCTCGCCACTAATTCTTCGGCCACACGGTAACACCTCTAAATTGTCTTCAGACCCTGCCTGAGGCTTGGATTTGATTGAGCTTTTATTAGCCTTCTTTTTGGTCACGGGCGCAATATATGACAGAGATCATGTTTTGTGAAAGGAAAAATGGTAATTATTGTCATTTTTAAAGCTTTTGTTTTGACAGACAAGCGGGCTGTATTAATTAATAGGCTAGCTTTTATGGAAAATTCTTGCACTTTGCTCGACTTAAAAACCAATCAAGAAGCACAGATATTATCTCTATCTTCAAATATAAACTCAGCCAATGCCACTCGGCTTCGCGAGCTTGGTTTTAGAGAGGGTGAGTTTGTTAGATGTTTAAAGACTCCTCCTTTTGGGGCCCCTCATGTTTATCTAATTTGTGGGTCTGTGTTTTCTATGGAAGCCGAAATCGCAAAGGAGATTGTTTCCAAAATAAGGAAATAAAAATTTATTGTGGAAAACGTTCTCATTCTTGGAAACCCCAATTCAGGTAAAACACTTCTTTTTAATCGACTCACTGGAATGAACCAAAAGGTGGCTAATTTTCCAGGAGTCACAGTTGAGATTAGAAGTGGTCAGTCCGATGGCTTGCTTTTTCAAGACTTTCCAGGAACTTATTCTTTAAAGCCACTGACCATTGATGAACGTGTGGCAATAGATGGATTTAAATCTGCAGTTTTGAATCCTAAAACTCGAGCCGTAATTTGTGTTCTCGATGCCACCCGTCTTGAGCGCTCATTGTATTTGCTTCTCCAGCTTGTAGATGTGGCTAAGAAAACTCATTGCCCTCTTATCGCTGCGGTTAACGTCATCGACGAAATAGTGGGTGGTCAAATAAAAATGGATTTGAATGGGCTGTCTAATGCTTTAGGCTGCACTGTTGTTGGCGTGTCTGCTAAAAAAGGCAGTGGATTATCTCAGCTCAAAAAGATCTATAAAAATCTCCCTTCTCGTAATCTTGAAAATATTCCATCTGAAGAAGCCATTAATTTAGAGCAATTTAATTCTACTGATGAAATTATTCGTTTGAAATCTTTAGCGCATGAACTTTCGAAGAAATATGGCCCTACCAATGATGTCTTGTTACTAAGTCAGCATCGATTGGATAATTTCTTTTTGTCCACTTGGGGTGGTCCTTTAGTTTTTACAGCTCTTATGTTGTTTCTTTTTCAATCGATTTTTAGTTGGGCGGCGCCATTTATGGATGGAATCGATAATTTGATTTCTACAACTGGAAATTTTGTGGCTTCCAACATTCATTCTGAAATTTTGGCTGACTTTATGAAAGATGCAGTTTTTGCAGGATTGGGATCTTTTTTGGTATTTGCTCCTCAAATATTTGTTTTGTTTTTAGTCATTGGAGTTTTAGAGGATTCCGGGTATTTGGCTAGGGCCGCAGTTATCCTTCATCGTCCCTTGAGTTACTTTGGACTTTCTGGCCGCAGTTTTGTGACTATGCTTTCTGGTCATGCTTGTGCCATTCCTGCGATAATGGCTGCTCGAACTATTGAATCTCCTCGAAAGAGATTGCTCACTATCATTATCACTCCGTTTATGTCTTGTTCAGCTCGGCTTCCTGTTTATGCTTTGTTGGTTGGAGGATTTATACCGGCGACTCATATATTGGGTGGTTTAGTAGGATTGCAGGGCCTAGCGTTTTTTGGTTTGTTTACTATAGGAATTGTGACCGGACTAATTGCCTCTTCGCTACTCGATAAATTGCTTTCTAAAAAAGTATCTTCTCTGGGAGACGCTCCGTTTTTAGTTGAACTTCCACCTTACAGAATACCAAACTTACGTCCCATATTACTCAATGCCGCAAGTCGCACTAGGGGCTTTGTTCAAAATGCGGGGTTTATGATTTTTTCTGTCACAGTTGTGGTTTGGGTTCTGGGTTATTTCCCAAATGGTTCGGGTCATTTGGACTCTTCGTGGTTAGGAGTCTTGGGACGTTGGATTGAACCTGTTTTTAGTCCTATGGGAATGGATTGGAAAATTGGAGTTGCCGTACTCACATCATTTCTAGCGCGAGAAGTCTTTGTAGGAACTCTAGGGACTCTCTATGGAATTGAATCCGTTGATGACAATATGAGTAGCTTATCAAGTCGTCTTCATTCTAGTGGAATGGGAATTGCCAGTGCTTTAGCTCTCGCTGTTTTTTATTCCTTAGCCATGCAATGTGTGTCGACTCTTGCTGTGATTAAAAAAGAAACCGCTTCAGCAAAAATTCCCGTTTATGTATTTATAGGAATGACAATCATTGCCTACTTTGGTGCGGCTATTGTATTCTTTACCACTCGTGCTTTTATTGCCCATTAATTTTCAGTCAGGGTGCTTGGAAGAGATTTTTTGCCAGAGGTTAGGAAGACGCCGAGGGCGACAAGAGAACCAGATACAACCCAACCAGGGCTTAAGTGAGTTCCGCGAATTAAGAAATCTAAAAATGCCGTGATGGGGGGTTGAAGGGTGATTCCCATAGAAACGACAATTGGAGAGAGATGCTTTGTCGAATAAATATTAAATAAATATGGAAGTATAGTTCCAAAGACTACAACTTGAAGCATTGGAGAAAATAGGTTCCAGTGAAATAAAGTTTCAGCAGAGGGAATATGAGCTTTCCCTATGAAAACTTGAAAACTTGTGATGAGCACTAATCCGATAGCTCCATAAAAAAACAAATGAGATAGTAGATAGATGGGGTTTTCGCTCTTCATGTATTTGTAACCGTAAACGACATATATGGAGTAGATGGCGGAATTTAAAATTAAATAATGGCTGACATGACTTGATGGGCGTCCGAAAAGTACAATAATCCCAGCAATTCCTGAGAGTATTCCTAAGAATTTTCTCAAAGAAAACTTTTCGATTTTTTTTAAAAGCGAACCCACGAAAACCCAAACAGGAATGCTGGTGGCCATAATGGCTGCGTCGGTAGGGGAACTTGTTTTGAGTCCTTCAATAAAAAAATATTGATTAAGACTCACACCACAAAGTCCAAGAATAAAAAGTTCTAAATGAGGAATGGCTTTTGTGAATTTTGAATTTTTTGAAAATCTCGAAAAAATAATAAGAAAAGTGGCTGCAAATAGAACCCTTAGTGTAGACCAAACAATGGGGTCAAGGATTTGAACAATTTGTTTGCTGAGAGGATAAGAGTAACTAAAACCAAACTGGGTCAGCAAAAGAAGAATCCAAGCGATATTCATGCTTTATACTTTGAACAATAACATAAATTGCTTATCTTGGAGTTTTTGTCATCAATTTGACTCAACGCAGCCTGTTGCGACTTTTAAATTATAATTTAAAGAATAGTTCGAAGAATAGATTGAAGAATAGGTAAGCAGCAATGGGTTTTCAACTTTTGAAAAAGAAATCAATTTATAAGTGTTGCTTGCTATTCATTGTTCTTTTTCATGTTTGCTCACATGCGGGTCTGCCCGAAGAAATTATAAACCCTCTCAATGCCAAGGGAATAACAAATGCAAAAATTTCAGCTGGAGATTTTAAGTTTCGTTGGATATCTGAAGCTTTGCCGCAGGCAAAATTAAGTATCGATCTTGGGAGTGTCGAGTGGGTTCGAGTGAGGGAAACTTTAATTTTACCGAGAGCGAGAGCCTTGGTGGAATTAGAATCTGAGGGTGATGCTGAGCTCGTTGGACCAGGCTTTGTAGTTCCCCTGATGGGTCAATCAAAAACTCATTTTCCAATTCCACTGATTGCAGCAAAAAATTTAATTTATACAATTAAAAAAAATATTAATGGGCAAATTCGTAGCTATAGTTTTGAACTCGTTTATCAAAGTTCTGATTCTAAAAATAAAGAACAAGTTTTTTTCGACACTTCTTGTTCTAAATATGATCTTGATGTGAAAAATTTGAAATTAAAAAATGATAACTGGATTTTTGTGGGTTGTTTGATTGATCCAATGGAGAGTTCCGAGGGGCCCGCTGTAAATTTGGAAATTCAAATATTTTGGCAGCGACCTCAGGCAGAATACTCTTTAAATGGGATTGTTGAGAAAGAAAAGTCGGTGTTGGAACCCATTGTTGTTAGAGCGGCTCCTCCTTCAGTTTATCGAAAAGAAGGAGAGTCTCTTTTGTTAGAGAGCGGCGAATCCAAAGTGTCTTTGAATTATAAATTGCCCTGGAAAATTTACCGAGGTCGATTTGCTTTAGGGCTCGGGCCTTATTTATTTAATTTTCAACAAGGAACACACAAAATTGATCGTACAGTCTTGATGCCCACCGTTTATGGAGCTTTTAATCCAACGGCCAGCACTCGTTTAGTATTTTTTAATGCGACAACAATTTCCAAACCTTGGACTGCAGATTCTGGACTCTATTTTAGTTACGAATCAGTAAAATTTTTAGATCGACGTGTGAGTCTTCAAATTTTATTGGGCGGGCATTCCATAGCTTTCGATTCTCACAAGGGATATGTGATGCAGTGGGGGGCTCCTCAGGGGGCTGAGCTCATTGGAACCGATATTTTTATGAGGGGCTATAATATGGCCGTGGGTGGCTTCGTATTTCCTTGGATTGGTGGCAAGGCATATAACAACATATGGCTACGTTATGGCACAAAAAGGCTCTTTGTTGAGTTTAATTATATAATGTGGCGCGAGAAAATTGAAGACGTTTCTTATTACTCACAAAGTACAGGTTTGACTCTAGGCGCCCCCCTGGATTTTCTAAGTTTCTAGAGCTCTAGTGTTGTCGGGTGACAGGCTAAACACTAAGATTGAGGGTCTATGAAAAATACTTCTGTGTTAGTGTTTTTAGAATACAGCTTGAGGCAACTCTTTCGCCCTTTCACATGTTACGTAATCCGCGACGACAAAAGCATAAGAATAAATTTATCGGGCCTTAAAGGCTTTCCATTAAAACAAGGAAAGAAAAGTTCCATTGAATTTTTAACAAATCAATTAAAAAAAATAAGCGCTGTAAAAATTGAGGACAGCACTCTTGTAGTGAGTTCTAATTTTAAAAATAAAGATCTTTCTTTGTTTTTAAACACTCTACAGCAAAGTTTAGAAACTATTGCTCGAGATAATCTTTGGTCAGAAAAAATTTGGGCCGATTACATAAATATTCAACCTACTGGCTTTGATGAAAAGGCTCAGGGTGAAAATAAAGCCGAGCTCGATAAACTTTATGCAGATCAATATATTGTGAGCGAAAAAAAGTCCTTTATTGTTGATCTTGCAAAATCAAGTGGCCCTTATTTGCTTTCAAGTGAGAGCGAGAGACATTCGTTTTTAGATGGGGCTTCACAAATTGCAACGTTGGCATTGGGTTATAACGATCCTCGTAAAAAATCTTTATTTTTGAGACCCGAAATTCTTGATGCCGATTTTGATCTAAAAAATTCTGATATTTATCAAGCCTTTGAATATATGCTCAAATCTCAGAGTGGTATGGAGCATGTTTATATAGTGAATTCTGGTGCTGAAGCTATGGAGTGCGCGCTTCGTGCTTGCCAGAAACGTTACCCTGATCGTCAGAAAATTTTAGCCTTTGAGGCGTCTTTTCATGGACGCACATTGCTCTCTCTTCATTGCACTCACAGTCCAAGCAAAAGGCTTCCTTTTGAAATTTTTCCGGGATTAGTCGAGTTTTTGCCTTATCCTGAATATAAAACACCTCATCTTAAAGAAGAAATTCCTTCAAATTGGCTCAAGCTTTGGAGTTCCAAAAGTGATTTGGAATTTAAGAAACAGCTTGATCTTATTCCTCAGCATCGTGATGCTGTTTTGGCTAAAGAGATTGAATGTCTTCTTAAAATTCGTGAGTCTCTAAAAAAGGAAAAGTATTTGGCCTTTTTGGCTGAGCCCATGCTTTGTGAGGGGGGAGATTGTTATGCCACTCCACGTTTCTATCAGGCACTTAGGTTGATCACTCGTGCCTATGATGTGCCTCTTGTTATAGATGAAGTTCAAACGGGCTTTGGTCTTGGGGGCCCATTTTTTTGGTTCAAACTTTTTGATTTTAAAACTGCTGAAGGTAAAGAAGATTTTCCCGATGTTTTATGTTGTGCCAAAAAAGCACAAGTGGCTGCCTGTATCAGTCAAATCGAGCAAGACCATGTTATGGAAACTTCAGCCGTAAGTATGTATCGAGGATATATTCAGGGGCAAGAAGTTCTGCGAAATCCTCCTTATGAAGTCGCTGAGATGAGTCGAAAATATTTAAATCTTTTGCAAGAGCATGTGGGTTCAGAAATTTTATCTTTTCCAAGAGCACTGGGGGCAGCGTTTTCTTTTGATTTGCCTACAGCTGAAATTCTAAATGCTCTTGTGGCGAAGCGCTTTCAGCATGGAATTCTTTTTTACCCTGCGGGAGATAAAACTGCTCGCTTTAGAATGTTGCTCCAAGCTTCTGAAGAACAATATGTACAGTTATTCTCAGCCCTTCGTCGTTCTTTTTTAGAACTTTCTAATGAAGGCAAAGTGGCGCCAGGAAAATCTTGGGAAGCTTGGATTGAAGCCCTAGGAGAGAAAAAGAAATATATAGATAGGAAGTTTTCTTCAGAAGTGCATTTTGTTTGGGATGACTATGGAATTCCACGTGTTCAGAGTGATTTTTCGAAAACTTCTGCTTTTCAGTGGAATGAGATTTTTTCTGGACTTTTTAAAAATGCTCCCTTTCTTTTGTATAGTTGCTGGAATCATCATTGGAATTTAGAAAATTTAGCTAAAGCTAGTGTCGACTCTCTTTGGGAATTTTATCAAGAAAACCCAAGCTTCACTTACCTTGATTTACTTTGGCAATCCTCAAGAGCTTTTGGATATAAGCTTCAACATTTAAAACCCAAAGATGTTGATTTATATGCTCAGCAAATAGAGGCTCTAGAAAAAAGAGTCTATGAACCTGCTCGACAAGAAGACGTAAAAAAACTTCGCGAATATAGTTCTAATTCTAAAACGATATTCTTAGCCTGTGTTGAGTCCGATAAAATTTTAGGAATGAGCGTGAGTTGCGCTTTAGAAAAATTTAAAAATGTTGGGTTGGTTGATAAAGATCCTTTAGCTAAAAAAAGTGGAAGCCTTTATGGCGTTGATTTGACCGTAGACCCTTCGCAACAAGGTAAAGGTTTGGGGCTTCGATTAAAAGCTGAGCAAATTATCGAAGCTTATAATCGTGGAGTTCATGCTATTAGAAGTCGCAATCGATTCCCTGAAGCTGGCGCTATGATGAAATTGAACCAACAATTAGGCGCAGTTGTTATAGCTGATCTTAATAATGCTTATGGTCCAGGGACTCTTACAAAATATCAAAGCATAAGTTTTTATCCTAAAAAAACCACTCTCGGAATAGCCGATCCTCGATGGCCATCGGTCATGAATAAGGGGTCACTAGCCAATTTTGTAAGTAAGGATTTGGTCGACAATTTATTAGTTCTGAAAGAATTTTTACCAAAGGATATGCGCCACATTTATTTAGCTTCAAGTCGTGGAGAAGCTTTGGATAAAGTGGTCAAACTTTTGAGAGCTAAACGTTCTCAAGCTTGGATGGCTCTCAGTGCTGAAGGGGATTATTTCGGTCGAACTACAGCAGCTTCTAGGAGTTTGGGATCAAAGGGTGGACTATGTTTTTTTGATTGGCCGACTTTTCCCGATAACATTAATAAACAAGGCTTAGAAGAATTTTTATGGTCTCTTCCAGAAGAAGAAGTTTTAGGAGTTTTTCTAGAGCCGCGAAGTGAAATTAAAAAGAAGAATAAAACATCGGCTTATTTAAAAATGATCGAAAAAGTAGTTCATGAAAGAAAACTGCCTTTAATATTTAATGAAACGGCCTCAGTCTTTGGCGCTTTTGATAAGAAGAAATTCATGGTAGCTGAAGATTTTAATGCCGACATTGCTTATTTCTATGCAGCGCCACAATTGGCTGTGATCGCTTGTAAAAAGGAATTTTTTAACGATAAGCCTCTTATGATGATTTCTACTTGGGATGGAGATGAATTTGGTCTTCATTCATTAAAAAATAGATTAGGCAAATTCGTTGAAAGTCTTTAAAAGGATAAATTTAAAATTATGGATGGATTAGAGCTTAAGGGCACATTTCGAGAACAAGGGAAAATTCATGGAGAAGCTTATAGAAAAGAAATTCATGAAATTGCTTCGATTCGGCAGCATCTGATTCGTTCTTTTTTGAAAACCTTTAGTCTTTGGGATTTGGAAAAGTTTTACGCTAAGCAAGTTCAAGCTTTGTCTCAATTTCCAGAACTATTCGAAGAATTTTGTGGGATAGCCGAAGGTGCTCGTATTGGTCTTAACGAGCTTATGGTTCTTAATAATTATACCGACATGCGGGATTTTCTTAAGTGTGACCCCAATGACGAAGGCTGTTCGGTTTTTTATTTTAAAAATAATAAAGCAACAGTGGCTGGCCAAACTTGGGACATGCATGGGAGTGCTACTGAATATGTGCGATATCTTCGCACTCAGCATGAAGGCGTAGATTGTACGATTTTTACAGTGACTGGTTGTTTGGCTTTGGCGGGAGTTAATAGTTTTGGTGTTGGTGTTTTGGTCAACAATCTTCATAGTCTTGAGTGCGATGTACATGGCTTGATGTGGCCGGGGCTTGTGAAATTAATACTATTGAAAGCTAAGGATCGCATGGAGGCCAAGTCTATTTTGGATCTCCATATGCCGGCCTCTGGGCATAATTATATAATTTATGATTCCAATGGTGCTTTTAATATTGAAACCACAGGTAAGCAGTGGGACATAAGCTCAAGTGTTGAAAATGGGGCAGATGGCTATGTGTTTCATACGAATCATTACACGGGAAAGTTAAAGGCTTTTGAAAACGCTGAGCGGAAAAGTTCCACTACAGAGGGGCGCTGGGCTGCATTAGAAAATGTATTTTCAAATACTTATGAAAACTTAGATTTTAGCCTGGCAAAAGAAGAGCTATTTGTGAGGGGTGCGGCGGCCACTATTTGCATTCCAGCTTCTAAAGATAAGCCCAATGCTTCGGCAACTTGTGGGGGCCTGATTTATGATTTAAAGGCCAAAAAACTAGAATTATTTAAAGGTTTATATACGAATGGCGACCTTAAAAGCTTTATGCTATGACCAAAGGGTCTTTAATTTCGGCGTGTAGCGCAGTCTGGTAGCGCATCTGCTTTGGGAGCAGGGAGTCGCAGGTTCAAATCCTGCCACGCCGACCATTTTTCGGTAAACGAAAAGTGGAAGACCCGATAACCCCAGAGAACTCAGATACATAAATACTGATAGAGGAGACGCTCTCGAAGAAGCGAGATTTCTCCAGATTTCACACTCTCACCCTGGTTGGCTACTTTTGTGCTACACGGTGGCTACAATAAAAAAAGCAAGAATTTCTATTTCGCACTAAGCGAATATACTTCGCTCTTTTTGCAAGCACTTTTAACGCAAAGTCAGGGACTTATAGATTAGTTTCAAAAGTTGATTGATTTTTTTACACCGACAGACCGAAAACCAAAGGACTATTATAGTTGGCATTGAAATTGAATAATAATGTATCATTCCACGTACTTTACAAAACCGCTTCTAAGGAAAAATCTAGGGTCTTCTTATTATTTCTAGATCATCAAAGTAGATTGGCTTCGACCTGTTAAAATGGTTCTAGTGGCTAAGCTTAAGGCAACTCAAAAACATTGGTTTTTTTTAATTTTCGTTACATGCGCATTTTTCTGCCCAAGATCCGCACACTCTGGCTTCGTTAAAGACAGTCTGAATAAATGCGGGGCCTTACTTAAGATCTTTGCGGCTGATCCTTTTACGACACGTACTGGCTGGTTTACTCCACAATTTAAATCGAAAGGAGATGCTGAACGATGGCTTTATTCCATGGTGCCTAGAAATTTGGATGCTGCGGAACATGATCTGCTCATGGCATGGCCTAGACAGGGTCATTCGATAAGAACAAATCAAATATTACGAGCCAATCAGTTAGATACGCGGAAAGATGAGATCGTTATACCTGGCGCTTTTTTGAAGAACGAAGAGCAGGGATTCAGCGTCAGTAGAACTCTGGATGTTTTCAATGGAGTTTTCAGAAGATCCCGAAGCGATAGAGCCGTGACGGCATATCGAGCTGTAGGTAAAAATCAATTTGGTCATGAACCCGAAGTTGGGAATATCATACGAGACCCTGGGCTAATGAACGTGTCGCTTGAATATGAGACAGTCAAGATACATGGCAATCATCGAGCATTGAAGGAAGACGGGCAGGTTCAACTAATACTTAACATTCCGAGAGATTATCCCTTGGTTCCCACTCTTGCCCATCATCCTTATAAGGATTCCACCGGGCACGAAAATATCGTTTCGGTTGAGCTTGAGTTAACCCTTCCGCCAAATACTTCTTTTCGAATTGTGAATAAATTTGTCAACTCAGAGGGCGTACTGACTCTTGAAGCAGTAGTTGATCCACAATAATATCACAGAATCAATCAGGGCTTATTTTTGAACTTTGCCAACGCTTCTCGGCAGAGGTTCCATACGGAAAACTTTGAGGCAGCGGCTTTATGAGCTTTGGCGAATTCTTCGTTTCTCTTTAAGTCTTTCGGAAAACGCAGTGTTTTAAAAAAGCTCCTGTTCTCAGCTTTTGCTACTAACTCCGTTCCTATTTGTGCGCGAATAGATGTTGGGATGTTTTCGTTGTTAAGAACGCCTTGTAGCGCAGGGATATCTTCTTTCGCAAAAGACATTGCGCTTATTTTTTCTTTTATTGCCTGGATTGGAATTCCGTAGCTGCTCTCCCGAGCCCAATTGCCGGGACTGGCGTAGGACAAGATATCTGCTAATTGTCGGCTATTTCGGGCAGCATGCAACTTTTCAGTTAACAGACGTTTGTAGACATCGTCCTCGTAAGTGGCGTTCAAAACCTTAAAAAGTTTGGAATAATTTTCGACTGGGCCTTCAAGGGTAGCAATTTTAACAGGATTTTCTGTGACAAACGCTTTAACCGCTGCAAGAGAACCTTCGCTATGATTTTTTAAGAACTTATTTTCAAATGTTTCAAAATCGCTGGCACGGCTAACATGTTCATTCAATTCCCTGGTGGTGGTGGCAAAATCCGCAGCATATTGCCGCCGTTTTAGAAATCCTTGTTTAATAGTCACGAGGTCTTCGCCTGATATTTTTGCAGCAGAAGCTAGTTCTACCTCTTGCCCATGAGAAGGTGACATGGCGAAGATTGTATCAGCATTGTCATGAACGAAAGTTTTCAATGCATTACGATCGAGAGCGGATTCGCTGGGCTGCTTTCTTATATCATCAATAGTTTGCTGGATTCCATTCAGGCGTATTTGAGACGTCAAGCGTTGGACTCTTCGCTTAAGCTCGGCTTGGTAAACATCTTGCACAATGGTATCTAGTTTTTTCCAATTGCCGTTGACTGAACGACACGCTTCTTCAAATTGGGTAACTAAATGGGAGTCGTCAAAATCTTTAAGATAACGGGTATTGAATTCATAGGCTGCATATTTTGAACGACTGACGACATCCGAGTCGCTATCCATCCTTTTTAGAACCTCAACCAGTGCCTTAAGCGCACGCACAGAGTTTGGATTATTATAATTTAAAGCGTCTTTGTAAGGATAGATTCGCAATTCATGAGCTCGGGGAAATACCTCTAAAGCTAGGTCAAGAGCGCTAATCTGATGCTCATTATTGAATTTCTCAACTTCATTTATGAGCTCATCGGGCAAAGATCCAGGTTCAAACCAATAAGGGGTGTCCCTACTACTCATATAATTATTTTGATAAAATGGCCCTTTAAAATTGCGCATTAAAGCAGAATATTGAACGTCATTAGAGATTCTCAGAATCTTTTTATAGAGTGATCCATCGCTGGGCTCGAAATGATCGAACCTATTTAGCATGAATTTTCGCAAAGCTTTGACTTGCCTTTCAGAAGTGAAATCTAAAAAGGGGCGAAGCTCGAATTTAGGCAGCCGCCATCCAAAACTGGTTGGGTGATCGTTGACAAAGGCTGCCATAAAAGCATCGACTTGAACTTGGTTTGAAAAACGTGAGAGATTCTCCCAATCAATATTTCCATCGAATAACTGCGAATTTATAGTGTAAGAAGTCTTCATTTTTTCTAAGCGATCAAAAATTTGTTGCCCGTATTTATTGAGAGATGAACGCTCCGGCGGCGGCGTTGGAGGAGGAGGTGGAGGAGGAGGTGGTGGTGGTGGTGGTGGTGGTGGTGGAGAAGGAGGCCGCGGAGGGGATGCAGAAGTGCGTTGAGGACGGGGGTTTGCTCTGCGATGGGATGGATCACTCCCATTCACATAGTAACGATTGTATTCAGCTCTTTTTTTGTCGTCCTTCAATGTATCCCAAGCATCATTGAGCTCCTGCATTTTTCTTGTGGCAGTGGGGTCATTGGGATTTTTATCCGGATGATACTTGAGAGTAAGTCTTCGATAAATTTTCTTCAGTTCCTCGGTCGAGAGGTCTGGAGATGCATTGTCGAATACTTCGTAATAGTTTCTAGCATGGGCACCAAGAGCGCAGAAAAGGCTCAGCAGAAGGATCACCTTTGCGCACCACATTTGGATTTTCACCTTAACCTCCAAAATGACTATTTTGACATACTCTAATGATCGAAACATCTTGAGAAGTTGTCAGAGTTTTGGCGAATGCCATCGAACTAAAAGCCTTTGCATTACGGAAGCATACATCAAATACATGGGCTTAGTTTACACACGAGGCCCGAGGCTCATAAAAAACTCAGACATCATCCCAATAGCCTGAGTAGTAATCCAGCAACGTTTAAAACGGCCATCTCTTGTGACTGTAATCATCCCAGCCTTTTCAAGAACAGAAACGTGATGGGAAAGCGTAGGCCATCCAATGCCGAGACCTTGTCCAGCTTCTTTAATCGTGCAGCCACGGCCATGCTTTGGTTTACCGACTCCAACTGTCCCGCGCCTAGCAATATTGCGTATTATGCGAATCCTAACGCCAACAGAGAGCGCAGCAAAAATCTTTGCGAGCTTTGGAGCTGGAGTATCGGACATTCTGTAGAGTAGCGCCTGAGACTTCGACATATATCGAAGTATAATTTAGCATAAAAATACTATCTAGAGTGAGATTTCACTTGGGGGTTTTGAGTGAAAAATGATAAAATGAAATTGAGGGCAGAGCTTTGCCCGAAAAAGAAAGGAGGCCTAGAGAAGATTTTTTATATTTGAACTGTGTGGGAATTTGTAGCTCTGAACATCTATTACTCTCACACAGTGAAAACAAAAAATCAAATTAGAATTTCAAACAAATAGAAAAAAAATTTAACGAATTTTTTAACTGATGGTCAAAGACCAATGCAGGGCCTTGCCTACTTCGCAATTTAACTCTGCGATGTAGTGTGTTGTCGCGCGCGCTTGTCTCTTTGACACAAAACAAATGAAAGGAAAACCCAAATTATGGGAACGAAAACACATGTCTTTTTTTAGTGCGCCTGTGAAAGGTGTAACAGCGTTTGTGTTTGGTATGAACTTTATTGCCATTTTGATGAAGCTAAATAGTAGTGCTGTGTCTGGTAATATTGCATGGGATTTTGTAAGTGCTTTTGTAACACTTGAGCTATGGACTGTGTCTATTGCCCTAATTTTTGCTGCTTGCTTTTTCGTTTTTAAACATCTTAAAAACACCGAACGCAAAGAAAAATTACAGCAAGACGAATCAATCAAGATCGCAACGAATACGGCCAAACAACACTACGAAAACATGCAAGCTCACATTGCAAAGGAGGCGGCCGCTAAAGAATTAAACACTGACAGCTCGAAGGTAAAACATCAACAAGCCACTGTTCCACCACGCCCAGCACCAAAACAATTAAGCAAAGAGGAAATAAGAAAGCGAGTTCTACGCGAACTCACAGGAAGGAATGACATTTGAGAATACAGAAAAGAGATAAAGAGTTACTGCAATTACTTCACCGCTACGGACTACTGGAGAGCCGCCACATTCATGCAAAATGCTTTAGAGGTATAAGCCCCACGACAATGTACAGACGTTTAAGAAAATTGGAAAAGGCTGATTTTATTTGTAGGGCAAGTGGCCTCAAAGACGGCTTAGCTGCTTACTATCTTGGAAAAACTGGCGCTACTGAAATCAAAGTTGATTCACTTGCACGATATACAAACAGAAATTCTTATGAACACGAACTAGCAATAACAGATTTCAGAATGGCTATGGAAGAACTTGGCTTATGTCAGGACTTTCTATCTGAAAGGCAAGTCAGGAAAAATCTTCAGTGGAGTAGATCAAGTGGCTTGAGTGATCAAGTAATACCGGATGGTGTTTTGATTGAAGAAGTTGATGGCAAACCAACAGCTGTTGCACTTGAAATGGAGTTAAATCTAAAATCGATGCGCAGGTACAAACGTGTACTCGAAGAGTATCGTTTTATGCGGACAACTGGCTATGTGTGGTACATCGTGCGTGAGGATTCAATCAAGAATGCAGTATTTAGAGCATGGCAAGATGTGCAGAAACTTGATTTCTCACCACGACTAATCGTTTCAAGTTTTGATGAAGTTATCCACAAAACAAATGCTGCTCAGATCTACTTTGACGATGCTACAACTTCTACAATCGCTGAATTCTTGGGAACAGGTATTGGAACTGAGGCCTTGCTCAATACATGCGCAGAAGTTGCTCAGTGCGTGAGCACTTTGAAGACTGAAAACACTATGCCGCTATAGAGACAAATTTCTTTAGGCTTCAATGCTTTAACGTCTACTTGGATTAAATACGCGTGCCGCTCCCCGCAACTGACCACTCTCCATCCACATGAAGGATAGAGAGTGGTCAGTTGCGGGGAGCTACGAGGTAAATCGGGGTTTGGGATTAGAGAAATTTAGAAAAGAAATTTGAAACTAAGGAACTAGGGAAAGAACTAAGGAAAAGGAAAGAAAATGAAAAAAAGAAAAAAGTTAAAAACGAATAGAACAGGAGGACTTTGATGAGTATAAATAATTTACCAGGGTTCTTTGAAAAGGTAGATGAATGTGAAATCTGGCTGAATTCCGTAGAGGCAGCCTTTTATCTTCGCATGTCGGTTAATGCGCTTCGAATCCAGGTGTTTCGAGGCCACATACCCACATATCGAATTGGAAGGCGTCTTAGATTTAAACTTCGAGAGCTATCTCTTCTTCCAAAACTCGAATCCTAAAGGATTCAAGTTTTCAAAAATAAAGAAAGAGGAAGAAGATATGGCAATTAAGAAAATAAATACAAACGGAAAAGACACCTTTGAGGTGTACATTAACTTACGCGGGCCACAAGGCAGACTTCAAAAGCGACTTAGGGGTTTTAGCTCCCTGAGAGCCGCTAGCGAAGCTGAGTTCAAACTCAAGGCGGAATTCTTGGACACAAAAAATGCTCCAAGAGTTTGGCTATGGCAAGAATGGGTCGCTCATTATTTGGAACGAGAACGACTTCACCTGAAGCCATCAACAATCCAAAACTATGAGGGGCTACTTTCTAAGTGGGCAACTCCCGTGCTGAACAACATGCGGCTTGAGTCCATTACAACAAGCTCGATTCACGAGATAATTTTTACTCATCTTTCAGTGAGGTCAGCCTACTCAAGGCTGACAATGCTTAAGACTCTAAAAAGAGTTTTATCACTCGCTGTGGATGAAGGGATTATCCCGAGGAATCCTTGTAATGGAATAAAGCTCAGAGTGCCTGAGCCAAAGCAGTCGGTGCTGAACTCCAGCGAAGTGGATCGATTGCTCAAGGAAGCTTCGACTACTGGCCACAGGTTTTATCCTGTGTGGGCAGTGGCGGTTTTTACGGGAATGAGAAGCGGTGAGCTCTATGCCCTCAAATGGGACGATGTGAATTTTGAGCGAGAAGCAATTTTCGTGACTAAAGCATGGAGTTCCAAGTGTGGCATTGGCCCCACTAAGTCTAGGCGAAACAGAGTTGTTCCAATTTGCGAGAGTCTTAGGGTACTGCTTTTTGAACTTAAGCAGAAAGCAAATGGATCGAACTTTGTACTCCCAAGGCTTGAAGAGTGGGACTCAGGAGAGCAAGCAAAAGTTCTCCGCGAGTTTTGCAGATGCATCGGGATTACAGAAGTTAAGTTCCACGATCTAAGAGCAACCTTCATTACACAGATGCTCCTTAAAGGCGTGTCGCTTGCGCAGGTTATGGCCATCGTTGGTCATGCTGAACTCAAGACGACAAATCGGTATTTGAGGGTGGCTGGCAGTGATCTTAAAGGTGCCACGGAAAAACTTAGCTTTTCTCTCCCAAGAGATGAGTTAGCCAGAGTTATTGAGTTGAGGCCAAGCGTATGAAATGTGGCGAAATGTCGAAAATAACGATCGGCTGGCTACATTTGGCTACAAGCAAACTTCGTGATTACTTAAAAATCATGACGTTGTGCGGACCGCCATCACTCCGACCATTTT
>CAZSSP010000030.1:0-9401 GCA_964609695.1 uncultured Bacteriovoracaceae bacterium
ACCTGGTCCGAAGGACGCGCTATTGGATCACAATGGGAATTGGTGCAGAAAATTCCTAAAGCCATAAGAAAACAATACGTAGAAGAGCTAGAGCAACATACTAAAGATTTAGCCAAAAGAGCGACTACATTAGATCCCTTTGAAGCAGAATTTTTGGCTGATATTGTTTTAAGTGGAAAGCATAAAGATTATTTAAAAGCTTTCAAAGATTTAGAGGGTGCCAAAAAAAATGCGCTTCCCCAAAGGCCGGAACCCCCCAAGCCCCCAAATATTGTATGGGGACCAAGTTATTTGAATTTAGAAAGACCAAGATATTTGGATTTAGAAAACGTAGGTGTTGGAGATGTTAAAGAAGTTAAAAATAATAAACAAAAAAAATTGCTCAGAAGTTTTTTTGAAAATGAAATGAAAGCTTGGTTGGCCAATCGCGATATATACACTGAGAAAAATTTAAAGTTCAACAGTGAACTGTTAGGAGATTTAAATGAATTAAAGGAACATTTTTTGTATTATGTTCCAAGGCCAACAATAAATTATCTGGAAAATATGACAACAGAAATTGCTCTTCAAAGCTTAAAAAATGCAGATTTGCCCAAAGACGAATTTGTAAGAGCCCTGCAAGGAGTTCATGGATATAGTTTTGAGAAACTTTTTAAGAGCCACGTTTTTGAGATTGGTCCTTTTAAGAGATATTTAATTTTCACATCAGCCCCGCTTATTCTTATGGCCCTCATCAGACCTGAACATAGTAAGGACATTATCGAAGACTCCCAAGTCGTAGATTTAAAGTTACTATTAAAGCTCTATGCTTCTTTTCGGGGTGTTTCTTTTGATTACCCTGATTTTACAAGATTTAAGGCATTAAAAAAAACAGAAACCTGGGTCAATGTTAAAAGTTTTATTCAGAATAATGCAGATGTAAATCAGTTTTATGATGAGGTCTTTTTCAAGTTACAAAAGGATGAAAATCTTAATGTGCCCGAAGCCCTAGATAAATATATAGAAACTCACCCTGATGCCGTTCGGCAATTAATTGCGGATTCTAATAAAATTAAAAACGATTTATTGATGGTCTCCATATGGCCCATTGAAAATAATATAGTTTCTACTAAGCTAACAAAATCAGATAGTGAAGATTATTCCATAATTTTGAAATCTGCGATTCTGAATTTGTTACATCAAAAGTCCCAAAGTTATGAATTACAAGAATTAGATAATTTACAGTAAAAAGCACCCTAATTTCTTAGAATATTCAGTCTTGACCCTTTAGCCCTAACGCTTTATCAATAAGGCTACCTCAATTTTGAAAGGGGGTGATTTTTTAATATGCCATTAGTTAGAGTTAAAGAAGGTGAATCCTTTGAATCTGCGGTCCGCCGTTTCAAAAAACAATGCGAAAAGGCTGGAATTCTTACAGAAATTCGTAAACGTGAGCATTATGAAAAGCCCTCCGTTAAGAAAAAACGAAAGAGCATCGCTGCTCAAAAACGTTTAGAGAAGAAAATGCGTAAGCAATTTAGAGGCCCTAGAGAAAATAATAACAGCAGCAGTAATAGCGGCACTAAATAATTTTCCTAATAAATAGGTTATTTTGCATACGGCGCGTGGCCCCTTAGGCCGGGCGCCGTATCTGTTTGTGAGGTAACAGAAAATGGAATTAAAAGCTCGACTCCAGAAAAGCATGACTGAAGCCATGAAGGCTAAAGATGCTTCTCGTCTACAAAGCATTCGTTTGATGTGGAACGCCTTAAGAAAAAGAGAAATTGACGATCGAAAAGACTTAAGCGATCAAGACATTGAAAAGATTTTGCTGACCATGATTAAGCAAAGCACTGAAAGTTTAGAACAAGCTAAATCGGCTGGGCGCGCAGATTTGCAGGCCGAAGTTGAAAAAGAAATTTCAATTATTAAAGAATTTTTGCCTGAGCAAATGTCTGAGGCAGATGTGCTTAATAAAATTAAAAATATAGTGGCTGATCTCAAAGCAAAAGGGAGCTTGCCTGAAGGTGCAAAAGCCATGGGCATGGTGATGAAAGAAGCTATGGCCGTTGTGGGCTCAAAAGCAGAAGGGCGAGTGATTCAAGCAGCTGTAAAAAGCGCTTTGGGTCTATGACTAAGTTTCGAAATCTTTCTGAAGCCAAAGCCTATATAAAAGACAACGTTGATTTGGCTTCCTGGGTGTCTCGGCACACAAAGCTTGCAAAGAGCAGTGATGGTTTTAAGGGACGTTGTCCTTTGCCCGGACATGCCGAAAAAACTCCCTCGTTTCATGTAAATACGCGGCATAATTTTTTTCATTGTTTTGGATGTGATCGTGGTGGGGATATCTTCACTTTCTTACAGTTGATGGAAGGTTTGAATTTCAAGGAATCCTTAGAGCGCGTTGCTGAGACAATGAATTTAGAGCTGCCTCGCTTTAGTGAAGACGACAAAAATTCAAAAGAAAAAGATCGTTTTCGAGCAGGCTATGAGTTGATGCATCGAGCGGCTTCTTTTTATAATCGCGTTTTAATCGAAGAGGCTACCCCTGGCGCTACTCGTGCCTTGGCCTATTTAAAAACTCGAGGCATTGGAGCTGAATGGATTGAAAAGTTTCAATTAGGTTGGGCGCCTGAAGCTCCGCAGAGCCTAGCTAAAAAACTCACGGATAAATCTGAAATAGTATTGGCTCAAGAAGTGGGTTTGCTCCGTAATTATAACGGTGTGAATTACGATTTTTTTCAAAATAGATTGATGATTCCAGTGCATAATGATCGAGCGCGTGTTGTGGCTTTTTCTGGACGAACCCTTGATCCGGTTGTCGATAAAAATCCAAAATATAAAAATTCTCCAGAAACTTATCTTTTTAAAAAGAAAGAAGTTCTCTATGGGTATTCTCAAGTTCAAGATTTGTTGCGAGAAAAGGAATATGCCGTTTTTGTAGAGGGCTTTTTTGATCAATGGGCTTTGGCGCGTGTAGGTATTCCCGCTATGGCTGTTATGGGCACGGCCCTGACTGAAGAGCACTTAAAATTAGTGGAACGTTGGACAAAGCATTTGGTCCTCATGATGGATTCCGACGAGGCCGGTAAAAGATCGGTGCTTCGTTCATTACCTTTGTTACTCGGAAAGCATTTTGAAGCTAAAGTTTTTTCAGTACCCTCAGGGAAGGATCCCGATGAATGGTTGCAGGATCCCAAGGCCGTTGAAAATGCTGAAAATATTTTGAGACGCGCACCTGAAGCTCTCGAGTGGTGGGCCTTGTTGTTGATTGTTGAGGGAGAAGAAAAGCGACTCAATCGTTTGCAAATACTAAATCGTTTACAAGAAGTTTGGGAATGGACACCAAGTGTGGCTCATAGAAACTTTTTATCGATGCAATTGGCCCCTCGATTGGGGATGCGCCCAAAAGATTTTGCAGAATCTTTGAATGGAATTACACCTCCTCAAAATTATAAAGTTAAAAGGGACGGGGCCAATTCTGCTGCTGGCCGAGGCTTTACTGAGAGTTATTCTATGGCCACTCCAAGCCTAACTAATGTCGATAAATCTGCTGAAGCCCTACTTTTATGGTGGATCCGATTTTGGGAGCAGCTCACTCCAAAGAGTCATTCAGCGTGGGATCATCGAGAAGAGCTTTTTCGATCGACTTTAGCCGAAGACTTGGTTCATTCATGGTCTCAGGCTTATTTTCATGCACATGGTGCCTTGTCTCGTGAAACAATTAAGGCGTCGCTAGAATCAGATTCTCTTGAGCCCGTTGTTAAGCAATGGATAATTAAAGGTTTTGTTGACGGCATTGAGTCATCCCAAGCTTTTGATTCAGACCAAGTTCAAAGAGACTGGGACGAATTAGAGCGACATTTGCAGGTTGAGAAACTTCGAAGCCAAGTGAACGTGCTTAAACAAAAAGTTAAAATAGAGAGCGAAAATCCCGAAACTTCGGCCCAACTCTTGCAACAAATTACTGAATTAACTCAGAAACTAAATAATTATTTGGAAAAGTAACCTATTTCAGACTAAAGTCTGTCTCTTAACAAAAGGCGAATGGGATCTTTCTTTATTATGGCGAAAAGCAAAGCAAAAACTAATTCAAAAAAAACTCCTCCAGCAAAAAATGTTAAAAAAACTGAAGCTAAAAAAGCAGTTTTAAAAACAGCTGCGGTAAAAACAGAAAAAGTGACTGTTAAGGTCAAGGAAAGTCTTAAAGTCGAAGTGAAGGCTTCGATAAAGGCAACTCCAGTAGCGGTTAAGGCCCCAAAGGCCCTTAAGGGTAAAGCCAAAGAAGAAGCTGCTAAAAAAGCCATTGATGTAGCTCCGCCCGAACTCATGGCCAATAAAGATGACACTCCCAAAGAAAAACGTAAAAAGGAAATTTTTACCGATTTACTTAAGAGAGCCAAGAAAAAAGGTTTTCTCACTTATGACGACGTTAACAACGCCTTGCCGCCGGAATTTTCTCAGCCTGAAGATCTCGAAGAAACTTTAACTTTCTTAGATAGCAAGAGCATTTCTGTTGTCGAAAAAAGTGGAAAAGGTCCTGGCGATGAAAAAGATGAAAAGGCTTTAGATGAAGCTGCCGACGACATGCTCAAAGCCAACGATCCTGTTCGTTTGTATTTGCGCAAAATGGGAAGCATTCCTCTTTTAACAAAAGAGGGTGAAGTTGAAATCGCAAAAGCTATTGAGGAAGGTGAATCCGAAATTATGGAAGTTGTACTCAACTCCCAAATCGGTATTCAAGAAGTTCTTTCAGTAGGTGAGAGAATACGTGCCGGAAAAATTCGAGTTAGAGATGTCGTTCGAGGTCTTGATGAGGAAGATCCCGACATTAACGAAGATGAATATCGCGATAAGATTCTTACAGCCATTGACCGCGTAAGAGATTTTGAGAGATTGATTTCTACAAAAACTGCACAAAAAGAAATTCTTAAAGCTCGAGACGCTATGTTTGATGCGTTTAAGGAAATTTCATTCAACCGAAAAACAATTAACCGTATTGTTGGAAGAATGAAAAACTACGTTCAAACAATTGACGACGTAGAGTACACACTCACTCGTGAACTTGGAAAAGTGGGTTGTCGTAGCCCTGAAGATTTCCGCGCTTTAGAGGAAAAATTTAAAGACGAAAAAACTCGTCTTCAAGCTTTCAAGCAAGCTGGAAATCGCATGTGGGACGACATCACTTCATTGGAAACGGTGATTAAGGACCAAGCCCGCCGACTTGAAGAAGTCGAAATGCAATCCGGTCTTCCTGTCGACAAACTTAAACTCATGTACGAACAGATTGTTGAAGGTGAGCGCAAGGCCGATGAATCTAAAGCACGACTTGTTGAGGCCAATCTTCGACTTGTTGTGAGTATTGCCAAAAAATACACAAACCGTGGCTTACAGTTTTTGGATTTGATTCAAGAAGGTAATATCGGTTTGATGAAAGCCGTAGATAAATTTGAATATCGTCGTGGATACAAATTTTCTACATATGCGACTTGGTGGATTCGCCAAGCGATCACTCGAGCGATTGCCGATCAGGCGCGCACGATTCGTATTCCGGTTCACATGATTGAAACCATCAATAAATTGGTTCGTACGAGCCGATATTTGATGCAGGAAATTGGTCGCGAACCAACTCCAGAAGAAATTGCTGCAAAAATGGAGCTTCCCGTAGATAAAGTGCGCAAAGTTCTAAAGATTGCAAAAGAACCAATTTCTTTAGAAACTCCGATTGGTGAAGAAGATGATTCTCATCTTGGAGATTTCATTGAAGATAAGAGCATTATTAATCCTAGCGAAGCTGTGATTAATTTAAATCTTTCGGAGCAAACTCGAAAAGTATTGGCCACTCTAACCCCAAGAGAAGAAAAAGTTCTTCGTATGCGATTTGGAATTGGAGAAGAATCTGACCATACTTTGGAAGAAGTTGGACAAGATTTTTCAGTAACTCGAGAGCGTATACGTCAAATTGAAGCAAAGGCTTTGAGAAAATTACGCCACCCTAGCCGGGCGAAACGTCTTAAGAACTTTGTAGAGAATTGATAGCGAATTTTAATTTTCTTCGTGAGGAATTTTGTTATTAGACAAATTTCCACCTGCGCCATCATATTTGCAAATGTCGCTGTTAATGTTTCCGCTAGCTACGAAGTTTCTCCGACTTTTAAAATCGTTTAATGGATATTTATCAGGTTGAATTGAGCTAAAAATTGTCATGGGTCCAGAGAATTCTTTGGGCATAGATTGAGTGACAGTTGAGGGAATTAATACCGGTCCTTGCTCCATGTATTTTTCTAATTCTTCAGGACTAAGGTAGGGAGTCATTTCAAGGCCGAGGGCTCCAAATTTTGAAGAAGATGCTGTGCCGGGAATAGTTGTAGTGTTGACTAAAAACCACTTTCCTTCAGATTTTACTAGTAGAAATACATGACCTCCTAGTCCGTCATTGGGAGCTGTGGGATTGGCAGATTTTCCCTTCTTTCCAAGACAGAGTTTATCTAGCGAAAGATTATTTATAGCGCTAACAACTCTTATGTCCTGTGGCGGGATTCCATTTTTCAAAAGGGTGAGTGCAGCAACTCGAGCGTGGGTATTGCATTGACCTCCTAGGCCCTCTTGGAGCGCGCTTTGAGGGTCTCTATTGGCATCAAAATCATAAGATGTGTTAAGTGCTTGGCCTGACTTTAGATTACGAAATAAGCTCTTTTGGTCTTTGGGATATTCTTTTGAAAGTAACTCTAATGGATTTATTTCGTAGGCCATGGCTGAGAGGCTGATAAAAAATAATAAAGTTTGAATCACCCTATAAGTTTAACTCCCATAACAATTAAGGCAAAATCTTGAATTGATAAAATACTGAAAATATAGGAGTCTCCTTAATGCAATTCTTGACCGATGGGATTGCAGTTTTAAAGTGGGCCCATAGCTCAGTCGGTTAGAGCAGGTGGCTCATAACCACTTTGTCGGGGGTTCAAGTCCCTCTGGGCCCACCAGCTTGATCTTTTTTCCCAATACATTGTTGGTCCTCGCTCGCAATCCTCACATACATTTAAGGTATGCTCCGCTTGCTCGCTCCGGTCCGCCTCGTCTTGGGAAAAAATCTCTTCGCTGGGCGAGCGAAGAGCGCACCCTAAAGGGGCAAAGATTGTACTTTAGCTAAGCCGAGATTCCTTGATTTTAGCCATCCTCACCATTATGCTCTGCGCAATCTTGAAAAACTTCATATTTTTATCATTTTTTTTATTGGTATCGCTTTCTCAAATTCAAGGAGCCAGAGCTGCTTGCGACGCACCTCTTTTAATCCAAACAGATTTGGTTAAAGAAATTCTTCACCCTACAAAAGTTCTTCCTTTTGCAAAACTACAGGAATCTCAAGCTCCTTCATTGGTCACTGAGGCTCTTCAATATTTAGAAGCAAAGATTTCGTTAATTGTTGAAGATAATTCAGCCCCAACTTTTCAAAATACCTATGCTGCTTTGGACTCTCTCTTTACTGACATGGCTACTTTTGAATCATTGTTTGGATCTGTTTTTTATTCTCTTATGATGAGTCCTGTCACTGAGCAGGCCTATGCCAAGTTTGGTGAAGAGAAGCTTCGTTTAGAATCAAAATATCTACTCAATAAAAATCTTTGGGAAAGGATGCAAAAAGCCAAACAAGTGAGTGGAACTACGACGCAACAAAGTGTTGAAAAAAAGCTCATCGAATTTATAGATAAAAAGTTTCTTCAAGAAGGAATAGAATTATCCGACGCTAACAAGCAAAGATTAGAAAAAAATAAAATTGAAAGTTTACGACAACAAACGGCGTTTAATGATGCTGTGGTAGGCGAAACTTCAAAAATCAGAATTATTATTAAAGATAAAAAAAGATTGGCAGGTTTACCTGATTCTCTCATCTCGGAAGCTTTTGAGAGGGCTCAAAAAGAGGGAATATCCGGGGCCTATAGTTTTGCAATTTCTGGAAGTACTTACATTACAATTATTGGATCGGCCTCAGATCGTGATTTAAGGAAAGAAATTTTTACCAAGGCTAGAAGAGTGAGTCCAAACATTGGAGCTTATTCTACAGAGACTACGCTTCTCAGTGACGAAGCCACTAGTGAAAGTTTAAAAGCAGTGAGGGCTTTGGCTAAACTTAGAGATGAAAAGGCTAAAATTCTTGGCTTTGAAAATTATGCTTCTTGGGTTGCAGCGTCGCAGTCGGCTGCAAGCCTTGCAAAAGTTGAAGATTTTTTAAAAGAATTATTAAAGCGATCTCGAGTTAAGGCTGAAGTTGAATGGAAAGAGCTTTCTCAATTAGCCGCTGCTGATGGAGTTAAGGAGCTTCAGGCTTGGGATGTTATGTTTTACCGCAATTTGGCTTTGAGTCGCTTTCTTCAAATGGACACTTCTAAACTGAATTCTTATTTTGATTTAAATTCAGTTATTTCTCGTGTCTTAAAAAATATAAACACAAGCTTTGGTTTAGAGTTTATACCTGATGAATCTTTAGAGCTTTACAATTCTCAAGATGTTAAAGCCTATAAAGTTGTTGATCATCGCCGTTCGGGTGAAGTTGCTGCGTATGTTTATCTTGATTTATATGGAAGAGCTTCTAAGGGCGGAGCTTTTATAAGTACTGTGAAGAGAAGAAGAGTTTCGGGAAATCAAAATTCTCCTGCTTCAGTTGTCGTGAGTTATAATTTTTCTAGAGCTTCAAAAGATGAATCTAACTTTATTAGTTTTGAGCAATTAAGAACTTTACTTCATGAGCTTGGACACGTTTGTCATGCTGTGAAATCAGATACTGTATTTGGAACATTAGCTAGTCCCGATGCTGTGGCTTGGGATTTTGTTGAATTCCCCTCAAAATTATTTGAAAACTTTATCACGGACCCAGATTTTATGAATCAGGTAGCCTATTTGAATGGTGACCCCGCTCAAAGATTACCCAAGGAAGTTTTGCAAAGATTGGCTCAGTCTCAAAACTTTATGCCAGGAGTTCTTTATTTGTCGAAAGCCATATACAGTTTGATTGATCTTGCATGGCATTCAAAGGCTCCAGAGGATAATGTTTCCGTTCAAGATTTTGAGAGAGAAGTTATTGGCGGAACTCTAATGCATATACCTTTCGAAAATTCTACTTTTTCATCTACATTCACGCACATATTTTCGAGTTCTGAGTATGCGGCCCTATTTTACAGTTATTTATATTCTCAGGCTTATGCAGACATCGCCTATGATTTACGTTTTGCAAAAGAGGGCGCTTTGAATCCAAAAGTTGGGGCCGATATGGGTGATGATATTTTAAAGCAAGGTGCCTTAATCCCAGAGCGCGAACAATTTGAGAAATTTTCAGGTCGTCTTTTTGATGTGGAAACATTTTTTAAGAGAATAGGTCTTTAGACATTCCTTAAGTTTTTTTAACGAATTCTGATTTTAGACTCATA
>CAZSSP010000030.1:9501-22002 GCA_964609695.1 uncultured Bacteriovoracaceae bacterium
TGTTTTGCATTCAAATATTATTTAAGTCCAGTGATTAAAATGGAGAATCCTTAGGTTATAATTTTTTTAAGTGGGGTTCCTATGCGATTGCGTTTAGTTTTGTTTTTTCTAATGACTTTTAGCTTTTCTAAGCTTTGGGCTGTTGATGCATTGTTGAGTGAGTCCACTACACTTAGAGACAAGCCAGATGCCGCTGTCGGAGGTAAGGCCGTAGAGGGTAATCAAAGGGTTGAAGCATTAAAAAAATCCAAAGATGCTAATTGGATATATATTCGTACCGATTTAGGGGATGAGGGTTGGGTTGAGAGAAGTCTTTTAAAGCGCGTTAGTTCTCCATCTTCTAAAACAAAAGTAACTGATAGTTCTAAGCCAGAGCTTCCAGAAATTGACTCTAAAGTATTGGCATATCGTGGAAGTCGTCTGTATGAAGGGCCCAATACTAAGAATCCAAAAGAAGTTGGAGAGGTCGAACCCGATGATGAATTGCAGATTTTGGGAAATTCTCCAGATGGTAGGTGGCTAAACGTTAAAGTTATTTATACAGGTATAAAGGGTTGGGTTCCAGCTTCCGTAGCTACTGCAGCTAAATCTCCAGCTAGAGGAAAAAAGAAAGCTAGAAATAATTCAACTTTTGACGAGGATAATGAGACTTCTGGCAATGAGGAAGATTTTGAAGGCACGGCCACTTCAGGATCTAATCACGATCGGCTTTATACTTTAGGACTAAATTCCCATTTTATTGCTTCGAAAGTTTCTGGAGCGAGTAAAAATACTTATGACAAGCTTATTTCAGCATCGTTTGGAAAAAATTTTGGAGTTTTTGAGGTCGTTCCTAGGTTTTCATGGATTCCAGGAACCTCAACTAATGTGATTGAATTGGGTTGTGAGTTAGATTTCAATTTTACAAAAAATAAGAGCCCTGAGAAAAAGATATTTGGTGTCTACGGGCTTCCGTTAATTACCAAAGGATTTGGGGATTATAGCTATACGGCTTATGGTGTTGAAGGTGGCTTTACTTCTAAGTATTTTATTCTCAGAAAATCAAATACAGCCATTCGAATCGACATTTTGGCTCGATTCCAAAAGGTCTCCTCAGTCAATACGATATCCTTTGGGGTTGGAGCAGGTATTCAACCCTATTTTTGAGGAATAATTTATTTAGTTTATTAATTCTGGTCAGGGGCGATTCTGTTTGGGACAAAATCATTTTCGGGTCGACTTCTCATGTTTTTAGGCCGAGGTGGCGGAAGTTTTAAAAAATCTTCAGAGTTATTTTTGAGAATTTTAATTTTATCAATTTCATTTGTGGACCTTTGATATTCTAAAATCAATGAATGAATTTTTTTTATCAGCAAACTTCGCTCTTCTTGGGGAATTTTTAAAAATTCATCACGATAAATTTTGGGACGCTGAATTTTTTCACTTAGGTGGGTGGCTTCTTCCCATGCCTTTTTTAAAGATTCACTTCGATTTTCGCTTGTGTTTTGCACTTCGCCCATAATTTCTCTTAGTAGATTTCGGTCTTCGGGGGGCAATTGGCCTCGATTACTATCGTTGATTTGTTCTTCGGAATCGGGTGAAGTAATGCTGTTTGTTAATTTTTTATTTTTGTTAATAAAATATTTTATTGGGATAAGAACAATACTCAAAATTAAAAAACCAAGACCTATATAAGACAGCTGTTCTTTTCTGTTAAATTTTTTGGGAGTCAAGGAATTATTGCTTGAAAGTACTGTGGGATAATCTTCGTTTAAATTTACTTTTTTGCTGTTTTCAATTAACGCTTGTATTCTTTGTTTTTCAGTAAAAAAAAGATCTCCAAAGGTACTTGAAACAAATGTTTTTAGAAATTCAGTTCCAGAAGAGAGATTATGGCTTCTTTGATAGTTTTCTATCCATTTTGAAATTTCTTTTGCGCTTTTAGGGCGGGATTCTGGATTTATTGAAAGCATTTTAATTACAAAGTTTGAAAGTTCTCGATCGATATTTTTATCTAATATGGAAAGATCTTCTATTTTAAATGTGCCTTCAATGTATTTTTCAATGGCGAGAGTTTTGTTGTCGTCTATCCCGCTAAATAATCTTTTTCCGCTCACAAGTTCCCATAATATGACGCCTAAACAAAAGATATCAGCTCGAGCATCAAGTTTGTGACTAGCTTGAAATTGCTCTGGAGCCATGTAAGTGAATTTTCCTTTTACTTGGCCACTGAATACTGTGGCCGATCCAAGATGTTTAGCCTTTGCAACTCCAAAATCAATAAGTTTTACATATCCTGCAGAAGTTAAAATGATATTGTGTGGAGAAACGTCTCTATGAAGTATGGGCTCAATTTTTCCACTAATGGGGTCGATGCATTCGTGAGCAGCACTTAATCCGAGAGCAATTTGTCTGGCAATTTCTAAGGTGGGGGCTAGAGGTAGCTTTTGAAGAGCCTGAGCCTCAAGAGCTTCGGAAGACTTTTTAAGACTTAAGCCGTCTAAGTATTCCATAATGAGATAAGGTTCTGCGTCGCTCCCAATTTCAACGTCATAAGTTTGAACAATATGAGGAGATTGTAATGAAATGAGGGCTTGAGCTTCAATTTTAAAGAGTTCTCGAAGTTCTTTTTGATTTTCCCTTCCACCTCGAGCACGTTTAATAATAACCAATCTGTGTCCGCCGGTTCCAATATATTGAAGGGCTAGGTATATTTCGGCCATACCGCCTGAGGCTAAATGCTCCAAAAGCACATATTTACCCCAGCGTACGGGAAATTTATCCATATTATTACTCTAGCTGAGAAATGAAGCTATTCAAGATTTTGAGTTAGGGATCTTCTGCCTCTTCTATTATGCCCTCCAAGCTGATTTAATGTAAATTGGGAAACATTGTTAAATGAGTCATTTATTTTTACTTGAGGATGACCCTGTATTTGGAAAGAATCTTAAACTTTATCTTGAGACCAATGATTTTGTTGTCACTTGGGTGCGCGATCTCAAAGGAGCGAGATTAGCATTTTCAAATGCAAAACCCGATCTATTGCTTTTGGACTGGACCTTGCCCGATGGAACGGGTTTAGAATTTTATAAAGAATTTAATAAATCCATTAAACTGCCTTGCTTTTTTCTGACCTCGCGTGAAGATGAGGAATCGGCGATTGAGGCGTTAACTTATGGCGCCAATGATTATCTTAGAAAACCTTTTGGCCAAGGTGAGCTCATCGTAAAAATTAAAAAAGCATTAGGTGAGGCTAGTAATCCCAAAAAAGAAATTCGATTTGATAAATTGCTTTTAAATTTAGCTTCGAAAATAGCTTCTTATTCAGGAAATGAAATTGAATTAAGACGCAAAGAATTTGCGTTGTTAGAACTTTTGGTTGCCCATTCAGATGAAGTGGTTTCTCGTGAAAGTGTTTTGAAAGTCATCGATTCGACTGAAGAGGGTATTTTTGACCGAGCTGTTGATACTCATGTTTCGAGACTTAGAAAATCGTTAAGTTCTTCGGGTGTAAAAGATTTAGAAATTGAATCAGTCTATGGAGAGGGATATCGATTAAAGAAAATCTCTAAATCTAAAAAGTGATTCGAAATTTTTTCCATAAATGGCCTCTTTCGATTCTAGTCTTGGGCGTCGTTGTTCTTTGTATGACATTATTTTCTTCAACAGGGTTAATTTCGATTGTTTTTATTTCATTATTGGCTCTAGGTATTGCTATTTATACTGACAATCGCCCAGTGGTATCAACGGAATCTCACAAAGAAGCTGTTGAAGTTTTAAGCTCTTTACGCTCTGGAAATCTTAAAACTCGTGCTCAGGTTAAGACTTTAGATTCAGAAGGTCGATTCTTACAATTGATCAATGAAGTTGCTGAAGAATTAGAATCATTGGTCGCTAAAAATAAAATGTTGGAACGTTCTAAAACACAATGGCTACAGGAATTGGCGCATGACTTAAGGACTCCTTTAGCGTCTATCGAATTAGCTCAAACAGCTTTAAAGAAATCTGGAGGCAAGCTTAACGAAGATCAGAAAATGGGACTTATAGACGATACTATTAATGAGACTCATCATTTGAGAGTTTTGGTTGAAGATATGATGACATTATCTTTGTTAGAAGACTCTTCTTATTTTTCAAGTCGAGAAAACATTGTCCTTATCGATTTAATTGAAAGTGTTTTGATGGGATATCCAGAGAGAGCAAAAAGTTTATCTAAAGAACTGATCTTAACTTTTGATAAAGATGAATTTTTAGAAAAGAAAATATCCTCAAATAGATCTCTTTTAACAAGACTTATTAAGAATTGTATTGATAATGCTTTAGCTTATTCCTATTCAAGAATTGAAATTTGTTTAAAGGAAAATAAAGCTAAGCAATCCCTTATTTTTTCTATAAAGAATGATGGCGCTAATATGAGCGAAGAACAAATGAATAATTTCGGACAACAGAGAAAATCTCGTGGTGATTCTAAGTCGGAGAAATTGCCGACTTCATTGGGCTTAGGTTCCATTATTATTGTAAGATCAGCTAAATTACTGGGTGCTCAATTTAAGATTGAAAATGTAGTTTTGAGTAATCAATCGCCTGGTGTTGGAATTGAAATCATTTTTTAATGGATAATAAATAAAGATTGGCACCCAATGAGTGGGATGGGTCCACTCATTGGGTGCCAGGGATAGACCCCAATTACGTTTTTTAAGCGTCCTCGGGTCTTGGCGGCTGATTTAAGGGCTTACAGAAATATTTATCGCTGCTTTTTAGCTGCTCTAATATTTCAGGAATAGATTTAAGTTTTTCAGGAATTGATAAACAAGTACTTTTAAAACTTGGTGGTGAAGGTCTTGATGTGTCAGGATTCTTTGGCGGTATTGCCGTACAGGAATCGCCAAGCTGTTTACCTCTACACGCTTCAATGAGAAACATGGGTGCAGGTCTTTTTCTTTCGCCGCGGCGGCCTCTTTGTCGGCCCATTCCTTCACCGCGTTCAAAACTTGCTCTTTGTCTTTGTTGACCAAGAGCCTCTTCACCTTCAGATTCGTTTCTGCCCTGCTTAGGACCTCTTGCTAAAACGACAGCTGCTAAAAGGAGGCTTGATATGAAAATTATTTTTGTTCATGAGTAAGTATCCCCCTTACGAATACTAGAATACGACTTTATTGTGGCATAAGTGTGACGGAAAAGCTAAAAAATTAGGCAATGTTTTCAGGTGGATAGCGCTTCTTAATATTTTCTTAACAATGGCATCTAGACACTTTTCAATGAATCTCTTGTTGAAGCTCGGGCTTTATAGGGTTGACACAACTCATGATTCTTACAATGCAATGGGTCTGCCCCCTACCTACTTTTTTAAGAAAGGGATTTTTTATGAAGAATTTAGCTCTATTCGTTTTAAGTTTATTAATTTTCAACAATTTTGTTCTACCCGATGAGGCCATTAAGAAATCCGTAAGCATTGATATAAGTTCGGCCAATCAACTAGACGGCTCAGATAAGGCTCTGGTTGAGTCGTTAAAGGCTGCGCTAGAAGCTAAACTTTTTGCTTGGGAAAAATTTTCTGTAAGCGCACCTTCGTCGGTATTTGAAAATTCTGAATTCGTGAGTTTGTCTGATTTAATCATTCAGCCCGATAATTCTGAAGTGCTAAGTTTGGGCGGCGGTAAATTAAGCCCAGAACAAGTGGCTCAATTAAAAGAAGAGGGATTGTTTGTAGTTCCTTCTGTGAAATATCCTGGTCAAAATCATGTTTGGAAAATGAGTGCGTGGTTTCAGCACGGAACTAAAACTTTAAATCTAAAGTTTACAAATCTTCAAGCTAAAGCGGCTACGCAACTTTTGGTAAAAATTCCCCAATCTGTAATCGGTGGAGATGTGAGCGATAAGATGACTCTTCGTAAGGGGATTAGAAGAATTGGTATGGGTCTCAGTGGATTGTTTGATGCCTTGCTTGGGAAAATTCACAAAAAAAATACCTTTAATGAATTTGAAGTGGCTGAGTTACTTAGAAATGCATTTGTAAAACTAAATCCCTCAGCAAATATTTTAGACATTCCTACTAATATTGAACTTTATGCACCTATCGTTGAAAAAATTGCTGCACAAGTAAGTCAGGAATGGGAAGAGAAGGTTCAAGAGGAAAAGAAAGCTGAACTTGTCGCTCAGGCTGAAAGGCTTGGCTACTATTTAAATGATTCCGTTTTAGCCAACGCATATATAAAAGAAGGTTTAGAGACTGAGCTCATAAAACTTTTTGATATCAGATTGTCGGAATCGCAAGATCTGGCAAAAATATCTTCTGAGTTGGCTCCCGCCTTGGTGAGTCGCTTAAAAGCTAATAAAATTATTGAACGTTATGAGGCTAATCTTCAAACTGAACTTGAAATTCTGCGTTCTCAAATTCAAGCGAATGTCGCAAAAGAACGACCCTATTTATCAAAAATACAAAGTTGGTTTGATAAAGAAGTTGAGCGTAGATATGCGGAAATCTATTCAAAAAGAAGATTTTCTCAATATCATGAACTTGTTTCAACCCTTCAGCTTGCGGGCTACACCAATGAATCTACTCGAGTTGCTAATTTACTTAAATTTTTGAGTGAAAAAGCCGACGATCATGATGCTCAATTGCGAAATGCCTTAAGTCCAGCCAGAACTTTTGAAGTGAGCCGTAAAATATGGCTTTCTAAAAATTGGGGCATTATTGAAGACCTTGCTCGTGATGGTCGAACTTATTATTCTTTAGATGACGAACGAGTTTCAAAAGTTACAACTGATGTTCCAGGATGGCGCTTGTGGTTAATTGCCGCTAGAACTCGCAAGTATATGTCTGATGGTGTTTATACTTTAGCATATTCAAACATTGTCAATGGTCCGATGGGACTTCGTTCATTGTTTGCTAAAGATCCTTTTTATGCCACTAAGACAGTCGATCCTGATACAGGAAAAATTATTGATCAAAAAAGAAGTTTGACTCAAACAATGGCTTCACGTTGGGCTGCCATTGATGCTCAAGTTAAACGTGATATTGAGCGCGCTATGGAAAAGAAAAGCAGTAGCGTATTGTCGGAAGGTGCGTATAAGAATTTAACAAATTTAAGATATAAATATATTAAGCAATTATTTTTGAAGGGTGGATTGCTTATTGGCCAGCCTGTTCTTACTACTTGTAACGTTGTTGTATCGGCAGGACTCTGTGTAACAGCTCCAGCTTGGTCGCCAGTGTTGGCGACTCTTCAATGGGCCTTAAACATGGTGTTTTATGATAGGGACAATGCAAGTCAGTCACGAAGCCGTTACAGTGCACCTCTAATTTCGCCTCTTGCACAAAGTTTATTGGTTAATGTTGGAATTTTCGGTGTGGGCCAGAGTGTTTTGAGTGTTTTTAGAGTTATGTGGCACGCTTTGGCGTCTGCTGGAATTGAAACTTGGGCAGCTGCTCAATGGGCTGGATTAAAAGCAAAAGATGTTGTGATACGTGGTGCGCTTTTAAATAGTTCGTTTTTGAAAGTTCCTACAGATGATACTTGGTTAGCTCGTAGAATTTCGGGCCCTGGGTTAGAGAGTAATTACTACTATCAAATTAAACCTGATTTAGCTTTGATAGTATTGCAATTACAACTTGAGCAGACTGAGCTCGGATTGTTTTATAATGAAACTAATTATAAAGCTTTGGAGCCCCATAGGGTTGCTGAAAAAGAATTAGCTTCAATATTCGGTTCCTTCGTTGAAGTAGGATCTTTCGATGATTCGCGTGGTTTTCAAAGGGAAATTTTGAAATCAGTAGCCGATGCAGGACAAGCCGTTAAAGAAGCCGTGGATAATCATCAGGAATTTTTAAATAAAGTTTCTGGAGTGAGTCAGGTGAATCTCTCTAAAGTGAGATTGAGTGCTGAGGCTTTGGATGAATTGATTTTGAAATCAGTTGCCGTTGTTGAAAAATTCTATAATCAAAATTTATTGCCTAAGTTTGCTGGTGATGAAGCTCGTGTGGTGGCTTATTGGAATCAAAATAGTTTAACTCAAGGTGATTTCATGGGACTTACCAAAAAACTATTGGTTGAGGCATTTGCTGGCCCGGGAATACTCACTCCATTAAAAGATATTGCTGGAAATTTTAGTATTGTGGTTAATGATGAGCCAAGTGTTGGAAATGTCGCTGCTAAGGTTTTGGATGGAGCCGTTATTCCTTCTTTGGATACCTTGACTCCAGTGGTAGTAGACACGACTAAATCTAAAGATATAGCTCGCTTAAATGGAGCACCTTCTGTGCAGCTAAATCTTGCTCAACTTTCTACAGCTACTTGTGAACTTAGACTTCTTCCAAAAATAGAAGCCAGAAATTAATTATTTCTGGCTTTGTTTTAATAAGGACGCCGGGCCGAAAAAGGGGGCGTGGCGTCCTTGTTCATTGTTTAGTCCCATAGATTCCCATGCTTTAATCGTATAGATTCTTAGATCTATGAAATCTTTTTATTTATTTCCCTTTTTTCTTTTATTTTCATTTCAGATCAGTGCAGCTGAAGCACTAAGGGTTGGAATGGAGCTTAGTTATCCTCCATTTGAAATGACGGATAAATCTGGAGAACCGAGTGGAGTCAGTGTTGATTTGGCAAAAGCTCTGGCAGATTCATTGGCGCGACCACTGAAAATTGTGAATATGAGTTTTGATGGTCTTATTCCGGCGCTTAAAACGGGTTCTATAGACGTTATTATTTCTTCGTTAACGGTGAACGAGGAAAGAAAAAAATCTATAGATTTTTCTGAGCCCTATGTGAGTACTGGATTGGCTTTAATTGTCTCAAAAAATTCTAAAATTCAAAACGCGACTGACCTTGATAAAGAGGGAATCAGTGTAGCTGTTAAAAAGGGTACAACCGGACATAGTTGGGCTCTGAATAATTTAAAAAAAGCAAAACTTTTAGTCTTTGATAAAGAGAGCGCGGCTATTGTTGAAGTCTTGCAAGCAAAATCTGACGCTTTTATTTACGATCAACTTTCGGTTTATCAAAACTGGCAAAAGCATAAAGATAAACTTCGAGCTATTTTAAAGCCTTTTCAGGCGGAGTCTTGGGCCGTGGGTATTAAAAAGGGAAATAAGCCAATGATCGAGTCGGTCAATAAATTTTTAAAAGAGTTTAAGTCTAAGAAAGGTTTTGAAGCTTTAGCGACAAAATATTTCGGAGAAGAGAAAAAAGTATTTCAAGAACTTGGTGTTGAGTTCCTATTGTGAGGAATAAATTTTATCAGCTATCATTTTGGACTTTGTTGATAGCTGTATTGTTTTTTGCCTTTTTAAAGGTGGGTTATCAGTGGAATTGGGCGGCCTTAACTCCTTATTGGGGGCGATTTGTTGATGGCTGGTTGAATACTTTATTAATATCTATAGTTGCTTTAGTTCTTAGTTTTGTGTTGGGCCTGTTGTTGGCTCTTAGTCAAAAGTCTCCTTTTAATTTATTAAAAATTGCCTCTGAGCAATGGGTGGGTTTAATACGAGGAACACCACTTTTAGTTCAATTGCTTATTTTTTATTATGTTATTGCCAATGCTTTTGGTTTTGAAAATCGATGGTTTTTAGCAGTTTTAATTTTGTCTAATTTTAGTGCGGCTTATGTTTCGGAAATATTAAGAGCCGCCATAAATGGTATTCCAATGTCGCAGAAAGATGCTGCGCGCGCTATGGGGCTGAGTCGATATCAAATTTTTCGCTGGGTTATTTTTCCTCAGATGATAAAGGCTTCACTTCCTGCTTTAGCGGGTCAGTTTTCATCCATTATAAAGGACTCTTCGTTGTTATCGGTGATTGCCGTGAGTGAGCTTACATTAAATTCTCAGGAAATTAATTCTGTCACTTACAGCACATTAGAGATTTATCTTCCCTTAGCTCTTGGTTATTTGTCTTTAACTTTGCCGATTGCTTATTTGGCTAAGAAATTAGAAAGAAGCTTGAGATATGAAAGTTGAAATTGAAAATCTTAATTTTTCATATTCGGAGAAAAAAATACTTTCTAATTGGAATTTGAATATTGATTTCAAGTCTTTAGTATTAATGGGTCCTTCTGGTTGTGGTAAGTCTACGTTTTTAAGATTGCTTGCTGGACTTTCGCTCCCCACGCAGGGGAATATTAAAATTGACGGAAAACGACTTCCTCATTCTGAGTCCGATCTGATTCATTATAGAAAAAAAATGGGTATAGTTTTTCAGGCTTATAATTTGTTTCCACATTTTAATGTTTGCACCAATGTGGCGTTACCGCTTTTTTTGGTTCATGGATTCACCCGCGAAAATGCTTTTAATAAAGCCAAAGAATATTTAAATAAATTTGGGCTTTCAGAACAAATTTATAAGTATCCGGCGCAACTCTCTGGTGGGCAAAAGCAACGTGTGGCTTTAATAAGGGCTGTTATAACTGATCCTGAGTTATTGTTATTAGATGAACCCACTTCTGCGCTTGATCCTTTTATGAGCCAAGAGGTTATAGATTTCGTATCACTTCTCATTCAAGAAAAAAACACGCCTGTAGTTTTGGTGACTCATAACATTTCATTTGCACGTGTGATGGGCGGAAAAATGATTTTTGTAAAAGACGGAAAAGCTTTCGAAGTTGGAGATACAAGAGACTTGCTTTCGGCCTCTGAAGAAGAATGTCTTCGAAAATTTAAAGTTTGAAATTAGATGAGCCCGTTGCGGTGAAATGTTTTTCTGTGTTTGTGGGACTCTATTAAAACAACTTAGAGCTTACTTACATTTGTAATCAATGCTTTTAACTTTTGAGGATCCAAAAAGTGCAATGTCGCCATCGGTGGGGTCTTTGTCATGGACGCTTTCTTTGAGAATTACATATTTGTTTTTGCCGCCGCAAGCTTCTGCAATTTTTGTAAGCGCGTTTTGATGTCGAACTTCTACCATTTCTTTGAGTCCATTGGGGTTGTATGAAATTGTTCCCCTATCTTTTGGGGCTGGCGATAGAGCCGAGCCGCCTTTGCCTTTTTGAGCTGTGGTTGTGCAATTAGACATAACGAATAAGGCACTAAATAAAATTAGGAAACTTTTCATAAGTTATTTCTAGATTGTGAATAATGAATGCACAAGTCTTTAGTTCCAAAGGAGTATTTAATTTTAAATTTCTATCGCTACACACTCGGGGTTCCCGAAGGTCAAGCCTTTTGGCGAAGACCTGAGGAGGGGGTGCCCTGCCGTGTGTAGCTATAGAAATATAAAATTAAATACTCCTTTGGAAATAAGTACTGCGCGTAATTTTCATGGCTCTAAATTGACTCTTCGATGGGGTCTGCCTAAAAGGGTTTTATGACTAAAATTAAAGTTAAAAACCCTATCGTTGAAATCGATGGCGACGAAATGACCCGTATCATTTGGACTATGATTAAGGATCGTTTTGTGAGTCCTTATTTAGAACTTCCGATAGAGTACTTTGATTTAGGTATTGAAAATCGCGACAAGACTGATGATCAAGTTACAATTGATTCTGCAAATGCCATTAAAAAATATAACGTTGGAATTAAATGCGCCACCATCACTCCCGATGAAAAGCGTGTAGAAGAATTTAAATTAAAGAAAATGTGGCGTTCACCTAATGGAACCATTCGAAATATTTTGGGCGGTACAGTTTTTCGCGAGCCCATTATTTGTCGAAACGTGCCACGTTTGGTTCCAAATTGGACTAAGCCTATATGCATTGGCCGTCATGCTTATGGTGACCAATATCGCGCCACCGAAATGCTTCCCAAAGGCAAGGGCAAGCTCTTTTTGGAATTTCAACCTGATAATGGCGGTCCTTCTGAGAAGATTGAAGTTCATCATTTTGATGGCGACGGTGTTGCGCTAGCTATGTTTAACACCGATGAATCCATCGAAGGATTTGCTAGAAGTTGTTTTAATCAGGCGCTTATGAAAAAGTGGCCGCTTTATTTGTCTACAAAAAATACCATTTTAAAAAAATACGACGGACGCTTTAAAGATATTTTTCAAAAAATATATGAAGGGGAATTTAAGTCACAATTTGAAAAAGCGGATATCACTTATGAACATCGTTTGATTGACGATATGGTGGCCGCTTGTTTGAAGTGGAATGGGGCCTTTGTTTGGGCTTGTAAAAACTATGATGGCGATGTGCAGTCAGACACTGTGGCTCAAGGTTTTGGTTCATTAGGGCTCATGACATCAACATTAATCACTCCAGATGGAAAAACAATGGAAGCTGAGGCAGCGCACGGAACTGTGACTCGTCACTTTAGATTGCATCAGCAAGGAAAACCTACTTCGACAAATCCGATAGCTTCTATTTTTGCTTGGACTCAAGGCCTTGCTTTTAGAGCTAAGCTTGATGGCAATCAGGAGCTTGCGAAATTCTGCAAAACTCTTGAAGAGGTTTGCGTGTCTACGGTTGAAGCCGGACAAATGACTAAAGACTTAGCGGTTTGTATTCACGGTAACGACGTTCGCCCCGACCAGTATCTCAGCACTGAGACCTTTATCGGAGCGATCGATAAGAACCTACGAGCGAAGTTGGG